>NZ_JBTNDJ010000001.1:0-549709 GCF_054511055.1 Arthrobacter melezitosi
CCACCAGGCGTAGCTGATGCCGACCACTCCGGCGGCCAGCACCCGGCCGGACCAGTCGTTGGCGCCGCGGGTGCGGAAGATCTGGCGGTGGGAGGCCTCGTGGGCCAGGAACGCCGTCTGGGTCAGGACCACGCCCAGGACCGCGGCGATCAGGAGTTGGAACCAGGTGTCGCCCAGCAGCGCGAAGCCGGTCCAGGCCGCGCCCATGGACAAACCGAGCAGGATGAACACCGAGATGTAGAAGCGCCGGCGCCGCGTCAGCAGCCCCTCCTTGCGGACCTGCTTGAGGAGAACCGAATAGGACGCGATGACGTCATTGGGTTTGGCGATCCGTACCTTGCGGCCGGTGGCTGTGACGCTCATGAATATCCCTGGGGGTTGGGTCGGCTTCCCAGCCATCGACTGGGGCGGGCCCCACGGATTCCTTCACTCTACGCGCACTCGCTGTGTAAAGCGTGTGCATTTTCACATTGGTTGCATGTGCACCAGAACGCCGGGTAGGGGCCGGGGCCCGGCACGGGGCGGGGAAGTGGGCACTAGACTGGGGAGCTATGCGCGCCATTGCCAAGTACCGCACCCCGATCGTCTGGCTCCTCGTCGTGGCCCTGATCCTCAGCGTGGGTGCGGGATTCTTCTCCGCCGTCTTCTAGGCGCCCTTGCCCCGCTCCCGCGGGCACGCCTAAGGTAGTAAGCAGGCTTAGCTTCTGCCTTTCGCCTCCCCGGGTCGCCTCCGAGGGCCCGGGGCCCAACCGGCAACGGAGGAAAAATGAATCCGCAGTCTGCATCAAGCGACCAGTACACGTTCTCGAACCCCGTGACGCGGTTCGAAAGCATCGCTCCGCCGAAGCAGGACCAGCCCGAGCCCGGCCTCGACCGGGACCTCACGCCGCAGGCCGACCGCGGTGAAACGTCCTACCGCGGCACCGGCCGGCTCGAGGGCCGCAAGGCCCTGATCACCGGCGCGGATTCCGGCATCGGTGCCGCCGTCGCCATCGCGTTCGCGCGGGAAGGCGCCGACGTGGCCATCGGCTACCTGCCGGAGGAGGAGCCCGACGCCGACACGGTGATCCGGCTGATCGAGGAGAGCGGGCGGAAGGGCGTCAAGCTCCCGGGCGATGTGAAGGATGCGGAGTTCTGCCGCTCGATGGTGCAGCAGGCCGCCGAGCAGCTGGGCGGCCTGGACATCCTCGTAAACAATGCGGCCAAGCAGGTCGCTGTGGAGTCCCTCGAGGAGCTCTCCGATGAGCAGCTCGAGCACACCTACAAGACGAACATCCAGTCCTTCTTCTGGATCACGCGGGAGGCCCTGAAGTTCCTTCCGCCGGGCTCGGCGATCGTCAACAGCACCTCGATCCAGGCCTACGAGCCCTCGCCGACGCTGATCGACTACGCCAGCACGAAGGCGGCGATCAACAACTTCACCAAGGGGATGGCCCAGCAGCTCGCGCCCAAGGGCATCCGCGTCAACGCCGTGGCTCCCGGGCCGATCTGGACGCCCCTGCAGGTCTCCGACGGCCAGCCCAAGGAGGCCCTCCCGGAGTTCGGCAAGAGCACGCCGCTCGGCCGGGCCGGCCAGCCCGTGGAGCTGGCGCCGGCCTATGTCTTCCTGGCCTCCTCCGAGTCGAGCTTCGTGCTGGGGGAGACCCTCAATGTCAACGGGGGCATGCCCTCGCCCTGATGCCGGGCGTCCGGCGGTGCTGGGATGCACAAAGCCCCGGGTTCCTGCGAACCCGGGGCTTTGTGCTGCGGCGGCTCATCGGCCGCGGCTGGTGGTGGCGTCCCTAGCGGCGGCCGAGCTCGTCGTAGTCGGCGCGGTCGATCCGTCGGTGGTAGCGCATCCCGGCGAGGCCGCCGAGGATCGCGCCGATCAGGGCCGCGAGGGCGGCCACCACGACGGACACGACCCCCGCGGTGGTCAGGTCGCCCTCGTTGATGGGCAGCCGCGGGAAGCTGTTGAGATTGGCGAGGATGTCGAACTGGCTGCCGGCAATGACGCCGAGGATGGCCACGAGGACGGCGATGATGAGGGCCCACAGCCATACCGCGATACCCTGCTTGGCGCCGTCGAACCGAGCCATCCGCCCTGCGACGTACCCGCCGGCGAAGTAGGAAACCAGCAGCAGCACCAGCAGCACGATGGCGGAGGTGACTCCGACCGTCTGGGCATCACGGGAGGCCTGGTCGGCGGCTTCATCGAGATTGGTGTTCGTCGAGAGGCTGAAGACGGCGCCGGCCGCCGCGAGCAGGGCGGTCAGCAGCACCGCCATGCCGGTGGCCGTCAGCCAGCCGAAGAAGGCGGAGCCGAACTTCATGCCGCCGAACTCCTCCTTTTCGCGCTGGTGCAGTGCGCGGCGGTCGGCGGCGCCCGGGATGGCGTCGTCGGCCACGGAGGGGCGGTCGGCGCGGTTGCGGTGCGCGTCCTCGTCCGGGTCCAGGGAATGGGAGCCGGAGTCCCTGGTCGCACTGACCGGGGCGACGCGGGTGTGTTCGCGGGTCGCGGTGTCGTCGGCCCCGGTGTCAGCGACCCGGTGGGCGCGGGTGTGCTCGCGGGTCGCGGTGTCATCGGATGGTGCCTCGCCGACGCTGCTGGCGCCGCTGGAGGGCGGGGTGTCATTCCCGCGGGCGTGCGCCCCCTGCCCCTGATCGGTGCCGCGGGGGCGCCGCAGAGCTCCGTCGGTGTCCCCTGTTCCTGGCGTACTCATGCGTCCTCCTGTTGTGCGAGACCAAATTTTACTCAGTCACCTTAGTATTGCAGGCCGCGCTGCGGAACTCCATGGACCCCGGGGGCGCCGGCCGGGATGGGAGACTGGGCGCATGGACTTCCAGGTGTTTATGACGGTTGTGGCCGGGCTGCTCATCGCGGTGGGCACCGCGGGGGTGGTGGTCCCGGTGCTGCCCGGCAGCGTGCTGATCGTCGGGTCCCTGCTGCTGTGGGCGCTCGCCGTCGAGAGCGCCGTGGGCTGGGTCGTCTTCGCCGTGGGATCCCTTTTCGCCCTTGCCGGCCTGGTCTCCGGCCTGGTGCTGACCGGACGGACCCTTCGGCGCCGTAGAATCCCGGGCCGTTCGGTGACGGTCGGTTTGCTGGGCGGGGTGGTGGGCATGTTCACCATCCCCGTGGTGGGGCTGTTCCTGGGCTTCGCGCTCGGCCTGTTCGCCAGCGAGTACCAGCGGCAGCGCAGCGCCCGGCCGGCCCTGTCCTCAAGCCTCCAGGCCCTGAAGGCGACCGGGCTCGGGATCCTCGCCGAACTCGGCTTCGCTTTCGCCGCCGGAACCACGTGGATCCTCGGCGTCTGGGTGCACTTCGCCTGAGCCCGACGCCCAGCGCGCCTGAAAACGACGAACGCACCCGAATTATCGGGTGCGTTCGTCATTTTCGCGCAAGTTCGCCGCCGGGGCGGCTACGAGCCGGAGGCTAGCGGCCGAAATTCTTCCGGTAGCCGGTCTTGTTGGTGCGGCCGGCCGGGTTGGGGCGGCGGGCCGAGTCGGCACCGCGCTTCTGCATGACCTTGGAGACGACAATGGGTGCCAGCGCCCAGAGGATTCGCTTGAGCATGGGAGGTCCTTTCATCCGGTGCCGTTGTCGGCATTAATACTAATCCTACTGACTAATTGCCGGTCGAGGCACCGTTCGTGACGAACTTCCGAAGGGCGGCCAGCTGTGCGCGGCGTACCGCGGGGTTCAAATACATCATGTGGCCGGCTTCGTGGAAGTGGTGGGTGAAGCGTGCCTTCGCCTGGTCGGTCAGGGCCATGTGCGCCCAGACGTACTTGGCCGCGAAGTGCGGGGTGGCGCCGTCGTAGTAGCCGTAGTCGACGTGCACCCGGAGGGCGGGATTGTGGATGAGGAGGCGCTCAAGCACGCCGGAGACATCGACCGGTGCCCCTTCGAACGTGCGGTAGCTCCAGGGCTGGACCCGTGCGGTGAGGATCTCGTAGGGGAGGTCGTTCTCATAGCCCAGTTCGGCGCGCACGTAGTGGTTCATCGCCGCGGCGAAGGGCCCGGTGATCGCCCGCATGCTCGGATCGTCCCAGGAATCGGACTTCTGGAGGTTTTCGGGAGGGGCGGTGAACCGGCCGTCGATCCGGCCGACGGCAAGGCCCTCGCCCCGCAGCAGTTCGGCGGCGAACTCGGAATAGTCCCAACGGAGGTTGGTCCGCCGGATGAACCCCTCATCGAGGGTGGTGACGGCAGCCAGGCGGGCGACGGCGTCGTCGTACTCGGCCTCCGTGAGCCGGTTGCCCTGGGTGAGGGCGTAGCCATAGCCGGCGGCGGCGAACTCCTCGGCCTCCCGCACCACCTCCGCCAGGTCCCGCCCGCCGTGGCGGCCGTGGAAGTGCGCGATGGCGGCGTAGGTGGGAAGGTGCAGGGCGTAGGGCAGGTCACTGCCGGGGAAGAAGCGCAGCGTCGACATATTGAGCACCGTGGAGATCAGGCCCAGCCCGTTGACCGCCATCCCGTAGGCGTCGAACAGGCGGCCGGCGACGGCGACGGCACGCAGCGTTCCATAGGACTCGCCGATGAGGTACTTGGGGGAAAGCCACCGGTTGTTGCGCGTCGTCCACAGCCGGATCACCTCCGCGACGAGGTCGCGGTCCTCGATGAAGGCGTGGAATTCGTCGGTCTTCTCCCCTTCGACCACGCGCGAGAAGCCGGTGTTGACCGGATCGATCATCACCAGGTCGCTGGTTTCCAGCAGCGAGTCGGGGTTGTCGACGAGCCCGAAGGGGGCGGGGGTCATCGCTCCGGCGTCGCCGGCATCCACCAGCCGGGGGCCGAGCAGGCCCAGGTGGAGCCACACGGAGGCCGATCCCGGCCCGCCGTTGAAGGCGAAGGTGACCGGGCGCCCGGGGTCCCCGTCGTCCTTGGTGTAGGCCGCCAGGAAAATTTCGGCCTTGGGCTGGAAGCCGCCGGCCAGGCCGTCCTTGGTTTCCTCCCGGCGCAGCACCATCCGCCCGGTGGTCGTCGTGTACCGCAGGCCCGACGGCGAGGTGTGCCCGCGGGAGACAAAGTCGTCGCTGACGTCCTTCGAGTCGGCGGGTGCGTCGGGAGGAGTCGGGTTTCCGGTCGGGTCAGCCATGGAACGAGCCTAATCCTCGTTGATTCAGGCAACCACTATGAGTCCACGGACTGGGCGGACCGGTGCGGGGCGGCGTCGTTCTCGCCCGCCCAGGCCGTGTTCTGCTGCGGCCGCGCAAAAAACAGCGCCGCACCCAGTCCGATGAGGATGACCGCCGCCGGCAGGTAGAGGGCCTGGCCCATGGAGAGCGCGTAACCGGCCTGGGCCGCCTCGGGCAGGGCGGCGCCCGTGTCGGCCGACCCCCCGCCCCCGGCCAGGTTCGCGTTGAGCCGGGCCTGCATCATGGCGGCGATGGCCGAACTGCCGAGGACCGCGCCGACCTGCCGGGTGGTGTTGTACACGCCGGAACCCGCCCCGGCCAGCGAGGGTGCGAGGTTGCGGGTGGCCGTGAGGGAGACCGGGGCCCAGATGCCGGCGCTGGACAAGCCCAGGAGGGAAACCGGCAGCAGGATCAGCCACAACGGGACGTCAGGGGTGAGGATAGCACCGAGCCAGAACAGTGACGCCGACATGCCGGCGAAGCCGAGCACCGCCATGAACTTGGGGTTGTTGCGCTGGACCCACCGGCCGACAAACGGTGCCAGGACGCCCGATACGACGGCCATGGGAGTGAGCAGCAGGGCCGCCTCCGTGGGGCTGAGCCCCCGCACGTTCTGGGCATAGAGCATCAGCGGCAGCGCCATGGTGGTGATGGAGAAGCCCATGGCGGTGATCGAGGTATTCGCGAGGGAGAAGTTGCGGTCGTTGAAAAGCCGAAGGGGCAGCAGCGGCTCCGCCCGGTTGAAGCGCTGCCAGATAACGAAGGCGGTCAGGAGGACCAGTCCGGCAATGATCAGGGACCATACGGTCACCGGCCCGGCAATGGTGCCCCAGTCGTATGATTCACCCTCCTGGATGCCGAACACCAGGCAGAACATCCCGGCCGCACTCAGCAGCACGCCCAGGAGGTCGAAGCGGTGGGTGTTGGTCCGCAGCTTCGGCACCAGCCGGTAGGCAAGGATGAACCCGAGCACCCCGACCGGAAGGTTGACGAAGAAGATCCATTCCCACCCCAGGGTATCCACGAGGATGCCGCCGAGGACCGGCCCCACGAGGGTGGCGATTCCGGCCACCGATCCCCACAGTCCCATGGCGGTTCCGCGCCGTTCCGGTGGAAAGATGCGGGTGATGACCGACATGGTCTGGGGTGTCATCATTGCCGCCCCGAGCCCCTGCAGGACGCGGGCGAGGATGAGGATTCCCACCGAATCGGCGAGCCCGCACCAGGCGCTGGAGAGGGTGAAGACCACCAAGCCCACGAGGTAGATGCGACGCGGGCCGAAGCGGTCGCCCAGCCGGCCGGTGATGAGCAGCGGCACGGCGAACGCCAGCAGGTAGGCGCTGGTGACCCAGATGACCTCGTCCAGGCCGGCTCCGAGCCCCTCCATGATGGCCGGCGTCGCGACGGACACGATCGTCGAATCGACGAGGATCATGAAGAAGCCGATCACCAGCGACCACAGGGCGGGCCAGGGTCGGATGTCCCCGGTCGTCTCGGGTGGCAGGGCGGTTACCGGTTCGTCGCGGGGCATGGGTGAAACGTTACTCCAGCGGGCGGACGAAACCCGCGGCGGTTCCGTGGCCGCCCCCGGGTATCATCGGCGCTCCGCCGTGCAGCCGCGGGACTCTCCGGGCGGCTTTGAGCATTGCGGGCACTATTCGCTAGAGTGGGAGGGTCAGGGGCTTTAGCTCAGTTGGTAGAGCGTTTCGTTCGCAATGAAAAGGTCAGGGGTTCGATTCCCCTAAGCTCCACTACGAAGGCCCTTTGGCCTGCGGAAACTTCGGGACGAAGGGCCTTTCTCCTGTCTCGCGAAGGGTCCACCACACGGAAACCACACGCTTTCGTCGAACTTGGGTTGGGCCGGTGGCATTGAGTTCCGTCCGTCCCGAACTTTCGTTGTGGTAGCTGCCATTCACATGGACAGAAGTTTCGGACCGAGTGGTGACTCCGTGCCGAACTTTTGGAGGGTCGCCGTGAGGTCCGGTGACTCGGTCGCCTTGGCGATGTAGTGCTTCTCTGTGATTGCCGTCCCGGAATGACCGAGTTGGGCGGCAGCTTGCCTGGAGCTGTATTCCTGGTCGATGAGAGTGGCAACTGATTTACGGAAGACATGCGGGGTGACCCACTCGTAGGGCGATCCCGCGCGGGCGTCCCGCCATTGCCTGCGGAAGTTGTGGGGGCTGCGCACTGTCCCCGTGGAGGACGGAAACAGCATGTCCTCGGGTTTGGGCTGCTCGGCCGAATACCTGCGTTGGAGTGTCTGCACGGCAAAGGGCGGCACCCTCATTGTGCGGAAGCCAGCTCTTGTCTTCGGATGGTCTTGCCGGTAGGCGCCGCGGCCTTTCTCCATGACGACGGTTCCCGAGATGGTGATGGTGGGCGGTTCCGCTTGGAGATCGACGTCCTGCCAACGGATGGCCAGGACCTCGCCAATTCGGGCGCCCGTGGCAAGGAAGATATCGAGAACGTCCAGTAGGTCTGCTGCGCGTGGCCGCCCCTGGTGGGCGGGGTCCTTTTGCCACCCGGCAATGACAGTCCGGAGCTTCTGAACGTCTTCGACTGACAGTGCCTTGACGTCTTTCCCGGCGACTTTGATGGGTCCGACATCCCGGACTGGATTGCTGCGCAGGGCATCGTGCCGGAGCGCGAGACCCATCATGCCGGTTAGAACGATTTTGGAATGACGTGCGGTGGCAGGGTGGTCTGCGGCGACGTTTTTGAGGAACCGGTCAATGCGGCCGGTGCTTAGCTCGTGCAGCCGGAGTCCGGCCAGTGCGGGCTCGATGACACGCCTGTAGGTGTCACGGTACCCATCGATGGTCCTTCGGCCCGCGCGACCATTGTTCTCAATTTCTTCGAACCACAGATCGCTGAGCTCGGATAGCCGAGTAGTCCGGGAAATCTCACTTGAGACAGGGGTTCGCCGATCTTGGAATGAAGTGACGAGGGTTCGCTCGGCGGCGGCTCCGCTGGTTCCCCAGGCTTCCGCGGTGCGGGTGATGCCGTCAGTGTCGCGGTATCTTGTCGTCGCACGCCAGCGGCCATTCGGGTGTTTTTTCCGGTTGATCTTCCCCCATGTTCCAAGCGGTAGAGGAGGCCTGGGAGACATTTAGGCTTCCAATCGAGAAGACAGCCAGGAGTCGTAGTCGGTGCGACTGATTCGGAGATGCCTTCCAATTCGATACACGCGGGGGCCGAGGTGTTTGACCCGCCACTGGTAAAACGTCTGCTCTGGAATCTGTAGCTGGGTGCAAATGTCCTTTGGGGTCAGCCACTGATCGTCGGCAACTTCCGCAGTGTTGCTGCTTTCTGGGGTGGTAGTCATGAAATTCTTTCCGTCGTAGTTGCCGGCCCAAGGGCAAGGCCTGTTCCCAGTTCATGGGAGCAGGGGGTCGGGACGGCATGACGGACACTTGAAAGGTTGCCGCCAGCGGCGCCGCCGGGGCCTTGCCCGTTCTCGGGAAAGGTGCAATCCAAAGTGCGAGATGACTGGACGTGAGTCGGCACTCACGGCGATTGCCTTGGATGCCAGAGGTGTGAGGTGGTTGGCGTGAGGTCGTTGGTGTGCTAGGGCTGGATGCATTACGTGGGAGGGCGAGGGCTGTAGGAATAGCGGCGGTCGTTCTTCATGCTGCGGGACAGCCAGACGAAGCCAATGCCTCGCTTCTCGATCTAGTGGTGGACTTCGTTCTCATCCCTGACACTGAGCGCTACACGCGAGCAATCAGTGGAAGCGCGGCATATATCCGCTCCTTGGGAAATCCGGAGCAGTTGTAGGCAGTGATTCCCACTCAGGGATCCCTCGACGGACGCTTTCTCGGGCGGGTTCAGCACGGCGATCGGGCCCGCCTGGTCGAAGGTCTGCCCTCGGAGGTCTTCCGTCTCCGATGGGCTGGCCTCCGTCGGGTCAAGTCACGTGTGAGTCAGAGTTGTAAGTGGGTCAGGAGATTCAACGGCCCGACGAAAACGGTCTCGTGTAAGCGCGTCGGCATGGATCCCTACTGGCAGCCAGCGAATGGTTCCCTGACGGGTTGCTTCAGTCAGGACGTGGGGTGGTGTTCCGCGGTAGAGCATGCAATGGCCCTTGCGGGGCCGCCGCCGTGAGATCAGGACATCGTAAGTGCCTGCCGTGCTCGGGCGGGCCGCTAGGTAGTGACGCGCTTTCGGGCCGTGCAGGAGGACCCCGACACGGTGCTCGGGCCAGGGCGCATCCGGCAGGGCGTCCACGGTTGCCATTCTCGTGGCCTTCCTCCAAGACACGCGCAAGCGCTGAATGGTGCTAGGGAAAGAAGGTTCAGGGTCGAGCGGTATGAAGGACTGCAGGTCAGGGCTCCCCACTACGGTCAGAAGGGCGATGGCCGTGTCCCACAGATCGACGATTCTGGCCAGGACGCCCAGGGCGCCGAGCGGGCTTCTGGCCCGCCGGCGGCCCGCGTCCCGCCGGTGTCGCGTGCGCTTGTTCATTCCGTTTCGCATCTGGATCATTATTCTTCCTCGGAGAGAACTGCGACGCGATCGACCTCAGGTTGGGTACGCCGAAACCAGTCCTCGGCTGCAACCTGACAGCGTGGCCGTGAAGGGATCCTCCAGCGGGCGCTTTTCCGGGCGTGTCTAACGCGAAGGATTCACCGCGTGCGACAGAACGGCATGGCTGTACCGCGATTAGTATTTTGAGAATGATTCGTCGAATCTCACATAGATTTTGACTTCCTCCGTCGTCCCGTCGACTACCCTCCCTACGCACGTCTTCCGCATCGTCCAGACGTTCAGGGGTCCGCAACTCTCCGGCGCCAGCTCCATTTGGGCTACAACGGATAATGCTGATGGTCGCGATTCGCTCTCTATGACCATCTCCCTCCAACATCCACCCGAAGCGCACTTACTGGTCACTTCCCCCATGGTGCCGGGAGAAGGGACAGGGGGAAAAGCCGAGTCTGATGGAACGTTGCCCTCATCGATCTGGCCCCAGAACACTCCGCCGGCCCAGACTACTGAGAGCCCTCCGAGGGCGAGCATGCAGGCACGGAATACGCGCCTGGTGTTCATCGTGTGGGGTTTGTCGGCGTTCAATTGTCTCTCTTCCCTCTGGCGAAGATGTGGGTTTCCCATAAACGGTTTGGGCTTCAACAATCGAGCCGGCGGTCCGTGTATCAACGTTCAACAGGCGCGCCCATCGCCACCCGTGAGCCGATTCCTCACCGCGGCATGGCCTCTGCCGTAGTGATGCGTTGTCCAGTGGGTTGCCGGTGACTTCTCGATTTCGTTCGTCTGGTTGGTGTTGGCGGGCATGAGCACCGGCGGCAACCGTTGGCGGATGGTTCGAACAAGCACGGCAGGACGGTGTCCGTCGCTTACCGTGTCCTCGTGCTCCGTCGCGGGTTCAGCGGTCTACAGGTTGACAACGGCGTTCTGCTGGTTCGCGCGGCACAGTTGTTCCTCGCGCTCATCCTGGGCGAGTTCGTTCCATTTTTTGGTCTGTTGTTCTACGGCGGCTTCGGGCAGGCCCATGGCCTCCATCTGCCCGGGTGGGAGCATCACACTGTTCTCCGGACCGATCATGTTGTTCCGGTCCAGGTCAGCACCCGGTCCCGCGGCATAATCGGCCGAGCATTCGGTGAAAGGCTGATGAACCCGCGATCCGGGATCAACTTCCTGATGCGAGGGCTTAAGGCCAGATGCGGAAGCGATGCTGTGGGCAGCAGATGACGGTGACTCCGCTCCCACACCGGGCCCGTTGAACCCCTGCGCTTCGGGGAGGGTGCTGATCCCGATCCCTACACCGGCTGACAGCACTAGAACAGCGGCCCACCCGGCCGACGATTTCGTGATCAATGTGCTTCCCCATGCTTTGTCATCGCACCGGTCGGAACGACTGGGTACACCCTACCTGCACCGGCAAAAAATCCCATGACCAGTGAGGATAGTTCATGCCAGGTCACCGGCCAGCCCAGAGTGTGATGACCACAGGCAACCGCAGCAAATGCCAGGCACAACCGCAGGGGCTGCGTTCCGGGTGGAACGGGTGTCGGCGCGTTCGATGGGGTTTTCTGGAGAACGACAATAAAGGCACGAGCAGGGACAGCGATGTCATCCGGCGGCGTTGTGGAAGCCCTTCGATCTCCGATGCCTCGCAAGGGCCATAGCGAACCAAAAAACGGTCGAAACCAGTGGAAGGGCTGCCCCGATCGTGAGGCCGTACTTTGGAAACTTGCTGATTTGAGTGGACCCGTCCCTCATCGCGAATTCGCACTCGATACCCAGCGGAAAGTAGGTATATTCGCTCCGAGGAGGCGACGAGCCCCCTTCGGGTGTGTGGATTGAGCCCTCAGGCCGGTTATGGAGACAGACAGATACGATGCTGTTTTCTCGGTCTGTTATGGCGGCTGAGTCGGCGTATCCGAGGGAGTAATACCAGAGGCCGGACAGGATCGCTGCGGCCAGAAAAACACCGATCTTTTGGCTTATCAACTTGACCCCCCATAGTCCGCTGCCGTGACCGGCAGTACCGTCCAAGCCCCTGGCGGATTGCCTCCGGCCCACCTTACCGGGACTCCCGATCACATGGCCGGGCCGCCATCTGAATCCTGACCCCCTGTCCTCGGCCTGATAAGCGAACTGAGGGCGTCCAACTGTCGATTGTTGGGTCGGTAGATGCGGGTAAAGGACGGAATCGGCGAAGCAATGGCGAAGGCAATTGAGGTGCTCGCGATACTGATCGAGCCCAGCGGCATGAGGTTCAATGCTCCTATGCCTCCCACGAGACGCCGTTGGCCGTGACAGCTGCAGTGATACGTCCAGTCCGATGTTCGCGTCCGTTAACCGTTCCCTCACCGCTCCACCATCTCCGGCTCGATCCACCACCGAAAATCCCATATGAAACCTGGTGCCGTTGATACGCGTATACCCTGCCCGTAAAACTGTCCCGCTTTGGTAGCTCAACCGCGTCTGAGTGGAGTTCAACAGCCGACAGAAAGGGAGACGGTGCAATTCCTCGTGGTTGGCCGCGTATCGCTTGTTCTGGCCCACGTGGGACAGTACGAGGCAGCGCCGACAATCGGACCCTCATCGTCTCTTCAGGTTCTAGTCCCATCCTGCACTCGTGGAGGCTGTGCATGGCCACCGCTTACTCGAGGTGAGCTAATTCGTGTCGGTGACGCAGGTGGTTGTGTGCAGGCGGGCCCTTGGTTCCTGCTGTCCATCCTGGGTGCGGGACAAGCAGCGGAGCGTGGGGAGCTTGTGCGGTGCCCATGTGGGCAGGAGGCGCCCCCGGCGAGTTTCGTGCTCCACTGAATTGCGTATTTCGCGGCGTCCTATAGTGAGACTTATGTCGGTTCTTGAAATAGCGCAACGGATAAAAGCGGGACATGGATCATCACTGGACGTGTTGCGCCGTCGGGTGTTCGATCCAGACAATTTGAGGACGGCCACACGCCCCCTCACGGAGGAGGACCCAGCCGAAGCTGGAGGGCCTTGGAACTCGGTCGTGGATCAGCGGCATCTGGTGACGATCACTGCGAGTCTGTCTGACCTCGCGTGGGCCGCCGAGGACGATGCTCTGCGAGGTTTCCAAATGCTATTTAGCATCGCCGGGCACGATCGTCGCGACTCGTCGCGTATCTCACTTCCTGATGATGAACGCGACGCATGGCTCTATGCGTTCGTCGGATCAGAGCTCGGGCGCAAGAGTTATCACCTGGGCGCTAAAGCAGAGAGGCCAGGAAGTCCGAGGACTGACTACTATGCATTGTTCTTCGACCAAGATCGGCAACCTACCCCTAAACCAAACCGACACCCTTTGCCTGTAACCGACCCAGTCGATCCACAGGGTTTCGTCGGTTAGATGCTGCCTCTTGTAGCACCTACTTGTTCTTAGATTGGAGGTCCCCATGTGTGGACGCTTCGTAATCGCCGGCAATAAGGCCGCTATCCGGGATGCGTTCAGCGTCGAGGAGTCCTTCGAGGACGAGTTGAAGCCGTCTTGGAACGTGGCTCCGATGCAGGGGATTCCATTCGTGTCCGAGCAGCTGCGCGAGGGTGAGCTGGTGCGTCGCCTCGAGATAGCCCGGTGGGGGTTCGTGCCCGTCTGGTCCAAGGACCCGAAGGCCGGCGCCCGGATGATCAACGCCCGTAGCGAGACGGTGACGGAGAAGCCGTCGTTCCGCACCGCAGCCGCCAAGCGCAGAGCCCTGGTGCCTGCGATCGGGTACTACGAGTGGCAGAAGAACGAGGACGGGACGAAGACCCCTCACTATCTTCATGGCGAGGACGAGGACCAGCTGCTGGGCTTCGCTGGCCTGTACGAGTTCTGGCCCGACCCCACCAAAGCCGAGGACGCCGAGGACAAGTGGCTGGTGACCGCGACGATCCTCACCCGAGCAGCGCACGACGCTCTCGGGCATATTCATGAGCGGATGCCCGTGATCGTGCCGGCCGAGCTGCGGGATCAGTGGCGGGACCCGACGATGACCGAGCGGAATCAGGTGGAGCACTTCATCGACACCATCCCCGAACCCAACCTCGTGCCACGGGTGGTCGGCAAAGAAGTTGGATCGGTCCGCAATGACGGACCGCATCTCATCGAGGCAACCCGCTAGCGGGACTGCCATGGGAACCATGATTGGGCTCGCCCTTAACGACATCCCCATCCACTACGGCAAGAACGATCACTACGTGCGCCATCACTGGCTGTTTCCACCCAAGAGCGTCTCGGACGTGACATACCAGTATGCGTACGGCAAGACCGACGTTAAGCCAGGTCTTCGGACCAGCCTGCAGGAGACCTACATCCGGCTGTGTCACCTCGGCTACTCCGGGCCAGAGACGAAGGCGAAGTTTGAGGATTCAGTTGCTCGATGGAATAGGACAGCTGGACTGCGCCTGTCCTTCGAGGATTTTCACGACGTACTCACGAGCATCGACTTCGCCTCGCTGACACAGGAGGATCTGCTGCCATACGTGTATGACTTCAGGGAGCTCCTGATTCATCGGCTCGGCGCCTGGGGCGACGACTACGACGATGACGACGATGACGATTCCCCTTACGGAAGGCTGGAGGATTTCATCAAGGAACGCTTGGATTTCACACTCATACTTCGAGTGATTGCCGATCGTGCCGAGAACCGCGAGTTATGCCTTCAGTGGGAGTACCAAGACATCATTGACTCCGGCTGGGCAACCTACGAAGACCTGACAGACATCGACCGGCCAACCTTCATCGTGAACCACACCGCCCTATACGGGCGAGTGCAGGACTATGCCAATCTTCCGGGAGAAGCTGAGTTTGATGCTTGGCTCACCGACAGGGGATTGCCCAAGTCGACTCCCTACCAGCGTGTACGGGGTGGCAAGACAAGTCAGCAGATGAGGACCCGGCCAACGGCGGTGCGCAACAAAATCCATCACCCGGAGAACCCGCACAACCGATTGACCGACGAAGAGCTACATCAGAGCCTCGAGGACCTACTCTCGATTGCCATAGATCTACCGCTGGGCCTTACCTAGACTCCGCGCAATCCATGCTGCTCAGTGATGAGGTTGAACGAGTTCCTGTAAGCCGCGCGCTACGCGGCCGCATCCTGGCGCATGGTGCAGCGGGGCTGCTCGCAAGTGGGCGGGGGAACCCTGCGTCGCACTGGAGCATGGCTGGCCCAGATTGCATCCATGTCTACGCCGCTCCTTAGCGCATCTCTCATCCTGGTAAACGCGTTGTCGGAGTAGCGGATTGTTCTCTGGGAGCCGAAGGAGAAGGTGTGTGCGCAGCTGGTGTCATCGTCTACGCCCAGGTGTCGGCGGAGAGCGGTTGATCGAGACGTTGTTAGTTCAACAGCGGCAGCGAGATCCTTCGCGCTGCGGTGATATTTCTTCTGAAGATCGACGACACGAATGGCGGAGGCGTCGACCGCGTCGTCGCCGACGAACCGCACGGGCATAGCTGCGCTTTCTGGATTGCGCAGGAACCGGACCTCGACCGTCAGGCCCGCGCCTTGGACTGCAGCTCCCATTTCGGACAACCGAGGGAACACAAGACCGGCCGGTTTTCCATCAGTGATGCCCTTCATGACTCGGCGCACATCAGTGGAGCTCACTCTGCTGTCCGGGTCTACGTGCGACTCCATGGCGAGAAGGGCCCGTATGCGTCCCTCAGCTTCAGCCCGTGCTCGCCGTCCCGGCCTCAGAAGTTCAGCAATGTTCTCGTATTCGCGTTTGACCAGAGTGCTGAAATCTTGCGGAGGCTCGGTGCCGATGGGGAGTACGCGAACTGGCAGGAAGTCTGCCAACCGTTGGTCGAATATGCGCTGGAGTAGGTCGTCGAAGAGGGTCACGGCAGCACGCGCATGGAGGTACAGGAGGCCCTCGTCCACAATGGCGTACCAGTGTTGCTCGTCATCACGAAGAGCATCTATCGCGCGTAGGGTGCCGGCCTCATCGTCAGTCAGACTGATGGCGGACAACGATTGAGCCTCGTGCAGACAGCGCTCGAAGCCAATCGACCTTCCTGATTCGGGATCCATAACCCTGACCCGGTGTTGCACGAGGCCGGCCTTCAATAGCATCTCGAACGCGTGCTGCATTTGCAGTAGTACGGCTGTCAGTCGGCCGTCTTCGTGGGGGCTGTTGAAAGCAGTGACGGCATTGGTGATGGAGTTGATTGCCTTCGTGCTCAGATGCCGGGCTTCATTGCGTAGCTTCACTCTTAGATAGTGCCCGATCCGCGATGCTTCAGCTGGAAGGCACTGCCGCCGGTAGCTCTCTGGGTTTGGCTCGTCCACTGGTTACAGCGGAAGTGGGTACCCGGTCGCTGGCGGCAGTTAGGCGGTCCCAACGAGTGTTGCGTTTGGGTACACCCCAACGCAACTGTGCGAACCAGCTCAGACGGTGTGGTTTTAGGGTCGCTTTCCGGCTTTCGCAACACGAACGGCGGAGGGTCTAGACCTGGTGCAACGTCGGGCTGCTGCTCGGCTCACACAGGGCCGGCTGGCGGGCGGGGCTGCAGCCTCATGTCGGACGTGTGGGTGGTGAGTAGGATCGGCGCATGACTAGCGCTGAGAACGTGCCGCTGACTTACCCGGAATTCAATGATGAGGGCGATCGGAACCCGGTTCGTCTTCCACTGACGGAAGCATCGGAGCAGTGGGAGGTCGACACTGCTCAGGCTGTCGAGTCCATGGAGCCGGAGGAACCGTGGAGCTTGGGTATGCCCACATCTGAGCCGGGCCAAAAGTAGCAGCTGCGCCCAAGTTGTAGGTGAGGTCGGTGTGGGTGTTGGTTTCGTCATGATGGTCTCTGCCCTGGCCTCCTATCGTGGCCGGCATGTCATCGGGCGTTCCCAAGCGAATGTGTTGCTGGAGGCCTTCCACCCCGGTGAGGACAGGCAGCCCGAGATCGCGGCCGGTCTGGCTGCGGTCTGGGCTGCAGCGGCGGTCCTGTTGCTGACCGGTGGCCTTGCCATTGTTGTAGCTGGCCTTCTCTCGCTCTAGAGCTCACCGTTCATCGAGTTGTCACCTGTCGCTGGTAGCTTCACCGGATGGACGCCACCCTGCCCACACCTCAGACCGTGAACACCGCCACGACCTCGGACCTCACCGGTAGGGAGGGGTTTGACGAGCGGTTCCTTGGCGTTCCGGTGCCCGTGCCGGCCCTGGTTGGCGTTGAGGCGGTCCTGCTTCCGTACACGCACTTCTCCGTCCTGATGCGACCGGACAAGCGTCTGGCCGCAATCACGGCGCTCGGTATTGATGGCGCGAAGCTCATGGACCTAGATCGGTCGGGGATTCAGTGGCGGGTGGATCCACGGCTATCCGAGGACCAGCAGACGGGGGAGCGGGTCTACGCGCGCAACGACATCGACGGCGGACACCTCGTGCGCCGAGCATCGGCGGTGTGGGGTGAGAGCCGTGCGGAGGCGGCGACCGCGAACGAGGACACTTTCCATTACACGAACGCTGCCCCGCAGGCCGCGAAGTTCAACCAGGGACTGGAGCTCTGGTTGGGCCTGGAGACGTACCTGTTGGAGAACGCCGCTGACAACGGCCGGCGGTTGATCGTGTTCACGGGGCCGATTTTCAGCGACGTCGACCCCGTGTACCGGGGTGTGGAGATCCCGTTGCGGTACTTCAAGGTCGCCGTGTTCCTGCACGAAGGATTACTCGCAGCCACTGGGTACGTCGTTGACCAGACCCCGCAGCTGGCTGACCTCGATGACGTACCGAAGCCCGGCGCTTTTGGTGATGATGCACCACCGTTGGGCCCGTTCCGGACCTTCCAGGTGCCGATCAGCGACATCGCCGCGCTCACCGGACTGGATCTCGACCAGTTGGTTGGGGTTGATCGGATGCCGATCGCCGCGGCCCTACCCAGCGCGCGCGTGACCTCCGCCTGGCGGGAGCTCTCCAGCCCGGAATGCCTCGACCTCGACTTTGACCTCAACAGCTGATCATGACGCCTGGAAGGCGCCGTCATCGTCGCTGTTCTTACGGTTCAGTGAAGGATCCTCCAGCGCACACCGGCGGGTTGAGGAACAAGTCTCGACTGCAGGAAATCGAGATCCTCCGACCAAGCGGCATCAACCCGCCCGTGACCCCTCTTATCTTCGACCTGTGTTATGAAGGGTTTCTAGAGGTAGTAACTCTTACTTGAAAGGCATGGCTGAATCATTTGAGTGAACTAGGTGTCGTAGGCGACCGACCGCCGGTGATTCCACTTCCATGGGCTTCGCGCATTTCGGCCATGCCGTATTTGCCAGGGGGTGGAAAGGCTCAGGTTCAAACGCTCGGAACTGTGTTGAGTGCCGTCGATGATCAAGAGGGACTCGCTACAGCCACCGTCGATTTGGGTGATGGGGTGCCGAGAACGATCCGCGACGCAGTGAAACAGATCGCCCCTGCCGGTCTTGTTTCCGCTGTCGATCGAGAGCGCTTTACGGTATCGGACGAAGCTCGACGTTGGCTGAACACGGGTGAGGCTTACGATCTGCTCGCCGTTTTTCACCGCCATGTGAGGTTTGTGGGGGAGCTCCTACATGCGCTTCATCCGGAACCCCTGGGAACGCGACAGCTAATGGAGGTCGCGGCGGCGAAATATCAGCTTCAGTGGTCAACCTTGGATCAAATCCGCCGCCGGCTGACTTGGATGTCAGCCATGGGCTTGACGGAGTACAAAACCAACGACGTTATTGGATTGACCGCCGCCGGTGTGGATGCTTTAGAGCACCTGCAGTTGGGAGGGCCAGATGCAGTCCCTCAAACGGATGGTTCGCAGGTAGTAGTTCCTGAGCCACCCCCAGCAATTTTAGCTCTTATGAAAGAATTAACCCCGGAAGCACTGACGAGTAGGAACCCTGTACTGGGATACATTCCGCGGGGTAACGGCGAGACCGAGCTTGTTGAGGCCCTTTACCTTCTGGTTAATGCGGCGTCTCCCAGTATTTCAAGGGTCGATCTGCTTGTTTTCGCACAGAAATCTTTTGAGGTCTCGGAAAGCTCTTTCGGTGCTGTCATGACAACCCTCAACAGATCAGGATTACTCGAGCAGACAGGATTTAACGTCTACTCGCCGTCGGCTGCAGCAGCGGCGTGGCTTGAGACTCAGAACGCTTTAGATCTCGTGCTCATCCTGCATCACAGGTATCGGGTTATGTTGGAGATAATCCCGCTTCTGGCGGAGTTCGATAAGGCCCCGGACTTGGCTCGGGCTGCCTTCGAGCACTATGGCATGACAAGGGTCGACGTTGGAGGCTTCCGGACTCGTCTACAGCTGCTGAAAGCAGCTGGCCTCATTACGGAACGCGCGAATTGGCGGTATCAACCGACACCACTGGGGGAACGCCTTGCCCAGGAAATTCCGTTGCAACCTGCCTTGGATGACGACAAGGAACAGGCCGTTGGTGTTGACCATGACGAAACGTTGGCTACTTCGCCCGTCGGTGAGCTGGTTCGGGAACTTGAGTTGGCTGCTGTAGCCGGTGATTCTCCCACGAGGCTAGAGAAAGCAGTAGCTGAGGCTTTCTCGTTTCTCGGTTTCGAAGCCCACCATATCGGGGGCGCAGGCAAGACGGATGTGCTCGCCACCGTTGAGGATAAGAAAGGAAAGCCAGTAAGAGTGATCCTCGATGCGAAGGCTGCTCGTAGTGGAACGGTTAGCGAGGGAGCCGTCTCCTTTGACACTCTCTCTGAGCACAAGGAGAAGCACCGTGCTGATCTGGTGGCCTTAGTCGGGCCGGGTTTTGAAGGAGGCCGCGTCCAAGCACGGGCTGACCAAAACGGTGTTGCACTGATTACAGTGGCGGATCTTGGCCGTGTGCTTCGGCGGCATGAAGTGACTCCGCTGTCCGCTCCGACTTTCCTGGGCCTCGTAAACACGCAACCCGCTGTAAGGAAGGAACTGGAAACCAGTTGGTCGCATGTGGAGCGACGATCGATGCTCCTCTCACAGGTCGTTGCGGTCCTAGCTCAAGAAGCCCGCGGAGCGGACGAAGTCACACACGGGGCGCTGTCCGCCGAACAGATTTATCTCATCGTTCGGGACGAGATAGACCCTCGCCCATCAACCGCCGATATCGAGGAAGTGTTGCAGCTCCTGGAACATCCCTTGATCGCCTCCGTTAGCCGCACTGCGGCGGGAACGGGCCGGGCGAACAGCTACCGTCTAGTCGACAAGCCGCACCTCGTGAGCGCAAAGATCCACGCGCTGGGGCGACACATCGCAAGCGTTGCTCTTGAGGTATAGCCTGCCGAAGGTGTTTGCGTGATGAGGCCAAGAGCAATGAACCGAGCAGATACCTGCTTCATGCTGGCAGAGGTATGGCGCTGGGTGCGCCTGGCGCAACAGCGCCTGGACGTAAGAGAATCCTCCACGGACGGCAGCGGACATAGCTGAGATGGGCGTCGGCAGCATCTCCGCACTCGTTCTTTTATTGTGGTGGTCGGTTCAGGAGCGACAGGATCTGGTCTGGTAGCGCATCACTAGCCTTCGAAAGGACTGTCTCAAGCGGCACTGCGTGATGGGATTGGTTAACATCGACCGCCTGCGTCCACACAACGGGCTTGTAGCGTGTGATCATCGACAGTCCGTAGAGCAGTACCCACCAGGCAAGGATTGGATCCAGCGATTTCTGCCCTGGAGCGGTCGCCGGCATGAGTACCGTGGACCTCCTGTAGCCGCGAAGGTGTGATTCGAAGTTCTCAAGCTCGAACTTTGCTAGATCAAGGCGTGCACCCGCATCATCGATGTGCTGTCCGTTGCCTGTGGTTGTAACGAGTAGGGCCGGTTCAAGGTCCGGGTATTGACGCTTTATTGCCGCACCGTTCTCCTCGGCGTCTTGTTCGCTTAGAGGGATCGTGAAGTGACGCTGGCTGTACTGCCCCGGAAGCGAACTGTCATAGACACGATTGACGAATAGCGGAAGGGGGTAAGTGGGCTGTGGGAAATCTAGAGCGACTTCGAGAATCATGTTCCACACAGCAGCCAGAGACACAGGCGTCTTTAGGGGATCTGAATTGAGCAACCATGCGAGCCTGCCGAATGATGAGTCAGTTCCGCCGTCCCCTCTGATCTCGCAGCTAAAGAGAGCGGCTGCTTTGAGGCTGTCTAGCTGCAAGAGTTTGAGCCCATGCCCCCGCACCTCAGGTGAAGTCGTTTTATCGGTGGGTGTAAGCACCGCTGATATCGCCCGTCCTGCCTGAGACAGCCCGTAATACAAGTTGAGGGACCTTGATTCGTAACCGATGTGCTCAGCCGCCTTAAACTGCTGCTCAGCCTGTTCCAGAGCGCTCACGAATAGTTGTTTCCGGCTCTCGGGCATCCAGGCAGGAGGTCTGGAGCGAAGCGCACGGATTCTGCGCCAGCTTTCCTTGGAATCCTCTGAGTCACCTTCGAAGATACGTCTTGGCATTAGACCATCTTCCGCCAAGTTGCTGCTCCTTTGGGGACGTCCAGCTGCGAACCGTCTGCATTCGGTGCAGAGCTGCGCAATGTGCCCGCAAGCCGGTCCTTCACCGGGACGCATAAGACTCACCCTGCGTCGTCGTCTCGGACTGCTCCGCGTTGGCTAGCACCATCCCCGTATGACCCGCCCGAGATAATGCCCTGTGAACGCCCCCTATGCGGACACGAGTTGGGAGCGGGACGCCCGCAGCCGGTCTTATTAAAGGATCCTTTGACGGGACGGCAGGCGAAGTCCGGCGGCGCATCGAGCGACCCCAGCATTGACGGAGAAGTCCGCGTCCGTAGCCTGTCTCAGCAACGTGTCTCACCTGCCATATTCGCATCAAAGCACAAAGCAGCCTTTGATGAGTTTAGGGATGTGAGTTTTCGTCAGGATGGCGGGGTTTCTAACGGATCGTTGGCGGGGTCACAAGTCGCTACAGCGCTCGGTTCGTCCTACTGAGGGATGCACCAATGAGTCGCTCCAGAATCGTCATTACTAGTTGATGAGTCGGAAGCGTTCAAGAATCACCACAGTCTCATCGCGAACCGTGAACGCCGGATCCGCCAGGTAGGAGCGCATTTCTTCGCTATGCCAGTACCGCTCGTGATCTGCACGCCACTGAGCGACGGTAGTGTGCCCTTCTCCCTCATCGATGATGTGAGCTAGCGACACCTGATCCAACCGCACCCGGTCGACCCGGACCGTCTGGATGATCGCGACCGGTTGCTCCATCGAGTCGATCACTGCCTGTCGTCTCCCTGCTGAAGGTAGCTCCTCACCTTCGACGGCGTACTCGATCAGCAGCGATGTCGTCGTGGTCTTTGCGCCCGAAAGGATGGACGCGACCAGCGAGTCGCGAAGCGGCCCAGGAAACGCGAATTCGGCGCGAGGCAAGGATGTTTCTGTCATGCTCCACTGTTGCACTTCACCCAACCGGGCTTCACCGCAGGCTAAAGCATCCTGCATTGTGCAACGAATGAGTGGCCCGGCTCCAGCCCACAAGACGTGCTGCCTCCTCCGCGATCTTCCCTTTGGCGCGGGCATCGGCCGCGATGGCGAGCTTGTCTGTGATCACGTTAGTTGTGTGAGGCCCGGCACTCGACCCCAGACAGGGGTTGTGGTTTTGGCCACCGTTTCTTTCGGCACGGAGTGCATTTGCTGCCTGCGGGGTGAATGGGCCAGTCAGAGTCCGGGGGTCCGTGGAATACCGGAGGGAGCGAAGCGAGTGAGGATATGCCGCGAAAGCCCCCGGCGCAGGCTTGCCCAAAGGGGAGCAGGCGGTACGCTGGGCAGCCGAAAGGGACGGCGCAGCCGTCGGAAAGACCAGGCGCGCAGCGCCCATCGAAGAAGCTTCTGCCGTGGAGCCGTCTACCGCTTTCCGAAGCTCAACCGGCAGTGGCATGAGAAGCAGAGTTCCGCGCGGCCTCGACGTTCGCACCAGCTTTGCGAGTCGCTCATCAGTCATGGGAACAATCCTGCCAAAGACGGCTGACCGCTAACGACGGGGTCGGGACAGGACTATGGCGATCGGTTCCACATTCGGTCCCCAGGACTTATCTACGCGCGGCGAACGGCGGAAGCCGGCGTCGGGCGAAGTGATCGGGAGGTGAGGTTCGAGCACCCGTCCGCGGATTCCCTGTCTATTCAACCGCCCGCCAAGTGCGGAGTCCGTCACACGTTTACCACACGGAAACGCTGAAATACGATGACATGTCGTGGGCCTTGCAGGTCACCAAAAACGCCTAGATTCCGGGGATTTTCGGCACAATGACAGGCTTCGGCAAGCATCGAAATAAGCCGTCCCCTGAGAAAAGGTCAGGGGTTCGATTCCCCTAAGCTCCACTGTTTCCGCGAATTTTGGCGAGTTCGTGCGGGTTGAGCGCCGAGAATCACACGTTCATCACATCTTGGAGATTCCCGGGCACAGGGAACGATGCGTGAAGCGGCTGATTGTTCTCAACATGCGGCCAGCGTAGCGGGGACCCCTGAGCCTCCATGCTCATAACCGAAATGAGTTCTGACCGCGGAGATTAAGTTGACCGCACAGCTCCTTTGGCTCGAACCTAGCCAGCACCGGGGTCGAGGGACTAGCGGGACGTCCCGCCGGGATTGAGGCACAGCGCTTCGCGCGCTGCCCTTCGGCAATTTCCGCATCCCCAAAGTCCTCGGTGAGACCAGCACCCGCGAGAAGTTCGACAAGGCACTCCTCGAACTGGACAGTCTCCAGGTGACCAGGCCGCTCCAGAAGGAAGCCGCCAAGCGCCGCGACACCGCCCGCATCTACACCGAAGCAGGAAAGTCTGGTCGCGTGACCGCGGAGGTCCCCGAAGCCGAGGGCATCGAGGCGTACATACCGAAGCCGCTCACCCGCTCCGGCGTCGAATCCAGCGTCGACGAAGTTGTCGCGACCCTGCAGGCTGACGGTCAGGAGATCACCATGCGCCGCCAGGACTCGGTTGAATGCTCTCACGGCGTTCTACTGGCTCGCGCTGTTCAGGTCAGGTTGGGGTATGCGGCAGCGGCTACGCCCTCCGGCGGCGGACCCACAGCAGCACGGCAATGACGGCCGCTGCCAGCACCACGATCCCGGACAGGACCATCACGGGGCCGACCTGCGAGGTCGCCGAGGCCTTCTCCGTCTCGATCGGGGCCTCGGACCTGGCCGGCTTCGGGCTGGCTGAAGGAGAGGTGGTCGCCTTTGGGGTCGCCGACGGCGTGGCACTTGGCTTCGGCTTCACCGTGGGCTTGGGTGTCACCTTCGCGGGCGTTTCGGCCGGTCCCTGGGCAGGCTGCTCCATGGTGTGCACCTCCGGCTCGGCTGGGGCGCCTTCGGGAGCCGGGTCGGCCGGCTGCACGGGCTGCTGCGGGATGACGGCCCCGGCTGCAGGGTGCGGGACGACCGGCGGAACATCCACGGGCGCAGGAACAACCGGACCCGGTACGGGCACCGGCGCTGGTGCCGGACGGGGCGGGGGAGGAGGCGGCAGCTGGCTGGTCGGAGGCGGTGGAAGCAGGCCACCACCGCCACCGGGGCTCCCACCACCGGGGGTGTCTCCTCCACCGCCGCCCCCACCAGTTCCTCCGGTGTTGCTGATAACGCAGGTCACCGCTCCGTTGCCGGCAATCACCTCGATGTAGCCCGGAGCGCAGGCGGCCTGGGCGGCGCCGGCCCCGGCCAGCAGGATGCCGCCGGCGATCGCCAGCGTGGACAGGACGGACGTGGTGCGGCGCGGCGCGGAGACCTCAACGGTCATGTTTTCCCCCATGTGTTCGTTGACAGAAGACTACTGGCTCCCGGAACGTGCTCCGGACAGATCGAGCCCGGGCCGGGCATCGCCTAGAGAGGAGATACCACCCTGCTGAGCTTCCTCAAGTCCCGTAACAGCGCGACCGTCTGCGCCCGGCAGGATGACGGGATCGCCACGGCGTACACCGACGCTGAGATGAGGGCCGCACGTGCCGACCTGGCTCTCTTCCAAGGAGGGGATGAAAAGAGCGCCAGGAAGCTGCTGAAAAAACAGGGCCTCAGCGTGGGGCGACATTCTCAACGCAGTGGATCAGTGTTGGGCTGCTGTTGACGTCGACGGGGATGACTCCGACGAACCGGACGAGCTGAGCGAGCCCGAGGATGCCTATCCAGGAGGGGCTCCAGAGCCGGCCGTCTCCGCTCCTCACACCGTGGAACGAAAGGTCATCACTGTACCGGAGTCCTACCGGGACTCGGTCGAGGAACGTGCGAAGCTGATCGCTGCCCTGTGGCACAAGCTCGGAAACGGCCGGCAGGTCGGGTCCTTCGAGCGAGACCCATCCTCAGTGGTCATCGTCCGCGGCGAGCTTCCCGGATCTTTCCCAAAATTCTCCCAGCGGTGGAGCGCCTGGGCCGCCTCACGGCGCAGCCGGTGCGCAGGTGTTGGTATAGGTCAGCGCGGAGATGGCCTCGTCCCTGACCGTAGAGAGCCTGGTAGATCGTTTCGGGACTCACCTGCATCTCCGCTCGGTCCGGGAACGTCGTGGCGAGGTGGTCGCTGATCTGTTCCGGGCTCCCTTTCACACACAACCTGGCCTGTACCAAGGATGCCAGGTCCAGGTCATTGAACTTACTGGCCTTGGGCCGGCGGCCGAGCAGCTCCGCCTGTATTGTCTCGCCGAGAACCTTCTGGCGCCGGCAGTTCCGAGGGACTTGCGGGCCTCGCCCTATGCGGAGGTAGATGTATCAACTATAATGGAAGCATGCCGCACACCTCAGCTCAGACAAAGCCCGGAGCGGCGTCCACGCCGTGGTGGGTCAACTACCGGCAGATGCACATCCGGCTGGAGAACAGGGTCGGCCGGATGCTGGCGGAGAAGGCCGGCCTGTCACAAGCGGACCTCCAGATTCTCTACGCGCTTTCGGGGCACCCCGACGACGTCATCCGGGACCGGACGCTTCGCAATCTTATCGAGTGGGAGAAGAGCCGCCTCTCCCACCAGCTGCGACGGATGGAAGCCCGGGGCCTGGTCGCCCGTGGAGCATGTATCGAGGACAACCGGGCCTCGATGGTCAGTCTGACCGCCGCGGGCAAAGACGCAGCTATTCGGGGGAAGCAAATCGAGGATGAGGCCGTCGAGCACTACGTCATGAGCGCACTGACGGAGGAGCAGCTTCAACAGCTCAGCGATATCGCCGATGCCATTCTTAGGCACACGGACGCCTCCGACCCGTGCCCCGAGTAGCTCGGACGCCTATGGCGAAAGGTGCAAAGGGGCCAGAGGGCTCGATCGCTTGGCGATCGAGCCCTCTGGCCCAAGCCCCTGATCTTCAGGGGTGCAGGACTGCCTTGACCACCCGCCCGGCGTTGACGTCCTCGATTGCCCGGTCGATGTCGGCAAGATAGTAGTGGGTCATGATCTTGTCGACGGGAAAACGGCCCTGAGTGTAGAGGTCAACCAGGCGCGGCAGCAGTAGCATCGGCACTGCGTCGCCCAGGGAAGTCCCGTGGATGGTACGGCCGCGCAGCAGCGTCCAGATATCGACGTCGAAGGACTTTCCGGCGGCTACCCCCGTGATGGCGGCGTGGCCGGTTTCCATCAGTACGTCCACCGCAAGGCGCATGACTTCCGGTGCCCCTGTCGCTTCGAGGCTGTAGTTGGTGCCCGGCGCCCCAGTGATCGCCCGGACCGCCTCAAGCACGTCGACTCCACTGGAGCTGTTGATGGTGTGCGTGGCCCCGACCTCCTCGGCCAGTGCCAGCTGGGCATCCTCTCGTCCGATGGCGATGATCGTGGAGGCGCCGGAGGCCTTGGCGGCCATGACGCCGGCCAGGCCCACGGCTCCCGTACCGAAGATCGCGATCGAAGATCCTGCCTGAACGTCCAGGACGTTCAGAACCGCTCCGGCGCCGGTCTGGATTCCGCAGCCGAAGGGACCGAGGTTGCGGGGATCGAGATCGCTGGAGACCTTGATCGTATTGCTCTGGTGCGCGACTGCGTAGGTCGACCAGGACGACTGGGCGAAGAAGTGGCTGTGGACCGCCTCGCCGTTCCCATCGGTCAACGCGGTCGACCCGTCCAGACGCTTCGCCGAGAAGTTCATCGGCACGTGCTGCTCGCAGTATGCGAAGTTTCCCGCGCGGCACTGGACACAGGTGCCGCAGGCGCCGGCGCCGAGGATCACCGTGTCACCCGGTGCGACACTCGTGACGTTTGAACCGACTTTCTCGACGATCCCGGCTCCTTCATGGCCGAGAACGACCGGGTAAGGAGTCAGCGGAAGCTGTCCATCGACGACTTCAAGGTCCGTGCGGCAGATCCCGGACGAGAGTATCTTGACCAGGACCTCATCGGGCCGGGGGTCCTCAAGTGTGAGCTGTTCCTGACGGATGTCCTTCTTGCCGCGCGTGACGGCGCTGGTAACGATCATTTGGTGGTCTCCTTGAGGATGAAGTCGGCCGCACGCTCACCGATCATCATGGCTGGGCCATTGGTGTTGCCGGACGGCAGGCTGGGCATGATGGACGCATCGGCGATGGTGAGGCCTTCGATGCCATGGACACGAAGGGTGGTGGGGTCCACCACGGACATGGTGCCGCGCCCCATGGCGGCTGTTCCGACCTGGTGGTGGCCCGAGACAATCGTGGAGCGGACGTATTCGCGCATCTGTTCGCGCGTGACGACCTTGTCGCCTGGGCGAGCCTCGGCCTTGATCCACTTCCTGAGTGGTTCGCGGGAGGCGATGTCGCGGATCATATCCATGTTGTCGACGAGAACCTCGACGTCGTCCGGTTCCGAGAGCACGCGCGGATCAATGAGCGGCTTCGCCGTGGGATCGTTGGAGCGCAAGGTCACGAATCCGCGACTGAGGGGGTGCAGAATCTGGCTGACCGTCGAGAATCCATGTTCCGGCAGGTAGCCTCCGATGAAGCCGTAGACGAACGAGAGCATGAGCGGCTGAACGTCCGGAGCGACCAAGCCCGGCCGGGTCTTGGCAAAGAACTGGGCCTCGAGCCCCTGTTCCGTTGCCAGCGGCGCGGGACCGTGGGTTTCCCAGATGATCGGACTCGAGAAGTGATCCTGCAGGTTCTGGCCGACACCCGGCAGGTGCGCTTTCACCGGGATGCCGAACCGGCGCAGCGTGTTGGCATCGCCGAGGCCCGAGAGCATCAGGATCTGCGGCGTGCCGAAAACGCCGGCTGAGAGGACGACCTGGTCATTGGCCCTGATGGTGTGCTCAACACCCTCGAGGAGGTAGTTCACACCGACGACACGGTCCCCTTCAAACACGAGGCGGGTCACGGTAGCGGATGTCTGTACCGAGAGGTTGGCATGGTCCTCTACGGGACGAACATAGCCGCCCCAGCTGGTGACTCGACGATGGTTGAGGATGGTGTGCTGGGTGTAGCTGGCCCCGAGGATATCGCCTGAGTTGTAATCCTCGTTGAACGGATGGCCGGCTTCAACGGCCGCCGCGACCCAGTCCTGAACGATCTGGCTGGGGGTGAGGTTCTTCTGCACGTTGATCGGGCCGCCGACCCCGCGGCCACCCGCAGATCCTCCGGCGAAGTTCTCGAGTTTGAGGAAGTACGGCTCGACCGACGCCCAATCCCAACCATCCGCGCCCTGCTGGGCCCAGAGGTCGTAATCTTCCTTGACGCCGCGGACATAGATCATCCCGTTGAACGCGCTGCTGCCACCTAACGTCTTCCCGCGCGGCTGAGGCATCGTATTGCCGTGGGCGAACGGCTGCGGCTCGGTGGCGAAATCCCAGTTGAAGGGGCTGTCCCAGAGGCCGATCGATCCCAGTGGGTCGTGAATCGCCTCGGTGTCGTCCACGGGTCCCGCTTCCAGCACGGCAACGGTCCTACCGGCGTCGAGAAGGCGCCGAATTACAGCCGAACCCGCCGAACCCGCACCGATGACTACAACGTCGGCGGACGATGGGAAATTCTTACTGCCTGACATGTCTCTTCCTTTGATCGAACCCTCGTTGGTTGATGTATCTACCATTTAACGCGCAAGTGGTTGATTAGTCAACTACATGCGGGCCGGAGAGTTTGGCGCTGCTATCGCGGGTCGCAGAACAACACGAGACATCCCTGTTCGGCAGGTTCGCGGCTGTGGCCTGAAGGTCCGATAGCCGGTTCCTCCGCAGGGTGCTGACTGCCTGGATGATCGCGAAAGCATCTAGATAGCGGGTCGCTATACCCGCCCGGACTTTTGCCTAGGAGGCAGGGGACGAGCGACACGCATGCGATGAAACAAGCCGTCCCCTGAGAAGAGGCCAGGGGTCGATTCCCTAAGCTCCACTGTTCCCGCGGATCCTGCGGCGTCGCAACTTCCTGGTTGCGGAAATCACCTGACGGACCCTCACCCCTGGTTGCGCCCGGGACGCCCCTGCGCTGCCGGCAGCGCCGGGTAGGCGGTCGATGTTACCGGGAAGTATCCAGTACCGGCGCCCACCGCCGACCGCTACGGTTAAGGGCGGGGACAGTGGGTGGGCTCAGCGTCCTGGCCGGGGACCTCGCGATGGGCGCCTCCCAACCGGCAATCGACTCGTGTCCCGCCGGGCGGAACGAACGGACGCTCCAGGCCCAGCGGCTGAGGATCAAGGAGTTCCCGGTGTCGAATTTCGTTAGCAAGCGGCCGATCAAGGACCGCGAACCGGTGCAGGCGGCCGAGATCGCCGAGGCGGTCACGGCCGGGACCATCACCTACGACGACGGAGCCACGCAGACCTTCGATAAGGGCGGGGCGACCACCTACGTCGAGCACGGGGCGCCGACGCAGGGCGAGTGGTACGTCGATGACAGCGGACGGTTCTGTTCCTATTGGCCGCCGAGCTACCGCGCCTGTTACGAGCTCAGGTGGCTCGTCGAGGACGGGGAGGTCGTCGGCCTCGAGTTCACCGAGCTCAACCGCGGCTCGACGTTCACCGGACGCTACTCGTAGGCGGATCCCGTCCGGGCGCCTCAGCGGCATACGCGTCCCGGACCGGCTCATCACGCCCGGACCGGCGACAAGGCGCTGGTGTGCTCCCTCAGTACCCGCTGAGCGGCATGAGGGCGGCGACGGCGCCGAAGAAAACGACCAGGAGGATCAGCGAGAGCACGCCCCAGATCGTGCTGATCCAGCCGAGCACCTTTCCCGCCGTCGCGCTGGTGTTGAGCCGCTCGGCCTTCCTGGCCTGAAGAAGCGCCAGCGGACCGAAGACGATGCCCAGAACGAACAGCCCGACGATGCCGAAGATCAGCGAGGCCTGCGCCGCCTTGGAGCCCTCCACCGTCCGCGGGGCGCGCCCGGCGTCGTAGGGGTGCGGGGCGTGGGTGGGTTCGTACGGGTGCTGGGACATCGGCGCCTTCCGGATGAGGATGGTTGATCGGTGCGGCGGCGCACTTGCTCCGCTGGGACTGTCCAGGGGTTCAACCGCCGTTCGCCCAAGGATAGTACGGGTGCGGGATGCGGGTTTCCGCTCGGTTCCCGCCATCGTTTCACCCGCGGATGCTGCTGGGGTCGTTCCCGTAGGAGTTGCGCTCTCCGATTGTGCCGTCGATGTTTCGAATGATGTGCTCGACCTTCTCCGCCCGTGCGACACTGCGGCCAACCGCGGCGGCCTCCTCCTTGGTGGTGGCCAGGCCCCACGGCTTGTCGTCCACCGCCTGTCGGCGGTTCATCCATAACCCCACGTCGTGGAACGTCTCGATGTCTCCCTTGGGCATTGCATCTCCTCTGATCGGACCTTTGAGCGTCACCATACCGACCACGGAGAGGCGGCGGCCACAAATTCCGTTGCGGAAATCGCCGATCCGGCCTCGCCCTGGCAGCGGAATAGGTCATCCGGGCCCTCCCTCCCAGCGGCATTGCATGAAAGAATGTGCAATCAAACCCAGGGAGGCGCCATGGCCGGGAAGATGCGGAGCGGGACAGTTGAGGCCGGGCAGGCCCAGGGAAGCGACCCCGCGGTCCTGGCCCTGTCAGTCCTTGCAGTGGGAATCTCGACCGCCCGCGTCGGGGCGCGGCTGCTGGCCAGGCGGCGGACGGAGAAGTCCGTCACCTCGGGTGCGGGGCGGTTGGCTATCGACACCGCCAAGGCCCTTCACGAGAAGGCCTGGAATCTCACCAGTGGCGGACAGACGGTGCCGGGGGTGCAGCACCAGCTTGACCTCGCCCTCGCCGACGTCTCCGCCCTCCTGCTGGATATGGGCGAATCGGGGCGGGCCCCGTATGAGGGCCCAAGCTTCGAGGAGAGGCTCCGCGTGACGGTGGACAAGGCCCGAGCGGCATTCGACCGCTTCGACGCCTTCACCGCGGAGGACCCTGAGCGGGCTATGGAAGAGCTGAACAGCACCCGGGACTTCCTTGAGACGACCGTCCGTCCGCAGCTCCAGGAGGCCGGCGAGCCGTGGGTGTCCGAGGAGTTGGAGTCGCAGTGGCGGCACCTCAACTGGGAGCCATACCGCTTCATCCGGCCAGGTGGTGGTGCCGCCGCTTTCGCGCAGGCCGTCGAACGCTATCTCGGGGAGGACCGGTCCGATGAAGATCTGGTGGCAGCCCTGGCGGAGGCGAAGGGCGAGCTCGAGGACCGGCGGGATTGTGTCTACGTGATCGGGTTGCTCATCGACTTCACCGTCGACCTGGCCGAGGGATTCGGTGCCGCCCCGGCTCCTGGCGCCCCGCGTGGCGCCGCGAATCGGAAAAAGGCCCGGCGGCGGCGATGAAACGGGCGGGCTCACCCTCGCGGGCCCTCCGCCTGGCCGGTCTGGCCCTTCTCCTTGCCGGGTGCGCCGCCTCTCCCTCTGCTCCGGCCGGCGGCGCCGCGGATCCTGCCGGGAGTTCCGTTCCATCGCCCGCGCCTCCCGCGTCCGGGTCGGCTGCCGCCCTGGGCGAGGTGACGGAAATCGCCAGTGGGCTGGACACCCCATGGGGTCTTGGGTTCCTGCCGGATGGATCGGCGCTCGTTTCCAGCCGCGACTCCGCGGAGATCCTGCGGATTCCGGCCCAAGGAGGTGCCGCCGCTCTGGTCGGCACGGTGCCCGACGTCGAGGTCAGCGCGGAGGGCGGGTTGCTGGGTCTGGCGGTGTCTCCGGACTTTGCCGAGGACCGGCTCATCTACGCCTATGTGTCCTCGTCCCCGACCAACAGGGTCGTCTCCCTGTCGGTGGCCGAAGACTTCTCCTCGGTGGAGCAGGAACAGGTGCTCCTTGAGGGCATCGAGACAGCGCAGCGCCACCATGGGGGCCGGCTGCGGTTCGGGCCGGACGGGAACCTTTGGATCGGAACCGGCGACGCGTTCCGGCCGGAGTACGCTGCCGACGACGAGTCCCTAAACGGCAAGATCCTCCGGATCCGGCGCGACGGGTCAATTCCGGAGGGCAACCCGGCGGGCACCGCGGTCTACTCCAGCGGGCACCGCAACGTCCAGGGCCTCGCCTTCGGTCCCGACGGCACTGCGTATGCCTCGGAGCTTGGCCACCAGGTCTGGGACGAGCTCAACGTCCTGCGCGCGGGGCGGGACTACGGCTGGCCGGAGACCGAAGGTATCGAAGGCTCCACCGGCGAAGCGCCGCTGTTCACCTTTCGACCCCGGGAGGCCTCCCCCTCAGGTATTGCCTACGCCGACGGGAACCTCTGGATGGGCGCGCTGAGGGGGCAGCGGCTTTGGCAGCTGCCCGTCACCGGAGGGAAGGCCGCCGGAGAACCTGTCGAGCACCTCGTGGGCGAGTACGGACGGATCCGCACGGTCGAGGTCGCGCCGGACGGCGCGCTGTGGATCACGACCTCGAACACCGACGGCGCGCGGGACACCCGCCCGGAGGATGACCGCATCCTCCGCATCGAGCTTGAGACCGGTTGACGCGCGGCGTGCCGGATCTCACGCCGCCCGCGCAGGTAAGGCGGTGCGGGGCAGCGCCTCTGCGGCCGCAAGCGGCGCCAGAAGCAGCTGAAGCTGGCGGCTGGTGAAGAGCTCGGGAAAACTGATCGCCAGATGGGCGCCGTAGAGGGAGCAACAGATGTAGTACGTTCCCTCGGTGCCGCCCATCACCGCGCTGACCATGGCCCGGATCCGGGGCAGGTCCACGCATCCTCCGCAGCCGGCCATCGTCCTCGCGGCACCCCGGTAGTCGGTGTGGTCCTGGGAGACCTTACTGGCCTCGGCGGCGCCGAGGAGCTGCTCACGCGTCCAGGGATGATCGAAAATCCGCGGTGCTGGAAGGACGACGGTGTTCATGGTTTTCCTCAGTGGTCCCGGCCTACGCTTCATCGTCAGCCTATGGTCTGCCACTGACAATTCGGCGCCGGATCCACGTCCGGATGGGCGCGGATCCGACGCCCGCCGAACCGGGAACCGGCCGTGTGAGGACGTGCCTAGCCTTCGCACTCCCTGCAGTACTTGGAGCCGTTCTTCTCGAGCGCCAGTTGGCTGCGGTGATGGACGAGGAAACAGGACATGCAGGTGAACTCGTCTTCCTGCACGGGCACGACCTCGACAAGCAGTTCGTCATCGACGACGGCGCCCGGGAGGTCGAAGCCTTCGGCTGTGTCGCCGTCCTCGACATCGATCAGGGCCGTCTGGGTGGTGGCGCTGCGTTGGGCCTGAATCGCCTCAAGCGATTCGTTGGCCGGCTGGTCTTCCTGCGCGACGCGGGGGGCGTCGTAATCGGTTGCCATGGGGGAAATGCTTTCTTCTAGGAATGGACGCTGCACCAGAGTACATGCCCGGGCTGTTAAGGAAAGACGTGGACCCCGCCGGACGGGAGCCCTATCGTTGACGGTTCCGGTGGCGCTTCGTGCTCCTCCAGAGGGTGGATTCCGTGCCGCCGGAAATTACCCACGACGCGTTCCCGCTTCCTCTCCTCGACCGGCCGGGTTTCAGTTACGGTTGACGGATAGACAAAACTTTACGGGAGCGGAAGGTGGTGGAGGGTGCCGGCGATGAACAGGTATGCCCAGCAATGGCTGAGCATCGAAAGCGCAACAGCCGCCGGACTCAACCCCTATGACCTATGGCTCAGCTACGCCGGAATGGGTGGCAGCCTCGACCCGCTCGACGTCGAGGCGTACCTCTACGGGCTCCAGGTGCTCCCCGCCCTGGAGCGGGACCTGGTCGCCCACGCCATCAACGAGATGATCGAGGATTGCGGTTCCGCCATCGGGCCGGCACCCTACAGCACCGGTGAAGTCTCCGCCGCGGCGGGTTACCATCTGCCGGCCGACGGCTGGCTCGACCCGGCCCTGAGCAGGTTGGGTGCCGCGGGCGCCATCCAGGCCGTCCAGCGCGAAGCCGAGCTGCGAAGGCTCGAGTCCCTGGGCAGGACCGGACTGCTCAACACCCCCGCGGAGCTGCGGTTCGACCGGATCACGAACCGCGCCCGGCAGCAGTTCGGGGTGAGTTCCTCCTCCATCGCCCTGATCAGCAGGGACGACCAGTTCATCAAGTCCCTTGCCGGCCCCATCGGCCAGAACCTGCCGCGTGAAATCACCTTCTGCAACCAGACAATCCGCGCGGATCGGATCCTGGTCGTCCCTGACGCGCTCGAGGACGCAGTCTTCAGCTCGAGTCCCCTTGTCCAGGGCGAGCCGCACATCCGGTTCTATGCCGGCCACCCGCTGACCGGACCAGGCGGCTGGAGGATTGGGACCTTGTGCATCATCGACGACAAACCGCGTACTTTCAGTGACGCGGACGCAGACGACCTGAAGGCCCTTGCGGCCCTCGTCCAGCAGGAAATCGACGCCTAGCTCCTCCGCCGGAGGTTTGGCGGCCCCCGGGCGGAGTGCTAACCGCGGGTCCGGTGCCGCGCGAGGGCGACGACGGCGCCCGCAAGCAGGATGAGGGTTCCGGCGATTCCGGCCACCCGGCTGACGCCTGCAGTGCTGACCCGGGCCGCGTCGACGGCTTCCGGCTCGGCCGGCGCCTCGGTTGCCTCAGCCGGTTCGAGTGAGGGACTGGCGAACGGTGCCGATGCAAAGGGCGCCGTCGCGAACATCGAGGTCACCGGCTTGGGCGTTGACTTGACGACCTCGGGTGGAATCACCTGCGGCACCGGGGGCGCAGGCAGGGCCGGAGCGGGCGCCGCGGGCACGAACGCCGGCGGCTGCTGCACCACCGGCTCGGGCTGGACGGGTTCGGGTTCCGGCGGAGGTGCCGGCGTCGGCTCGGGCGTGGGCTCCGGTGTCGGAGCAGGAGTCTCGGACGGCGGCGGTGAAGGCTCGGCGGTGACCGGCGGCGTGGGATTCGTCGTGGGCTGCGGTTCAGGTTCGGGCGAACCAGGCTCGGTGGGCGGGCCTGGGTCCGTGGGCGGCGCCGGCTCGCCCGGCGGTTGCTCTTTCTGGGCCTTCTGCTGCTCGTGCCCGTCCTTTTCGAAGGCCACCTGAACGGCGTATGCGCCCGCGCCGGGTGAGCCAACCAGGATCACCGCGCTCAGCACTGCCGCGCCCGCCCCCGATTTCAGCCAGTTGCCAGCACCACGCACCGAATACTCCCCAGACTGCAGGGGCCTCCGCCCTGCGGCCCTCATCGTATCCGGGCCGTTTCTCCACCGCATCAAATATTCCTGTGTCCAGGGGTCTTGCCAAGGGGGCCATCCGCCGGTAAAGCGCACGGCGAAAGCCGGGCGCGCTAGCGGCCGGCGTTCTTGAGGCTTCCCGGGGCGGATGCCGTCTCGTATTCACCGGCGAGACAGATAACCTCCCTGTCGCCTTTCCACGTCCAGGTCTGATCCGTTGGATAGAAGGTGTACATATCGAGCACCGATTCCTCGTACTTAAGGCCGATGAAGCGCTCGAACTCGTCGAGGCAGAAGGCGTCGGAGGCTTCGAGAACGGCCTCCTCGCCGGGGTATTCCCCGTCGGGCAGATAGGTCACCGCATAGGTTTCGAGGTCGTGCGTCTGGGTGCACGGAACGACAGTGAGTTCGTAAATGTCGCCGTCGCCGGGATCCATGATGCAGTCGCCCGTCGTGATGGCGAAGGCGTCGGTCTCCACCTCCTCGGTGACCGCGCCCGTTTCGTCCCGGACCGGCACGTCCCGGTACAGGCTGCAGGCCGACACCGAGCACAGCAGCCCGACGACGAGCAGCAGTCCTACCGGCCGTGAAGCTGTCCGCGGCACGCGGACATCGACGGCAACCCCCATTGCACTTCCCCCATATGTTCACCGCATTTTCTCGGGACAATACAGCATGCGGGGCGCTCCCGCGCCGAATGGGATACTCGGGGAATGAGCGTCTACTTCGAGCGCACCACCCGCTCGCCGCTGCCTGTGCAGGAACTTTATGAACGGTCCCGCAGCATTGATGCGCACCAGGAGTCGATGGCGCGCTCCAGGGAGCGGGCCGTGGCCGGGGTGACCTCCGGCGGAATCTCCCTGGGGGAGGAGGTGACCTGGCGGGCCTGGCACTTTGGACTTCCACTGTCGATGACCAGCCGCATCACCGAGATGGAACCGCCGCACCGCTTCGTCGACGAGCAGGTTCGGGGGCCGTTCCGGAGTTTCCGGCACGAGCACGAGTTCCGGGGGGAGCAGGGCGGCTCGGTGATGATCGACCGTATCGAGTTCACAGCACCGCTCGGCCTGCTGGGGCGCGCCGCCGAGAGGCTCTTCCTGGCCGCCTACCTCGAAAACCTCATCGACGTCCGCAACCGGTACCTGGCCGCGCCCTGAGCCACCCCGTGCCGGTGCGCCGTCCGCAGGACCCTTGACGGCCGCTGCCGGTGACGTTAGTTTATCGATACTCATAAACAACGAATTTCGATAAAGGACGATGATATGGCGGCAGCGGGTCGGAAATTGCCATCGAAGGTGAAACGGGGGCTGACGCCGATGATTTCCCGCGTCGAGGCCGGCTTCACCATGGTCGTGGCGGCAGTCGTCGGGCTCGTCACCACCGCTCTCGCCGTTTCGGAGGTCCGTGCCCTCCTCAACGGCCCCGTGACCCTGGATCTGCCCCTTCGGAACGTCGCCCCGCCCCTGCGGGTCCAAGGCGGCGGCGGGGCGGTTACGGACGCCCGCTACAGCAGCGTCGAGGTCGCCTTCGACGCGCTCCCGGCCACCGAGGGCCTGATCCTCGCCGTCTCCGCCGGCCTCCACGCCCTCACCGTCCTGGCCGGCTGCGTCCTGGTGTGGGTGCTGTGCAGGCGGATCCTGGCCGAGCGGGCCTTCACCCGGGGCGCGGAAGGGGCGATCGGCGGGGTGGGTATCCTCATTGCGGTCGCCGGCATCATGGCCCAGGCGCTTGGCTCCGCCGGCCGGAACCGGCTTGTCGAATCCTCGGGACTGTTCCCGCAGGCGCAGGACTCGGTTGTCTTCCTGATGGAGTTCAATCCCGCTCCGGTGGTCATCGGGCTGGTGATGGCCCTCTTCGCGGCGATCGTGCACCGGGGCCGCCGCCTGCAGGACGACGTCGCAGGACTCGTCTGATGCCCGCCGAACCCGACCAACGGATCCACTGCCGTCTCGACGAACTGCTCGAGGAAAGGGGCATCACCCTGACCGAGCTCAGCCGCAGGGTCGGGGTGAGCCTCGTCAACCTCTCGATCCTCAAGAACGACAGGGCCAAGGCGATCCGCTTCTCGACGCTCACGGCGGTCTGCGACGCCCTCGACTGCCAGGTCGGCGACCTCCTCGTGGTGGCGGATGCCGACTGACCCAGGCTCCTGAGGCGGCGTCCCGCCCCGCTTAGCCGGCCGGCCTGCCGCGCCCCCCGGCCAGCCGCGTGAAGACCCGCCCCAGCGGTGCGAGCCAGGACAGGACGAGTGCGATCGTGAAGACCTCGCTTACCAGGGAACCGGCGTTCCCCGCGGGAACGAACTGGTGGATGGTGAGGAGGGCGGCCGCAAGCAGGAGCCCCTTCTTGAGGACCCGCAGCGTGGGCGGAGTCAGCGGCCGGGGCCAGGCGTAGAACCCTCCGCCCGGTTCGACGCCGTAGGTCGTCTCGGATTCCATGTACCCCCCTGCTGGTGCGTGCCAACGGCCCGCGTCCGGCGGGAACCGTCCGGGCCCGGGAACCAGCCTACGCGTTCCGGGGCCCAACACGTGCTGCCGTCCCGGTGGACCTAATTGGTGGTTTCGTCCGGTGGGGACTGGGGCAGCCCCTGATCAAGCACCTCGCGCATCTGGGTGAGGAAGCGGACGATCACCCTGGCCTCGTCGGCGCTGAGGGAAGCCGCGACGGCCATCATGCGGGCGTGCATTCCACCAAGGGTGGCGCGCACCTCGGTGTCGGAACCGGTGGTCGGCCGGATGAACAGCGCCCTGCGGTCGGTGGGGTGGTCCTCGCGGCGGGCGTGCCCGCTGGCCACCAGCCGGTCGATCAGGGTGGTGGTCGAAGCGGACGAGATGCCCAGCATCGTTCCAAGATCTTTTGGGCCGATCCGCTCGCCGGCCTGTTCGGCCTGGAGAAGGAACCGAACCGCCAGCAGGTCGGTTTCGTTCATCCCCATCGAATCGCGGGTGCGCCGTCGCATTGCGGTCTCGGCGCTCCGGTAGTCCCTCAGCGCGTTGAGGACATCGAGTCCGTGGTCTGTCCCGGGCTCTGGCGCATACCAGTAGCCGGACGAAGGTCGCGGACGCTGCTGTGCCATAGCGCAATGCTAGACCATCTGGTATGGAGCGGGCCGAAGCGTCCGTACCGTGGGCATGGTGCCGGCACCAGATGCGGAAAAACGCCGTCTTTCCCTTGGAAAACGGAGTCCTTGGCTCCCGGGGACGCCTACGCCCCAAATATGACAAGGCTCACGGCATAAAGCAACCACCATGTCAAAGCCATACTGGTTTGCCGTTAGACTCGGTTGCTGCAACAGGCTTTACTAGCACTTCCACCCCCTCCAGAACGGCACCACCATGGCAACGGATTACGACGCACCCCGCAACAACGACGAGGACAAGGAAGCGGAGTCCCTCGAAGCGCTCCAGGCGAACCGGGGCAGCAGCGCGCAGTCCTCGTCCGTTGATATTGAGGATGGCGACACGGCGGAGGGCATCGACCTGCCGGGGGCGGACCTGTCGGGCGAAGAACTCCTCATCCAGGTGATTCCGCCGCAGGACGACGAATTCACCTGCGCCTCATGCTTCCTGGTCCGGCACCGGAGCCAGATCGCGCTCGAAAAGAATGGCCTGGCGTTCTGCAACGAATGCGAAGGCTAGCGCCGGTATCCGGCAGGGAGCGGCTGCGCTGCTGCTAGGAGGCCTTGGAGTCGTACCACCAGTGGGCGGCGGTGCTGGAGTCCGCGCGTCGCACGGGAAGTTCGAGGACCTCGCCTGTCCGCCGGGGCCGGGTCAGGAGCATTCGCGCGCCGGCGAGCAGCGCCGTCGGAAGGGAGACAATTGCGGCCACCGCAAGGGCGTAAACGGCGACGAACGCGTGGACCGGAGAGTCGGAAAGTCCCGCAATGAACCCTGCACTGCCCAGCCCCATCCACAGCCAGAACAGCCCGACGGTGAAGAGTGCGGTGCGGGCGCGCCGGTAGCTCAACGGATACCGCACCCGTTCACGCTGCATGATGTCTCCCCAGACTTTTGGTGTGGCCCGCACCCCCACGGGCCACGCTTCGAATACTAGCGGCCTTCACCCCCGTTTCGGCCGTTCGAGATGGAATTGAGACCTGGCCGCCCGGCCGAGGCGCCGTCGGGCAACCTCACGTGCCCGGGGCCCAGATCCTCAATCCGATTCACCCCCAGCAGCCGCATGGTCCGCACAGTCTGGGAGGCGAGGATTTCGATCGCCCGGTCCACCCCCGCACGCCCCCCGGCCATCAGCCCGTAGAGGTAGGCCCTGCCCACCAGGGTGAAGTCCGCACCCAGGGCAAGTGCGGCAACAATGTCACCGCCGCTCATGATGCCGGTGTCCAGGATGATCGCTGTCCTCCCCTTGAGTTCGCCCGCGATCTCGGGGAGCAGGTGGAGCGGGATCGGCGCGCGGTCAAGCTGCCGCCCGCCATGGTTGGACAGGACGATGCCGTCGGCGCCGTGGTCCACCACCCGCCGCGCGTCCTCAAGGGTCTGGATCCCCTTCACCACGAGGTTCCCCTTCCACACTCCGCGCAGCCAGCTGAGATCCTCGTAGGTCAGGGTCGGATCGAACATTGAGTTGATCAGCTCGGCCACGGTCCCCGGATAATGGGACAGCGACGCGAAGGACAACGGTTCGTGGGTGAGGAAGTTGAACCACCACGCCGGCCGGTAGGAGGCATCGGCGACCGTTCGAAGGGTCAGCGCCGGAGGGATGGTCAGGCCGTTCCGGACATCGCGCAGGCGCGCTCCGGCGACGGCCGTATCGACGGTGACCATCAACGTATCGTTGCCGGCGTCCGCGGCCCGGTCGATCAGCTCCATCGAGCGGGCCCGGTCGGTCCACAGGTAGAGCTGGAACCAGTTGCGCCCTCCGGGGGCCGCGCCGGCGACGTCCTCGATCGACGCCGTGCCCATCGTGGACAGCGTGTACGGGATGCCCGCCGCTTCGGCGGCGCGGGAGCCCGCGTACTCGCCCTCCGAGTGCATCATGCGGGTGAAGCCCGTCGGCGCGATGCCGAAGGGCAGTGCCGCCTGCCTGCCCAGGATCTGCGTGGTGGTGCTGACAGTGGCGACGTTGCGCAGGATTGCGGGACGGAATTCGAGGTCGGTGAACGCGTGCCGGGCCCGGGCCAGGGAGATCTCGGCCTCCGCCGCCCCGTCCGTGTAATCGAAGGGTGCCCGGGGAGTCCGGCGCTTGGCGATCGCGCGGAGATCCTCGATGGTGTTCGCGCGCCGGAGCCGGGACGCGCTGCCGACCTCCGGTCTGCGGAACCGCAGGAGCGGTGCGAGGTCGCTGGCGCGGGGGACGCGGCGCCGAAGGGCGGGGGGAGTATTGGGCTGCATGGGGTGCCTTTGATGTGCGGGGCAGTCTGCTCGGGACCAGAGGCTACGCGGGGAAGAACGCCGTTGCAACGCCGGTCCAAGTGCCGGACCGGGGGCCGCCGGGGGCCTGCCATGGACCGGAAATTCAGTAAGTCTCCTGAGGTTTCCCTTTTCAATGATCTCCACTAGACTGCACGGACTGGTCAAGCAGGAGGCCATGGACCCACCACAGTGGAGCAGACCATGGAAGAGAACGCCCAAGTACTGGATCGACCCGGGACTCCCCGTCCCGCCGCCGCCGACCCGGGGTCACTCCCTCGGATCTCCCGGCTGGCGATCGGTGCTACCCGGCAGGTTGACGATGTGGACTTCCCCACCGACCTGTCCGAAGTGCCGACGCGCCAGCTCCGTGCGCTGTGCAACAGGGTCTACCAGCTCCTCGACTGCGATTACCCGACCATGGAGACCCGCGACCGGTACGAAGAGCTCGTCGAGGAACTGGAGCGGAGGGAATCCGCCGTCGAGGCGCAGGTTGAACCCGCGGGGACGCGGGAGGTGTTCCGCGACAACGTACTCTTCTCCCGCTTCGAGCTTTACCGCAACGGGGTGATGGCCGGGTACGTCCAGTACGAGATGAGGGGCGGCGACGTCCTGCTCCTGCACGCGGTGGTCGACCCGCGCTTCCGCAAGCTGGGCCTCGAGCCCTTCCTCATGCAGTCGGTCCTGCTCAACGCCCACCGGCGCCGGCTGGCCGTCACTCCGTACTGCCCCGAGGCCCAGGAATTCCTCCGGGCGAACCCCCACTACCTGGCGCTGCTTCCGCCGAGGCAGCGCCGCCGCTTCAAGGTCCTCACGGCCGCCAAGACAGCGGCGCAGGAGGGCCGGCGGTAACCCCTCCCGAACGGGCCGCGCAGTGCGGCGCTCCGACCGGTGCCGTCAGAGGCCGGTGGCGCGCAGGGTGATGTTCAGCCGCCCCGTCAGACCGAGGCCTGGGTCGGCCGTGCCGGCGTGGGTTCGGAGGACCCCGTGGTAGGCGAACCGGGACGGTCCGCCGAAGACGAACAGGTCACCGGATGAAAGGACGAGGTCCTGCCAGGGCCGGTTCCGGTTATCGCTGTTGCCGAAACGGAAGACGCACTCGTCGCCCAGGCTGAGGGAAACCACGGGGGCGTCGGAGCGCTCGTCCCGATCTTGGTGCATGCCCATTTTCGCTGCGGCGTCGTAAAAGTTGATGAGTGCCGCGTCGGGTGAGTACCCGGTTCCGCTGCCCGGGCCGTAGGCCGCGTCCAGCGCCGCCCGGCCCAGGGCGCCGAGTGCCTCCGGAAACGGGGCGACCTGCCCGCCGCCGGCGTCGTCGGCCGTCCTGCTGTAGCGGTAGGGCTGCCAGTGCCAGCCGAGGCAGACGGTGCGCACCGACATGACGCCGCCGGTTGGCATCCGGGCCGCGCGCATGGGCACCGGACCCGCCGCCCACTGCCGGCACGCGGCCACGAGTTCCCGCTGTTGCTCGGGTGTAAGCCAGTCCGGCACATGCACCGCTCCCGGGGCGACCTCGCTGCGTTCCCGCGGGAAGAGGGAACCGCCCGGAGCGGTCATGGTCCCGGCTCCAGGGTTCGGCGACGGCGCGCCGTCAGCAGCAGTCGGTGGGTGGTGATCACCACGGCGAGCCAGGCCAGGCCGAGGGTCCAGGCGACAAGGATGTCGGTGAGCCAGTGGTGGCCGAGGAAGACACGGCTCAGGCCCATGGTGACGGCAAAGAGGACCGCCGCCGCGACGGTCAGGACGGGGGTGCGCCGGTGCCGTGAGCGGCGCAGGACGAGGAGGTAGGCCACCACACCCGCGATGACTATGGCATTGAGGGAGTGCCCGCTGGGGAAGGACGGCGAGCTTTCGAACGGCGGCACCGCAGCATCCAGCGGCGGACGCAGGCGGCCCACCGCTTCCTTGCCTGCGATGGTCATCAGCAGTGAGCCGAAGGCAGCCGCGGAGATGAGGATGACCGGGGTCCAGGACCGCCGGCGGAATGCCAGCAGCGCCATGACCGCCACGGTGAGGATGGGCATGCCGACCGGCCCGCCGAGATGGGTGTACCCCGTAATCAGGCCGTTCAGCCAGGGCTCGCGGAGTGACAGGGCGAAGTCGAGGGCGGGCTGGTCGAGGGCCGCTACTCCATCAGCCTCAACGACCGATTCGTACACCTCCGAGGAGGCGGCCGTCAGGGCGGCGGCCACGCCGCCGCCGATCGCCAGGATCAGCAGCATGGCCCAATGGGGACCGGCCCACCGGGCCAGCGGCAGGACCATCCGCACGAGCCACCGGCCCGCCGGTGTGGCCCAGCGGGTGATGTCCCGTGACCCGACGTAACGGTCGTCTTCAGCGGTCATGGTTCGACTCTAGCCACGGAGCGCCGCCGGTGGCACGCTGTGTCCGGTCCTGTCCACCCCTGCCCTGCCGTGCAGCGTGCGGTTAGGCTGGGCCGCATGAGCGATTCGACAACCGCCGCCGACCTGCTGCGCAGCGCTCCTGTCTTCCCGCAGGCGATGCCCTCCTTCGATCCGGCGCAGGCGCCGGCGTCGCCCCTGCCGCTGTTCCTTGAGTGGCTTGAGTCCGCCGTCCGGTCCGGGATCCACGCACCGCACGCGGTCAACCTGGCCACCGTCGGCGAGGACGGCGCGCCGGACGCGCGGATCGTGATCCTCAAGGATGTGACGGGCGCCGGGTGGGCGGTGGCCTCGAGCACCGACAGCCCCAAGGGCCGCCAGCTTGCCGCCAACCCGTCCGCTGCCCTGACCTTCTTCTGGCCGGAGCTGGGACGCCAGGTCCGGGTGCGCGGGCCCGTCGCCGTCGCCGGGCCGGAGGAGAATGATCGGGACTTCCAGCGCCGCCACCCCTCGGCCCGGGCCCTGGTCCTGGCCGGGCGGCAAAGCGCAGTGGTGGAGGACCCAAATGACATCGACTCCGCCGTCCGGGCCCGGCTCGCCCAGCTCGAGGCGGAGCCGGGTTTGGGGTCCGCCTCGAGCTGGGCGGTGTTCACTGTTGAGCCGGCGGCTGTTGAATTCTGGCAGGCGGACCCCGAACGCCGCCACATCCGGCTCCGCTACACCCGCACGGGTGGCTCCTGGCGGACCGACCGCTTGTGGCCCTGAGGCCGCCGCGCCGAGGATCGTCGGCGGGCCGGACGGGTTCCGGCTCCCGCCGGGTGCTCCCGGTCCCGACGGCGGCTTCAGCGCCGGCAGGTGCGCCCCGGCGAACCGGTGGCAGTCCAAGTTACCGGCTAGTAATATGAGCCGATGCACTTACTCCTGCGCACCCTGCTCCTGCTCCTGACCTCGCGCCGCCGGTCCGCGCTGGATGTCTGGGGCCAGTCCTCGCTTCCGCTGCGCGTCCTGCCAACGGACATCGACATCGCCATGCATGTCAACAACGGCATGTATTTCTCCCTCATGGACCTCGGCCGCTTCGACCTCATGGTCCGCAGCGGCGTTTGGGCTCGGATGCGGCGGCGGGGGTGGAGTCCCGTGGCGGCGGGGGAGACCATCAGCTTCCGCAAATCGCTCCGCCTGGGCCAGCGGTACTCGATCGAAACGAGGATCATCGGCCTTGACGACCGGGCCGTCTACTTCGAGCAGCGCATGGTGGCGGACGGCGAGATCTATGCGCGTGCCTTCATCGCCACCCGGCTGGTGTCCGGCGATGGGCCGGTTGCCAACGAGGAGATTCTCAAGGAGTTCGGGCTTCCTCCGGCGGACCTGGTGCTCCCGGAGTGGATCCATGAGTGGCGCCTGAACAACGCGCTGCCGGGCAGCCGGCGCCCGGCCCCCCATTCCTGGGCGGCCTGACGGTCGATGCCGGTGCCGGCCCCGCCCGTGCCGATGCCTCTTCGGCGGTGGCACGGGCGGACCGGCACGGCGGGAGCCCGAATTTCGGCCCCTTACCGCGCACCGAATCCGCGCTCTGGCACCGATCGGCAGGGAGGGTGCAGTCCGCCCCCTCCCTGCCGATCGGTGGGCCCGATCCGCCCGCCTAGTGGGCGCGCCGTGAACGGGATGCGAGCATCATGGTCACGAGTGCGGCCAGGATCAGCAGCGGCAGGGCCACGGCCAGGATGCCGGGTGAGCTGACCACGGACGCCGGGGTCATCGCTGAGGTGGAGGCGGACATCCGTTCGGTTCCCTCGGCGAGCTTTCCGTTGCCCTCGGCCAGCTGGGCGGCGCCGTCGGCGAGTTTGGCGTTGCCGTCGGCGAGCTTGGTAGCCCCGGCATTGAGGTCGCCCGCCCCGGTGTCAAGGCGAGCGGCTCCCTCGCTGAGCTTCCCCATGCCGTCCTTCAGGTTGCTGGTGCCCGAGGCGAGCCGGGTCGAACCCTCGGAGAGCTTGAGCGCGCCCTCGGCGAGGCGGGCGTTGCCGCCGCTCAGGGCGACGGCGCCTTCGTTGAGCCGACCGGCGCCCGCGAGGAGGCCGGGCTCCGTGGTGGTTCCGTGGTAGCCGGCGTTGAGCTGCATCAGTCCGCCATTGAGTGCGGCGGTTCCCTCGGCGAGCTGGCCTGCGCCGCCGAGCAGCCCGGGCTGGCCGGCCGATCCATGGAAGCCGGCGTCGAGCTGCTGCATCCCGGCGGTGAGCTTGTCGGTCCCGGCCTTCAGCGGCGTCAGCCCCTCGGTGTACAGGCGGTTGAGCTTGGCCTGCGACTTCAGCGTGCCCTCGTGGACAAGGGCCGTGCCGTTGGCCAGGGCCTGGGTGCCCGGGACCACTTTGTGCTCGGTGGCCAGGGCCAGGTTGCCACTTCCGGCGCTGAGCTCGACCAGGCCCGCGTTGAGCCTGTCCGCCCCACCATCCAGGGCCTCAATCTCCTTCAGCAGCGCGCCGATCATAATTTCCGGACGCTGCCGTGCGAGGTCCAGCAGCTGCTGGGTGCCACCGGCAACCTGCCCCGAACCGTCCCGGGCCTGAATGGTGCCGGCGTTGAGCCGGTCCACGCCTGCGTCGAGCTCGGCGGCGCCGTCGCGGAGCGCCGCGGCTCCGGCGGCCGTCTTGGCTGCGCCCTCGGCGAGCAGGGCAGCGTCGGGGATCGAGACCTCGGTCTCGGCCATAATGTCCGAGACGCCCGTGCCGAGGGCCGCTGAGCCGTCAAGGGCGCTCCGGGTGCCCGCCGCGAGCTGGCCGGCCCCGGCTGCGAGCCGCGAGGCCCCGTCGGCCGCGCGCTGGGCACCGGCCTGGGCCCGCGCGGTGCCGTCGGCGAGCTTGGCGGCGCCGACGGTCAGCCGGGCCGTACCCGCCTGCAGCTCTGCCGCCCCGGTTGCTGCCGCTCCCGCGCCGGCGCTCAGCGAGCCCGCCCCAAGGTTGAGGTCCGCGGCACCGGTGGAGAGGGATGCCGCGCCGGTCCCGGCCGTCTTCAGGCCGCTGGAAAGCTTGGCAGCTCCCTCGTCGAGGGTTGCCGTTCCCTCGGCCAGCTTCTTCGACCCGTCGCGCGCCGACGCGGCTCCGGCGCTGAGCGCCGCCGATCCGTCATTGGCCCGCGCCGCTCCATCCGAGAGCTGGCCGGCTCCGTTGGCCACCTTGCCGGTGAAGAGGGCAAAGAAAGCCAGGAGTGCCACGAGGAGCAGGGCAAGGAAAACCGTCACGACCGCGTGCAGGCGGTTGGGAGTGGGCGCGCTGGATCTGAGCATCTGCTGAAAGTCCGTTCTCGAATCGGGAGGGCCGATGACGAGACGCGGGCAGGAGGATCTTCGGTGCCGGGTGCGCTCGTCATTGAGCAGTCCATGGGCGCCCCCGGCACGGAAGCCCGGCGTCGTCCACGGTGAACCGATGTGATTCAAGTTACATTTGTAAACTACTGGGCGGTAACATAGCAAGGACTCCGGCGATTAACTTATCTCCGGGCAGGTGCGGGGGCCCGAATGGTGAGGGCCGGACGAACTCAGGCCGGGACGTTCCGGCGGCTCCGCACGAGGTGCCCGGCGGCATACAGCACGAGGCCCACGGCCAGCAGGATGCCTGCGCGCAGCCAGGTCGCGCCGTCCTGCTGGCTCAGCAGCAGGAGGCAGGAGCCGATGGCGAGGTACGGGATCGCGGCCGGAATCCGGAAATGCGGGTGCCCCACCCGGTCCCGTTTGAGCACAAGGACGGCGATGTTGGTTGAGAGGAAGACGAACAGGAGGAGCAGCACCACGGTCTCGGCAAGGGAGGCGAGGTCGCCCGTGAGCGTCAGTGCCATGGCAGCGCCCGTGGTGATGAGGATCGCGACCCAGGGGGTCCGCCGGTTTGGCAGGACGCGCCCCAGGACAGGGGGGAGCAGGCCCTGGCCGGCCATTCCATACGTGAGGCGGCTGGCCATGACGAGCGCGAGCAGCGCGCCGTTGGTGACTGCGACGAGCGCCACGAGGCCGAAAAGCCACGGCGGGATTCCGGCCCCGGTGGCAGCGACGACGTCGAGCAGGGGCGAGGAGGACCCTGCGAGGTCCTTCGCCGGCAGGGCCGCGGACGCCGCGAGGCCAATCAGCAGGTAAACGGCACCGGCCGTGAGCAGGGCGCCGAAGAGGGCGCGGGGATACACGCGGCTGATCCCGCGCACCTCCTCGGCCACGTTGGCCGACACCTCGAACCCGACGAAGGAGTAGTACGCGATCAGCGAAGCTCCGAGCACTGCGGCCGCCGGATTCACTCCGGGGGCGAACTCGCCCACCCGGGAGACATCACCGCCTCCGGTCAGGACGAAGAACGCCACAACGCCGATCACCAGGAGGAGCCCGGACACCTCGATGACGGTCATGACGACGTTGCTCCGCACTGATTCCTCGATCCCCCGGGCGTTCAACAGTGCCAGGAGCGCGAGGAACACCAGGGCGGCCGGAGCGGCCGGGACATCCACGAAGGCGGCGAGGTAGTCCCCGGTGAATGCCAGGGCGAGACCGGCTGCACTGGTCACCCCCGCGGCGAGCATGCAGAACCCGACGACGAAGGAGATGAGGGGCCTGCGGAAAGCCCGCTCGGCGAAGACGGCGGCGCCACCGGCGCGTGGATACTTGGTGACGAGTTCCGCATAGGAACCCGCCGTCAGCAGTGCCAGTCCCAGTGCGGCCATCAGCGGCACCCAGAGGGCGCCGCCCACCTCCTTCGAGATCACTCCCACGAGGGCATAGACCCCGGCTCCGAGGATGTCCCCGAGGATGAAGAAGAAGAGGAGCCGCCCGCTTACGGCGCGTTTGAGCTGGGTGTCGCTGCGTAGCTTAGAAATGGTCACCAGGGAAGTGTATTGGAAAATGCTAAGTCGGCTGATGAAACTCCTGTGTGGGGTGGAGCAGTCAGGTCCCGTCCACCTACATTGGGACAATGAGTCCATCTGAAACGGTTCCCCTGCCCTCACCCACCCCGCTCCAGCGGCTGGCGGAGGCACACCGGGTGGGATCGACCTTCCAGGGCTGGGACGGGTCGCTGCAACAGGTTCAGCCCGGGACCCTCGTCTCGGTCCTCGCCGCGCTCGGCGTCCCGGCAGACACGCCCGCCGCCGTGGAAGCTTCCCTCGCCGCGGCGGAGGAGGCGCCCTGGCGGCGGCTCCTGCCCCCGGTGGTCGTCGTGCGCGCCAGCGCGGTCGACCCCATCCGTCTCCACCTCCCGGCCGGAGCCGAGGTGGAGGTGTGGGTCGACGGCGAGGACGGGCTTCGCTACACCGGCAGCGTGGACCCGGACCCGGTTGCTTCGCACGCGGTCGACGGCGTCCGAGTCGAGCGCGTCAATGCCAGCCTTCCGCACTCCCTCCCACTCGGCTGGCACACCCTCCATGCAAGGGCCGGTGGGCGCGCGGCGTCCTGCGCCCTGGTGGTGACCCCCGACCGGCTGACCACCACCGCGGCGCTCATGGACTCCAGGAACTGGGGGCTGATGGCCCAGCTGTACTCGGTGCGCTCCTCGAAGTCGTGGGGGATCGGGGACCTTGCCGACCTCGGACAGCTCGCCGGGGTGGCCGCCGAGAAGGGTGCCGGGTTCGTGCTGGTGAATCCGCTGCACGCCGCCGAGCCGACGCCGCCGGTCGAACCGTCCCCCTACCTGCCGACCACCCGGCGGTTTTTCCACCCGATGTACCTGCGCATCGAGGCGATACCGGAGTACGCGCGGCTGGACGCGGAATCCCGCAGGGCGGTGGACTCGCTGGCGGGCGGATTCCGTGAGGCCAACACCACGGCGGACCTGCTGGACCGCGACTCGTCCTTCGCGGCGAAACTCAGGGCGCTCGAGCTGATCTTCGCCGTGGAACGCCCCGCCCAGCGGCAGGCCGACTTCGAGGAGTACTGCGCCGGGCAGGGCCAGGGGCTTGAGGACTTCGCAATGTGGTCCGCCCTGGCCGAAACCCTCGAGCCCGGGGCTCCGGAGTGGGAGGAAGCGGGACGGCCCGGCTCCCCGGAAGCCCTGCGGGCACGGGAGCGGCTCGCCCCGAGGGTGGAGTTCTCCAAGTGGCTCCAGTGGCTGTGCGACGAGCAGCTCCAGGAGGCCCAGATGGAGGCCACCGACGCGGGAATGGAGATCGGGATCGTGCACGACCTCGCCGTGGGCGTGCACCCCAGCGGCGCCGACGCGTGGGCCCTGCGGGACGTCCTGGCCCAGGGGATCAGCGTCGGGGCCCCGCCGGATATGTTCAACCAGCACGGGCAGGACTGGAGCCAGCCGCCGTGGCACCCGGAACGGCTCGCGGAGTCCGGCTACGCCGCATTCCGCGACATGCTCCGAAATATCCTGCGGCATGCCGGCGGCATCCGCGTCGACCACATCCTCGGCCTGTTCCGGCTGTGGTGGATCCCGGCCGGTGCCGAACCCGGCGGTGGGGCCTACGTGTACTACGACCATGAGGCGCTGATCGGGATCCTCGCCCTCGAGGCGGAGCGCGCGGGGGCGATCGTCGTCGGCGAGGACCTTGGCGTGTTCGAGCCCGGCGTGCAGGAATACCTGGCCGAGCGGGGCATCTTCGGTACCTCCATCCTGTGGTTCGAACAGACGGAAAGCGGCCCCCGGCCTCCGGAGGAGTACCGCCGGGCCTGCCTCACAACAGTCACCACCCACGACCTCCCGCCATCGGCCGGCTACCTGGCCGGCGAGCACGTCGTGCTCCGTGAGTCCCTCGGCCTGCTCAGCCGCCCCGTCGAGGAGGAGCGCGCCGAGGACCAGGCGATGCAGGCAGGCTTCCTGGCCGTGCTGCGCGAGAGGGGCCTGCTGCCCGAGGGGCAGGCATCGGTCCAGGAAACCGTCGAGGCGCTCCATGCGTTCATCGCCCGGTCCCCGTCGGTGCTGCTCGGTGTCGCGCTCGCCGACGCCGTCGGGGAACGCCGCACGCAGAACCAGCCGGGGACGAACAACGAGTATCCGAACTGGCGCATCCCGTTGGCCGACGCCGACGGAAGGGCCGTGCTGGTGGACGCCCTGGCGGACAACCAGCGCTTCGACTCCCTGGTGGCGGCGCTCCTGCGGGCCGCGCCGGTGGCCGGGTCAAGCGGAAATTTCCGGGACCGGAAAGAACCCTAAGCTCACTGACTTTCCCGTTGCCGTCCGGTAGATATGGAGGATGCCTCACACCTCTTCGCACGACGTCGTCATCCTCGGCGGGGGACTTGCCGGGCTCAGCGCCGCGCTTGTCCTGGGCAGGGCCCGGCGCGGCGTCGCCGTCGTGGACACGCGCGGTCCCCGCAACGCGGCGGCCGAGGCCGCCCATGGGTTCCTCACCCGGGACGGCGCCCCGCCGCTTGAACTTGTCGGGACGGCCCGCGAGGAGGTGGCGGCATATGGCGTCGAACTTGTCGACGGCGCCGGAGTGGCTGCTGCGCGGACCGGAACCGGATGGCGGGTGGAGCTGGAGTGCGGCCGGACGCTCGAGGCGCGCCACATCGTCGCCGCCACCGGGCTCCAGGATGTCCTTCCCGCCCTCGACGGTGCCCGGGAGGCCTGGGGCCGCGGACTCTTCCAATGCCCCTACTGCCACGGCTGGGAGGTCCGCGACCAAAGGCTTGGCGTCCTCGGAACTGCGGAATCGTCGGTCCAGCAGGCGGTCCTGCTGCGCCAGTGGTCGCCGCACGTTGTGTTCTTCGCGCACACCATGGACACGCTCACCGAGGAGGACCGCCTGCAGCTCAAGGAGCGGGGGGTGCCGGTGGTGGAGGGGGAGGTCAAGGGACTGGCCACCGGAGCGCAGGGAGGAGTTTCGGTCCAGCTTGCCTCCGGTGCCGCCGTCGAATGCGACGGACTGTTCTGCGAACCGCAGGCGCAGGTGGACGCGGCGCTGACGGAGGCCTTCGGCTGGGAGCTGCGCGGTGATGGATGCGTCGCGACGGACGAACTGGGCCGGACGAGCGTGGCCGGGGTATGGGCCGTGGGTAATGCCGCCGATCCCGCGGCCCAGCTGATCTCCGCCGCGGGGGACGCGTACCGGATGGCCGTTGCGCTCAACGCCGTCCTCGTCGAGGAGGACGCAGCGCGGCCCTGAGCGCCCGCCGCCGGCTCAGTATCCTTGGAAGCCGGTCAGTCCTTCCGAGGCGGCGGTGATGGCCGCCTCGACGCCGGCCACCCGGCCCGGGGTGCTCCCGGACCGCAGCCGGCGCAGCAGTTCCTGCAGTGCCGGTTCCGGTCCTTCGGCGACAATGTCCACGGCACCGTCGTCGCGGTTCACCGCGGACCCGGCCAGGCCGAGCTGCTCGGCCTGGATGCGTGTCCAGTAGCGGAAGCCGACGGCCTGCACCTCGCCGGTGACGACCGCTTCGAGGCGGTGGTTCCTGCTCATGGACATTCCCTTTCGCCGTGCCGAACCCGCCGCGGCCGCGCTAGCCGCGTTGGTGCCAGTTAAGCCAGGTCGCGGCCTCCTGGGCAATATCGGCCGGGACCGTGTGGGGACCGTTGAACTCGTGGTAGGCAACCTCGTAACCCTCGCGTTCGAGGGCCGGGACGATGCGCCGGCTCGCGGTCTGGATGGGCAGCACCGTGTCCCCGGTGCCGTGCGCGATGAACACCGCCGGTTCGCCGCTGCGCGGGGCCGGCGGAATGAAGCCGGGGGAGAAGGCGACAACGCGCTGGAACAGGTCGCCGTTGGCCAGGCCCAGCCCCAGGGCGTAGGAGGCGCCGTCGGAAAATCCGCCGATTCCGATCATTGACGGATCGACGGGGACGAGGTCGAAGACCTGTTCAAGGGAACGGTTGATCAGGTCGACGTCGGGCCCGTAGGTCTCCCGGATGGCGTCCCAGGTCGAACCCCGTGAGGCGGGGGAAAGAATAACGATGTTGTACTCGTCCGCGGCGCGGCGCAGCAGCGCCAGCCCGCCGGCGGCGTCGCCCCCCGCGCCGTGCAGGGCGACCAGCAGCGGTGCGGGCCGGTCCGGGCGCAGGCCCTCGGGAACATAGACGAGGGGATCGCGCCGGGACTCCAGCCCCAGGCGGTGCGTGCCCTTCATTGTCCGGTCGTCCTGCTGGTCCGGGTTGGGCCGCGCCGAAAGCAGCGCCGGATTTTCCTGAGTCTTCACGCTTCCTCCCGGAGGTCCGCATCCATAAACCGCTGTCAGCAGCGCACACTGGCCGGCCCCCACCAGAAATTCGCGGCGCGTCACCACGGATTTCAGTTTAGGTGAGGGGCCCGCGTTACGGCAGGGCCGCCGGAAGAAACCGGACGTTAAACAGGACACCACCCCAGCCGGGAACGGCGGGGGTGGTGTCCTGCAGGCGGGGCGGCCGTGCGGGGCGGCCGGACCGCTACTCCTTGACCGGGATCGACTGCGACTTCAGGGACTCGACAGTCGCCTTCTCGCCGGAGGTGAGGGCATCCATGAGGGTGCCTTCCCCGCCGATGGCCTTGCCGAAGCCGTCCGAGACATCGGTGTAGGTCTGGGTCATCGTCGGGCCCCAGGTGAAGTTCGGGTCGACGTTCGAGGAGGCCTCGGCGAAGACGTCGTAGATCTTCTGTCCGCCGAAGTACTCAACGCCACCGCTGAACGCGTCGAGGTCGGTGGCCGACTTCGCGGCCGGGTAGAGGCCGCCGAGTTCATTCGCCAGGGCCAGGGCCTCGGGGTCGGTGTTCAGCCAGAGGGCGAACTGCGCCGCCTCGTACGGGTGCTCCGAGCCCTTCAGGACCGCGGTGGAGGAACCGCCCCAGTTACCTGCGGCCGTTCCGCCGTCCTCCCACTGCGGCATGGGGGCCACGGCCCACTTGCCCGAGGTGTCCGGGGCGCCGGTGGCCAGCGTCGAAGCGCCCCACACCGCCGAGATCCAGGTCCACTGGTCACCCTCGTTGAAGGAGGCGTTCCACTCGTCGGAGAAGGAGGGAAGGGTCGACACCTGGTCCTTCTCGAGCAGGCCCTGCCAGTAGTTGGCGACCTGCTCGGACTCCTCGCCCGTGAGGTTCACATTCCAGCCCTCGTCGTCGTTGGAGAACCACTGACCGCCGGCCTGCCACACATTGCCGGCGAACCAGTTCACGTCACCGCGGGGGAAGTTGGTGATGTACGAGCCCTGGGCCTTGATCTGCTCGGCCGCCGCCGCGTACTCCTCCCACGTGGTGGGAACCTCGATGCCGGCCTGCTCGAAAAGGTCCTTCCGGTAGAACATGGCCATCGGGCCGCTGTCCTGCGGAATGGCGTAGACGGCGTCGTCCTCACCGAAGGTCACCTGGCCCCAGGTCCAGTCGACGAACTTGTCCTCGGCGTCGGAGACGTTCTCGCAGGCCGCGATGTTCTCAAGCCCGTCCTGGACGCGGAAGTTCGGCAGGGCGTCGTATTCGATCTGGCCGAGGTCCGGCGCGTTGCCGGCCTGCAGCTGGTTGAAGAAGTTCTGGTAGGTTCCCGAGTTGCCGTTCGGGCCGGTCTGCACCTTGACCTGAATGTCGGGGTTTTCCTCGTTCCACAGGTCGACGACCTTGTCCATGCCCGGAACCCAGGTGGTGAAGGCCAGCTCGACGGGACCGGACGACGGCTCGCACGAGCTGCCGCCTTCGCCGCCGGCCGTGGAGTCGCCGCCGCCGCCGCCTGCGCAGCCGGCGAGGGTGAGCGCAGAGACCATGGCAAAGGCTGCGGTGGCTTTTCCGTAATGCGCGCGCATTTTCTATTCCTATCGGTGGGGGGGGTGCCCCGCGGCGGTTGCCGCGGGGCAGGTTGATGGGGTTGGTGGGGCCGGAGGCTACTTGACGCTTCCGGCGCCCAGTCCGCTGCTCCAGAAGCGCTGGAGCGCAAGGAACGCAGCGATGAGCGGGACGATCGAGACGAGGGCTCCGACGATCACGAGGACGCGGAGTTCGGGGATCTGGCTGATCTGGCTGTTCCACGCGTAGAGGCCCAGGGTCACCGGGAACAGGACCTGGTCGCGGAGCATGATCAGGGGGAGGAAGAAGTTGTTCCAGATCGCGACGAACTGGAACAGGAAGATCGTCACCAGGGCCGGCGCCATCAGGCGGCTGGACACCGTGAAGAACGTCCGGATCTCCCCGGAGCCGTCGAGCCGGGCGGCCTCGAGCAGCTCCCCGGGAACGCTGGCCGCCGCGTAGATGCGGGCCAGGTAGACGCCGAACGGGCTGACCAGGCTGGGCAGGAACACGGCCCACAGGGTGTTGGTGAGCTTGACCTCGCTGAAGATCAGGAACAGGGGCAGGGCCAGGGCCGTCGCCGGAACCAGCACGCCGCTGAGCACGATGTTGAACAGCGCCTCGCGGCCCTTGAACTCGTACTTGGCCAGGGCGTAGCCGCACATGGCGGCGATGATGGTGCCGAGCAGCGCGCCCAGGCCGGCATAGAGGGCGCTGTTCAGGAGCCAGCGCCCGAACACGCCGTCACTGTAGGTGAAGAGCCGGCCGATGTTGCTGAAGAACGTCGGGATCGAATCCATCGTGAACCAGAGCGGCGCCGTGCCGGTGATCTGTCCGCCGGTCTTGGTCGAGGAGACCAGCAGCCACCAGATCGGGGTGAGGAAGTAGAGGGTGAAGACCCCCATGATGAGCATCGCCCCGGTGCGGGACATGATGCTGTGCCGGGGCCCGCGGGCGGTGTCTCCCCGGCGGCTGGACTTGCGTGTCGATACGGGTGCCGCTGCTGCTGCGCTCACTGGCTGACCTTCCGCTGGGTTGCCTTGAGGAAGACGAAGGAGAGGATGAATGTTGCCAGGGCCAGCACTACGGAGAATGCTGCGGCAAGGTGGTAGTTCGGAACCGAGGCCGTGGTGTACACGGCGAGGTTCGGGGTGAAGGTGCTGCTGATCGCCGAGCTGAAGCTGCGAAGCGTCTGGGGTTCGGCGAGGAGCTGGAGGGTACCGATGATCGAGAAGACCCCGGTGAGGATGATTGCCGGCACGACCAGGGGGATCTTGATGCGCCAGGCGATCTGGATGTTGCTGGCGCCGTCGAGCTTGGCGGCCTCATAGATCTCGGTGGGGATGGCCAGGAGCGACGAGTAGATGATCAGCATGTTGTAGCCGACGTACACCCAGGTCACGACGTTCGCGATGGCCCACAGCACAAGCTCCGCGGAGAGCACATTGACCTCCGAGGTGACCAACCCGAACGGCGAGAGCGTGGGTGAGTAGAGGAAGCCCCACATGATCGCGGCGATGACGCCGGGGACGGCGTACGGGGCGAAGAACGCGAGGCGGAAGAACTTCTTGCCCTTCAGCAGGGGTGAGTCGAGCAGCAGGGCGAACAGCAGGGCCAGGCCGAGCATGATCGGGACCTGGACGACCCCGAAGAGCACGACCCGTCCCACGGAGCGCCAGAACTCGGTGTTCTGGAAGACCTGCTCGTACTGGACGAAGCCGCCGAAGACCTGCTGCGGGGCGCCGAAGGTGCCCTCCCGCTCCACGGTGAGCAGCGACTGCACCACGGCGAAGATGATCGGGATGGCGTAGAACGCCAGGAACAGGACGCCGAAGGGCGCGATGAAGAGCAGGACGGCACGGCGCTGGGCCGCGAAGGTCTTGGTTCTCCGGGCTTTCGGCGCCCCCTTGGCCACGGCCGGAGAAATGCTTGAACTAGTCACTTTCAACATCCTTTGAGCCTGCGGAGAGGCCATTGATGGGGTGGGCTGGGGTGGAGGTTCGCACGACCCGTACGGCGCCTGCGGGAACCACCACGACGTCGGCCACTTCCTCGCCGACGATCAGTTCCTGGCCCTGGATCGCGTGTTTGTGTTCCTCGGTTGAGTGGTTGATCAGGAAGACATAGCTGTACTCCCCGTTGCCGCGGACGACCGTCTCGAGGCCCTCGGGTAAGGACGTGACGTTGATGCCCGCGCCGACGGCGGCCTGGGTGATGGTCTCGCGCAGCGCCGCCGGCTCGAGGGCCGTGGCGAGGTACCAGGCGGTCCCGTCGCCGTGCCGGTTGCGGGTAACGGCGGCGGCGCCGGCCAGGTGCCCCCCGGAGAAGGAGACCATTGCCTCGGCCCCTTCAAGGCGCAGCGCTTCGCTCCAGAGCGAGGCGGCGGTGCCGTTGTCCAGGGCCGGGGCCACGCCGGGGGCCAGCGGGAAGAATTCCTCGGTGCGGATGCCGAGCAGGTCCCGGAATGCGCCCGGGTACCCGCCGGCGCGGACCTTCTCGTTCTCGTCGACGATGCCGCTGAAGTAGGTCACAAGGGCGTGGCCGCCTCCGGCAACGTAGTCGGCCAGTGCCGCGGCGTCGCGGTCCCGGACCAGGTAGAGTCCGGGCACGACGGCGAGCTTGTAGGCGGAGAGATCGGCACCGGGGGCGACGATATCCACGGTGATCCCCGCGTCCCAAAGGGCCTTGTAGGCCGCGTGCACCTGGTCGAGGTAGGCCACGTCGCTGGACGGGTGGGACTCCTGGTCGTAGGCCCACCAGGTCTCCCAGCTGAAGACCAGGGCCGCTTCCGCGGTGACCGTGGTGCCGCCGACCTCGGTGAGCCGTTCGAGGATGCCGCCCAGTTCGACGACCTCCCGCCAGATACGGGAGTCGGTTCCGGCGTGGGGGAGCATGGCGGAGTGGAACTTCTCGCTCCCCTGCACCGAGGCGCGCCACTGGAAGAAGCACAGGCCGTCGGCCCCGCGGGCCAGGTGGGTCAGGGAGTTCCGGATCATCTCGCCGGGGGCCTTGGCAATATTGCGCGGCTGCCAGTTCACGGCCGACGTGGAGTGTTCCATGAGCAGCCACGGTGAACCCTGGGCGAGGCCGCGGGTGGCATCGGCGGCGAACGCGAGCTCGGTGGTGGGGGCCTCGAGCCGGTGGTCGAGGTAGTGGTCGTTGGCGATGACGTCCATGTGCGGCGCCCAGGACCAGTAGTCCTGCGTGCGGATGTGGGCCGTGACCATGAAGTTGGTGGTGACCGGCACCGTGCTGTGCTCCCTCAGGACCTCAGCTTCGGACTTGTAGTAGCCGAGCAGTTCGTCGGAGCTGAAACGGTGGAAGTCCAGGACCTGGGTGGGGTTGTAGGTGGAGACGGTGGTGCGCGGAGGCAGGATCTGGTCCCAGTCGGAGTAGCGCTGCGACCAAAAGGTGGTGCCCCAGGCGGCGTTGAGCGCGTCGAGGGTCTCGTAGCGCCGACGGAGCCAGCCGCGGAAGGCGGAGGCGGAGACATCGCAGTAACACAGGGCGTTGTGGCAGCCGAGCTCATTGGAGACGTGCCAGAGCCGGACGGCCGGATGCGCGCCGTAGCGGCGGGAGACCTCGCCGACCAGGCGCAGGGCGTGCTCACGGAAGATGGGGGAGCTTGGGCACCAGGCCTGCCGCCCGCCGGGCCAGGCCCGCACTCCCGAAGCCGACTGCGGCAGGACCTCGGGATGCAGGGTGGTCAGCCAGGCCGGCGTGGAGGAGGTCCCGGTGCCCAGGTTGACGCCGATGCCATGCTCGGCGAGGAGGTCGAGGATCTCGTCGAGGCGTTCGAAGGAGTAGTTTCCGGGGGAGCTTTCGAGTTCTGCCCAGCCGAAGATGTTGATGGCCACGAGGTTCACCCCGGCCTGCTTCATCAGGCGGACGTCTTCCTGCCACACCTCACGGTCCCACTGTTCGGGATTGTAGTCACAGCCATAGACGAGTTTTCCGTTTCCGGACAACCCGGTGACCGGGTATTTGGTGAAACTCAAACCCCTGCTCCTTCGCTTGCGGTGCACGTGCAAGACGAGGAGGGGCCTCGTTGCCTTGAACGCTCTGTGAACGCTCCCAGAAAAAGCGAAATCCGTCATCTCTGCGATTTCTGGGAGCGCTCACAGCCTAACAACGGCCCCCGGGGCTGTCAACGGACTGCCTACGCCCGGGCGGCCGGACGCTCGGCTACAGTACAGATATGTCCCTTACCCGAACCCGCGCGCGGCGCGCCACGATCAACGACGTGGCCGACGCTGCAGGGCTGTCCCGGGGAACCGTGTCGAGGGTCGTCAATGGGGAGAAATACGTGTCGGCGGAGGCCCGTCTCGCCGTCGAGGCGGCGATCGCGCGGGTGGGTTACGTCCGCAACACGGCGGCCCGGAACCTGGTCACCCAGGAGTCCCGGGCGATCGGACTGATCATTCACGAGCCGCACTCGCTGCTGTTCGAGGATCCGAATATCGGCTCGATCCTCCTGGGGGCCAACGAGGCGCTCTCCAAGGCGGACTACCAGCTCGTGACCCTCATCATCGACTCGGACCGCGACAGCCACCGGGTCGCCGACCACCTGCGCGGCGGCCTGATCGACGGCGCCGTCATCGTGTCGGCCCGCGCTTCGGATCCCATCGCCGCCGCCGTCGCCGATATCGGCCTTCCCGCGGCGTTCGTCGGCCATCCCGACGGCACCCCGGACCTGCCGTATGCGGCAATCGACAATGTCGAGGCGGCGCGCGCCATCACGAGCAGGCTGCTCGACACCGGACGCCAACGCGTCGGCATGATCGCCAGCGCCCTGGACCGGGACTCGGGCCAGGACCGCCTCTCCGGATTCCGGGCCGCGATGGGGGAACGGTACAACCCCCGGTTGGTCGTTGAGTACCCCCTGTACACCTACGCCGCCGGCTTCGAGGGCATGCAGAAACTGCTCCGCCGCGACCCGTCGATCGATGGTGTCTTCGCCGCCTCCGACGCCGTGGCCGCCGGCGCCATGACCGCCCTGCAGGAGGCCGGACGGCGGGTTCCCGAGGACATCGGGATTGTCGGCTTTGACGACAGCAGCTGGGCCCTCCGGTGCAGGCCGCAACTCTCCACCGTGCGACAGCCGGCGGGACTCCTCGGCAGCACTGCCGCCGAATTGGTGCTCGCGCAACTGATGGGGATGCCCAGCCCGCCCCGGGTGCTCGAAACCGTCGTCATGTGGCGCGGCTCGGCCTGAGCGGCACTGTTCACCGGGTCGGATGCCCCGGCATTCGGCTGCTTCCCGGGGACACAGCACTGGGTTTGCGGCCCGCGCGTCGTTCCGCCCACCGACCAGCCCTGTTCACCGGGCGAATTGTGCAGGGTTGGGCCGTTCTGCCCACTGATCAGCCCTGGTCACTGGGCAGGTGTGCGGCGCGGAGTCCTTCTGCCCACCGAAAGGGCCTGATGAGTGGGCATGTCTGGATATGCCCACTGACCGGGCCTGATCAGTGGGCAGGTTTGCAGCTGAAGCAAGTCCTGGCCCTGGCCAGCGGGGCCGAGTCCCTACTTCGGGCGGCGGCAGGCCACCGGCGGCGCCGGCCCGTACACCGGGCCGGGCCACCCTGGTCTAGCTGTCGGTCCGCCTCAGTTCGATCAGGACTGACTGTTCGGGGAACAGCACCGGCGCCTCAAGGCCAACCGAGCCCAGCAGGCGACCGCTGAGTGTCAGCGGCGAACCCTCGGCCGCGGCCTGCACCCACGCCAGGGCCGACTGCCCGTTGCCGGGCAGTTCCCGGTGGGGCTCGGCGAGGGAAATGCTGTAGGAGCCCTCGGGGTCCAGACCGGGGAAGGTGATCCGTCCCGGCGGGTAGCTGGCACTGGAGGCCGTCAGGGTATAGCCGAAGAGGGCGGCAGAACCGTCCCGGGCGACCACGCCGCGCAGGTCCATGGCCGGGTCGGGAAGGTCGGCGTGGACTGTGTGTCCGGTGTGGAGCACCTCCCGCCACGCCTTATGGACCTCGATCCACTCCGCCAGCGCGGTGGTGTCCTCGGCGCTGAGGTCCGAAATGTCCCATTCCACGCCGAAATGGCCGAAGACCGCCGTGGCCGCGCGGAAGGACAGGCCGTGGGCGCGCCCGGTGGAGTGGGAGACGGGTCCGCCGACGTGCATCCCCATCAGCTCCGGCGGCACGAGGAGCCCCGTGTACTTCTGGTTCGGCAGGCGTTCGATGGGGTCGATGCAGTCGCTCGTCCAGATGCGGTCGGTCCGGGACAGGATCCCGAGATCCACGCGTGCTCCGCCCGAGGCGCAGCTTTCGATTTCGAGGCCCGGGTGGCGCTGCTTCAGCTCGCCGAGCAGGCGGTACAGGGCGAGGACGTTCTCATGGATGACGGCGTGGCCGGTGCGGGCATCGGCGCCGTCGAGCACCTCCCGGTTGTGGTCCCACTTGATGTAGGAGATGTCGTTGTCGGTCAGGACGGCGTCGATGGACTTCAGGATGTAGTCGTAGGCCTCGGGGTTCGCCAGGTTCAGGACCTGCTGCTGCCGGCCGGGCACCGGGAGGCGGCCCTCGGCCTGGATGATCCAGTCGGGATGGCTGCGTGCCAGGTCCGAGTCCGGGTTGACCATCTCGGGTTCGAACCAGAGCCCGAACTCCATGCCCCGCGACCGGACGTGGTCGATGAGCGGGGTGAGCCCGTCCGGCCACACCGCCGGATCGACGACCCAGTCGCCGAGTCCGGCGGTGTCGTCGCGGCGGCCTGAGAACCAGCCGTCGTCGAGGACGAAGCGTTCGATGCCGACGGCGGCGGCCTTGTCGGCGAGGTGGGTCAGGCGCTCGAGGTTGTGGTCGAAGTAGACCGCTTCCCACGTATTGAGCGTGACCGGCCGCGGCCGGCGCGGGTGGCTGCTGCGCAGCCGCAGCTCCTGGTGGAACCGGGCGGCGAGCTCGTTGAGCCCGTGGCCCCAGGAGCCGAGCGCCTCGGGCGCCTCATACCGCTGGCCGGGCGCGAGGACGATCTCCCCCGGAAGGAGCAGCTCGCCGGCCCCGAGGAAGGCCTCACCGGTGGGGGTTTTCTCAACGATCAGCTGGTGGTTTCCGCTCCAGGCGGTGTGAACGGCATGGACCAGCCCGCGGGTGAAACCGAAGGCGGGTTCGCCGGCTCCAAGAAGCAGCGATGCGTCCGCGCCCGGCCGCCCTTTCCGGCTTTCCCTGCGGTAGCTGCCCGCCGTGAGGGCGTGGCGCTGGGGGCTGCGCTCGCGCAGGTGGCGGCCGGTGGTGTCGAGGACCTCCTGGGCGCTGGCCGGCAGCGGGAAGGTCGCCAGGAGCGAGCGCACCTCGTAGGCGATGTCGGCGTTGTTCACCACGGCCAGGCGCTGGCGGAACAGGCCCGTCTCGGTGACTGTCAGTTCGGCCTCGAGGATCAGGCCCGCGACGGCGTCGACGGCGGTCAGCTTCAGGTCGGAGTCCGACGCCACGAGCTCCGTGGTGGTGAACGCGGCGGAGATGAAGGCCCCGCCGCGGTGGCCGGTGAAGCCGGCCGTTCCCTGCCAGCCGAAGGACTCCTGCGGAACGATGGTCAGGCGGGCCGGGATGTCGATCCCGCCGGAAACCCGCTGCGGGCGGAGGGCCGCGGCGAGGGCAACAAGCTGGTCGTCGGCGATCTCCCCCAGGGCCTCGCCCCAGTAGAGAACCGCAGGGAGGCCGTTGGTTGTGGTGTCGAGGACAACGCTTGTGCCCGAACGCGAAAGGTGAAGAACGGGGGAGGACTGCATCCCTCATTTCTACTGCAAAACCAAGGAACGGCGTCAATCGTCGGGCACGGCATCCGCTGACCTGCGGCCCCTCCGCCGTCCGTTCCCGCAGGTGCCGCCGTCGTGCCGCGCCGCCCGCGGATACGGCCCGGCTGATCCCCGCCGGATCCGCGGTGCGGTTCCGGCGGCACCGCTAGGGCATGCGGTCGGCCGGCGCCGGATTGGCCGGAAGGGTCACGGTGAAACGGGACCCCCGGCAGGGCTCGCTGCTGCAGGAGATCGTTCCGCCGTGGCCCTCCACGATGGCCTTGGTGATGGAAAGCCCGAGGCCCGTGCCGGGCACCGAGGATTCGCGGGCCGAGCGGGTGCGGAAGAACTTATCGAAGACCTTGGCGGCGTCCGCCGCCGTCATCCCGGCGCCGGTGTCCTCGACCGACAGGATCACCGCGTCGCCGTCCGGGCGGGCCGTAACGGTGACCACCCCACCCTCGGGCGAGTACTTAACGGCATTCGACAGCAGGTTGTCGATCACCTGGGCGATCCGCTGCGGGTCGGTGTGTGCCCACAGCGGGGAGGGCACCTGCGTGCGGAGGGTGATCCCGGCGGCCCGGGCCTGGGCGCTCATCGAGCCGATGCTTGAATCGATGAGGCCCGCGATGTCGGTGCGGCGCGGGTGGATGCTCAGCGCCGCGGAGGCGGACAGCAGCAGGTCCGACACGATCTCAAGCAGGCGCTCCGCATTGTTGTGGGCGATGTCCAGGTAGTACGCGGTGTGCGTGGAGACCTCCTCGCCCGAGTCCTGTGCCAGTTCGAGGTTGCCGAGGATCGACGTGAGCGGGGTGCGCAGCTCATGGGAGACATTTGCGATCAGGTCATCCTTCGCGGCAATCGCCTCAACCAGCCCGGTGACGTCGCTCGAGGCGATGACCGCCCCGCGGAACTCCCCGGAATCGCTCTTCATGGCCCGGGCCGCGGTGGAGAGGGCCCGCTGGTCGCTGCCCTCCCCGATCCAGATGAGGTAGTCGGCGAAGGACTCACCGTCGACGGCCCGGCGCACCGGCCGCTTCGCCTCGGGCAGGACCGTCCGTTGGTCCTGGCCGAACAGTGCGAGGGCCGATTCGTCGGTACCCGAGCTGCCCGGGGGCATCGCCAGCTGGTGAAGGAGGTTCTGCTGGTGGTTGGTCAGGATCGTCTCGCCGTCGGCGTTGACCGCCACGACCCCGACGTCGATGGTGTCAAGGACGGTGTGCAGGAGCCGCTCGCGCTCCTTGCTGGACCTGAGGAGTTCCCGCAGGATTGCGTCCTTCTTCATCAGCTGGCGCTGCTGGAGGGCGACATTGGCCGTCGCGAACCGCACCGCGAGGGCGACCGAGAGCAGTGTCACGGGGAGGAAGACCGTGCCGCTCAGTTCGGCCGCGGTGACATCCGGAAGCTTGACGAGCAGCGGAAACCCCACGATCAGCAGGGGCCCGACGAAGCTCATCAGCACCGCCAGCCAGCCGAGGATGCCCGAGGCGGCCAGCCAGATGACCGGAAAGACGGCCAGGGCGCCCAGTCCGGGAAGGAGCTCGAGCCCGCTGTTGCGTGTGACGGCGATGGCGATGAGGTCACCCACGGGCAGGATCAGGGGGGCGGCCTGGGGGAGGCGCTCCCACGGAATCACCCAGCAGGCCAGGAACAGTGCGGCGTGGAGCGCGAGTCCCACCTGGAACCAGGGCAGGTTCAGCAGGCCCGGCCAGACGTTGGGCGCGGCCAGCACGATCCCGATGATGATCACCGTGAGGGGCAGCTGGCACAGTCCGATCCGGACGCGCGGGCCGAGTTTCCGGAAGTAGAGGTGCGTCTTCGAGGTGGGGGTCGCCTCGACCGGCGGAGGCTCATACAGGAAAGCTGCAGGCGCGGGTTCCGTATGAAGAGAGGACATTTCTCTATTATTGCTCCCCTACGGGCATTGAGGTGCAGAAATTCGGTAAAGAAACTGCGCCAATCTTGCGTAACTTACTTAACACGGACTTCCCTTGTAGCCTGTAAAACAATCACGGGTCTCAAGGTGCGGGAGGGTGAATACGTTTCGCGACTCCCGGCCTCCGGCGTAAGGAAAAAAATATGGGTGAACAGGGGACAGCCGTCGTTATTGAAGACGACGAAGATGTGCGCAACCTCTTGAGCGCTGTCCTCCAGCAGTCCGGGTTCGAGGTCTATTCAGGGTCGACCGGGCGTGAAGGGGTCCTCGCGGTCCGCGGCAACAGCCCCACGGTCGTCACCCTCGACGTCGGCCTGCCCGACATCGACGGGTTCGAGGTGCTGCGGCGGGTCCGGGCCTTCAGCGATTGCTACGTCATCATGCTGACCGCACGGGCAGATGAGCTGGATACCCTGATGGCCCTGCAGGCGGGTGCGGATGATTTCCTCACCAAGCCCTTCCGGCCCCGCGAGCTGCGGGCACGGGTTGCCGCGATGCTGCGGCGTCCGCGGGCCTCGGACACCGGCAACAGTTCGAATCAGCCTCCCGCCGCAGGCCCTCAACAGCAGGCGGTGCTGCGGCACAACGGCCTCGTCCTTCACCAGGAGACCCGGACGGCGAAACTTTTCGACACCGAAATCAGTTTGACCCGCAGCGAGTTCGACCTGCTCCATGACCTGATGCGTGGTGCCGGGTCAGTCCGCACCAAAACCGAACTGGTGCGGGTGGTGCGCGGCGAACATTACCGGGAGGCTGCATACGTGAGCGACGTCGATGAACGCGCCGTCGAGGTGCACATCGGTAATCTGCGGCGGAAGCTGCGCGAGGACCCCCGCCAGCCGCGCTGGCTGGTGACCGTCCGGGGTGTCGGCTACCGCCTTGCACCCGAGCGCACGGACTAGCTTCAACGGGAATCAGGCCCTGCGTTCCACGCAGCCGGTCAACAGTGGAACCACGGTGACCAGGCCGCCTGCGGCGACCGGGCGCGCGGCCGTCGGCCACGGCCATCCGGTAGGCGCCACACCACAGCGATCCTGCGGCGTTGGACGCGGTTGACGCGGGGCAGCAGGGGCTGCCGAAGGGAAAGCCATACCTTCGGCTACGTTCCCTGGAACCGGCGGGCCGCCGCTCTGGAACTTCCTGCGGCACGCTGCGCAATTGCAGCCTAGGAGAAGGTCGCGAGGGCGTTGATCACTGCCGGGCCAAGAATCGCGATGAAAAGGACGGGGAAAATGAAGAAAAGCAGCGGAAACAGGACCATGACGGGAAGCTTCATCGCCTTCTCCTCGGCCCGCTGCCGCCGCTTTACCCGCATCACCTTAGCCTGCACCCGCAGCACCTGGCTGATCGCGATGCCGTAGGCATCGGCCTGCACGACTGCCTGAACGAAGCTCCTCAGTTCCGGAATGTTGGTCCGTTCGGTGAGGGCGAGGTAGGACTCCCTGCGGGAGCGGCCCACCTGCATGTCCTGAAGGGTACGGATCAGTTCCTCCGCGAGGGGGCCTTTTCCGTTTTCGCCGGCCCTGGCCATCGCACCCTCGAATCCGAGCCCGGCCTCCACGGAGATCAGCATCTGGTCAAGGGTGTTGGCGAGCTCGAGCTGCATCTCTTTCTGGCGCTTCTGCCCGTTACTCATCAGCAACAGGTCGGGAAGGAAATACGAAGCCACACAAACCACTATGCCTAAGAACCGGAGGACCGGGTTTGATGAGATCGCAAAGAAGATAAGCGCAACGACGCCGCCTACGAGTGCCAGCGCGGGCTTCGCCGCGAGCAATCTGTTGAGCGGCATGGATACGGGCCTCCCGGCAAGCGCGAGCAGCCGGTCCAGCCGACGGACATACGCTTCCGGTGTAAGGCGGGTACCAATAATGGTCAGCAGGTTTGTCCTGCCACCTGCAACGGTCTCGTCTGGTCCACCACCCCGCAACAGATTTGTCCTGATGGCTGCCATTCCCTTGCCATCCACAGCAAACCGGATCCAGGCGAGGTAACCAAGTGGGAGCGCGATCAAGAGCATTCCGACAAAGAGGGGAGTATCCATTGCGGCTCAGAACTTCAAATCAATGATCTTGCGCATCCACAAACTGCCAATCGTCATCAAGACGGCTGAGACTGCAATCAGCACCCAGCCGAGGGGGTGGGAGAACATCGGAGCCATGTAGCCGGGGCTGAGGAGCATCAGCATCGCGACTATCGCGAAAGGCATGGTGATGAGAATATACGCCGAGAACTTCCCCTCGGCGGCAAGCGCCTTGATCTGGCCCTTGATCTCGCCCCTCTCTCGGATGGTTTCGTTTACCTGGTCCAATACCTCGGCCAAGTTTCCTCCGACTTCGCGATTGATCTGAATCGCTTGCGAAACCCACACGAAGTCATCACTGTGCATCCGCGCAGCCGTATCGTTCAAGGAGCTGAGCAAATCCCTTCCGAGGCTGGTCTCGGATATCACCCGCCTCATCTCCTCCGAGGTTGGGGCCGCCGACTCAGCCGCTGCTGCATCAATTGCACGAAGAATACTATGCCCGGCGCGTAGGCTACCGGTCAGGAGTTGAAGGGTGTCACCTAGCTGCTGGTCGAACTTGATGCGCCGCATACTGGTTGCCCGGACGACGATCAGTTGCCCAATAGCTGGGGTAAGCAAGAAGAAGAGGATTGCGAGGCCGGGTCCCGCCACCGCGAGGCCCACAACCGCCGCCACGGCCGCCGCCGCAAACACAAGCACCACGAAGTCGGTTTGGCTCAATCGAATCCCTGCATTCTCGAGAGCTTCCCTGTTGTAGAGCCTGATGTTGCGCTGAGACAAATAACGATCAAGACTCCCGACAGCAGAGCCTGCGAATCGGGCGAAGTACGACTGTGATTCCGTTGGGTAGGGTCGCCTGCGCTCGAGTGAAACCTCCGGTTGTGGCTGGAGGACCCGGGTCAGTAAGAGTAAAAGGGCGGCCACAACAAGGGCCGCGCCGGTGATGAGAAGCATGGGCACTCCTACCGGGCGCCGGCGAAGACAGCCGGCGAAACATGGATGCCCATGTCCTCGAAACGGTCGATAAAGCGGGGCCGGATGCCAGTCGAGATAGGTTTCCCTCGGAAACGGCCGTGTTCGTCGACGCCTGCGGCAAAGTCGAAGACGAAGGCGTCTTGAAGGGTGACGACATCCCCCTCCATACCTTGGACTTCCGTGACGTGGGTGATGCGGCGCGTTCCGTCGCGCAGGCGGGAAATTTGGATAATGAGGTGCACCGCGGAGGCGATCTGCTCCCGGATGGCGCGCAGTGGGAGGTCCATGCCGGCCATCAGGACGAGGGTTTCGAGGCGGGCCACGGCGTCACGCGGGGAATTCGAGTGCACTGTGGACAGGGACCCATCGTGGCCGGTGTTCATGGCCTGCAGCATGTCGAGTGATTCGCCGCCACGGACCTCTCCCACAACAATTCGGTCAGGGCGCATACGCAGTGAGTTGCGCAGCAGTTCACGGATCGTGACCTCACCCTTGCCCTCAGTGTTCGGGGGCCTGCTCTCGAGCCGTACGACGTGTTCCTGTTGTATCTGAAGTTCGACGGCGTCCTCGATCGTAACGATGCGGTCCGTATCCGGGAGGAAGGAAGACAGCACGTTGAGCAGAGTTGTCTTTCCTGTGCCTGTTCCACCCGACACAATGATGTTCAGCTTCGCCTTAACGCACGCGTTGAGCAGTTCCGCCATCTCCGGAGTGAGCGTGCCGAAGTCGATCAGGTTTCGGACGGTCAGGGGTACCTTGCTGAACTTACGAATGGTGAGCGATGAGCCCCCCACGGCGAGGGGCGGAATGACTGCGTTCACGCGGGAACCATCCTCAAGCCGCGCGTCGACAAGTGGGGAGGATTCGTCGATGCGGCGTCCGACCCTGGAGACGATGCGTTCGATCACTTTCCGCAGATGGTCCTCCGAGCTGAAGCGCGATCCGGTCAGGACCAACTTCCCTTTGCGTTCAACGTAGATTTGGTCCATCCGGTTGACCATTATTTCGGTAACTTCCGGGTCGTCGAGAAGCCGCTGGAGGGGGCCATAACCGAGCACGTCATCCGCGACATCCCGGATTAGCCGGGTCCGCTCATCGGCAGAGAGAGGAACCTGCTCGGCATCGATAACTTTGGTTAGTTCCTCCCGCGCCGCCGCGCGCAAGTCCTGCTCACTAATGGCCGAATCGTTGGACCGGGCGCCCATGCGCTCGAACAAGGCGACCGCGGCACGTTGTTTCAGCCCGGCCAGTGCATCGACGGGTTGCTGGACCCTGACTTTGGCTGATGACTCCTTGGCCGGGCGCACGGTGGGGAAACTCCTAGCTGGCGGGGCAGGAGCTGCGGTCGCCGACTCCGTACCTGACAGTGCATCCGCCACTGACAGGGCGGGCCCTACGTGAGGAACTGCGCCACTAGGAGAGGCGGCGAGCCGCGCGTACGCATCAGGCGGAGGCCCTGCCGGCGTGGATGCCCGCTGAGCAGCTAGAAGCCGTTCGGAAAGATTCATCACACGACCACCCTTCGGTGCGTCTTTTTCTGGGTCTTGGCGCGCCACAGCGGATTGAACCGCTCGACCAGTTGATTCATACTCTTCACAGCGCGGTCTCTTTTCCCGTCCTGCAATACGGGAACGCCCCGGTTGGTGGAGTAGGCGATGGCCCGCGAGCGGGGGATCGATACATCCACCGGGGCGCCGATCGTCGCCTCGACATCCTGCACAGACAGACCCGACTTCGAATCGGCCATATTGAGCACCACGTGGCGGGACTCCGGCAAAATATCAAGTTGCTTCAAGACGTCGAGGCCACTTCGGAGGCCGCGGACACTCGGAATATCCATACCGGTGACCCAAACGACATCCGTGCATCTTTCCATGGCCGCTAAACCGAGTTCGAGTAGCCCGGGCGCCGTATCCACCACGACGTACTGGAAGGTTTCCGCGAGTTGGTCCAGGAGATGGGTAACCTGACTGGCGCTGACGTCGTCGGCTTCCGCTGGATTCTTTGGGGCGCACAATGCGTAGATGCCTGCCGGATGGACTGTAAGGAACGCTTTGAGGACCAGTGTGTCACCGCTGGCCGACGCCGAAACTGCGTCCAGGACTGTGTGTTCGGCCTCAAGGTACAACCCGGAGGCAACGTCACCGAATTGGAGATCTAAATCGACAATCACCACACTCATGGGGGCGATTTTTCCAAGCCCAACCGCGATGTTCGTTGCCACAGTCGTCTTGCCGACTCCGCCCTTTGGGGAAAAGACTCCGATGACCATCCCCCGGTCCCGGGGCGACTCCGGTTCCTGCCTGTACGTGCGCTGCCGAGTCGCGAACGCCTGACAAGCGCGCTCCAGAACGACACGAATCTGCGCAGGATCTGACGTCGGGTCGACAACGTCACGAATACCCGCACGCATTGCATGGACTACGAGTTCGGGGTCGTGGTGGCCCGCAAGGATAACGCTGATTTCAGGGAACTGCACGTCAAATATCATTGCGAGCCGCAGCGAGTCTTCGATGGCAACGTCCGGTCCGAGGATCAGGACTTCGGGAGGATGCGGCAACTGGGCGAAAAGCTGGTGTGGGTCGAGGGGAAGTGCAGATGAGAGAAAGGTCTGGACTCCGCCCTGAATCCCTCCCGCTATGGCGGTGCGGACAAGTTGATCAAACGCGGTGTTGGGCGTTATCAATACGAACCGGCTCATGGGAAGACCTCCGCCCTGCGGATCGGGGTTGGAGCGCTCTCAGTTGCTTCGGCCGGTTCCTTGGTCAGCCAGATCCTGCCAAACTCACTCGCAAAGATAATTCGGGCTGCATCTACGTCATTGACAGCTACGGTGACCATCATGGAACCTTCGGGCAGCGCCTCGGGGTCAGCCTCTTGGGATGCTTCCGGTGTCGTTTCGGCCCTCTGTACGCCGGTGACTAGTACCTTATGAAAGACCCGCTGCGTTAGTGAAGGCTGAGGGTCCTCCCCTTCGAAGGACGCGAAAAGCCCGATGGTGTCCCCCGCCGTCACTCTGCCGCCCACCACCCGCTGCGGTTCAAGCAGGAAGGTGACCTCTTGGAGCCCTGCTGGCACGGGGACTGAGCCTGGCGTCTGTAATTCTTCAGGGTCGACAAGGCGCTCCTCCAAGAGTTGCTCGCCCGGAACCAGCTCGACGGCGGTGACCATACCCGAGAAATCCTGCAGGTTTTCCACAGCGCTTTCCGCAACCACTCCTGACGGCTGGGATTCCACCTCGACAAGTTTTGCGAGGTCCTCAACCGTCGTTCCAGCAGACACTTTGTCCCGTACTACCAGCACCTCAGTAGGTTCTAGATTTTGCATCGCACGCACGTTGGCACTTTGTGCATACGTGTAGACGAGGAATACGCCGATCAAGGCTAGGAGTACGGCGACGGTTCCGCCCACCAAACGAGACTTCACTAAGGTTCCTAATCGATTGTCATCTTGATGATCGTGGCCCCATGAGGGTCCGTGGGACCTAGAGTGTAGCCCTCGGCAAGTGAAACGTATTTGACGAATTCGCCGATGATGCCGAAACAACCATTGTCGCTGCACGCAACCGCGGCTGGGACATCGGGGAACTCGTTGTGGAACTCCTCGTTGCCGGTAAATTTCCAGCCGGCGACCTTAAAGGCAGCGAAACTCTCCAGGACATAGCTTCCATTGTTGCCCGTGCCGGATACGGACTTAAAAACCGGGAGAAAGACCACTGGCGGGTTCCCTGCAAGGATGTCGTTCTCCCACTTGGTGAAGACGCCATCACAATTGGCGGGTGCGGAGTTTCCGGGTGCGCTGCCGGCCGTACCAGTGTTCGTCGTATTGATGGTGATCATAGCCCCGCACGAGCCGCTGCTTTGTGGAAGCCACGCGAAACCGCCGGGGATGACGGACCCCGACCCAGAGGACCCCGGGCAGCTGTCCGGGCCGGTATAGCTGGGCCCGTGGTTCTGGAGGAGTTGAAGACCTCCACCGACGTGGCCGTCCACCTCGCAGCGTGAGACGGCGATGGGGAAGGCAATTGGACCGCTCTTTGGGCTTCCCCAGGTGACGCTGGAACGGGCGCCGACTTCCGCCGAGGAGATGCCGAAAATATTGGCGAACGCCAGGGAGACCGTGTTCGGAGGCCCCCCAATCTCTTCTGCCCCGGTTGTCACAGTCACCTTGCGGGCTGATGTGTCAACCATTACCGACTGCACGTTGCTGCGCCCGTCACTCGCATTGTCGTTGGTGAGATCGTCAGCGAGGGAGTTTGCAACCGTTCCTGACGCTTGCGAGCACAAGGGATCGGTGACGTTTTTGGCGCACTTCTGCGCTATACCGAGTGCTGCGGCGTCGGCGCTGTTTTGAAGTTGGGCGCGCTCGGAATACATGATGCCGACATCGACCACGAGGGCCGCGAATCCCAGCAGCGTGACCAGCAATAGCGCGAGGAGTACGCTCGCCCCGCCTCGTTCATCGTGCATCCGGGATCTCAGCCGCCACACAGCATGACCGCTTTTCCTGACATCGCAAACGGACCGGCGATACCTGTAAGCGTGGTGAGGGTGTACTTGACGGTGACAGTGACCTTTTGCCCTGGTACACCGGTGCAGGTCGGGCTTGGGAGGATGTTTGAATCACCAACGCCGGGGTTGAAGAATGCGGACGCGTTTGCGGCGTTCTTGGCCGATGTCTTCGCGGCCAAAGGATCGTTGGTGATTGCCATGACCCGGACCCCTTCTCGGGCGGCCTGCGTGAGGGAGATTTGGACGTTGTAGGCTCTGCCGTACTCCACTATCCCCATAAGGATCAGAACGAGGACCGGCAGGATGATGGCAAACTCCACCGCTACCGCTCCTCGTTCATTTTTCCTCTTCATCTGATTCCTTGACCTTGTTCCGGAGTGATCAGGAAAGCACTTAGTGGCGAAGGCAGAGTTCCTTCGCCACTAAGTCCTGAAGCATTGTTGGTTTAGGTCGCGGGAACGATGAGCTTGTTGTTGATGATTGTGAACATGCTGTTCAGCTTGCCGCCGAGCAGGATCACTGCGGCAATGATCACGACGGCGATGAGGCCGACCATGATGCCGTATTCAACGGCGGTCGCGCCGGTCTCCTCGCGGGAGAGGCGGTTCTTGAGGTTGAAGCCGAGGGTCTGAAGCGAGGCTGCGAGATAAAGCATGGATACTCCTGAAAAAGTGAAGGTGGCTGACGGTACCAGGGTGACTGGATCGCTCCGGCCACAGGAGAAATCTAACAAGCGAATCACTCCCGTACCACAAAAATTCTGAATACTGCGTTAAGCCTTCGATTTTAAGCCGTTTCCTGTGTTAAAACTGCGTTTCATCACACTCGATGCGCCGTGTTGTTTGCTGACCAGAGGTGAATCCTGTGACATAGGTGCGTCATCCTTCTGCAGGGCGCGGCGTCAGGTCCTTTTCTGCTGCCGTGCTCACCGCGGCCGTGCCGCGAGCGCCTGGGCCAGCGCCGCCGCGGAGCCCGCACTGCTGTTGATTCGCCAGTCGGTTTCCTTGGCGTAGTGGAACCAGACCAGAGCGGTGACGTCGGGCTGGGCCGCGAGGTAGCGCACCAGGGACGTGTTCCAGGCGGACTTCGAGCCGCCGGCCTCGGCCGATGCGGTCTCGGCGATCAGGATCTGCTTCCCCGGAGCGAGCCGGCGCAGCTCCGCGAGTCCTTCTCCGAACAGGGCATCGGGCTCCACCCAGGTGCTCCACGAGGCGGAGGTGCCCCAGTTGTAGCCGTCGAGCGCGACGGCATCGACGTACCCGGCTCCCGGGTAGAGCTGCTCCAGCGGCGTCGACCCCCAGTACGGGACGTTCGGGTTCCACACCCAGGAGATATTGGCGGCGCCGGTGGAGGTGACGACGTCGTGCACGTGCCGCCACGCCGCCGCGTAGTCGCCCGGCCCGTTGCCGTTGACCCCTTCCGCCCAGGGGTACCAGTTGCCGTTCATCTCATGGCCGAAGCGCAGCATCACGGGGTGGCCCCACTGCGCCAGGGCTGAGCCCCACTGCCGCAGGTACGGGTCGAAGTCACCGGCGGCGATGCGGTCCAGGGAGTAGGCCGGCTGGGTGGTGCCGCCGCCCCAGAGCCAGGGCTCCCAGGTCAGCAGGGTCACCGCGCCGCGGGAGCGGACCGCGTCGAGCTCGGCCAGCGGAGGGGCCTGGGCGAAGTCCTTGTAGGAGAGGACGACCGACGGCGCCTCACCGGCGAGTACGGCCACCGCATCAAGCTCACCTGCCGCCATCGGCCCGCCCGGGGTTCCGGCCCCGAAGCGCAGCGGAGCGGCGCTGATGCCGGGGACGGGAGCCGGCCCGGGAGGCGGGGCATAGGTGAGGGTGAAGGGCGCCCACGCGACCGCCGCCCCCGCCCGGGCCTCGACCCGCACGGGGCTGCCGGCGTCCGGGATGACGACGTCGGCGGTAAAGGAGCCCGACGTGCTGGAGGTGAAGGGCACGGCGGTGGTGCCGGCCGTGAGCGTACCCTTCGTCTTCTTGGGAAAACCGGTCCCGGAGACGGTGAGAAGGGTCCCGGCCGGTCCGCTTGACGCACTCAGCGTGATGGCCGCCGTGGCAGCGTGCACCGGCTGGAGCACGCCGAGCCCCAGCGCGGCCACGACAGCGGCAACGCAGAGGTTGAGGGCGGCGCGCAACAGGCGCGCCGTCATCCGGTGGAGAAAAGGCATGGGGGTGCCCGGGGGAATGCCTTGCATGGGAAGCCTTTGCTGTTCGGAAGCCCGGCTGACCATGGAGGCCCCGTGGCTTTGCGTCGCCGGCTCGCACCGGTTTTGCCCTTGTCGGTAAGCGGTGGCGCAGCTGCCGCCGGAGGGCGGGTGCGCTGCTGTGCCGCTTCCCCAATTCTTTCGCTCCCGGTGCTGGGATACCAGAAGGTTTTCCGCAGGAAAGGCACAGGAATTGCCCGGCGGATCCCGGTCGGGCCCGGGCACCACCGGGGGCCTAGCGGGAGTTTGGGTCCCAGCGGGTGACTTCGTAGGTGAGGTGGGCGAACTGCGCCAGCTGTTCCGCGCTGCGCAGGCTGAGCCGGTCGGACTGGATGAAGCGCGGCAGCAGCGGAGCCCCGGCCTCGAGGGTGACCGGGGCGATGGCGACCTGCACCTCGTCAAGGAGGTCGGCGTCGAAGAACTGACCGGCCAGCTCGCCGCCGCCCATCAGCCAGATGTCCTGGTCGGCCGCGGCCTCGACGAGCTGCGGATAGACCCCGCCGGGCTCTCCGCAGACGAAACGCACGTCGGCGCCCTCCGGCCGGGGAAGGTCCCGGTTGGTGAAGACGAACGCGGGACGGTTCCCGTAGAACTCGCGCCACCGTCCGGGGCGCTCGAGGACGCCTTCGACCTCAAGCATCCACTCGTAGGTCTTGGAGCCTTGTACCAGGACCTTGATGCCGTCCATGAAGTGCCCCTGGTGGTAGGGCTCGGGCTGGTCCACAGCGAAAAGCCAGTCCATGGAACCCTCCCCGTCGGCGAGGAATCCGTTAAGGGAGGAGGCGGTTCGATAGATCGTCTTCGTCATGGGTCTGGTCCCTTCGGTCCGGTGCGCTAAGACTAACGCCTGACGGGGGCCGGGGGAGGGCCGCCGGAGGAGGGAACCGCTTTAAGACAGGGTTCCGGCGCGGCCGATCCGCGTTCCCGGCGGCGGGGGCCCGGTTGAGCCGCGCACCACCACCTCGGGGCCGCCGGGTACCATCACATCCTCGGGCGGGGCTCCCTCAAGCTGGGCGCAGAGCGCGTCCACGGCGGCCTGTCCGAGTTCCATCAGCGGCATGGCGATGGCGGTCAGCGGGGGGTGGAGGAAACCGGCGAGCGGCAGGTCGTCATAGGAGATGACGGAGAGGTCCTCGGGCACGCGGAGCCCCGCGGCGTGGACGGCGGAGAGGACGCCGATCGCCTGGTTTAGCGTGCTCGCGTAGATCGCCGTCATGTCGGGGTGGTTGGCCAGCAACAGGGTGGCCGCGGCGAAGCCTCCCTGTTCGTTGAACTCACCCGATTCGATGAAGGGCTCCGGGATTCCGGCCGTCAGCGCGGCGCCCAGCAGCCCGGCCCGCCTGCTGATCGTCGGCGCGAGCTGCTCGGGCCCCGAGACATGCCCGATCCGCCGGTGTCCGAGGGCGAGCAGGTGGTCGAGGGCGGCGCGGCTGGCCGCCTCGATCTGCAGCGAGATGTTGCGCCCGGACCCGGGGACGACGCGGTTGACGAAGACGTGCGGAATCTGCGAATCGGGCAGCATGCCCAGGAGGGGATGGTTGGGGCGCGCCGAGGCGATCAGCAGCCCGTCCACGCGGTGGCTGGCCACGAGGTCGGCGAACTGCCGATCGACCCCGAAGTCGGCGGAGTCCTCGGCGAGCAGCATGGCGAAGCCACGGACCCGCGCCTGCTGGACGGCGCCGCGGGTGATGCGGGAGTAGACCGGGTTGGTGAGGTCGGGAATGAGCAGCGCCAGGGCCCGGGTGCTGGCCCCGGCCAGGGCGCGCGCCCCCGTGTGCGGCTGGTATTCGAGGTCCCGCACCGCATCCAGGATCCGGGTCCGGGTCTCCTCCCGGATGGAGAGGGTGGGGTCGTTGTTCAGGACCCGGGAGACCACGGACTTGGTGACACCGGCATGCTTGGCCACGTCGATGAGGCGGGAACGTTGTTTCGGGTGGTGCGGAGTGTCGGCGAAGTCGCGCACTGAACCTCCCTTGGACCATGCGGCAGTTCGATTCTGCCACAGCGGCGAGTGTGATGTTGACCTCATCCGGGATTCGCCGTAGGGTGGACGCCGCCGGAGAAAACCGGTTTTCTAAACGGCGGACCGACCTTTCCGGACGGCCGGCCACCACAGGCACCATGCCCCAAGGAGTGACCATGGCCAAAGTCGAGACGATGCAGACGGACCTCTACCGGATCCCCCTGCAGCAGACGCTGACCGACAGCATGCACGGAGTGATGCTGGATTTCGAACTCATCACCGTGCGGGTGACCGACAGCGACGGGGCCGTGGGCCTCGGCTACACCTACACGGTCAACCACGGCGGAGCGGCGGTGGCGGTCATGATCGAGCGCTACCTCGCACCCCTGCTGCACGGCCAGGATGCCGACCGCATCGAATCCCTCTGGCAGCAGATGTGGTGGGCCCTGCACTACGCGGGCCGCGGCGGCCACGTGACCTCGGCCATCTCGGCCATCGATATCGCCCTGTGGGACCTCAAGGGCAAGAAGGCCCAGCAGCCGCTGTGGCGCCTGTTCGGCGGATTCGACCCCAAGGTGCCCGTGTACGCCGGCGGGATCGACCTGCAGCTGCCGATCGAGGAACTGCTCGCCCAGGCCGACGGCTACCAGGAGCATGGTTTCCGTGCCATCAAGATGAAGGTCGGGCGCCCCCGGCTGCGCGAGGACGTGGCCCGCGTCGCCCGGATGCGGGAACACCTCGGTGAGGACTTCCCCCTGATGGTCGACGCGAACATGAAGTGGAGCGTCGATGAGTCGATCCGCGCCGCCCACGCCCTCGCGGAGTTCAACCTCGTCTGGATCGAGGAACCGACCATCCCCGACGATTTCGCCGGTTACGCGCGCATCGTGCGTGAGGGCCGCCAGCCCATCGCCGCCGGGGAGAACCTCCACACCCTCTACGAATTCCAGCAGGCCATCACCGCCGGCGCCGTCACGTTCCCCGAACCGGACGTCAGCAACTGCGGCGGCTACACCACCTTCCGGAAGATCAGCGCCCTTGCCGAGGCGCACAACCTCCCGGTCACCTCCCACGGCGTCCACGACCTCACCGTGCATGCCCTGGCGGCGGCCCCCAACCGCACCTATATGGAGGCCCACGGATTCGGGCTCGACGCCTACCTTGCGGCACCCCTGCGCATCGAGGACGGCTTCGCCGTCGCCCCGGAACTGCCCGGGCACGGCGTCGATCTCGATTTCGCGGCCCTCGAGGGAGTGCGTGCATGACGGTCGCACAGGCCCCCGCCCCCCAGCCCCTGAGTCCGGGCCGGTTCCGGAAGCCCGTACGGGGCATGCGCTGGCAGATTATGGGATCGAACGCGACCGTCCTGCTGCTGAACTACGGAGACCGGGCGGCCCTCGGCGTCGCGGCACCGCTGATCATCAACGAGTTCGGCTTCAGCACCAGCACCATGGGGCTGATCCTCGGAGCGTTCGCCTTCACCTACGCCCCGGCGTGCTTCGCGGGCGGGGCGCTCGCGGACAAGTACGGCTCCCGCAGGGTCATGGCCATCGCCGCCATCTGGTGGTCCCTCGCCACGGCGCTCGCCGCGTTCTGCTTCAACTTCTTCACCTTCTTCCTGCAGCGTCTTCTCTTCGGGCTCGGGGAGGGCCCGCAGGGGGCGACGACGGCGCGCACCATGGGCAACTGGTTCCCCCGGCGTGAATATGCCACCGCCATGGGCCTGACCTTCGCTGCGAACCCGCTCGGTGCGGCCCTCGGGGTGCCGGTGGTGACCGGGCTGCTGATCTGGTCGAACAACAACTGGCGGGTGCCCTTCCTCGTGCTCGGCGGCATCGGCCTGGTCATTGCCGCCGCCTGGTACTGGATCGTCCGCGATCGGCCGGAACAGCACCCCCGGATCACCGCCGAGGAGCTCGCGCTGATCTCCTCGGACAGCACCCCCGTCGACGACGTCTCCCTGGAGGACGTCCCCCGGCTCTCCTACTACCTCCGGCAGCCGGCCGTCATCGCCAACGCGCTCGCGTTCTTCGGCTTCAGCTGGATGCTGTTCATGTTCCTGTCCTGGTACCCGACGTACCTGGTGCAGACCCAGGGCATCGACCTCAAGGAACTCGCCTGGGCGGGGTCGCTTCCCTGGGTGGCCGGCGCCGTGGGCACGGCCCTGGGCGGGGTGCTTTCCGACCGTCTCGCCAGCAGGGCCGCCGTGCCGCTGACGGTGCGCAAATGGGCCACCGCGCTGTTCCTCGCGGTCAGCGGCGCCCTGTGCATCCCGCTGGCCACAGTGAACTCGCTGGCCTTCGCCGTCAGCCTGTTCGCCGTCGTCCTGTTCCTGCTCTACCTGGCCAACGTCCAGTTCTTCGCCATCGTCCGCGACGCCGTCCACCCGGCCCGGCTCGGCGGGGTCACCGGCTTCGTCCACTTCTGCGCCAACATGGCCGGGGTCATCGCGCCCATCGTCACGGGCTTCCTGATCCAGGACCTCGGGTCCTGGACCGGGGCCTTCACCCTCGCCGCGGCCCTGGCCCTCATCGGCGCGCTCGCCCTGGTGATCGTCAAGGCGCCCCCGGCGGTACTCCGCGGCGCCGCGGCACCTGCAACCCCCGCGGAGGCATGAAATGACCGACCCATTGAAAATCGTCATCACCGACTGCGACCACGACTCCATCTCCATCGAGGAGGAGCTCGCCCGCGGCCGCGGCGCCGACCTCACCCTCGCCGCCTGCCGCACCGAAGACGACGTCATCGCGGCGGCCTCCGGCGCCGATGGGATCCTCGTGCAGTACGCCCCGATCACCGCCCGTGTCCTCGACGCCCTCCCGGGGCTTCGCGCCATCGGGCGGTACGGGGTGGGCGTGGACACGGTGGACGTCGAGGCCGCCACGGCCCGCGGCGTCGCCGTCTGCAACGTCCCCGACTACGGCACCGAAGACGTCAGCGACCACGCGATCGCGCTGGCCCTGACCCTGGCCCGCGGGCTGACCCAGCTCGACCGGGGGATGCGCGCCGGCGGACACAGCCTGGCTCCGGTGCGGCCGCTGCACCGGACGGCCACCCGGGTCTTCGGCATCGTCGGCCTCGGGCTGATCGGGTCGGCCACGGCCCGCAAGGCGCGCGGCATCGGGTACACGGTGATCGGCTACGAACCGCGTCTGGCCCCGGGCTCGGTCACCGCCGACGGCGTCGAGGTGGTCGGGTTCGAGGGCCTCCTCGCCCGCGCCGACGTCGTCTCCCTCCACGTGCCGCTGACCGCCGAGACGCGCCACCTCATCAACGCCGGCACCCTCGCCGCAATGAAGCCCGGCGCCGTGCTGGTCAACACCTGCAGGGGCGGCGTGGTGGACACCGCGGCGGTCGTCGCCGCCCTCGAATCCGGACAGCTCGCCGGGGCCGGTCTCGACGTCTTCGAACAGGAGCCGCTGCCGGAGGGCCACCCGCTCCTCGCGCTCGGGAACGCGGTGCTGACGCCCCACGCTGCCTGGTACAGCGAAGAGTCCTATGGTGAGTTGAAGAGCAGGACCTTGGAGAACGTGCTCGACGTCTGCTCCGGAACCACCCCCCGCAACATCCTCAATCCGAAAGTGCTCTCATGACCACGTCAAGTTCGACAATGAAGGCCGCCGTGCTCACCGCGCCGGACACGGTCGCGGTGCAGCAGGTTCCCCTGCCCGAGGTGCCCGACGGCTGGGCGCTGATCAAGGTCGAGTACACGGGCCTGTGCGGCACCGACTTCTCCATCCACCACGGCACCCACCCGCGGGCCCGGACGCCACTGATCATGGGCCACGAGATCACCGGAACGGTCGCCGTTGCGGCACCGGGAGGCCCGGCCGAGGGCACCCGGGTGGTCGTCGAGCCCCTGATCACCTGCGGCACCTGCGGGCCCTGCACCAACGGAAACCCCCACGTGTGCTCGAACCTGAACCTTTACGGCATCGACGCCCCCGGCTCGCTCGCGGAGTACATCGCCCTTCCGGCCTCGGCGCTGCTGCCCGTCGATCCCGGGGTTCCCGCCCGGCAGGCGGCCCTCGCGGAGCCCCTTGCCGTTGCGGTGCACGCCGTCGCCCGCTCCGGGCTGGCCGGAGGGGAACGGGTGGCCGTCTTCGGGGCCGGCCCCATCGGGCTGCTCACCGCCCTTGTCGCCCGGGAGGCCGGCGCCGCCGAGGTGTTCCTGATCGAGCCGAGTGAACACCGCCGTGCGGCGGCCGAACGGTTCGGCTTCGCCGCCGTCGCACCGGGCGAGGACCCGGTGGAGACGGTGCGCTCCCGGACCGGGAACACCGGCGCCGACATCGTCTTCGACTCCGCCGCCCACCCCTCCGTCGCCGCCGCCCTCTCGGGGTCCGCACGGGTGCAGGGAACCATCGTGCTCGTCGGGGTCTACAAGGAACCGGCGAAGCTCGACCTCCAGGGCATCACCTTCTCCGAGCAGAAGCTCATCGGGGTGCGCGTCTATACCCGCCAGGACATGGAACGGGCCGTCGGGCTGCTTGAAACCGACGTGCTGCAGCTGAGCGGGATGCCTCTCGAGGTCTTCCCGCTCGACGCGGTGCCCGAGGCCTTCACGAAGGCCATGTCGGCCAGCGGGGTGCTGAAGGTCCTTGTCGCCTCGGGCGCGGAAGAGAGCGGGGCGGCCCATGTCTAGCCCCTTCGACCTCACCGGGCGCACCGCCGCCATCACCGGCGCCTCCCGCGGCATCGGCCAGGCCACGGCCCGGGCCCTGCTCGAGGCAGGCGCCGACGTTCTCGCCCTCCAGCGCAGTGCCGTCTCGGCAGAGCTTGAGGAGACCGCCGGACGGCTGGGCCGCACCATCCGCTCCATCCCGGTGGACCTGACGAGCGAGGACTCCATCGTCGAGGCGATCACCGCCGCACTGGCGGCCTCCGAGGTGCACATCCTGGTGAACAACGCGGGCACGCAGATCCGGCACGACGCCGTCGAGTTCCCGCTGGCGGATTTCGACACCGTGATGCAGGTCAACACCCGCGCCGTCTTCCAGTTGTGCCAGGGGTTCGGCGCCCCGATGCTTGAGCGGGGGGAGGGGAAGATCGTGAACCTCGCCTCGATGCTCACCTTCCAGGGCGGGTTCCGGGTGCCGGCCTACGCGGCCTCGAAGGGCGCCGTGGGGCAGCTGACCAAGGCGCTGAGTAACGAGTGGGCGGGCCGGGGCGTCAACGTCAACGCCGTCGCCCCCGGCTACTTCGCCACCGACATGAATGAGGCCCTCCTGGCCGATGGGCAACGCTCGGCGCAGATCCTCGAGCGCATCCCCGCCGGCCGCTGGGGGGAACCGGATGACCTGACAGGAGGAGTCGTGTTCCTTGCCTCGCGTGCCGCCGACTACATCCACGGCACGATCCTTCCCATCGACGGGGGGTGGCTGGGCCGATGACCGCTCCCTCTTCAGTACAGCGTCCCCCGGCCGGGCCGGGCCTGCTCCGCAACCCCGTGGTCGCGGTGCTCCGGGCCGGCCACGCCGACCAATACGCCCCGGTGGTCGAAGCGCTCCTCGCCGGAGGGGTCACCTCGATCGAGCTCACCCTCAGCACCCCCGGCGCGCTCGACGAACTTCCACGGCTGCTCGAACGCTTCGGGAGCGCAGCCGAAATCGGCATCGGCACCGTCACCGCGGCCGGGCAGGCGCAGCAGGCCATCGACGCCGGTGCCGCCTACATCGTCACGCCGGTGATGGACCTGCCAACGGTGCGCCTGTGCGTGGAGCGGGGAATCCCGGTCTACCCCGGAGGCCTCACCCCCACCGAACTTCTCGCGGGCTGGAACGCGGGGGCGACGGCGGTCAAGCTGTTCCCGGCCTCCACGGTGGGCCCTGGCTATATCGGGCAGCTGCGCGGCCCCTTTCCCGGCATGCAGGTCATCCCCAGCGGGGGCATCGGCATCGCCGATGTGCCCGGGTGGATCGCAGCCGGTGCGCTGGCGGTCAGCCTGGGCGGTCCGCTGCTGCAGGACGCCTTCGCCGGTGGGACCCCGGAGGGCCTGACCCAGCGGGCGCGGGAAGTCTGCGGCCTGGTGGAGCGGTCCCGGCGTGCCGAAGCTGGCGGAGCAGGCAAATGACCGGGGCTGCGGGTGCGCCCGGCTCCTCCGGTACCCCCGGATCCGCCGCCCCGGGCGGCGTCGTTACCTTCGGTGAGACCATGGCGCTCATGCGGGCGCAGACCCCTGGTCCGCTGGCCCACGCCTCCGAACTCGGCCTGGGCATCGGCGGGGCCGAGAGTAATGTCGCCATCGCCCTGGCCCGGCTCGGTACTCCGGTGTCCTGGTTCGGCCGGGTGGGCGCAGACAGCCTCGGTGACCTCGTCGCCCGCGAACTGCGTGCCGAGGGCCTCGCGGTGCGCGCCATCCGCGACCCGGAGGCGCCAACGGGGCTGATGATCAAGGAGCGGCGCACCCAGCACACCCAGAAGGTCTGGTACTACCGCGCCGGCAGCGCCGGTTCCCGGCTCGGCCCCGCGGACATCCCCCTCGACGAGATCCGCACGGCCCGGCTCCTCCACATCACGGGCATCACCCCGGCCCTGTCGGAGTCGGCCGCCGCCGCCGTCGACCTCGCGGTGCGGACGGCGCGGGACTCGGGCACCCTGGTCTCCTTCGACGTCAACTACCGGAGTGCCCTGTGGAACGCCGACGCCGCCTCGCCGGTGCTCCGGCGGCTGGCGGCCCGGGCCGACATCCTCTTCGCCGGCGACGACGAAGCAGCCCTGCTCGTCGGCCCGGCGGAGAGCCCAAGGGAACTCGCCGGGCGGCTCGGGGAGCTTGGCCCGTCGCAGGTCGTGGTGAAGCGCGGGGCCCAGGGGTGCGCGGCCCTGGTGGACGGCGCGTACTTCGAGCAGTCCGCGGTTCCCGTGCAGTCCCTGGACACGGTCGGTGCCGGTGATGCCTTCGTCGCCGGCTACCTCGCCGAACGGCTGCTCGGGCTGACGACCCCGGAGTGCCTGCTCACGGCGGTGCGCACCGGCGCCTTCGCGTGCCTCGTCCCCGGCGACTGGGAAGGGATGCCGCGGCGCAGGGAACTCGGCCTGCTCGAGGCCACCGAGCCGGTCACGCGCTGACGCCGTGGTTTGGGGGCCCTTACCGGTCCTGGGGCAGTTCTTTTCCGTGCGTGCGCTTGTAGTAGGCGCGGGAGGCCCGGACGCGCATTCCGCAGGCCGGCGTGCACCATTCCCTGCGGGGGTGGTCCTTGAGGAAGAACAGGGAACATCCTGGCGCCCGGCAGTCGCGCAGCTGGTTCAGCCGCTCACCGGAGAACAGGTCGACGGCGTCGCGGGCGAGGGCGGACAGCGCCGCCCGCGGTGCCGTGTTGCGGGCCCGGGCGGACCTGGTCAACGCGCCCTGCGCGGAGAGGGCCAGCACCGGCGACGCCGGTGCCAGTGCGGCCGCGCGGTTCAGCGCCGCGACCGGGCCGCCGTCCGGGCTGAGCCCCCTGGTGAGATCCGACGCGAGGGTCCGCACGGCGGCCCGCAGGTCCAGGAAGAGTGCGAGGTCGCCCTCGCCCGCCTCGGCGAGCTCGCCGGGGGGAAGTTCGATCCCGCCGAGGCGTGGAGCCACCTCGAGGATCCAGGCGGCCACGTCACCGGGGGAGGAGAGGCCTTCGCGGTGCTTGCCGCGCACGGCGAAGGAGGTGTTCGCGAGATCCAGGGCCGGGGAGTCCCCAATGACCGGAGCTCCACCCTCGTACGTGAGAGGCATGTTCTCATGATATCAGCAATCTGCAAGCGTGAGGATGGCAGGGCCCGCCCGTTCCCGCGCTGCGTCGGGCCGCACTGAAAGCGAGTCCGCGGCCCCGGAGGAACACCTGCGGCGTGTCCGGCCCGACACGCCGCCGCCGTTTCCCCTCCGGGCGCGGCCGGGGGCCCTCCTGCACCCCGCAGGGACGGGAAATATGGCCTCCGCGCCGGGCCGAAGCGCCCTGCGGCGTAAACTGGAGATCTGCGGACAAGTTTGTGCCACTCCAGGCGATGTCCGCTAGGAGGTTGAATTGGCACAACGTATGGCGGACCCCACCTATCAGGCCCAGCAATGGGAGCGGCGCTACGACCCCAACATCGAAGATGTGAACCGGCTGTGCGATTCGCTCGGGGCCCTCAAGCCCGGGTCGACCGTTCCGTACATCGACCCGGTGCACGACGTCGATGGCTGCAAGATCGTCAGTCTTTTCTCGAGCCCGGGGTCATCGCTGCCCTCGGGCTTCGTCTCTTTCGAGAACGACGACCCCGCCTCGGTGCGGATCGCCGAGATCTACGAGTCGGCCGGCCTGCGCCCCGAGCAGGTCATGCCGTGGAACGCCCATCCGTGGTTCCTCGAGGAGGGCAAGGAGCGGGCGCTGTCGATGGACCAGATCGCCGATGGTGTGAAACCGCTCCTGAGCTTCCTCCAGCAGGTTCCGCGCGCCTCGGCCCTGATCGCCCACGGAGCCGACGCCCACAAGGCCGCCCGCCGGCTGATGAAGCTGGAGAACCGGGCCATCTACAAGCGCGGCTTCAAGATCTACGAGGTGCGCTCCACCAGCGAGCGCGCCTTCAAGGGCACGCCGGCGAACCAGGAGATCTGGCTTCGGGAAATCCATGCGGCCTACACCGATGCCATGGGCCGCGCCGGGATCCGGGTGCGCCAGACGATCTGATCCGCGGCGGGCCGGGCCCTTCGTCGCCCGGCCCACCGCCGCCTGGTCGGGCGCCAAAGTGTCGGTGCGCCGCGGTAGCGTGGAATTCCCCCACGAAGCGGAGCCAGGCATTCATGATTGAGGCGAGCAAACTCCTCCAGGTCAGCCGTATCTACATCGAGCCGGAGGCCGCGGCGCTTCCCCGGGGCCGGCAGGTGCTGGCACGCTGGCCGGAGGCCGAGGTGGTCGAAGTGGCGAGCCACTGGCGTATCCCCGAACTCAGCGGCGACGAGGCGAACGTCCGGCGCTGGGTGCGGATCAAGACCGAGGCGCTCGTCGTGGGCGTCAAGAAGTCGCTGACCGCCAAGCCCAACGGGCGCTCCGCCGACTTCATTGCGCCCTCCACGGCGAACGGCTGCGCGATGGCCTGCGCCTACTGCTACGTCCCCCGGCACAAGGGCTACAGCAACCCCATCACGGTCTTTGCGAACATCGAGCAGATCAGCGGCTATCTCGAGCGCCACGTGGCGCGCCAGGGCATGAAGCTCGAGCCCAACCAGTGCGATGACACTGCCTGGGTCTACGACATCGGCGAGAACAGCGACTGTTCGGTCGACGCGATGGTCAGCGACAACGTCCGGGACCTCGTCGAGCTCTTCGGGAGCCTGCCGACGGCCAAGCTGTCCTTCGCCACGAAATACGTCAACCGGGACCTGCTCGGCTGGGACCCGCGTGGCCGGACCCGGGTCCGGTTCTCCCTCATGCCCGAGCGGCTGGCGCGGGTCGTCGACGTGCGCACCTCGCCCATCGGCGAACGCCTTGCCGCGGTCAACGACTTCGTGGAGGCCGGTTACGAGGTTCACCTCAACTTCTCCCCGGTGATCGTCACGCCCGGGTGGCAGGAGGAGTGGCGCTCGCTGTTCGCACAGATCGACGCCGTCCTCACGCCGCAGGCCAAGGAGCAGCTCGCGGCGGAGGTCATCTTCCTCACCCACAACCAGCAGCTTCACGAGGTCAACCTCGGCTGGCACCCCCGCGCCGAGGAGATCCTGTGGCGGCCCGAGCTCCAGGAGCAGAAACGCTCGTCGAACGGATTCATCAACGTCCGGTACACCGCCGCCGAAAAGCGCGGCTACCTCGACGACTTCCGGGCGCTGATGGGGCGCCACCTTCCGTACTGCCGCATCCGGTACGCCTTCTAGCCCGGTCAAATACGACGGTTGGGATTTTCCTTGTCCGCGTATCTCCCCGGCCCTACAATCGATTCACCCCGCAACGGCCGACTGGCGCGGCGCGGTGGGCATTTTCAGGGAGAGGACGTTTCCACGATGATCCGGCCCGAGTCCGGCGGCTCCGAAACCCCTGGGCGGCGCAGGTACCAGCGACCCTCGCCCACGGCACTGCGGAACCCCGAGTCGAACAAGCTGCTGCGCGACCTTTCGGCGCGGCGCCACCAGGCCATGCAGAGCCTGACCAACCGGGCAAGGGCGACCCGGCGGACACCCCCTCCACCCACCTGAGACGGACAGGCGGCAGCCGGGAAGTGACCGGGGACGGCGGGCGGGTGGCACGCGGGGGGAGAGGTGCCGGACGCCCCGGAGCCGGCGATGGCTGGCCGCATCCGCCGGTGCTGCCGTGGCCGATCATCATGGACCAATCCTGGCTCGACGCGGTCTTCCTCCACTGGCGGATTCCGGCCGCCACTGCGGCCCGCTATCTGCCGGCGGGGGTCGACGTGGACGAGATCGACGGCTCGGCCTGGGTTGGACTGATCGGCTTCCGCATGGTCGGGGCGGGACTGGGGCAGGACAGGCCCGTTCCCTATCTTGGAACCTTCACCGAAATCAATGTCCGCCTGTATTCACGGGGACCCGACGGGGTGCGCGGCGTCGTCTTCGTCACCCTCGATGCCTCCCGCCTGGCCGTCGTGCTGGCCGCCCGCGCCGCCGGGATTAACTATGTCTGGTCCCGCTGCCGCCCGACCGGGGGAGCGGGCCCGCCGGGGGCGGAGCGCTTCGGCTACGACGTCCGGCGTCGGCGCGGCGGGGCGTCCTCCTCGTTTTCCGTGCGGCCCGACCGGTCCGCCGCCGTCGGTGATTCAGTGTCGCTGGAGTTGACCGCGCGGTACGGGCTGCACACGGCGCTCGGCGGGCGCACCCTGTACATCCCCAATACGCACCAGCCCTGGCCGCTCTTCCGGGCGGAGACGGCGCACCTCCAGGATTCCCTGGTCGCCGCGGCAGGCTTCGCGGTGTCCGGACCACCGGAGTCGGTGCTCTATTCCCCGGGGGTCCAGACGCAGTTCGGCAGGCCCGGGGTCCCTGCCCCCGCCGCACCGGGGGACCCGGCGGTCCATGCCGCGGAAAAAACCCTTGACGGGGGCCTGCCGCCGGACTAAGTTACAACCAAATGGTTGTAGATCAGGTTGACGACGCACAGCTGGACCGCCTCTTCCAGGCGTTCGCCGATACGACCCGCCGCGACATCCTGTCTCGGGTCATCAGCGGGGAGTACTCGGTGTCCGGGTTGGCGGCCCACTACGCCATGAGTTTCGCCGCGGTGCAGAAGCACGTAGCGGTGTTGGAACGTGCCTCCCTCGTCACGAAGGAGAAGCGCGGAAGGGAGCAGATCGTGCGGCCGGATCTTGAAGGTGTGCGGAGGGCACGGCAACTGCTCGATGAGTACGAGCTGATCTGGCGGCAGCGTGTTGACCGGATCGCTGACATTCTCGCTGAGGAAAAGGAGTAGTCCCATGACGTTCATCAGTTCGCACCAGGACCCGGAGGCACTGAGCCTCACCTTTGTCGCCGAGTTCGACGCCGGCGTGGAGCGGGTGTGGCAGGTCTGGGAGGACCCGCGCCAACTCGAACGCTGGTGGGGCCCGCCCACCTATCCGGCGACGTTCGAGCGGTACGCGTTCGTTCCCGGCGGCGGTGCCAGCTACTACATGACCGGGCCGGAGGGCGACAAGTTCCACGGCTGGTGGCGGATCACCGCGATCGAGGCGCCCCGGCGGCTTGAATACGACGACGGCTTCGCCGATGAGCACGGAGAGCCCGACACCAAGATGGGGGAGACCCACAGCGTCATGACCCTTGAGTCCGTCGAGGGCCGTACCCGGATGACCACGGTGACCTCCTTCGAGGGCGCCGAACAGCTGCAGCAGATGCTGGAGATGGGTATGGAGGAGGGGGTCCGGGAGGCAATGGGCCAGATCGACGCCCTGCTGGACGAGCCCGCGCGCACCTGAGGCGCTCCCGCCTCCGGTGGCCCGCCAGGGCGGCCGGAGGCGGCAGGGCTGCCTACGCGCCGGGTCTAGGCCATTCCGGACGGGCGGATGCTCAGCGTCTCGATGGCCGCTTCCCGGGAGGCGTCGGCGGCGAGCCGCACGGCCTTGGCCACCGACTCGGGCTGGATCCAGGCCTCGGGGGAGTAGGCCTTGCCCTCGAAACGGTGAAGTTCCTCCTGCATGTCCGTGGCCACCCGGCCCGGGTGGATCGAACTGACCCGGACCCCGTGGGGGCGCTCCTCCTCGCGCAGGGCGTCGGTGAAGGCGCGCAGGGCGAACTTCGTCCCGCTGTAGGCGGCCGATCCCGCCCCCGAGGCGTAACCGGAGCCCGAGTTGATGGCGATCACCTGTCCCCGTGAGGCCCGCAGGGCCGGAAGGAGCCGGCGGGTCAGATCGACCACGGCGAACAGGTTGACCTCGAAACTCTCCCGCCACGCGTCGTCGGGCAGGTCCGCGACGGCGCCCACCCGCAGGACGCCCGCCGAGTGGACGAGCAGGTCGAGCCGTCCGACGGCGGCGCAGGCCCGCTCCACCTCCGCGGGACTCTGGAGGTCCGCGGCGAAAACGCCGGCGGAGGGAAGACCGGCAGCCAGTTCCGCCAGGGCGCCGGCGTCGCGCCCGCCCAGCAGGAGGTGGTGGGTTGGGGCGAGTTCGACGGCGATGGCACGGCCAATGCCGCGGGAAGCCCCCGTAACGAGGGCGACGGGAAGTTCGGTCATGGAGCCACAATAACAATCCGGCGCCAACCTGCCGGGCGCCGGATCCTTCCTTCCGAGCCGGGGATACCATAATTGCACCTATTCCGCAACCTTAGATGGTGTGTAATGAATAATCTCAAGAAGAAATCGTCCTCCGCGCTCGCAGTTCTTGCGCTCGCGGCGGGGCTGGGGATCGCGGCTCCCGGGCCGGCTTCGGCCGCATACTGCGGCATCACCTGGGGCTCACAGCCCAAGGCGGCTCCGGTCCACCGGACGGCGCCGATCACCGACGTGCGGGCCGGCCGGCACGCCTGCTTCGACCGGATGGTGATCGACCTGCGGGGGGAGCGGGTCGGCTACCACGTCCGCTATGCCCGGAGCGTCCACGCGCCCGGGTCCGGTGCGCACGTACCGCTCCGCGGTGCGGCGGACCTCTCGATCCGCGTCATGGCCCCTGCCTATGACGCCCGGGGAAATGCAACCTACCGGCCAACCAACCGCAGTGACGTGGTGAACACGGCCGGGTACAGCACCTTCCGGCAGATCGCCTACGTGGGCAGTTTCGAAGGGGAGACCACCTTCGGGCTGGGCGTGCGCGCCCGGCTGCCCTACCGGGTGTTTGCCCTTGACACGCCGGGGACCGGCTCACGGCTCGTGGTCGACGTCGCCCACCGGTGGTAGCCCCGCCGTCCGGCCGGGGCGGTGACCCGCCTCCGGCCGGACCGGCCCGGCGGATTCCAAACTGCCCGGGCACGGTGCCCTCCACCGCGCGGTGGAGGGCACCTTCATGTTTTCGACGCGCAGGGTCCGGCTCAGGCGGGCCGGATCCGCACCTGGCCGCCCTCGACCTCCCATCGGGTGTCGAGGCGGACATTCTCCAGCAGCCTGCGGTCGTGCGACACCAGGAGCAGCGCGCCGGTGTAGCCCTCAAGCGCCTGTTCGAGCTGTTCGATGGCGGGAAGGTCGAGGTGGTTCGTCGGTTCGTCGAGAACCAGGAGGTTTACCCCGCGGGCCTGGAGCAGGGCAAGCCCCGCCCGGGTGCGCTCGCCCGGTGACAGTGAGCCCACGCGGGCGCCGGTCTGGTCGGCCTTCAGGCCGAACTTCGCGAGAAGGGTGCGCACCTCGGCCTGGCTCAGCTGCGGCACCAGGCGCTCGAACGCGTCCCCCAGCGGAGTCTCTTCCTCCAGCTGGCCGCGGGCCTGGTCGATCTCGCCGACGGCCACGCTCGCCCCGAGGGCCGCCGTGCCCTCGGCCGGGGCCTCATGGCCGAGCAGGAGGCGCAGGAGCGTCGACTTCCCGGCGCCGTTGGGGCCCGTGATGCCGATGCGCTCGCCCGCGTTGACCTGGAGGGACACCGGGCCGAGCGTGAAGCCGCCGCGGTGGACGGCCGCCCGGTTCAGCGTGGCCGCCACCGAGCTGGACCGGGGTGCCGAGCCGATGCTGAACTGCAGCTGCCACTCCTTGCGGGGTTCCTCGACCTCATCGAGGCGGGCGATCCGCGACTCCATCTGCCGCACCTTCTGCGCCTGCTTTTCGGAGGACTCCATGCTGGCCCGGCGGCGGATCTTGTCGTTGTCGGGGTTTTTCTTCATCGCGTTCCGCACGCCCTGGGAGCTCCACTCCCGCTGGGTCCTCGCCCGGGCCAGGAGGTCCGACTTCCGGTCGGCGAATTCCTCGTATGCCTCCCGGGCGTGGCGCCGGGCGACCGCCCGCTCCTCGAGGAAGGCGTCGTACCCGCCGTCGTACACCGCCACCTTGCCCTGGGCCAGGTCGAGTTCCACCACCGTCGTGACGCAGCGGGCCAGGAACTCGCGGTCGTGGGAGACCAGCACCACGCCGCCGCGGAGGTTCTGGATGAACGACTCGAGCCGGGCGAGTCCGTCGAGGTCGAGGTCGTTCGTTGGTTCATCGAGCAGCACCAGATCGAAGCGGCTGAGCAGGAGCGCGGCCAGGGCGACGCGGGCGAGCTGACCACCCGACAGGGCCGTCATGAGGGCGTCCGGGGTGACGCCCACCGCAAGGTCGGCCAGCACCGGAGGGATGCGTTCGTCAAGGTCGGCGGCACCGGAGGCGAGCCAGTGGTCGAGTGCCGCGGCGTAGGTGTCCTCCGCGAGCCGGGTTCCGGACCCCAGGGCCTCGGCCGCGTGCTCCATGGCGGCCGTCGCGGCGGTGGCCCCGGTCCTGCGGGCCAGGTAGGCGGCGACCGTCTCCCCTGCGATCCGCTCGTGCTCCTGCGGGAGCCAGCCCACGAAGGCGTCGGCGGGCGCGGTCCGCACCGAACCGGAGGCGGGAGCGTCGGCGCCGGCCAGGAGGCGCAGCAGCGTCGACTTCCCCGCGCCGTTCGCGCCGACCACCCCGACGACGTCGCCCGGGGACACCGTGAGGTTGAGGCCGGTGAACAGGATCCGGTGGCCGTGGCCGCCGGTGAGGGACTTGGCCACGAGTGTTGCAGTCATGGCTCCAGTCTAGGAGGGCCGGCACTCCCGCCCCGCCCGCCGCAGGCGGTGCCGGGCTAGGATGGGCGGAGCCTCAATCACCGACGCTGCGGAGGGGACCCATGAAAACCATCTATGCACTTCATGAGAATCCGGACTGGTTTCCGCCCTTCGCCCGGGCGTTCGAGCAGGAGGGCGTCGAGGTGGTGGAGTGGATGCTCACCGACGGGGCCCTGGACCTCGGCGCCGTGCCGCCGGAGGGGATTTTCTGGTCGCGGATCAGCGCCTCGGCCCACACCCGCGGCCATGGCCTCTCCAAGGACTATGCCCGGGCGGTGCTGGCCTGGCTCGAGGCCGCCGGCCGGCGGACCGTCAACGGGCGGCGGGTGCTCGAACTGGAGATGAGCAAGGTGGACCAGCTCACGGCGCTCCGGGCCGCCGGGATCGACACGCCCCGGACGGTGGCGGCCGTCGGGCGGCACCGCATCCTCGAAGCGGCGCAGGCGTTCGGTGCGCCGTTCATCCTCAAGCACAACCAGGGCGGCAAGGGCCTGGGGGTGCGGAAGTTCGACTCGCATGACGAGCTGGCCGGGTACGTCGGATCGGTGGATTTCGAGGAGCCCGAGGACGGGATCACCCTGGTGCAGGAGTACCTGCAGGCCGCCGAGCCCTTCATCACCCGCGCCGAGTTCGTCGGCGGGCGCTTTCTCTACGCCATTAAGGCCGACACCGCGCGCGGTGGGTTCCAGCTCTGCCCCGCCGATGCCTGCGCCATCGATCCGGTGACGGGACGGCCGGTTCTGCCGCCGGGGGCCACCATCGCCCCCGAACCCGGCCAGCAGCTGTTTTCCCTGCGGGACGGATTCGACCATCCGATCCTCGCCAGGTACGCGGACTTCGCCCGGCGTACCAACATAGAGGTGTGCGGCATCGAGTTCATCGAGACCGTGGACGGGCGGACGGTGACCTACGACGTGAACACGAACACCAATTACAACGCCGTGGTGGAAGCCCAGGCGCCGGTCTCGGCCCCGCGGGAGCTTGTCCGCTATCTCGCCGGCCTCGCCGATCCGGAGCGGCAGCCGGTTCCCGCCGGGGCATGAGTTCGTCCATTCGAAAGGGGAAATCGATGGCAAAAGGCAAGGGAAAACGCAAGGTTCGGAAGGACGAACTGCCCAGCACGCTGCAGCGCTCGGGCGGGGCCGCCCAGGCAACTTTCGCCGGGACCCTGGAATCGGCCGAGGAGCAGTACGGGGAGGGCGAGCGCGCCCACCGCACCGCGTTCGCGGCGCTGAAGCACACCCATGAGAAGGTTGGCGACCACTGGGAACCGAAGGAGCACAAAGGCCCCTCCGACGCCCGGGCCGAGGGCGGTGCCGACTCCACCCGCGATACGGCCGGCGGGGTGGACGCCAACGCATCCAAGGCGCACCTCTACGAGCTGGCGAAGCGGCTCGGGGTGCCGGGACGGTCGCGGATGACCAAGGACGAACTGGTGGAGGCACTCCAGAAAGCCAACGACGTATCCACCCGCAGGGCCCGCGAGGCGGAGGCCCGGTAGGACGGGCGGGCGTTACAAGCCGTAGTAGTCGCCCAGCAGCCGCTCCTCCTCGGCGGAAAGCTCCTTGTCGCTTGCGACCTCCGGGGCGTCGCTGATGGTGTCGCGGGTCCATCCGAGGTGGAGGTCGCTTCCCTCGAAGCGCGAACCCGCCAGCGGAACGAAGTGCTCCCGGGTGTTCATCAGCCCCAGCGAGACGGTGACCCAGCCCGGCGCCCCGGTGGACCTTTCGAGGTGGACCTCGTTGACGGCACCGAGCTTGGTGCCCTCGCTGTCCCACGCCGTCGCGTCCTGGAGTTCATTGATGTCCTGCTGGGCCATGGCTGCTCCGTTCGTTTTTACCATTTCAGCCCACATCGCCGGGATGGGCAATGGCCCATCCCGGCCGGGGCTCGAACCCCTCAGCCCGCGTTGTCGGCCGCCTCGCCCAGCAGCGGCAGGAACTCCTCGAGCGCCCAGGGCAGGCTCAGGGGGCTGGCCGCCGAGATCGACAGGGTGAGGGTGTTGTCGCTGTCGGCCACGAGCGCACCCTTCTTCACCGCGGGAATTTGTCCGAGCAGCGGGTCGGTGGCGATGGCCTCCTTCGTGGCCTCATCCGGCACCCAGGTGACGAAGACATCGGATTCGAGTTCGTTCGCCCGCTCGGCGGACCACGGGATGAAGAATTCCTCCGACCCCTCGGAGGCGCCGGTGACCACTTCGGCCTCCTTCATGCCGAGCGAGGTCAGGAAGCGGGGGCGGTTGTCGTTCGCGGTGTAGACGCTCACCGGATCGGCTCCGGCGGGGTCGAGGGTCCCGTAGATGAAGCTCTTGCCGTCGAGCTGCGGGTAGTCCGCGGCGGCGTCGTCGATGGCCTTTTCGGTGTCGGCGACGAGGTCCTCGGCCTTGTCGGCAAGGCCCAACGCCTCTCCCACCAGGCGGGTCGAGTCCTGCCACGCCGTGCCGTAGGCGGTCTCGGGGTAAGCCACGACCGGGGCAATGTCGCTCAAGGTGTCATAATCCTCCTGCGAGAGCCCGGAGTAGGCGGCAAGGATCACGTCCGGGTCCGTGGCGGCGATGTCATCGAAGGGCAGGCCGTCGTCCTCCGAGTACTGGACGGGGGCGTCGCCGCTGCCGAGCGGGGCACCCAGCTCCTCGAGCTTGGCGTCCTTCCAGGGAGTCGAGCCCTTATCGTTCCCGCCATAGGTGTCGGTGGGCATTCCCACCGGAACCACCCCAAGGGCAAGGGACACGTCCGCGTTGACCCAGGAAACTGTCGCCACCCGCTCGGGCTTTTCCGTCAGTACGGTCTCGCCGAAGGCGTGCTCGATGGTGACGGGGAAGGAATCCGCCGCCCCTGCCTCGTTGCCCCCCGAACCCGTCGACCCTCCGGAGGCGGGGCCGGTGGAGCAGGCCGAGACGGACAGGACGGCAGCGGCCGCGAGGAGGGCACGCGTGCGGAAGGGGGCCATGGGGCTCCTTGACTTCTTGGTGACCCGAAGGGTCTTTCGATCAGGACAGAAGTAAGGCTAGCCTAAGCATAGTGTTGTTACGAAAAACGTTCCGGGTCGGCGGTATCGTCCGGACTGGTCAGAACATGCCGACGATGCGGCCAACGATCAGCAGCAGGAACAGCACGACGACGACGCCGATAACGGCCAGCCAGATCGCCGGGAACGCCTTCGAGGGCGCGCCCTCCCCATGGCCCTGCTGGGCGGCGGTGCTCGCCTCGCCGGGAGGGGTTTCCCCGGGGGGTACTCCACCGCCCGGCTCAAGGCCGGTGAGGTTGTCGTCCTGCGGGTCGGGATTCGCTGCGGACATCTTGTTCCTCCGGGTCGGCCAGCGGGTGGTTACCTTCAGCCTACCCGCTAAAGATAAGTCTACTGAGGATTTCAGCCGGCGGGCTGGGCGGGTTCCTCCGTGCGGTCCTTCCGCGCTTCCCGCTTCGGGGTCCAGGACATGGTGATGTTGACGCCGTCCAGGGTTTCCGTGACGAAGAGGTGGAGGTCCTCGCCCAGGAGCGCCTCGTGTTCGAACTCGTCCCCGGCGTCCCGCGCCATATCCCCCAGGCGGCAGATCGCCACGGCCATGGCCCGTCCCCAGTCCTGGGGATGTTTGCTCGTCGATTCCTCGGTGGCTGTGAATTTCCTGCCGGTGGTGTTCATGTCGCTCCTGATCCGGAGGTGGAGAACGGTGCCTTCCTTCCGTGGAGAGGCGGTTCCATTTTATCAGCGGGCACCCCGGGGCGTTCGAACTCCAAAGGGTTGCCAAGAAGCGCCGGGTCAGGCACGCAGGGCGGCACGGGCGGCCTGGCCGATCGCGGCGCTGTAGGTCGGATAGGCAAACTTCACCCTCGCGAGCGTCGCGAGGTCGGTGCCCGCGGCCATCGCCGAGGCGACGGCCTGGATCACCTCCACGGCGTTCTCCCCGACGGAGTGCGCTCCGAGGATGAGCTCCCGGTGCCGGTCGGTCACCAGCTTGAGGAAGCCCTGCTCGCGGTCGTCGATGATCGGGCGCTCAACGGCCGCATAGGGAAGAACGACGGCGTGGCATTCGGGATCGCGTGCCCGAGCCTGGGCCTCGGTGAGGCCCACCCCCGCATAGTCGGGGTCGGTGAACCCGCCCTCGGGCAGCAGGTGGTGCGGTGTGGTGCGGTTCGCCCCCAGCACCGCGTTCTCCGCCGCCGTCTCTCCTTCGAACACGGCGGCCTGCACGAGCATGCTTGTGCCGTTGGCGTCTCCGGCCACGAAGATGTGCGGCACGTTCGAGCGGAGGTAGTCATCGACCGGCACGGCGGTGCGGGTGGCGGTGACGGAGGCCGCGTCGAGGTTCAGCCCCTCAAGGTTCGCCGGCCACCCCGCCGCCATCACGACGGCGCCGGCGGGAAACTCCAGGCTCCGCCCACCGCTGCGCCAGGCCAGCGTCAGTGCGCCGTCCGCGGGGCGGATCGCATCGATTCCGTCGATGCCCGTTTCCACCCGGACGCCGCGGGCCCGGAAACCGCCGGTGACCGCCGCCGAGACATCGGCGTCCTCCGTCATGAGGATGCGCGGGGCCACATCGAGCAGCAGGACCTGCGAGCCGAGGGCGTTGAAGATGGTCGTGAGCTGGGCTCCGGTGTGGCCGCCGCCGATCACCGCCACACTCCGGGGCAGTTCCGCCATCGAGAGCACCTCGTGGGGAAGGACCGCGGCCTCGGCGCCCGGGATGGGCAGGCGCCGCGCACTGCCCCCGACGCAGAGGATGATCGACCCGGCACTGACGAGCCGGTCGCCGATGGCGACGGTGTGCCCGTCGATGAAGGAGGCGTCCCCCACGAGCAGGTCGATCCCAAGGCGGTCGATCAGCGCCGGGTACCCCTTGGCGGCGAGGACCCGCTCGACCGTTGAGCGGACCCTGTCCACCGTGGTGGGCCAGTCCACCCTGGGCTCGGCGACGACGATGCCGTAGTCGTGGGCCGTGCGCACCTCGCGGAACAGCCGGGCGGTCTTGGCCAGGACGCGGGTGGGAACGCAGCCGGAGTTCACGCAGGTTCCGCCGAGGGCCGCACGCTCGACCACCGCGGTGCGTGCGCCAAGTTCGGCGGCGCGCACGGCGGCGGCCATGCCGGCCGGACCCGCCCCGATGACGAGCACGTCGTAGGTGGTGTCCATGAAGCACTCCCTGGGTGGGCGGCGGGTATCCCGTCATCCTGTCGCGGATCGCCGCACACCTCAAGCCATGACTCCCGCGGGCGCCGGGAGTACGCTCATGGTGTGCGCACCTCCACGACGGCCGAACCGATCGTCCGGCACTCGGCGCTGAACCTGATCCCGACGGGCGCGGCGGTCCTGTCGGGGTTCGTTCTCTTCGCCCTCGAACACCGGGTGGCCGGCTACCTCCTGCTGGCCGCGGCGCTCGCGGCCGCCGCCCTGATCGGCCGCACCCTGCTGAGAGACCTCGGCCTCGTGGCCCTGGGCATCACGATCATCAGCACAGTCCCGATCACGACCGACATCAGCATCGGCCACATGGCCGTCATGGGGACCGCGATGGTCCTGGCCGTCGGGCTGCCCTACGCCATTTCCCGGTGGGTGTTCCGGGACCACGCCATCCGGTTTCCGGTCCTGACCGGCTCGAAGTGGTCGCGGACCGAGCGGTGGTACCTCGCCGCGGTGGTCGTCATCGGCTACCTGATCCTGCCCGTGTACATGATCCCGACCGGGGTGTACCGGAACTGGCCGGCAGCCAGCGACGGCGATGACATCTTTCGGCTGTTCCTGGGCACCAACGTCCTCGGCATCTGGGACGAGCTCTTCTTCATCTGCACGGTCTTCACACTGCTGCGCCGGCACCTGCCGGAGTGGCAGGCCAACCTGCTGCAGGCGGTGGTCTTCACCTCCTTCCTGTGGGACCTCGGCTTCCACGCGTGGGGCCCCTTCCTGATCTACCCCTTCGCCGTGATCCAGGGCTGGATCTTCGCGCGCACCAAGTCGCTCTCCTACATCGTCAGCGTCCACCTCCTCTTCGACTTCGTCCTGTTCCTGGTGCTGCTCCACGCCCACAACCGCTGGTTGTTCCCCATCTTCCTGTACTGACCGCGCCCAGCGGCTAGGCTGGATGCCACCGGGCCGCCGGCCCGAGCCGGCCGGCGGCAAAAGGATCATGGAGGATCGCGTGCGGGAAGGGCAGGCCAAAGGGCCCGTGCAGCGGATGGCGGTGCTGCCTCCGTTGGTCCTGCACGCGCTCTTCGCGGCCGCCCTTGTGGCGGCCGTCTACGTCGGCAGGGGCACCCAGCTCGAGTCCAGCGGCTACGCACTCGCCTGGCCCGCGGCCGGGGTGGGGTTCCTCTGGGTGCTGTGGGCCTGGCCGCGCCGTGCCGGCGTCGTGGTGGCCCTGGCGGGCATCTTCCTGCTGACGGCCCTGCTCAACGCGCTCACAGGCCTGGATCCGGAGGTCGCCCTGATCACCGGGGTGGGCAACCCCGTGCAGGCCCTGGCCGCGGTGTTCCTCTTCACTCGGTTCGTCCCAACCCGCACCCAGCAGACCGTGGGGGAGTACATGTGGCTCGCCGCGGCGGCGGTCGTCGCCGCGGCGGCCGGAGGCGCGGTGATTACGGCGGGAGCCTTCGCGGCGGGGGCGGGCATCATTCTCCAGGGCTTCCTGCCCTGGGTGGTCCGCAACGCCGTATCCCTCGTTGCCATCGGAAGCCTCGCCATGGTCGCGACCCGGACCGTGCCGGGACCGCCTCCCGCCCGGCACTCCACCCGCCGCTGGATCGAGTACGCGGCCCTGGCCGGAACCACCGTGCTGCTCTACTTCTTCAGTTTCGGGGCCTCGAATCCGCTGCCGATCGCCTTCATTACCCTTCCCGCCAACATCTGGGCCGGCCTGCGCCTGACCACCGGCTGGGCCATGGCCCACGGCCTGGCCAGTGGAACCCTCCTCGTGGCGTTGACCATTTCGGGCCGCGGCCCCTTCGAAAGCCTGCCGCCGGACACCGCGGCCTATCTGGCCCAGGCGTTCACCTTCGTCGCGTTTTCGGTTTCGGTGGTCCTGGCCCTCAACGGGGAGGAGCGGCTGCGCCTCATCGCCGACCTCTCCGAGGCGCACCGGGAGGCGCAGGCCGCGACCCAGCTCCGCGACGTCGTGATCGAGAAGATGTACGACGGCGTCATCGCCGTCGACGCCTCCGGCGCGGTTCTCGTCCACAACACGGCCGGAGCCCGCTGGGTCGGCGAGACCCGGCTGCGCTCGGATGTGCCCTGGACGGCGCGCTACGATTTCCGCACGACGGCCGGGGTGCCCCTGGCCGAGGAGGAACTTCCGCTCAACCGTGCCCTGGCGGGGGAGACCGTGGAGCGCGAAAGCGTCGACCTCCACCTGCCGGAGGGAAAGGTGCTCCACCTTTCGGTCGACGCCGTGCCGCTGCCGGCCGGACAGGGGGCGGTGATCGTCTTCCACAACGTCACGGTGGAGCGGCGGCACCAGCAGGACCTGGCCCGGTTCGCCTCGGTGGTGGCCCACGACCTGCTCACCCCGCTGACCGTCTTCGACGGGTGGCTTGAGATCCTCGAGGACGGGGACCTCACCAGCGGGGAACGCGCGAGCATCGTCCGGCGCCTGAGCCGGGCCAGCCTCCGCATGGGCACCCAGATCCGGGCCCTGCTCAACTACAGCCTGGCCAAGGCCGACAAGCTCGCCCCCGCACCGGTCGACGTGAACGCCGTCGTCTCCGGAATCCTCGACCTGCGCACCTCCCTGCCCTCGACCACCCCGCCGGTGGAATTCCGGCTCGACCTGCGCCGCGACGTCTACGCCGATCCGCGCCTGTTCACCCAGCTGATGGAAAACCTCATCGGCAACGCGGTGAAGTACGGGCCCACCGACGGTACGGCGGTGGTGGAGGTGACCTCGGAGGAGGACCCGGACACCGGCTGGACCCGCCTCCGGGTGGCGGATAACGGCATCGGGGTGCCGCCGGAGGACCGGGAAAAGATCTTCACCGAGTTCCACCGGTCGGTCAACGGCGCGTCCCGCGCCCCGGGCACCGGGCTTGGCCTGGCCATCTGCCGCAGGATCGTTGAAGCCCATGGCGGCACCATCGGAGTCGAACGCCCGCCCGCCGGCGGCGCCGCCTTCGTCGCCACCTTCCCTGCGGTCCCGGAGCAGCTGCCCGCCGCTGTCCGGGCCGCGGCCACCGGCTCGCCGGTCCCGGCCGCGGCGGTGCGGCCCAGCCCTGCGCCCTAGCCGTCCGCCGGGGCCCGCCCGCTCCGGGGATACAGCGCCGGCGACCCGGAATGGCCCCGGCCGCTGCGCATCCCCGCGAGGACCGAGGCCATCGCCTCCACCGAGGAGTGCCCGGCCCGCCAGCCCAGCAGCGCTGCCGCCCGGTCCGTGCTCATCACCGGGGCCTGCGCCGCCATATCCACCCAGCCCGCGTCCGTCCGCTGCACGCCGAGGGACCAGCTCACTCCCACGGCCGCCCGCAGCACGGCCACCGGGATGTTCAGCACGCGCCGGGCGCCCAGGAGTCCACCCACGCGGGCGGGGGTGAGTTCGGGTTCCGCCGCGATGTTGAAGGCACCCGAGGCCCGCCGCTCAACGACCCGCCAGTAGGCGTCGGCGACGTCGTCCGCGTGGACCGCCTGGAACACCAGCCGGTCCGGGATGGGGACGACCGGTGGCGCGACCCGGCCGAGGAAGACCTTCGGAATGAGCGGGCCGAGGAAGTACCGGCCGATCTCGCTGCCGGCCCCGGACTGGAAGATCAGGCCTGGACGCAGCCGGGCCACCGGGATCTCCGGGAAGTTCAGTTCGAAGCGGTCCAGCAACCGCTCCTGCTCCGCCTTGTGCCGGCTGTAGTGCGAGGTGGTGATCCCGCCGGTGGGCCAGGATTCGTCCCTGCGCACCGACTTGTCGGCGGGGGAGTAGGCTCCCACCGAGGAAGCGCAGACGAACTGCCGCACGCCGGCCTCCCCGGCGGCCCGCAGCGCGTTCTCGGTCCCCAGCACATTCGTCCGGTGCAGCAGGGCTTCGTTCCGGTTCGGCTGGATGGCCCAGGCCAGGTGGATCACGGCGTCGACGCCGTCGAGCGCGCCGGCCAGCCGGCCGCTGCCCTCCTCGGTGCCGACGTCAAGGGTGTGCCACTCGACGCCGCGGTAGGGCGGGACGGAATCGTCGGGCCGGCGCCGGGCGATGCCCACGATGGACACGGGGTCGGAGTTTCCTGCGGCCGCGCGGTCCGATGCCGCCCGGTGGAGCCGCCGCAGCACGGCGGTGCCAACATTTCCGGTGGCTCCAATGACGGCAATACGCATGGGGACCGCTCCTTCTCGTCGCTTCATTACACCGTAGTGGCTGTTCATCCAACTGGACTAGTAAGTAAGCTTATGGTGCAGTTTAGGGGAGACAGTGCAGCGGCGGTGAGCCGTCCGTCTGCAGCCAGGAACGTAGGTGGAGGTAGCAGTGAGCAGCAAGAACGCATCCGAGGCGGGAACCCAGGAGGAGGCGACCCGCCTCAAGGCGCAGAACGCCCCCGACCCTGACGATTCACGCAAGCCGGACGACCCAACGGACCTCGCCAAACCGGCCTGGGGGTACATCTTCAAGCGCACGTTAAGCGAATTCAGCAAGGACCAGTGCACCGACCTCGCTGCGGCGCTCACCTACTACGCAGTGCTCTCGATCTTCCCGGCCATCCTCGCCCTCGTCTCCCTGCTGGGCGTCTTCGGCCAGGCCGAGGCCACCACCGACCAGGTCCTGAGCCTGGTCGAACGCTTCGCACCGGGCCAGGCGATGGCGACCATCGAACCGGTCATCGCCCAGCTGACCTCCTCCAATGCGGCGGGGCTCACCCTGGTCGTCGGTATCCTCGGCGCCATCTGGTCGGCCTCCGGGTACGTGGGCGCCTTCGCCCGCGCCATGAACCGCGTGTACGAGGTGCAGGAGGGCCGCCCGTTCTGGAAGCTGCGCCCCATCATGCTCGCCATCACCGTCACGGTGCTGATCCTCATCGTCGCGCTGGCCCTGATGCTCGTGCTGTCCGGCCCCGTGGCCGAGGCCGTCGGCAACACGATCGGGCTCGGGTCGACCGCCTTGGCCATCTGGAACATCGCCAAGTGGCCCGTGATGGTGGCCTTCGCCGTCATCATGATCGCCATCCTGTACTACGGCGCCCCCAACGTGAGGCAGCCCAAGTTCCGCTGGATGAGCATGGGCGCGTTCATCGCCCTGATCGTCCTGGCGCTGACCACCGCGGGCTTCTCCTTCTACGTGGCGAACTTCGGCAACTACAACAAGACCTACGGCGCCATCGCCGGTGTGATCGTGCTGCTGCTGTGGCTCTGGATCGCCAACCTCTCACTGCTCTTCGGCGCCGAATTCGACGCCGAGGTCGAACGCGGGCGCCAGCTGCAGGCGGGCATCGAGGCCGAGGACACGATCCAGCTCCCGCCGCGGGACACCAAGGCCACCGACAAGAAGGAAGAGAAGACGCTGAAACTGGTCAACGACGGGCGCGAGCTCCGCGACAAGTACGGGCGCGAATCCTCCCGCCGGTAGGCCGGCACGGCCCCGTACCGGCGGGGATTAGGGCACGACGCCGTTTCCTAATCCCCGCCGGCGTAGGCTAGCCTTACCTCAGACCGATACCGCGGCTGAGGAGGAACCCGAATGGCAGTGCGACAGCTCGCGCTGCCGAACGGCATTCCCACCGCTGCCGGGCGGGGTGGAAGGACGCTGGGGCTCCTCGTGGCCCTCACCGCCCTCGGCCTGGCCTGTGTTGCCTCCCTTACCCTTGGCGCCCGCCCCCTCGGGCTTGACACCTTCCTGCAGGCGGCCACGGCCTTCGACCCCGCCAACGGCGATCACGCCGTGCTGGCGTCCCGGGTCCCGCGCACGGCCGCCGGACTGGCGGTGGGGGCCGCGCTCGCCGCCGCCGGTGCCGCCATGCAGGGCGTGGCGCGCAATCCCCTCGCCGACCCGGGCATCCTTGGCATCAATGCCGGCGCCGCCCTCGCGGTGGTCGTAGGAATCCACCTCGTGGGCATCAGCGGGCCCGCCGGGTACCTCTGGTTCGCCTTCGCCGGCGCCGCAGCCGCCGCCGCTGCCGTCTACGCGGTCGCCGCGCTGGGCCGCGAGGGGGCGACCCCCGTCAAGCTCGCCCTCGCCGGAGCGGTCCTGGCCGGCGGCCTGGGCAGCCTGACCAACGCCGTCCTCGTCACCCAGCAGGAAACCCTCGACCGGTTCCGGTTCTGGCAGGTCGGCACACTCTCCGGCCGCGGCTGGGACGTGCTCGGTACTGCGGCGCCGTTCCTGGCGGCCGGGCTGGGCCTGATCCTCTGCGCCGGGCGGCTGCTCAACGCGCTCGCCCTCGGCGACGACGTCGCCCGCGGCCTTGGCCAGCGGGTGGCCCTCACCCGGGCGGGCGTGGCGCTCGGCGTCGTGGTCCTGTGCGGAGCGGCGACCGCCGTGGCCGGCCCGATCGCCTTCGTGGGCCTCGTCGTCCCGCACCTCGTCCGGCTGATGATCGGCTCCGATTACCGGTGGGTGCTGCCCTTCTCCGCGGTCCTGGGCCCGGTGCTCCTCCTGGGCGCCGACATCCTGGGGCGGATCCTGCTTCCGCCGGGGGAAATCCAGGTGGGCATCATGACAGCGGTCGTTGGGGCACCCGTCTTCCTGGTGCTGATCCGCAGCCGGAAGGCGGCGGCCCTGTGAGCGCCCCCGCTCCCGCCGTCGCCCTGGCCGCCGGGCGCACCGCCCGCCGCCGGGCACGGGGGGTACGGGCCGGCCTGCTGGCGCTGGCGGTCGTGGTCCTCTTCGCGGTATCGGTGCTCCTGGGCTCCTACACGGTCACGGTGCCCGATCTCCTGCGCATCCTCGGTGGGGCGCAGATTCCCGGGGCCAGCTTCATCGTCCTCGAGAACAAGCTGCCGCGCGCGCTCACCGCCGTCCTCGTGGGGATCGGCTTCGGCATGGCCGGGATGATCTTCCAGACGATGCTGCGCAACCCCCTGGCCAGCCCGGACGTCATCGGCATCAGCTACGGGGCCAGCGCCAGCGCGGTCACCGCCATCGTCCTCTTCGGAGCCTCCGGGGCGGCGGTGTCCTTCGCCGCCGTGGCCGGCGCCCTGGTCGTGGCCGCCGCCATCTACCTCACCGCCCGGCGCGGCGGCGTCGGAGGCTACCGGCTGATCCTTGTCGGCATTGCCTTCGCCGCCGTGATGCACGCCCTGGTGAACTTCCTCCTGACCCGGGCGGATCTGCGCACGGCGGCCCAGGCCCTGGTCTGGCTCAACGGGTCCCTGAACTCGAGCACGTGGGACCGGGCGGCCCTGCTCGCCGGTGCGCTCGCGCTCCTCGTCCCCGCCGCCCTTGTGCTCGCGCGCATCCTGCAGCTCCTCGAGCTCGGCGACGACGCCGCCGCCGGGCTTGGCGTGCGGGTCGAGGCCTCACGGGCGGCCCTGATCCTCACCGGCGTCTGCCTCGCCGCCGTCTCGACCGCCGCGGCCGGCCCGGTGGCCGCCGTTGCGTTCCTCTCCGGGCCCATCGCCCGGCGCCTGGTCGGCGGACCGCCCTCGGTGGGCCTCGCCGGCCTCGTCGGCGCCGTCCTGGTGCTGGCGGCCGACTTCGCCGCCGCCAACCTGATCCCGGGCACCTCGCTTCCCGTGGGAGTCCTCACCGGGGCCCTCGGGGCGCCGGTCCTGCTCTGGCTGCTGATATCCGTGAACCGATCCGGCCAGGGAGGCTGACATTTCTGACACCGCGGGAGCGCCCTCCACGCTTGAGGCGCGCTCCATCACTCTTGGCTACGACGACCGGACGGTGGTGGACGGGCTCTCCGTCGTGTTGCCGCCCGGCAGGGTCAGCGTCATCGTCGGCGCCAACGGCAGCGGAAAGTCAACGCTGCTGCGGGGCCTGGCCCGGCTCCTTAAACCGTCCGGCGGCTCGGTGCTCCTCGACGGCAGGGACATCCGCTCCCTTCCGGCCCGCGCGGTGGCGCGCACCGTCGGATTGCTTCCCCAGGCGCCCGTCCCGCCCGGGGGCATCACCGTGGCGGAGCTCGTCGGCCGGGGACGCTACCCCCACCAGGGCTGGTTCCGCCGGTGGGCCCCGGAGGACGACGCCGCGGTGGCCGAGGCGCTGAGGGCGACCGACACGCTCGCCTTCGCGGACCGCCTCGTCGACGAACTCTCGGGTGGGCAGCGCCAGCGGGTGTGGATCGCCCTGGCGCTGGCCCAGCAGACCGACATCCTGCTCCTGGACGAGCCGACGACCTTCCTCGACGTGGCCCACCAGATCGAGGTGCTGGACCTGATCACCGACCTCAACCGGCGCTCCGGAACCACCGTGGCCATGGTGCTCCACGACCTCAACCTGGCAGCGCGCTATGCCGACCACCTGATCGTCCTCAAAGACGGGTGCCTTGCGGCGCAGGGCCCGCCGGCCGCCGTCGTCACCCCCGGGCTCGTCCAAGAGGTCTTCGGTCTCCGGTGCACCGTCATTGCCGATCCGGTCGCCGGCACCCCCCTGGTGGTCCCGGTGGGCCGCCACCACCCCGCCGCCCACCCCGCCGGGGCCCGCGCCACAAACGCGGAGGTGGCGTCATGACCGAAACCACCCGGCGCCCGGCCCGGACGGCGCCGGCGCTTCCCCCGGTGCTCGCCTTCGACGTCGAGGTGCGGAGGGTCCAGCGGGTCGGCGCCAACTTCCTGCGGGTGACCTTCGGCGGGGAGTGCCTGCGGGATTTCGGCGTGAACGGCCCGACCTGCGATCTGCGGATCAAGGTCATCATCCCGCCCCCGGGCGGCGGCACCACGGACCTGCCCGGCGAGCTCATGCGCGGGAACGCCGGCGGCTGGTACCAGCAGTGGCTGAGCCTGGACCCGGCCGAGCGCGGCGTCATGCGCACCTACACCGTGAGGGCCGCCCGCTGCGACGGCCCGTCGCCCGAGATCGATGTGGACTTCGTCCTTCACTTCGACAAGGACGGCGAAGCCGGGCCGGCCGCGCTGTGGGCGGCCGGTGCGGCCCCGGGCGCCGCGGTGTGCCTCATCGGACCCAACGCGGCCGCCGCGCGGTGCTCCACCGCCGAGGCCTACGGCGGGATCGAGTGGCGGCCCGGCCTCGCGGGCCAGGTACTCCTGGCCGGCGACGAGACCGCGGTGCCGGCGATCTGCGCCATCCTCGAATCCCTTCCGCCGGAAATGGGCGGACAGGCCTTCCTCGAGGTCCCGGACGCGGCCGACATCCAGCACATCGAGACGGCGTCCTCGGTGGAGGTCACCTGGCTCGTGCGGGGAAGCGGTGAACACGGCGCGCTCCTCACCCCGGCGGTCCGGCGCGCCCTGCCGCCGCCCGGCTGGGCCGTCCTGGCCGGGTCCTCCCCTGCCCGGGAGGGCGCACCCGGGGCCGGGCCGGAGCCGGAAGAGATCGACGTCGACCGCAGCATCCTGTGGGAGACCCCGCAGCTGGCTGAGGCCGCCGCCGGGCAGGCCGCCGGCCGGCCTGCGGGAACCCGGCCGTTCTACGCCTGGATCGCGGGGGAGGCCTCGGTGGTGCGCGAGCTGCGCCGGTACCTCGTCCGGGACGTGGGCGTCGACCGGAAACAGGTTGCCTTCATGGGCTACTGGCGCCGCGGCCGGTCCGAATCCGCGTAGGAGGCCGGGCGTGTCGCCGCCGACACGCCCGGCCTAGGATAACGGAATTGTAACTTCGCGTTAAAAGAGTAAACTTGCGTGAAGTCTCAACTAAGTGTATTTCCCTGGTCCGTACGCCCAACCCTGTCAGCGGACCGCTCTGACACTCCCTATGACAGGGGCGGAGGACCCACTTCCCGACAGCATTCTGCTGCCTTCGGGGTGAAGCCTTCACTGCATCGAACTGTCCGCACACAGCGGACCGGTGCCCTTCTGCCCTTTGCGGGGATAGAGCGGGTGCCGGCCCTGTGCAGTGGGGCCGAGTCAACTCTTGCTCGAACCCGACAGCTAACTTCGCAGGCGTCGCAGAGAGGTATTGAACTTGACCACCCCGGCCCTGCCCGGACGCCGCCGCGCGTCCGCAGCTGTCCCCCGCATCACCTCAGCACGCCCGGCCTCGACCGCCGCCCCGGTCTCGGCCGACCCGGCCATCGCCACCCGGCGCTCGCTCCGCTCCACACCCGAACCCCAGCCGACCCGCCGCCGCGACGTTCGCCACAGTGCGGCCGCCGGTGCCGCGCCGGCGGGCATCCTTCCGCGCCTGCGGGCCGGAGCCCTCGCCGTCGGCCTTGCCGCGGTCGGTGCCGGCCTGGTCATGGGCGCCGTCCCCGCTCCCGCCTCGACGGAGGCCGGCACCCCGGTGACCCAGGCCGCGGCGGCCGAATCCCTGCCCTCGATCACCGCCGACTCCGCCGCGGAGATCGAATTCACCCGGCAGGGGGTGGCCGGGGTGCAAATGGCGAAGTCCGGAGCCAAGGCCACGACCCTCGCAAGCGACATCACCAAGGCCGAGGACGGGGCCACCCTCGCCGCGCCGCTGGACAACCTCACCGTTGCCTCGACCTTCGGCTACCGCGTGAACCCGCTCGGCGGCTACGCACCCGAGCTCCACACCGGCATTGACTACGCCGGTGCCTGCGGCACCCCCGTGATGGCCTCGGGCGGGGGCGTGGTCGTCGATGCCGGCTGGCACGCCTACGGCGGCGGGCAGCGCGTGGTCATCGACCACGGCAAGGGGCTCAAGTCCACCTACAACCACCTCAGCTCCATCGGTGTGAGCGCGGGCCAGAAGGTGGAGCGCGGCGGACTGATCGGGGCCGTGGGCACCACCGGGAACTCCACCGGGTGCCACCTGCACTTTGAGGTCCTCGTCAACGACGAGAAGGTCGACCCGCTGCCCTGGCTCTAGGCCGCGGCCGGAGACTCCAGTGTTCCCCCAGCAGGGCCGGCCCGCCATCGGTGGGGAGGACCTTCCCCTCCTGGCAAGGGAGTGTTGGGGATCGCCGGGTCCTTGCGCCCGTAGGGCACGCGCAGCCGCAGCGATTCGGGCTTCATCTCGAAGGACATGTGCGTCGCCTTGCCCAGCGGGTCGCCGTCAAGCTGCACCTCAAGCGGCTCATGGAGCTGCACCTCGGCCCGGCTGCACTGGTAGTACTCCAGCGAGGGGTCCTTCCCCTTGCCCTTGGCGAACAGCTTGCCCGCCACATTCAGCCAGCCGAACCGCCCCTGCGGCGCCACGGTCATCAGGTCGAGCAGGCCGTCGTCGATCTTGGCGCCCGGAAAGATCTCAAGCCCGCCCATGATCTTGCCGCAGTTTCCGCCCATGACGCTGCGCAGCCGGCGGTCGAAGGGCCTGCCCCCGTCGATGCGGATCGTGGTCCGCGCCGGCTTTCCCGGAAGGTTGCGGATGCCGGCATCGACGTAGGCGAGCCAGCCGACCTTGTCCTTGAGGTCGTCGCGGGTGTCGGACATGATCGCCGCGTCGTAGCCCAGGCCCGCCATCACAAGGAAGACGTGGGCCTTCTGCGCGCGGTCGACGGTGACGTGAACGACGTCGATCCTCCGCTCGGTGCCGTGGAACGCGGTCGCGACGGCGTCTTCCGGGTCGTCCACCGGGATGTCGAGGTTCCGCGCCAGCAGGTTGCCGGTGCCCAGCGGCACAAGGGCCATCGCCGTGCCGGTGCCCGCAAGTTCCTCGGCAACGCACCGCACGGTGCCGTCGCCGCCCGCCGCAATGACGACGTCCACCCCCGCGCGCAGCGCCTCCTGGGCCTGGCCGTGGCCTGGATCCTCCACCGTGGTCTCCAGCACCAGGGGCGCCTCCCACCCTTCCTCGGCTGACACCCGCTCAACAATCTCCCGGGTGTCCTGGCCGGTGTTCTTGATCGGGTTGAGGATCAGCGCGGCCCGCTGGCCGGCACGGTCGGTGGTGGTCATGGGTTCCTTCGAGGTTGCCTGTCGGGCCCCGCCTGTCACGGGTTGGCACGAGCCTACCCGGGCTGTGCCGGCGTTTGCAGACGCGGTAGCCTTTGCTGATGGATTTTTCCCAGCGGTACGTTGCACTTGGCGATTCCTTCACGGAAGGTGTCGGCGACCCCGACGCCGGCAGCCCCAACGGGGTCCGCGGCTGGGCCGACCGGGTCGCCGAGCAGCTCATCCTCGCCGACGGCTCGTGGGGCTACGCCAACCTCGCCATCCGGGGCAAGCGGATGCGGCAGATCCTGGACGAGCAGATCGACGCCGCCGTGCGGCTCGAGCCGACGCTCGTGACCATCTACGCCGGCGCCAATGACATCCTGCGTCCCCGCGTCGACATCGACGGACTGATGGCGCGTTATGACGCCGGTATCGCCCGGCTCGCCGCAACCGGCAGCGCGGTCGTCGTTTTCACCGGGTTCGACTCCTCCGGCTCGGCCGTGTTCGGCAGGACCCGCGGGCGCACCGCCGTCTATAACGAACTGCTCCGCGAGATCGCCGACCACCGCGGCGCGGTCATCGTCGACTACTGGCGGATGCGGGAGTTCCAAAACTGGTCCTACTGGGACGCCGACCGGATGCACATGGCCACGGCGGGCCACCTGCTGATGGCCCGCAAGGTCCTGGAGACCCTCCAGGCCTCCCACGACATCGACATCCCCGAACTTGACGCCCGGCCCGCGCTCACCCGGCTCAACCAGCTCCGCGCGGATGCCCAGTGGGCCCGCGAACACCTCTCGCCGTGGGTGGGGCGCCGGCTGCGGGGCGTGTCCTCGGGGGACCAGCTCACGGCCAAGTACCCGGTGCCCACCCAGCCCGACTGGGCCGGTGCCCGTGTCCGCTGAGCCCGGTGCGGCGGGGCTTTTCCGGTTCGGGCCCGCCCGCGGGCATGTGTCAGGATAGGCCCATGGCACCGGCCCGATGGCTCAACCCCGATGAACGGCGGGCGTGGCTCGCGCTCTACGCCGTGTCCACACTCCTGCCCGGAACCCTCGACGCCCACCTGTTCCGCGAGGCGCGCATCACCCTGTTCGACTACCATGTGCTGGCGATGCTCTCCGAGTCCGACGGGTTGAGCCTGCCCATGAGCGAACTCGCCGCCCGCTCCAACGCCTCCCTGTCCCGCCTCAGCCATGTGGCCAAGAAGCTCGAGGCGCGGGGCTGGCTGTCCCGCCGTCCCTCAACGCACGACGGCAGGGTGACGACGGCGGTACTCACCGCGGACGGCGTCGAGGCCGTGCAGCGGCTCGCCGTGGAGCACGTCGCCAAGGTGCGGGAGAAGGTCTTCGATTCCCTGGACGACCGGGACGTGGCCGATCTTGAGCGGGTGGGGCGGAAGATCGTCGCCGCCATCCAGTCCGACCACTGGATCCTCGAAGAGGACGGGCGGACCTGAGGTCCTTGGCGGCCGGGGCCGGCCCGGCAGCCGCCGCCCGGCCGGAAAAAAGCCACAGCCCTCCGGTTTGGCGCTGAAGCGCACGGCACGTAGTATGGTATGGCGTTTGGTTGAGTCGCTCCCGCTCCGGCGGAAGGGACGCAGCTACCCGTAACCACCTGGAATTTTAGGCCGCCGCCGGGACTTCGACCCGCGGCGCCGAATCTTCACCGTCTTCCCCGCGGCGAGGCGCCTCGGCAGGTTCTCACCCTGCCAGGTCCACCTCCGGAAAGCTGCAGTAATAACGGTGTCATTACTGGTGGCGGGACGCTTTACAAGTGATTCCGTCACGATCATCTAACTGGAGGAGAGTTATGGCAGCCCACTGCCAAGTGACCGGAGCCGAGCCCGGCTTTGGACACAGCATTTCGCACTCGCACCGCCGCACGAAGCGCCGGTTCGACCCGAACATTCAGAAGAAGCGCTACTGGGTTCCGTCCCTGCGCCGCAATGTCACGCTGCAGGTTTCCGCACGCGGCATCAAGACCATCGACGTGCGGGGCATTGACGCCGTCGTCGCCGAAATCCAGGCGAGGGGAGTGAAGCTCTAGTGGCAAAGGATAAGGACGTACGTCCCATCATCAAGCTGAAGTCCACTGCCGGAACCGGATACACCTACGTGACCCGGAAGAACCGTCGTAACGATCCCGACCGTATGGTCCTGATGAAGTACGACCCCAAGATCCGCAAGCACGTCGAATTCCGAGAGGAGCGCTAAAGAATGGCAAAGAAGTCAAAGATTGCCCGCAACGAGCAGCGCAAGCTGATCGTTGAGCGCTACGCTGCGAAGCGCCTCGAACTAAAGAAGACCCTGGTCGACGAAAACGCGTCGGACGACGCCCGCGAAGCTGCACGCCTCGGCCTGCAGAAGCTTCCGCGCAACGCGTCCCCCGTGCGCCTTCGCAACCGCGACCAGATCGACGGACGCCCCCGCGGCACGCTCCAGAAGTTCGGCATCTCGCGTGTGCGTTTCCGCGACATGGCCCACCGCGGCGAACTGCCCGGTGTGACCAAGTCCAGCTGGTAACCAGCAGCACCCAGCAAGAGCTTTGGAAGCCGGTGGCCCTCGGGCCACCGGCTTCCGTGCATTCCGGGCCCCGGAGGCCCGTGAACGCGTCAAGTGCATCCCAAAGCCCCCGGAGAGGGCCTTTGGAGGCATAATTGACGTGAAATTCCGCACCGGAAAGCCGCGGGAGCGGCGCAGTTCAGGGTTTTTCGCGCCCAAGCTGGTAAGTTTTCCGACAGGGGCTTTCCGAATACCCCGAAAGCCCGCTTCAATAACCATGTCCAGGAGGACCTAAATTGGCTAAAAACCGTAGTGAACTTGTTGCCGAGGTAGCTGCCAAGGCTGACACCAGCCAGGCTGCCGTCAACAGCGTGCTTGACGCCCTGTTCGACGTCTTCGCAGAGTCCGTTGCCAAGGACGAGAAGATCAGCATCCCGGGCTGGCTCGCCGTCGAGCGCACGAGCCGCGCCGCCCGCACCGGCCGCAACCCCCAGACCGGCGAGACCATCCAGATCGCAGCCGGCCACGGCGTCAAGCTGACCGCAGGTTCGAAGCTGAAGGCCTCCGCCAAGTAGCCTCCGCAGGATTGAAGGACCGCTGCCGTTCCCGGCAGCGGTCCTTTGCGCGTTAACGGGGAAGTCCGGCGATTGGCCCTTGTTCTACCGGGGGTAGACAATGGAACACGTGTCAACTATTGCTAAGGGCCCCCGCCAGAGCGCGGACCCCACGGGAGGCGGGACCCGGCCGGGCTTCCTCGCGGTGGCCGGGATCCTCGTGGTCCTGGCGCTGCTGGCCGCCCTGCTGTTCTCCGGTGCCGCCGCGGCCCGCCAGCTGGGGGACCCGGGCGCGCTGACGCGCTGGGGGCTCCCTGTCGCCAAGGCGGCCAACAACCTCGGGGCAGCCGGCACCATCGGTGCCCTCGTCTTCGCGGTCGTGATCCTGCCGCGGACCGTCGGCGGCGGCCGTCCCGGGCGCACCGGGGACGCCCGGGCGGAGCATCCGGCGTTCTCCCGGGCGCTGGCGCTGGCCTCGGCCGCGGCGGTGCTGTGGACCCTTGGGGCCCTCGCCGTCCTCGTCTTCACCTACTCCGACGCCGCCGGCCTGCCGCTGAGCTCCGGAGAGGCCTTCACCCAGGGCCTCGGCTCGTTCATCACCGACTTCGCCGCGGGACGCGCCTGGGTGGTCACGACCATCGTCGCCGCGGTGATCGCCACGCTCACCTTCGGGGTGCGCTCCAGCGGCGGACTCGCGGTGGCCACCGTGCTGGCGTTGCTCGGGCTGCTTCCGGCGGCGCTGGTCGGCCACGCGGCCAGCGGCGACGACCACAACGCCGCCGTCAACTCCATCGCCCTGCACCTTGTCGGGGTGTGCCTGTGGTTCGGCGGCATCATCGTCCTCGCCGTCGTCGGCGGGCGCCTGGGTGGTTCGGCCCTGCCGGTCCTCAAGCGGTTTTCGGCCCTTGCCGGGTTCTCCTTCGCCCTGGTGTTCCTCTCCGGGATCGTCAATTCGAGCCTGCGCATCTCCGAGCTGTCCCAGCTGAGTTCCCAATGGGGGCTGCTCGTCACCTTCAAGGCCGTCGCGACCCTCGTGCTCGGCGGCGTCGGCTGGATGCACCGGCAGTGGGTCATCCCCCAGCTCGAGGACCGGACGGGCACGGCCGGGTCCCGGCTGAGCGCCCGCCGGGTCCTGTGGCAGCTGATCACCGTCGAACTGCTCATCATGGCGGCGGTGTCCGGGGTGGCCGCGGCCCTCGCCCGGACCGCGCCGCCCCGCGGGGAGGAACTCGCCCCCGACGCCTCCCCGGCGCGGATCCTCACCGGGTACGACCTGCCCCCCGCCCCCACGGCGGCCCGCTGGTTCACCGAATGGAGGCCGGACTGGCTCTGGATCGCCGTCGCCCTCGCCCTCGCCACCGCGTACATCCTCGGCATGGCCAAGCTGCGCCGCCGCGGTGACCGCTGGCCGGCGCTGCGGCTGGCCTGCTGGCTGGCGGGGCTGATCCTCCTGACCTACTTCACCTCCGGTGCGCCGGCCGTCTACGGCATGGTGCTCTTCAGCGCCCACATGGTCGACCACATGGCCCTGACCATGGTGGTGCCGCTGTTCCTGGTGCTCGGAGCCCCGGTCACCCTGGCCCTGAAGGCGCTGACCGCCCGCGGGGACGGCACCCGGGGCATCCGGGAGTGGATCCTGGTCCTGATCCACTCCCGTTTCTCGAAACTGGTGACGCACCCGCTGTTCGCCGCCGCCAACTTCGCCGGCTCGATCGTCGTCTTCTACTACTCCCCGCTGTTCGGATTCGCGCTGCGCGAGCACGTCGGCCACGAGCTGATGATCACCCACTTCCTCATCACCGGCTACATCTTCGTCCTGACGATGGTGGGCACCGATCCGCTGCCCAGGCGGGCACCCTTCCCGCTGCGCCTGCTGCTCCTGTTCGCCACCATGGCCTTCCACGCCTTCTTCGGCGTCGCCCTCACGGGCTCGGACTCCCTGCTCCAGGCCTCGTGGTTCGGCAGCATGGGCCGCGACTGGGGGCCCTCCGCGCTGGAGGACCAGGCGATCGGCGGGGCGGTGACCTGGGGCATCGGAGAGGTGCCGACCCTGCTGCTCGCCATCGGCGTCGCCATCATGTGGTCCCGCACCGACGCGCGCGACACCCGGCGCAAGGACCGGGCGGCGGACCGGAATAACGACGCCGACCTTGCCGCTTACAACAGTATGTTCGCCGACCTCGCGGCCCGCGACTCGAACGGCCGCGCCCCCTCCGCCGGCACCCCCACCCCCGCATCCCGACCGACGCCAGGAGCCCCTGAATGACCGAAACCCCGATCCGTACGTCCTACCGTGTGCGCGCCTCGGAACTGGCCGGCCGTAACTGGCTCAACACCGGGGGCAGGCAGCTTCGCCTCGAGGACCTGCGCGGCAAGATCGTACTGCTCGACTTCTGGACCTTCTGCTGCATCAACTGCCTCCACGTCCTCGACGAGCTGCGGCCCCTCGAGGAGCGCTACTCCGACGTCCTGGTCACCGTCGGTGTGCACTCGCCGAAATTCGAGCACGAAGCGGACCCGGTGGCCCTGGCCGCCGCCGTGGAGCGGTACGACATCCACCACCCCGTCCTCGACGACCCGGACCTGCTCACCTGGCAGGCGTACACCGCCCGGGCCTGGCCCACCCTCGTCGTCATCGACCCCGAGGGCTACATCGTCGCCCACCTCTCCGGTGAGGGGCATGCCGGCGGCCTCGATTCGCTTGTCAGCGAACTCGTCGAGGAGCACGAGGCGAAGGGAACGCTGCACCGCGGCGACGGCCCCTACGTTCCGGCTGAAAGCACGGCTGGCACCCTGAAGTTCCCCGGCAAGCTCCTGCCGCTTCCCGGGACCGGCACCTTCCTGGCCGCCGACACCGGACACCACCGCCTCGTCGAACTCGAGGCCGACCTCACCACGGTGCGCCGGGTCATCGGTGCCGGCACGCGGGGAGCCGCCGACGGCGACGCCGGGACCGCCCAGTTCAACGAACCGCAGGGCCTGGCCCTGCTGCCCCCGGACGCCGCGCAGCGGGCCGGGTACGACGTCGTGGTGGCCGACACCGTGAACCACCGCCTGCGCGGGGTGTCCCTGGCGGCCGGAACGGTGCGGACCCTCGCCGGAAACGGCGTGCAGCGACTCCTCGACTCCGGCAACCACACGAAGCCGGGCCCGGAGCACGCCGCGGCCGGCGCGGACCAGGACGACACCCCCCGGCTGCTCGACGCCCACCTGGGCACCGATGCCCTGAACGTCTCCCTGTCCTCGCCCTGGGACGTGGTCTACTCGGGCGCCCTCGGCCGGGTAGTCATCGCGATGGCCGGCACCCACCAGATCTTCACCTTCGACCCGGACACCTCCAGCGTTGACATCCTCGCCGGCACCGGCCTCGAGGGCCTGCTCGACGGCGACGCCTCGACCGCCTGGTTCGCCCAGTCCTCCGGGATCGCGGAGGACGGCGAGGGAAACCTGTGGGTCGCCGACTCGGAGACCTCCTCCCTGCGCCGGCTGACCGTCACCGGTGCCGGTGCTGGTGACCGGCCCCGGATCACCGTGGACACCCCCATCGGCACCGGGCTGTTCGACTTCGGGTTCCGGGACGGCGACGCCGGCCAGGCACGCCTGCAGCACCCCCTGGGCGTCACGGTCCTTCCCGACGGCTCGGTGGCCATCGCCGACACCTACAACGGCGCGGTCCGCCGCTACGACCCGGCGACGGGGCAGGTCTCGACCCTCGCCCGCGGGCTCGCCGAGCCCTCCGACGTCGTCCTCGACGCCGCCCCTGACGGGGGAGAGCCGCTGCTGATCGTCGTTGAAGCCAACAAGCACCAGCTCGTGCGGCTGCCCATCCCCCGGGAGGCCCTGGCGGTCAACGAGGGCGCCTCGCAGAGCCAGCGGCCCCGGACCGCCGTGTCCAGCGGCCCGCTGGCGCTCACCGTCCGCTTCGCCGCGCCCAAGGGTCAGAAGCTCGATGACCGGTGGGGCGATCCCTCCCAGCTGAAGATCTCCGCCTCGCCCGAGAACCTCCTGGTGGCCGGGGGCGGAACCTCGGCCGGGCTGACCCGGGAACTGCGCTTCTCGGACGAGGTCCGCGAAGGGGTGCTGCACATCAGCGCCCGGGCGGCCGCGTGCGACGGCGAACCCGGTGGCACCATCCCGGACCACGCCGCCTGCCACCTGTACCAGCAGGACTGGGGCATCCCGGTGGTGCTCGACGCCGCCGGCGACGCCGAACTGGTGCTTGACCTGCGCGGCGTCAACTGAGCCTAGCCCCCGCGGGTCCCTCCGGATCCGCGGGGCCTCAGTATTCGATGACGGGGGTGACGGTGACGGTTGAGCCGTCGATCCGCAGCCGGGCCATGAACTCGAAGGAACGCTTTTCGGTGACGTCGGAGACGGCGCCGCTGAATAGGTCCTGCAGGCGGGTTGAGAGGGTGGCCGAGCCGGCGAGGGGGGCGATGACCCATTCGCCGTCGTGCGGGTCGATCCGGACCGCGGGATAGTCGGTGATGGACCAGGAGATTTCCCCGGCGAGCCGCTGGGCCGTCTGGAAGTTGAACGGGCAGTTGGTGGGCTGGAAGACGGTCTGGGCCGCGCAGGCGTCGAGGAATTTGCGGATCTCGGCGTCAACGGCCTGCACCAGGTTGTCCGTTGCAGTGGCGGGCAGCGCCAGCTTCGGCGCCGCCGCGCGGTCGGGCACCGGAATGGACCGGGAAGGCGCGGTGAAGTACTCGCCGTCGAAGCGGGCCTCGGCCTGCACCGGGTAGAGCGAGGCGAAACGGCCGCGGCCCCCGGGCAGCGCCACCCGGGTGCCGTTGAGCATGGCCTCCCCCAGGTTCGCGACCGACACCTCGACGGTGGGAAGCGCCGACGGGACGAATTCCCAGGTCGAGAAGAAGAACCACTGTGTCCCTGTCTTCTCCAGCGGGAAACGGGTGGTGTGCTCGGTGCCGCCGATCTTGTAGGTGACCGGCACGTCGACGCGGCCCCTCGCGGTCTCCACCGGGTCCTGGACCCGCACGTCCTGAACCGCCTCCGCGCCCCGGGCGAGGGCAGGGCCGTCGAGCAAGACAGCGTCAGCCTCGGGCACCGACCCGTTGAGGATGCCCAGGGCGAGGCCGCCGTCGCCTTCCTTGAGCGCCGCGAAGTAGTCCCGCACCTGCTGCTCCGGCCCGTATACCCCGGCGTTGAGCATCACCACGGCGGCGAAGAAACCGGCGACCGTCAGCAGGAGAGCCAGCAGCCAGGCGGCCAGCACTCGGACGACGCGGGGGGTTTGCACGCTCCAACGTTACCCGCTGCCCGCCGTGATTTCTTTGGCGCTACCGGGTTGCGCCCGCCAAAACGCCGCACCACCGATGGTGGTGCGGCGTCCTGGGCGGTACCGCGGGCGGGCCCGGTTCAGCCCGCCGTGTGCTTCCCTCCGGCCGCCGTCGCGCCGCCGCGTGGACCGCCGGCGGCCGCTCCGGCCGGGGCGCCGCCGCCGCTGTTGCTGGCGGAGAAACCGGATGCGGTGCTGTGCCCGTCACCCTGGGCGTTGGCGATCTCCTCGGCGCGTTCCTGGTTCGCTTCCTCGGTCAGCGCCGCACCTGCTGCGGCGTCACGGGTGAGGTTGTCCCCGGTCTCCGGGTCGAACAGGTGGAGCTTGCGGGTGTCCAGCCAGATTTCCGCCTCCCGGCCGCCGCGGATGCGGCTGGCGGCGTCGAGGGTGACGACGATCTGGGGCCGCAGTTCGTCGGCGTCCATCTCCTTGGCCAGGTTGTTCAGCAGTTCCCGGACCTCGGGTGCGGGGTCGAAGTTAATGTACCCGTACTGCTCGTTGCCCAGCCACTCGGTGTGGGACAGGGTGGCGTGGAAGGTCGAGCCGTGGCCCCGCTTGGAGTCCTCGACGAGCTTTGCGTCCTCGAAGAACTCAGGCCGCACCCCCACGAGCACCACCTTCTTGCCGGCGGCCTTCGCCGCCTTTTCCGCCGGGATGGCGAGGTCTCCCAGCGCCGTGCGCAGCACGTTGCCCTCGACGGTGGCGGGCAGGAAGTTCATCGACGGAGAGCCGATGAATCCGGCCACGAACAGGTTGCGGGGCTGTTCGTAAAGCTCGCGCGGCGAGGCGATCTGCTGCAGCTCGCCCTTCTTCAGCACCGCCACGCGGTCCCCGAGGGTCATTGCCTCGGTCTGGTCGTGCGTGACGTACACAGAGGTGACTCCGAGCCGGCGCTGCATCTGCGAGATCTCCGCTCGCATCTGCCCGCGGAGCTTCGCGTCAAGGTTCGACAGCGGCTCATCGAAGAGGAACGCGTCGGCCTGACGGACGATTGCCCGTCCCATCGCAACGCGCTGGCGCTGGCCACCGGAAAGGTTTGCCGGTTTCCGTTGGAGGTGGTCCGTCAGCTCCAGCGTCGACGCGGCCCCCGTCACCAGCCGGTCGACCTCCTCCTCGCTGTGCTTGCCCTTGGCAAGCCGCAGCGGGAAGGCAATGTTTTCGTAGACGGTGAGGTGCGGGTACAGGGCGTAGTTCTGGAACACCATCGCCAGGTTGCGGTCGCGGGGAGCCTTGTCGTTGACCCGGTTCCCGTCGATCAGCAGGTCACCGTCGGTGATGTCCTCGAGGCCGACGATCATGCGCAGCAGTGTCGACTTCCCGCAGCCGGAGGGGCCGACGAGGATGATGAATTCGCCGTCGGCGATGTCGATGCTGATGTCGTTAACGGCGGGGAACCCGTCGCCGTACTTCTTGACGAGGTGGTTGAGGGTAATTGAAGCCATGGGAGGAAATCCTTTTCTTGATCCGGGCGTCAGCCCTTGACGGCGCCCTGAGTCAGGCCTGAAACGATTTGACGCTGGAACGCCAGTACCAGCACGACGACGGGGATGGTGACGATGATGGCCGCCGCAGAGATCGCTCCGGTCGGTGCTTCGAACTGCGATGCGCCGGTGAAGAAGGCCAGGGCCGCCGGCACCGGACGGGCCGCTTCGGTGGAGGTCAGTGAGATGCCGTAGACGAAGTCGTTCCAGGCGATGAAGAAGGCGATGATCGCCGTGGTGAAGACGCCGGGAGCGGCCAGGGGAACAATCGCCTTGCGGAACGCCTGCCAGGTCGTGGCGCCGTCGACCTGCGCTGCCTGCTCGAGCTCCCAGGGGATCTGCCGGAAGAACGCGGCGAGCGTCCAGATGGAGATCGGAAGGGTCAGCGACAGGTAGGGGATGATAAGGCCCGGCCAGGTGTCGTACAGGCCGATCGACCGCCACAGGTTGAACAGGGGCGTGACGATGGAGATGACCGGGAAGATCGACACCGCCAGCGCGGTGGTCAGCACGAGCTTCTTGCCCGGGAAGTCCAGGCGGGCAATCGCATAGGCGCACAGGGTCGCCAGCACGACGGCGATGAAAGTCGAGATCAGGCAGATGCCGATCGAATTGCGCAGCGCGGTCAGGAACAGCCCCTGGGCGTCGCCGACCAGGATCTGCTCGTAGTTGCCTGTGGTTGCCTGCCCGGGCGAGGGCAGGAACTTCCGGTTCGTCAGGTCACTGGGCGCCTTGAACGAGGTGGCGAGGATGGAGGCCACCGGGAATAGGGCGTAGACAGCGACGAGCACGGTGACGATGCCCCACAGGACCTTCGATTTTGTACTTGTCATCACTTACCTCCCTGGGCCCCGGCGAGGTCCACCTTGAACAGTTTGATGGCGATGAAGCAGATGATCAGGACGCACAGGAACAGAAGGACGGACACCGCCGAGCCGAGTCCGATCTCCAGCCTGCTGATCGACTGCCGGTAGGCCAGCAGCGAGAGCACCTCGGTGCCGTAGGCGCCGTTGGTCATGATGAACACGTTGTCGAAGATGCGGAAAGCGTCCAACGCCCGGAACAGCACAGCGACCATGATCGCGGCCTTCATGTTCGGGATGATGACCTTGCGCATCTGCTCCCACCAGGTGGCGCCGTCGACCTTGGCCGCCTCGGTCAGCTCATCGGGAACCTGGGCCAGCCCGGCCAGCAGGAGCAGCGAGATGAACGGGGTCGTCTTCCAGATCTCCGAGGCCATGATCACGAACAGTGCCGTGGGCCCCTGGGCGAACCAGTTGAGATCGGAGTCGATGCCCGGCAGCCAGGCGAACCAGCTGTTCACATAGCCGGAGTTGATGTCGAAGGCGTAGAACCAGGCGAAGGCGGAGACCACGGTGATGATGCCGTAGGGCACCAAAATCGCTGTGCGCAGCGGACCGCGCACCGCCTTCAGGGCCTTGTGCATCACCAGGGCGAGGGCGAAGCCGAGAACGAGTTCGACCGCGACGGTGACGATGGTGATCAGGAGGGTGGTCCACAGGGCCGACCACCACACCCCGTCACTGAGGATCACCGCGTAGTTACCCAGTCCGATGAACTCGCGCTCGCCGGGTGCGGTGAGGCGGAACTGGAACAGGGACTCGTAAATGGCCTGGAGGATCGGGTACAGGGTCACCGCCAGCATGACGATGAACGCCGGTCCGGCGAGCATCCAACCGAGCCGGCGCTCGGCGCGGACGCGGTCACTGTACTGGGCAGTGGCCTTCTTGTCGGAGGGGCCGCCCGGCCCGACGCCCGGTGTTGTGTCCGGCTCAAGGTCGGGGCTGACGGGCCTTGCCGGTATTGCAGAAGTCACAGCAGTTGCTCCCCTCGAAGGACGGAGATGATGAATTCGGTCGACTCTTCGGGCGTGCCCTCGGGGTCAACCTGTGCTGGGGGCGCCCAGGTCTGCTGGATGCCTGTTGAGACCTCGTTGTAGAACGGGGTCTGCGGACGTGGGGCCGACTGCTCAAGGGACTCCCTGATGGTGTCGGCCATGGGGAAGGCCTCCTCGATCCGTGGATCCTCGTAGGCTTCGGTGTTGGCCGGCGGGTTGCCGTTACTGACGAAGTATTCGGCCTGGTTCTCCGGTGAAACGATGCATTCGATCGCCTCGTAGGCGAGCTCCGGGCTGTCGCTGGCGGCCCCGACGCCGAGGCTGATGCCGCCCAGCGGCGGAGCGGAGTCCTCGCCCTCGGTGACCTGGGGGTAGACCCCCCAGCCGATGTCCTCGATCAGTGAGGCATCGAGGGTCCCGGCCTCGACCGCACCGTTGGTGGCGGGCCAGACGAAGGGCCAGTTCACCATGAACGAGCCGTTGTCTCCCTGGAAGTTGATCATCGAGGTGTTCTCGTCCTGGGTGGCCAGGCCGGGACCGCCGAGTCCCTCGTTGCCGATCGTGGAGACGATCCGGGCCGCTTCGAGCCCCGCGGGGGACTGGAGCGCCAGTTCAATTTCGTCCGAGGGCGCTTCCGGGTCGACGATGATCGACTCGCCGCCCGATTCGACCAGGGCATTCACCCAGACGGTCATCGACTCGGCCTGGGCACCCTGGACGCCGAGGTACTTGTCCTGCTCCGCGGCGGCGTCGATCAGCTGATCCCAGGTGACCGGCTTGGACATGTCCAGCCCGGCCGCCTCGGCCACGGACTTGCGGTACCAGAGGATCTGCGTGTTGGCCCAGAAGGGGATGGTGACCAGCTCGTCCTTCCAGGTGGCCCCCGCCAGGGCCCCCTCGACAACGTTCTGCGTGGTGCTCTCGGCGACGTCGTCGGGCACAGGAGCAAGAAAGCCCGGCTCCGCGAGTTCCGGGATGAACGGCGGGTCCAGGCTCATGATGTCGAGGGAGGAGTCTCCGGCTGCGAGGCGCCGGGCGAGCTGTTCCCGCTGGGAGGCGGCGTCGCTGGGGAGGAGGGAGGTCTCGATCCGGTAGGCGCCCCCGGCCTCCTCGGTGCAGCGTTCCGCGATGTCGGCCTGACCGCCGGCGTCGGGGTTGATGTACCAGGTCAGTGTTTCGGTGCCGTCGGCGGGCCCGCAGCCGCTCAAGAGCAGCGTGCCTGCCAGCACCGACGCCACGGTGCCGGCGCGCGGTCGGTTGCGGGTGGAATTTTGTTTCCTAGTCGGCATACTTACCGAGCCTCCACATCTTTGTAGACAACCCTGCCGGCGCTCCAAGTGAAGCGGCAGCCCGCACAACCTGCGTGCTTTTTGACCATAAGCCCCTAGCGCGGAATGCGCTAGGCAGGAGGCTTACTAATTGGATGCAGGCGGGACGGGTGTGTCAGGGGATGCAGAAAGAAATGGCCCGCGGCTGGCGCGTGACAGGGGCCGGTTTTGCCGCGGCGACGGTCAGCGGGCGGCGGTGTCCAGGGCGTGCGGCGGGCGCTGCAGGTCCGGGGAAACGGCCTCGGCGGGGTCCGCGCCAAGCTGGATGATCCGGTTGTCCCCATCCACGTGGACCACCGAGGGGACGTAGGCGCGGGCCTCGTCGTCCGTCATTGAGGCGTAGGTGATGAGGATGACGAGATCGCCCCGGTGCACCAGGTGGGCCGCGGCCCCGTTGATGCCGATCACTCCCGAACCGCGCTCGCCGGCAATGGTGTAGGTCTCCAGGCGCGCACCATTGGTGATGTCGACGATCGACACGAGCTCACCGGGGAGGATGTCGGCGGCCTCGAGGAGATCGAGGTCGACGGTGACCGAGCCGACGTAGTGAAGGTCGGCGTGCGTCACCGTGGCCCGGTGGATCTTGGATTTAAACATTGTCCGGTTCATCAGGATCAAGGATACTGCCGCCGGTGGGGCGCCCTGAACGCAATCGCTCACAGCGCAGAGGCCCGGACTGTGGAGACCGCAGCGGGTGGGAGAGAGCGGGCGACGGGAATCGAACCCGCGTATCGAGCTTGGGAAGCTAGCGCTCTACCATTGAGCTACGCCCGCACTGCGGTTGAACCGCTCCATAACCCTACAACATTTCGGCGGGGCGGGCCGCGACCGCCGCGCCGTGGCGCGGCAGGGCCCGTTTCGGGCGCGGAGGAACCGGCGCCGCGCGCGGGCCGGACCGGTGTCCCCGGGGCTCAGCCGGTGGTGCCCCTGCGGGCCCGGTCGATCAGTTCCTTCCACGGCTCGTCCAGCCGGCTTTCTGGCAGGGTCACCTCCTGGTAGCCGATGACGATGTGATAGACGTAACGGTCGCGCTGGTCCCGCTCCCGTCCGGACGGGTCCGCTCCGGGGGCCGCCGCCGCCTGGTGCGCCAGCGGAAGCCATCGTTCCTCGGCCTCGTCCGGGCTGACCTCCAGGGTCCAGGTCCGGGTCAGGCCGGCGAAGCCCCCGGAGCGGGAAATCTCGATCCTCACCCGGTCACCTCCACCTGCGCCCACGCCTGCCTCACCGCTTCGTACTCCTCCGAGCCCGTCCCGAACCTCGTGCGCGCCGCCTCCCGGGTGACGTCGGCGAAGACCCGGAACCCGCTGTTGGCCTGGACGCCGCCGCCGACCGCGGCGTCGAACCAGATCCGGCCGGCCCGTTCCCAGGCGAAGCCGCCCAGGCGCTGGGCCGTGAGGTAGAAGGCGTGGTTGGGGATGCCCGAGTTGATGTGGACCCCGCCGTTGTCCGAGGTGGTCGTGACGAAGCCTGACATGGTGGCGGGCTGGGGGTCTTTGCCCAGCACGTCGTCGTCGTAGGCGGTGCCGGGGGCGGCCAGGGAGCGCAGGGCCGCACCCTGCACCTGGTCGGTGAAGACGCCCTGCCCCACGAGCCAGTTGGCCTCCTCCACCGTCTGCTTGAGGTGGTGCTGCTCGACGAGCACGCCGAAGACATCGGAGAGCGATTCGTTGAGCGCCCCGGACTGGCCCTCGTACACGAGGTTCGTCGAGTACTGGGTGAACCCGTGGGTCAGTTCGTGGCTGATCACCGTCAGCGAGGCGGTGAACCGGCCGAAAACGTCGCCGTCCCCGTCGCCGAACACCATGCGTTCGCCGTCCCAGAACGCGTTGTCGTACTGCTCCCCGTAATGCACGGTTGCGGCCAGGGGCAGGCCGGCGCCGTCGATGGAGGCCCGGTCGTAGACCTTCCGGAAGAGGGCATCGGTGGCGCCGAGGCCGTCATAGGCTTCATCGGCCGCCGCGTCCCCTGTCGCGCCGTCGCCCTCGCCGCGCACCAGCGTGCCGGGCAGGATTTCGCGTCCCCCGGCGTCGGAGATCCGCCGCTCCAGCGGCCGGCCCACCGCGGTGCGCGGGGGGAGCGGCGCGGCGAAGGCCTCCGCCCGGCCGGCGAGCAGGGGGTCAAGCTGCACGAGGGCCCTGCGGGCGGCACGGGCCGCCACCGCGTGCCGGGGGTCGTCGACCGCCGCCAGGTGGGCCAGCAGGTGGGGCGGGACGATGCTGCAGTGCGGATGCGGGTGCATGGGCCTCCTCGGTTGATCCCAACCTAGACCCCGCCGCCGACGGCCATCAACGACCCGCCGACACCCGCCCGCGGGCCGTGGCGACCGGGAGGGCTGGCCGTACTGTGTAGCCATGAGTGTCGAGAAGAACACCCGCAGCCTCGAGGCCGGAATCGAACGCGACTTTGCCGGGAAGATGAGCTACGGCTCCTACCTGCGCCTTGACCTGCTGCTGGCGGCGCAGCAGCCGGTCAGCAGCCCGGAGCACCACGACGAGATGCTGTTCATCATCCAGCACCAGACCTCCGAACTGTGGCTCAAGCTCGTCCTGCACGAACTGCGGGCGGTCCGCCGGTTCCTGCAGGCCGACGACCTGCGTGCCGCCATGAAGGGCATCGCCCGGATCAAGCACATCCAGCGCTCCCTCACCGAACAGTGGTCCGTCCTGGCCACCCTGACGCCCTCGGAGTACGCCGAGTTCCGCGGCGACCTCGGCGCCGCGAGCGGCTTCCAGTCCTACCAGTACCGCGCCGTGGAGTTCCTGCTGGGCAACAAGAACGAGGCCATGCTCGCGGTCTTCGCCGACGATGAGGCAGCCCACTCGCTGCTGGCGGAGCTGCTCACCCAGAGCAGCATCTACGACGAGTTCATCGCCTACCTGGCCCGGCGCGGCTATGCCGTCCCGGAGGAGCTGCTGCACCGGGATGTCAGCACCGCCCACGTCTTCGCCCCCGCGCTCGTCGAGGTCTATAAGACGGTGTACGAGAACGCGTCCGAGCACTGGGATGTGTACGAGGCGTGCGAGGAGCTCGTGGACCTTGAGGACAATTTCCAGCTGTGGCGGTTCCGGCACCTGAAGACGGTGGCCCGCACCATCGGCTTCAAGCAGGGCACCGGCGGCTCCTCCGGTGTCGGCTTCCTGCAGCGCGCCCTCGAACTGACCTTCTTCCCGGAGCTGTTCGCCGTGCGCACCGAGATCGGCCGCTGACTCCTGTAGTTTTGTAGCGTGCTGTTCTCCGACCGTGATATCCGTGCCGAAATTTCCGCTTCCCGCATCGAGCTGGATCCCTACGACCCGGCGATGGTTCAGCCATCGAGTGTCGATGTACGGATCGACCGGTTTTTCCGGTTGTTCGACAACCACAAGTACGCCCACATCGACCCCTCCGAGGACCAGCCGGACCTGACCCGGCTCGTCGAGGTGGCCCCGGACGAGCCGTTCATCCTGCACCCGGGGGAGTTCGTGCTCGGGGCGACCTACGAAAAGGTGACGCTGCCGGACGACGTCGCGGCGCGGCTCGAGGGCAAGTCCTCGCTCGGGCGTCTCGGCCTGCTGACGCACTCGACGGCGGGGTTCATCGATCCCGGATTCTCGGGCCACGTCACGCTCGAGCTCTCCAACATGGCGACCCTGCCGATCAAGCTGTGGCCGGGCTCGAAGATCGGCCAGCTGTGCTTCTTCCGGCTGACCTCGCCGGCGGAGCACGCCTACGGATCGGGCCGGTACGGCAACCGGTACCAGGGCCAGCGCGGCCCGACGGCGTCGCGCAGCCACCTGAACTTCCACCGGACCGCCATCTAGCGTCCTAGCCTTCTCCCTCCGCCCGCTCCGCCCCTCCCTTCACCCCTCCTTCCGCCGAGTGTGCAGATAACCACCTTCCGGGGCGTGTGAAGCGTGGTGATCTGCAGTTTCGGTGGCGAGCACGGGCGCTCGGATTCGCCCTCCTTCCGCCGAGTGTGCAGATAACCACCTTCCGGGGCGTGTGAAGCGTGGTGATCTGCAGTTTCGGTGGCGAGCACGGGCGCTCGGCTTCGCCCTCCTTCCGCCGAGTGTGCAGATAACCACCTTCCGGGGCGTGTGAAGCGTGGTGATCTGCAGTTTCGGTGGAGAGCACGGGCGCTGGGGCCCTCTCCCGGCATCCACATAGCGCGGATCCGGCATGGGTGGCCCCCGCATTCTCCCGACACTGGCTGCATGCGCTCTCCACAACCCCTGCCGCGGGCCCTCGCCGGCCGCTCGTTTACTCTTGAGGAGGCACGGCGGACCGGCGTGTCGCGGCGACGGACCGAATCCTCTGACCTCACCACTCCAAGCCGGGGCATCAGGGTTCCGTGGGAGACCGGGCAGCCGCTCGCCGACACGCTGAGGCCACTGCTCGCCGTCACACCCGGAGCTGTTGCCGGTTTCACTACGGCTGCCCGCCTGTGGGGAATGCCCCTGCCACCCGAGCATGATCTCGCCGTCCACCTTATCTGCCGGCACGGGAAGCCGGGTCCGCGCCGGAAGGGCGTGCGCGGACATTCAATGACGCTGCACTGGGCCGACCAAACCACGCTTCGGGGCATTCCGGTCACCACCCCGGCCCGGACGTGGTTCGACCTTGCGCAGCTTCTCCGGCTCGACGCGCTCGTGGCGGCCGGGGACCACGTGGTGAACCGGAACAACAGGATTTTCGCGGAGGAGCGGGCGGCCCTGGCATCGGTCGAAGAGTTGTCGCAGATGCTGACGAGCCACCGACGGTCGCGGGGAGTGCGCACTGCGCGGGAGGCATTGCCGCTGGTCCGGGTGGGATGTGACTCCGCCCCGGAAACCGCGCTTCGTCTTGCCCTCGCCCGGGCGGGGCTTCCGGAACCTGTGCTGGGGTGGGTCATCACCGACGAATCCGGTGGTCACGTCGTATGGCCAGATCTTGCGTACCCGAATTACAAGGTCGCCATCCAGTACGACGGCGCACACCACTTTGAGCGGGAACGGCGGGAGTTGGATATCGCGCGCAATGAAGCGACGGTACGCGCCGGATGGACACAGGTCGTCATCACCGCCCGCCTGATGGACGCCTTCGGTTCGGCAGCGGCGTTGGCGAAGGTGCGGGACGCCCTGCTGCACAACGGTTGGGACGGACGCTGCATGGTCGCGTGACTGGAAATCCAGGGCGGCCGTTCCATGAGGGCGGCAGTCGGCGCTCATTCTCAGTTGAAACTGCAGATCACCACGTTATGGGCACTTCTAAGCGTGGTGAGGTGCAGTCTCGGCGGAGGTGGGGTCCCGCGGAGCGTGGTGAGGTGCAGTCTCGGCGGAGGTGGGGTCCCGCGGAGCGTGGTGAGGTGCAGTCTCGGCCAATCCCGGGAGCTGGGGACTCCGGCGCCTCACAGCCCCGGCACGACGGCAGGAGCCACCTGTGCCGGAGGCTTCACCGGCAGCAGCAGGAGCAGCCCGGCCAGCAGCACGGCGAGGATCCCTAGGATGCCGTACCGCTGCGCCCCGAAGATGCTGATCGACAGGGCGAACAGGGCCGGGGCGAGGAAGCTGACCGCACGTCCGGTCGTGGCGTAGAGCCCGAACAGTTCGCCCTCCCCGCCCTCGGGGGCGAGCCGGGCCAGGTAGGCCCGCGAGGAGGCCTGGGCCGGTCCGACGAAGAGGGTCAGCAGGAGGCCGAACACCCAGAAGGTGATGTCGCCGGTCCACTCGATGCCAAGGACGGAATACGTTTCGGCGCCCAGGACCAGGACGGCCGAGCCTGCGGCCAGCAGTCCGATCAGGGAGGCGGCGATCACCCGCTTGGGCCCCACCCGGTCGTCGAAGTAACCTCCGACGACGGCGCCGAGCGCCGCGATCACGTTGCCGGCGATGGCGAAGACGATGACCTGGCTCAGTTCGAAGCCGAAGGTGCCGGCCGCGATGATCCCGCCGAAGGTGAAGACGGCGGCCAGGCCGTCGCGGAAGACCGCGCTGGCCAGCAGGAAGAAGATGGTGTGCGGGCTGGTCCGGTAGATGGCCTTCACGCGCCGGATCAGCAGCCCGTAGGAGGCGAAGAATCCAAGCTGTGCCACCGCCGGCCGGCGGGGCACCTCCGGCACCGAGATCATGACGGGCACCGCGAAGGCCAGGAACCACAGGGCCGAAAAGACGGCGACCAGCCGGATGTTCAGGGCGTCCTCGGTCGAGGACCCGGGCCAGTCGACGACCGGCTGCACGAAGGCGACAAGGACGATGACCAGGGCGATGATGCCCCCGACATACCCCATCGCCCAGCCGAAGCCGCTGATCCGGCCCACACTCGCCGGGGTGGAGATCTGGGAGAGCATCGCGTTGTAGTTGACGCCGGCGAACTCGAAGAAGATGTTCGCGGCGGCGATCAGCGCCACGCCCAGGAGAAGCAGCTCGGGCCGGGGAAAGACGAAGAAGCAAAGACCGGTGAGCACCGCGACGATCAGGCTGTTCACGCCGAGCCAGAGCTTGCGCCGGCCCCCGTTGTCCGATCGCTGGCCGGTGACCGGGGCGAGGAGCGCGATGAGCAGGCCGGCGGCGGCGAGTCCCCACCCCAGGGTCGAGGAGGCCCGTTCCTCCCCGCCGAAGGCATCGGAGGTCAGGTAGACGGTGAAGACGAAGGTCGTCATCACCGCGTTGAAGGCCGCGGACCCCCAGTCCCACGAGGCCCAGGACAGAACCTGCCGCGACAGGATCGGGGTGGGACGGTTCGACGGGGCGGGCGCAGCACTCTTGACGGGCATCGGCAGCTGCTGGTCCTTGGTCATAGGGTGAATGCTACCGGCGTGTCACCCGCACGCCCCTGCGGCGCGTCCGGCGGGTTTGGATGCCGCCGAACGCCGGCTCAGGTGAGGTCGCGGGTCTTCTCGAACCGCTCGATCGCCTTCTGCATGGTGCGGTTGGTGAACACCTGGATGGTGGTCCGCACGGCACCGGAGATCAGGGCGAAGACAAGGGCCGAACGAACGGTGTTCTCGAGTCCCTCGGTGCCCTTCGGCGAGGCCTCCCCGGTGATCTTCTCCCACAGGAAGTCGACGAGCTTGCTGGCGACGACGCCGGCGCCGAGGCCCATCCCGGTACCGAGCAGTTTAATCAGCAGATTCATTGCGTCTCCTTCGGTTGGCTGGTGCTCCAACCAAGCCTAGCGGTGCCCGGCCCGGGCGGCACGGCCGGGGCCGCCGCGGCGTGGTAGCGCCCGGAAGCCCGGGTGTAGACTCGGTGGCGCAAACATACGACAGGGGAGCGCCGTCCGAACGCAGCTTAGGCTGCCGACGGGACCGGGCGCTGAGAGTGCGGAACACCGCAGACCCTCGAACCTGATCCGGTTAGTACCGGCGAAGGGAGTCGAGTTCTCAGGGCGAACGCAGCCGGCGCACGCGCCGTTCGCGGAGCGCCCTCCCCTCCTGGACCCCAGGAGGATTCCACCATGGCTTTCACCAAGGCCACTCCCGGCACCACCCCATCCCGGCGTCGGCTCGAATGGCGCGTCGTCGACATCGTCGTCGCCTCGGTCCTCGCCGTGGCCGTCGGCGTCGTCTTCTTCGCTTGGTCCGCCGGCTACAGCGGCATTGTGCTGCTGACCAGTGTCTTCCCCCCGCTGACGGGTCTTTACACCGGCGGCTGGCTGATCGCCGGCGTGCTTGGCGGCCTGATCATCCGCAAACCGGGCGCCGCCATCTACTGCGAGGTCCTCGCCGCCGCCGTCTCGGCGCTGCTCGGCACCCAGTTCGGGCTGTCGGTGCTGCTCTCGGGCTTCCTCCAGGGCCTCGGCGCGGAACTGGTGTTCCTGCTCTTCCTGTACCGGAAGTGGAACCTCGGCGTGGCGCTGCTCGCCGGCCTCGGCTCCGGTATCGCCCTGGCCGTCAGCGAGAACGCCCTCTACAACTCCCTGTGGGCCGTGGAGTACCAGCTGTTCTACGTGCTGTTCGCCGCGGCCTCCGGTGTGGTCATCGCCGGGCTCCTGTCCTGGCTCGCCGTGCGCGGCCTGGCCAGGACCGGGGTGCTTTCCTCCTTCGCCGCCGGACGCTCGGCCGAACGGTGACCCAGGCCTCCACCGCTCCGGTCACCGTCTCCGCCGCGGGGTGGGGGTGGCGGCATGCCGGGCGTCCCGGCTTCGCCGTGCGGGGCATCGACCTGCGCATCGAGCCCGGCGAACGGGTGCTGCTCCTCGGCGCCTCCGGGTCGGGCAAGTCGACCCTGCTCGCCGCGCTCGCCGGCGTCCTGGGCGATGCCGAGGAGGGCGAGCAGGAGGGAACGATCCTGCTCGACGGCGAACAACCCGCCGCCCGCCGCGGCCGGGCCGGGCTCGTGCTGCAGGATCCGGACTCCCAGATCGTGCTCGCCCGGGTCGGCGACGAGGTGGCCTTCGGGGCGGAGAACCTCTCCGTGCCGCGCCCCGAGATCTGGCGGCGGGTCCGGGAGGCCCTCGACGACGTCGCACTCGACGTTCCGCTGGACCGGCCCACCTCCGCGCTCTCCGGCGGCCAGAAGCAACGGCTCGCCCTCGCCGCGGTGCTCGCCATGCAACCGGGCCTGCTGCTGCTTGACGAGCCGACGGCCAACCTCGACGCCCGGGGCGTCACCGAGGTGCGCGACGCCGTCGTACGCACCTTGGACCGGACGAGGGCGACCCTGGTCGTTGTGGAGCACCGCGTGGCGGTGTGGGCCGACGTCGTCGACCGCGTGGTGGTCCTCGGCGCCGGCGGCGGCGTGCTCGCCGACGGACCGCCCGCCGCGGTGCTGACCGACCCGGCCACCCGCGCGGTGCTCGCCCGGGCCGGGGTGTGGATCCCCGGCTGGCGTCCGGTCCCGGCGTCGTCCGGCTCCGCAGCGCCACCGGCCGAGGTTGCCGGAGCGCGGCGGGCGGAACTGCTGGCCGCCCGCGGCCTGGCCGTGGCCCGCACCCGGAGGGGCCCGGCGGTCCTCGAGGGCGTCCAGCTGTCCCTGAAGGAGGGCTCGGCGTTGAGCATCGTGGGGTCCAACGGGTCGGGCAAGTCGACCCTGGCGCTGACCCTCGCCGGGCTGCTGCGGGCCCGCGCCGGCACCGTCGCTGCCGCGGACGTCCTTGCCCGCGGCGCCGGGGCCGACCCCGCGCGGTGGCGCTCGGCCGAGCTGGTGCAGCGCATCGGCTCGGTCTTCCAGGATCCGGAGCACCAGTTCCTGACCGGCAGCGTCGCGGCCGAGCTTGAGTTCGGGCCGCGCGCGGCCCGGGTCCCCTCCGCGGAGTACCGGCCCCGGATCGAGGCGCTGGCCGAGCGGCTGCGGCTGACCCACCTGCTGAGCGCCAACCCGTTCACGCTCTCCGGCGGGGAGAAGCGGCGGTTGTCCGTGGCAACGGTGCTCGCCACCCGGCCCGCGGTGCTGGTGTTGGACGAGCCCACCTTCGGCCAGGACGCCGGAACCTGGGCCGAACTCGTAGGCCTGCTGGGCGAACTCGTGGCGGAGGGCCGCAGCGTGGTCTCGGTGACGCACGACGACGACTTCACCCGCGCCCTCGGCGGGGGCATCCTCGAGGTGAGCGCCGGCCGGGCCGGGCTGACGGCGGCGGCATGAGCGCCGACCTGCTCACGCCCGCGCTCAGCGGGACGGTGCTGCGGCGGGCGAACCCGCTCTCCAAGCTGTTCGCCGCGGGCATCCTCACGGTCGCCGTTCTGCTGAGCATCGACTGGGTCAGCGCCGCCGTCGCGCTCGCCGGTGAGCTCCTGCTGATTCCCCTGCTCAGGGTCGGCCCCCGGAGGCTTCTCCTGCGGATCTGGCCGCTGCTGGTTGCGGCGGCGGTCGGCGGGTACGGCACCGCGCTGCTGGCCGAGAAGACGGGACGGGTGCTGCTCGAGGCGGGGCCCTTCCTGTTCACCGAGGGCTCGGTGGGCGCGGGCCTTGCGGTGGCCCTGCGGGGGGTGGCCGTGGCCCTGCCCGGGATCTTCCTACTGGTCTCGACCGACCCCACCGACCTCGCCGACGCCCTGGCGCAGAAGCTTCACCTGCCGCACCGGTTCGTCCTGGGCGCGCTGGCCGCGATGCGGCTCGCCGGGCTCCTGCTCGATCAGTGGCGCATGCTTTCCCTGGCCCGCCATGCCCGCGGCGCAGGACCCGACGGAAGTCCGGCCGCCCGCCTGCGGGACTTCCTGGGGCAGTCCTTCGGGCTGCTGGTGCAGGCAATCCGCCGGGCCACCCGGCTCGCCGTGGCGATGGAGGCCCGCGGCTTCGGCGCCGGGCCGCGGACCTGGGCGAGGCAGAGCACCTTCAGCGCCGTCGATATCTGGGTTGCCCTAGCCGGCGCCGCGCTCGCGGCGGCGGCCATCACCGCCGCCGTGGCGGCGGGCACCTGGAACCTGGTCCTGACCTGAGGCGTCCCGCGGGAGGTGTTCCCAGGGACGGGTCTCCAACAGGACCAGCCCGGGTCAGCCGCCGTGCAGGGTCCGCTCGGTGAGCAGCTCCAGGCCCGACGGCGAGGCAAGCAGTTCGACGCCGCCCCTGTTCGAGATCAACACGACGGCGCGCCCGTTGGGGATCACCGACCATGGAGCTTTCACCGCCCGGTCGACGAGCCGGGGCTCGGGATAGACCTCGACCGGGCCGGCGAGTTTGCCGCTGAAACCTGTCTTCGCTTGGAGCAGCAGCCTGCCCGGCTCTGCCTTTGCGTACCCCACGGTCCATTTCCCGCCGAGTGCCGATCAGCTCCTGCGGTGGGCGCATTCGAACAATCCCTGGTCGGCGTCCAGCGCCATCCGTCGTCTCCTGGCCGGCCGCACGAGCACCTCGACGAGCAGGAAGGCTGCGATCGTGGCGGCAATGACGATGGCCACGGCGGGCCAGAATCCGGTCGACTGCCGCAGGGGCGAAAATACCGACACCGACAGTACGAGCGGTACGCACAGCTGGACGCCGCGTCCAACATGTTCTCAAGCCAGCCTTTGGGTGCGGGATCCAATGGAGCTTCCTAAGGTGGTGGACGGCTTTACGGCAAAAGCTTCCGGCCTCGCGCCTCCAGCGCTGCACGTCGATGGCGCAGTTCCCGCTCCACCCCGTATAGCGGAGAGCCCTCGAACGGCAGGGCACCCAGGTCCACGGCCGCCAAGGCGGCGGCCCGCTCCGACAGGCTGATGGCCTCGCGAACTCCGCCCAACGCCGGGCCTTGAGACCCTTGGTCCGGCCTGTCATGCTCAGGGCCATCGAATCATCCCGTACACCAGGGCGCACGGTACGTCATAGACCGGCGCGACCGCGAACCCGCCGGCCTTCTCAGGATCAGTGTCGTGTGGATTCATCTAGGTGATCGTCCTGGACGCTGGTTGTTCCACTGCCAGAACGGTATCGGGTCCGGTCCCGCCGGCATAAACGGCTGACCCGATCGAGGGGGCCCGGATGGCCCTTGCGCTGTCTGAGTCAAAGGGCACTGGAGGGTTGGGGCGGACGGGCCTATCATGGTCGCAGGGTCTCGATGAGGATAAATCCACATCTCCTTCGGAGGAATCAAATGCATACGAAGCTAGCGTGCGATGCCCTGATCTCGAATTCGACACCCACCCATCTGTCTTCCGGAGCCAATGCGGCATCGTCTCCCCTGAGGAGGCGAGCATGAAACGGCTTCTTGCAATGCTTTTAACTGGCGGCCTCTTGGTCAGTTTGCCGCTGGCGTCGCCGGCCTATGGTGTGGAGACGGCCGGGCCGGACGCCACGTGCAGCCGACCCGTTTCCGACGCGGATGGCCTTTACCTTCCCGCACAGGCCTTTTGGTGGAGCACGACAGAGCTCACCATAGGTATCACAGCTACTTCCAAAGTCGATCCGGCCCAATTCACTGCCGTCGAGCAAGCTGTTGAGACGTGGCAGCAGACCCTCCAGGACTGTCTTGGAGGCGCAGTGACACTCAATTACGTACCGGTCGTGCCAAGTAAGCGCGCTCAAATAGATATTGTGATTAACCTCGTTCCCAATGCGGGAGGTGCACACCATGGCGGAATGGCCGTATGCAATCCCTCCGGATGCAACCTCCAAGTGGGCTACATCGGACCCCGCGGCCGGTATACAACCATCGATCCAGTAGCACCTACTTCGTACACCTACAGCCTCGCGCTCCACGAGATCGGCCACGCCCTTGGATTAGGGCACACCACGAATCTGTATGAGTCTGTCACCGACGTCATGGGCTACGGGTGGAACGATGACTCCGGCAGGGTCCCGATCTCACAGTGCAATGTCGATGCCTTGGCATACATTTGGGCCTGGGCGCTCAACGGAACAGAGCCGGCAGAACCGGAGGCCCTCGTCTATGAATGTGCTTAGTTGAGCGGGGTAAAACCTACTGGTTCAAGGCCGGAAAGTGCTGCTTGGGAAGCCTGTTTCCCGCGCTTAATCGGCGCAATAGCGACTGTAGGGCATCGGTGACTGCGCAACGACAACGCCCTGCACGTAGCCGTTGTTGCTGACGTCTTTAGGCCCGTCCTGGTGCTCTGTGTACCAGTCCGGGCAGGGAATCCCGGACGCGCGGGACGGACAGCGTGCCGGGATCGGATCGCCGCTAGCGGCCAATAGTGGCAAGCTGTGCGTCGATGACCAGGGGGGGTTGAGCCGGCACTGTTTCCCATCCTCGGCCTGGGGCCAGATCACGCTATCCATGATCCTCCGCCGGAGTGCATTTGCCTCAGGCACCTTAGGACTATCGCACGCGAACAACTCTCCGGTCCTACGCCGTCGGCGCCCACTGCACAAACGGCACACCACACTATTCACGGCCCTTGAAAGATGATGATCCGGAGGTGGGATGTTGTCCTCCCCAATATAGGGAGACGGCATATGCCTCTTGGTTCTTTGAGAGCGACAAGCGGCATACCGAACCGGGTGGTATTCCGTTCAGTTGCTGTCTTGAAAAACACAAGCTTTGTGAGCCAGGCTGACGTGGTCGACTACAGGGCCTCCGCTCCCCTAATGTGAATCCACAGCACTAAGTGGCGGCACTTTTGCAGCACTAAATGGCATCCTTGCTATCCGGCATCGTCATTCGACGTATTAGGTGCTGGTGTCCCACCCGGTCAGAGGAACCGGTCGACCAGGGCTGCGAGTTCGGCGGTGAGGTCCGGCGCCGTGGCGATCTCCGCGCCGTCGATCGCGGTCACCGGCGTCAGCAGGCGGATGCTGGAAATCAGCCAGACGGCGTCGGCCTCCAACAGGTCCTTCGGCTCCAGCGGGCCGTAGCCCAGCTGCCAGCCGGCCTCGGAGGCCGCCGAGAACAGCGCCCCCTGGGAGGTTCCGGGCAGGATTCCGCTCTCCAGCTGCGGCGTCACGAGCGTCTTGACGCCGTCCCGCCGGCGGGCGGTCAGCACCGTGGAGGTGGGCCCCTCGAGGACCTTCCCGTCGGAGGAGGTGAAGATGACGTCGTCGGCGCCGTGTTCCTTCGCGTACCGGATGGCGGCCATGTTCACGGCGTAGGAGAGGGTCTTGGCGCCCAGCAGCAGCCAGGGGGCCCGCTGCGCGACGGTGCTGTCGTAGCCGCGGTCGAGCAGCAGCACCGAGATGCCGGTCTCCCGCTGCCTGCGGGTGGCCTCCGGGACCGGGGAGACCTGCACCCAGGCGGTGGGCCCGGTGCCCTCGACCCCGCGGGTGGCCAGAAGCTTCACCACGGCCTCGGGCCGGCCGGGTGCGGCGGCACCGTATTCGGTGAGCGCGGTGCGGATGGCCCGGCTCCACGCCTCGGCCGGAGGGATCGCCAGGCGGAGGGCCTCCGCCGATGACGCCAGCCGCGCCAGGTGCGCCTGTTCCTTGCGGACGCGTCCATCGACCGCGAGGAGGGACTCGAAGACGCCGTCGCCGCGCGTCGCGCCCTGGTCGGTGGCCATGAGCTGGGGCGCGGACGCATCGACGACGCGGCCGTGCTCGAAGGCCGAATCAAGGAACACCAGAACTGTCATGCCGCCAGCATAACCACCGGGGCCGGCCTCAGTCCGGGAACCGGGATCCGAGCGCGGACAGCACGCCGAAGGCCTTGGTGCGCACTTCCTCCCATTCCTCCCCGGGCACCGAGTCGGCGGTGATCGCCCCTCCGACGCCGAGGGAGGCGCGGGTGGTGCCGCCGTCCTCCTCGAGCACCAGGGTGCGGATCACGACGGCGAGATCGGCAGCTCCGGTCAGGGAGAAGTACCCGGCCGCCCCCGAGTAGGCGCCGCGCGGGGCCCCCTCGAGGCGGTCGAGGAGCGCCATGGTGCTGATCTTCGGCGCGCCGGTCATCGACCCGGCGGGGAAGGCAGCGGAGACCGCCTCCGCCCGGGAGGATCCCGGCCGCAGCCGGGCGTCGATGGTGCTGACCATCTGGTGGACGGTGGCGTAGCTTTCAATGGCGCACAGTCGGCTGACCGTCACGGTGCCGGGGACGGCGAAGTGCGAGAGGTCGTTGCGCAGCAGGTCGACGATCATGATGTTCTCCGCCCGGTCCTTCAGGGACGCTGCGAGGTCCTCCCGGAGGGCTTCGTCCTCGGCCGGGTCGGCGGAGCGGCGCCGGGTTCCCTTGATCGGTTCGGCGCGCAGGGAGCCGTCCGCGCCGAGCCGCAGGAAACGCTCGGGGGAGGTGCTGGCGAGCGCGGCGCCGGGGAAGCGCAGCAGGTGGGCGAACGGCGCCGGGTTGGCCTCCCGCAGCGCCAGGTACAGCGGCAGCGGGTCGACGGCGCCCTCGAGCCGGGCCTCCAGCGCCGTGGTGAGGCAGACCTCGTAGGTGTTTCCCTCGCCGATCTCGGCCTGCGCTTCCCGGATCTTTTCGAGGTACCCAGGGCGGGTGTCCCGGGCGGTGAAGGCCGGAGCCGGGCGGGCCGGCCCGGGCACCGGCACCCCGGGGCCGGCGGGCGGCGCGGCGCCGAGCACCGCCGCGCGGGCGGCCTCGAGCCAGCGCCCGGCCTCGGGGTCGGCCGTGCCGTCGCCGAGGGTGAGGAGGAACGTGCACCGCTGCTGGTGGTCGACGACGACGGCGCGTCCGGCGAAGAGCAGGGCCGCGTCCGGAAGCGGGGCCGCCGGCAAGGAGGTCCCTCCGGTCTCCCGCTTGAGTTCATAGCCGAGGTAGCCCAGCCAGCCGAGGGCGAACCCGCAGTCGTAGCCGGCGGGGGCGCGCATGCTGCCGCGGCCCCAGACGCCGTCGAGCCAGCGGAAGAACGGCCCGGAGATGCGGGCGGTGACGGCCCCGGCGGTGACCTCGGTGAGGCCGGCGCGGTGCCGGACCGACTGGCCGTACCGGCCGCCGTCGTCGGCGAGGATGGTGAACCGGCTGCGCTCCGGGGCGGCGGTCCGCCCGGCGTCGGAGCTGTCGAGCCACACGGCCGACGCCGACCCGCCGTACAGCGCCGCGAACAGCGCCGGCGTGGAGGGCTCGAACTCAAGGCGCTCCGCGGTGACCTGCAGGCCGCGGCGGCCCGCCCGCTCGGGGGACATCGGCGCGGCCCACCGGGGCAGCCCGGACAGGGCCAGCCGCACCTGGTGGGGGGTGCCCCGGCCGCGGTGGCCTTCGACGAGCAGGTCCGCGCTGCCGGCCGGATCGTCCTGGCGCAGCCAGGTGAGTTCCTGGTCGGCCCAGCGCTGCCAGAACGGGGCGAAGGTGTCGCCGTCCCGGGTGAGGGCGCTGTTGCGGCGGATGTCGTCGGGCGCCTCGACCCAGAGGGCGGCGTCGAGGTAGGCCCGCGCCGCGGCGCAGGAGGCCCCCACCCCCTCAAGGATGACGATTTCGGCCGGTTCGGTCCGCCGCAGCGGCCCCTCGGTGCCGTGTTCCCAGTCCCAGGCCTGCCAGGTGGCGGCACCGCCGGCGGCCAGGGGACGCAGGACGGTTTCCACATAACGGGCCAGGCCCTCGGCGAGCCCGTCCCAGCCGGGGTAGATCTCCTCGAGGTGGAACAGGCTCACCCGGTGGTGTTCACGCAGCAGCGCAGCCAGTTCCACGGCCAGGGTGGTCTTGCCCGCGCCGGAGCGGCCGTCGACGGCGAGGATGAGGGGGGCGCCGGCGCGGCCGGTGGAGGCTTCCATCGCTACTTCCGTCGGGTTGGGCTGGTCGGGGTGCCGGAGGGAGCGTCAGGCGAAGGCAAGCAGCACGCCCACGGTGACGAAGAGGGAGCCGAACACCCGGTTGAGGGTCCTCTGCCCGCGGTGGCCGCGCGTGTACCGCTGGAAGGAGCGCGCTGCCGCGGCATAGAAGAACCACATCACCAGGACGTCGATGGCCACCACCGTGCCCGCCAGGACGCCGTACTGGCCGAGCAGGGGCTCATCGGGCCGGATGAACTGGGGAATGAAGGCCAGGAAGAAGACGACCGCCTTCGGGTTGAGCAGGTTCACCCACAGCCCGCGCCGGAACATCGACGCCGGGCCCTCCCGCCGGCGGGCCTCGCCGGCCTCCACCGGCTCAGGTGCGGCCAGGAACTTCCGCACGCCGAGGTAGACGAGGTAGGCGGCGCCCGCGTACCGGATGATGCCGAAGGCCACCGGGGAACTCGCGACGAGCAGTCCGACGCCGGCCGCAACGACGGCGATATGGATCAGGAGCGCGGCCTGCTGGCCGGCGATGCCCCAGAGGGCCCGCCGGAAGCCGACGGTCAGGGCGTTGCTCATGGTGTTCACCGCGCCGGCGCCGGGGGTGAAGCTGATGAGGGTGCCGGCGCCCAGGAGCGCAAGCCAGACCGAGGGGTTCACCTGTTCATAGTAATTCCTGGCCGCCGCTGGTCCGGCCCGCGCCCGGGGTCAGGACCGGGCGAGGATCTCCGTGCTCGGCAGGAGGAAGGTGGCCTCCGGGGCCCGCCCCCAGGCGAGCCATCCGGCGGAGATGCGTTCGAGGTCGTCCAGGTCGGCCAGCCCGCGTTCCAGCGCCTGCTCGGCGAACGCCGAGTGAAGCACCCGTGCGGCCCAGGACTCCGAGTGCGCCCGGCGGCGCTCGTCGGTGGCGTAGATCCAGTTCGAGGAGGAAATCTCAATGTCCTCGAAGCCGGCGTCCTGCGCCCAGCCGAGGAGCCGGCGTCCGGCGTCGGGCTCGGCACCGTTGCCCCGGGCGATCCGCTGGTAGAGCTCCATCCACTCGTCGAGCTCGGGGAGCTGCGGAAACCAGCTCATGGCGGCGTAGTCGGCGTCGCGCACCGCCACGAGCCCGCCGGGGCGGGCGACCCGGCGCATCTCGCGCAGGGCCGCCACCGGATCGGCGAGGTGGTGCAGGACCTGGTGGGCGTGGACCAGATCGAAGGTTTCATCGGGGAAGTCGAGGTCATAGACGTTTCCCGTCGAGAAGCGCACGTTGGGCAGGTCCGCGGTGAGGCCTGCGGCCTCGGCCACCACCTCGGGCGAGCGGTCCAGGCCGGTCACCGTGCCGGGGGCGACGGCGCGCGCCAGGTCGGCCGTAATGCTCCCGGGCCCGCAGCCCACGTCGAGGACCTCCATGCCCGGGCGCAGGTGACCGATCAGATAGGCGCCGGAATCCGCCAGGGTGCGGGCGGCGTGTGCCTGGGTGACGCTGGGGTGGTGGCCGTGGGAGTACACCTCGCTGTTCATGGTCCGAGGGTAGCCCGCGGATCCGGTCCGGGCAGCTTCCCGGCGTCATTCTTCGCCGCAATGGTTGCCGCAGTGATGCGCTGCAGCATGGTGCTCAGCAGCGCGAGTTCATCCTCGCTGAACTCCTTCAGCGCCTGCGAGATGTGCTGGGCGAGGGGGGCGAAGAGGCGGTTTCCCGCCGCCTGCGCCTTCTCCGTCATCTCCAGGTGCACCTGCCGGCGGTCGACGTCGCTGCGGGCCCGGGTGACGTGCCCGGCCGTCGTCAGCCGGTCGATCAGGGCCGTCGTGGCGGGGGAGCTGAGGTTCAGTTCCTCGCGCAGCATGCCCGGGGTGACCGTCGTTCCCGACCGGGCCGCCCCGACGAGGATGCCGAGGGCGTGGAGGTCGGTGCGGTGCAGGGCATCCTTGGCGCTGACGACGTCGACATAGCGTTCGGTCTCCGCGGTGAACTGCTGAAGGAGCGCCAGGATGGCCGCCCTGTTGTCCTTGCCCACTGTCGCACCTCGCTTCCTTCCTAATACTCTAGGCCCCCTCCCCATTTATCTCCATCATGGATATACTCGACCGCAGAGAGAATCTTCCCGAGAGGCCCCACCATGAAAAGCACCTGGCTGCGCGTCCTGCTCCCGGCCGTCATTGTCCTGATCTGGCTGGTCGGCGCCGGCTTCGGCGGCCCCACCTTCGGCCGGCTCGAGGAGGTCTCAAGCAACGACCAGGCGGCCTTCCTGCCGGCAAGCGCCGAGTCGACGGCGGCCGGTGAATTCGAGGAGCAGTTCCGGGATTCCGACGCGGTGCCGGCGGTTCTCCTGGCCGAATCGACGCAGGACATTCCGCCGCGTGAACTGGGCGCCTACGCCGAGGTGGCCGGGCGGCTTGCCGGGGTCGACGGACTCGAGGCGCCCGCGGGCGGCGGCCCCGCCGTCATCGGGCCCATCCCCTCGGAGGACCTCAGGGCCGTGCAGTACCTGGCCTTCGTCTCGGCCGACGCCGAGCTGGGCGAGGTGGTCGCCGAGCTGCGCGAGGTGCTCAATTCGGAACTGCCCGACGGCGCCACCGGATACGTCACCGGGCCGGCCGGGTTCACGGCCGACCTGGTCAGTGCGTTCGGCGGCATCGACGGGATCCTCCTGGGCGTGGCGCTTGGCTGCGTGTTCCTCATCCTGCTCGGCGTCTACCGCTCCCTGGTGCTGCCGTTCCTCGTGCTGCTGACCTCGGTGTTCGCCCTGGCCACCTCCATCCTCGTGGTGTTCGCCTTCGCCAAGTGGGACTGGATCCAGCTCAGCGGGCAGAGCCAGGGCATCCTCTCCATCCTGGTGATCGGCGCGGCGACCGACTACGCGCTGCTGCTGGTGGCCCGTTTCCGGGAAAGCCTGGGGGAGGTGCAGTCCACCTGGGAGGCCATGAAGCGGGCCTACCGCGGGTCGGTGGAGCCGATCGCGGCCTCCGCGGCGACCGTCATCCTGGGCCTGCTCTGCCTGCTCTTCTCCGACCTCAACTCGAACCGCAGCCTAGGGCCCATCGCCGCCATCGGGATCGTCTTCTCCCTGGCCGCGGCGCTGAGCCTGCTCCCGGCCCTGCTGCTGATCTTCGGCCGTGCCGCCTTCTGGCCGCTGCGGCCCAAGGTGGGGACGGGTTCCCGGAATCCCGCGGCCGGTGGGCCGGCCGGTACCGAGGGCCTGCGGGGGCTGTGGCGGGCGGTCGCCGTCCTGGTGGCACGGCGGTACCGCGCCGTCTGGATCGGCTCCCTGCTGGTCCTCGGCGCCGGGGCGCTCGGGCTTACCCAGCTGCAGGCCAGCGGCGTGCCGCAGTCCGAGCTGATCCTCACCTCCTCGAACGCCGTCGACGGGCAGGAGGCCCTGGGCCGCCACTTCGACGCCGGCGCCGGCAGCCCGATCGCCGTCATCGCCCCAGAGGAGGACTCGGACCGGGTCCTGGGCATCGTCGGGGACACCCCCGGCATCTCCGAGGCGGCCTTCGCCACCGACCCCTCCGGCGCCACCGAGGTGAACGAGGGCCGGGTCCTGATCAGCGGGACGCTGGAGTTCCAGGCCGATTCCGAGGACGCCGAGAACGTGGTGCGCGACCTCCGCGCCGAGTTGGAGCGGCAGAGCCCCGATTCGCTGGTCGGGGGCGTCACCGCGATCGCCGTCGACACCAACGACACGGCGCTCGCCGATCTGGGCAAGATCATCCCCATCGTCCTCGCCGTCATCCTCGTCGTCCTGATGCTGCTGCTGCGCGCCGTCGTGGCGCCGGTGCTGCTGATCCTCAGCGTCGTGCTCTCCTATGCGACGGCCCTGGGCGTCTCGGCGCTGGTGTTCAACAACCTGCTCGGCTTCGAGGGGGCCGACGCCTCCGTGCCGCTCTTCGGATTCGTCTTCCTCGTGGCGCTGGGCGTTGACTACAACATCTTCCTCATGACCCGGGTCCGGGAGGAATCGCTGCGGCTCGGCACCCGGCCGGGGATCCTGCGCGGGCTCGGCGTGACCGGCGGCGTCATCACCTCCGCGGGGGTGGTGCTCGCGGCGACCTTCGCGGCCCTGGGCGTTATCCCGATCCTGTTCCTGGCCCAGATCGCCTTCATCGTGGCCTTCGGCGTGCTGCTTGACACCATCCTGGTCCGGTCGCTGCTGGTGCCGGCGCTGGCCTACGACCTGGGCCGGCGCATCTGGTGGCCCTCGGCCCTCGGCAGGGGCCAGGTATCGGCCCACCGGGCGGACGGGCCGGACGCCGGGGAGCACGAGCACCGCGAGGTCGCCGCCCACCGCGCGTAGGGCACGCGGCGGCCCAGGGGAGCAGCGCTTTCCGGGTCGCGGGGCTCATCCGGAGCGTCGTCTCCGCCGCTTCTGCCCACTGAACCACGCCGGTCAGTGGGCAGTTGCATTCCGGAGCGTCGTTCCCGTCGTTTCTGCCCATTGAACGAGGTCGGTCAGTGGGCGGGCGCAATCCGGAGCGTCCTTCCCGCCACTTCTGCCCACTGACGACGTGCGATCAATGGGCATATCTGAACATGCCCACCGATCAGGGCTGACCAGTGGGCAGAAGTGCAGCGGCGGTCCGCCCCCTTGCCCGAACTGATAAGCACGCTTAGTGTTGGCGGAGTCCAATGCCCTCCGGGGCCCAGACTGATACGAAGAGGTCTCACGCGATGTCCTTCCGCTTCCGAACCGCCCTCGCTGCCGTAGCGCTTGCCGCCACGAGCCTGACCGGGGGAGCCCCTGCCTCGGCCGATATCCTCGAGATTGCCCCGCCCGGCGCCAATGACTGGTCCTGCAGGCCCAGTGCCGCACACCCCCGGCCCGTCGTGCTGGTTCCCGGCACTTTCGAAAGCATGGCGAAGAACTGGTCGACGCTGTCGCCCCGCCTCGCCGCCGAGGGCTACTGCGTCTTCGCCCTCAATTACGGCACCACCAACGGAGTCAATGCCACCGGCCCAATTGCCGATTCGGCCGGGGAGCTCGCCTCGTTCGTCGACGAGGTGCTGCGCGCGACGGGGGCGCAGAAGGTGGACATCGTCGGCCACAGCCAGGGCGGAATGATGCCGCGGTACTACCTCGGCTTCCTGGGTGGGGCGAAGAAGGTGAACCACCTCGTCGGCATTGCGCCCTCGAACCACGGGACCGAGGGCGTGATCGCCCCGACGCCCGACGAGGTGCCCCTGGGTCCCGGAGACTCCGGTTTCTTCTGCCAGGCGTGCGCGGACCAGGAGGCGGGCTCGGCGTTCCTCACAACGCTGAACTCGATCGGCGACACGGTGAACGGCCCGGCCTACACCGTGATCTCAACCAAATACGACGAGGTGGTCACCCCCTATCCAAGCCAGTTCCTGAGCGGGCCGGCCCGGCAGGTCACCAACATCACCATTCAGGACAAGTGCCCGCTCGATCCGATCGAGCACGACCAGGCACCGAATGACCCGGTGGTGCATCAGCTGGTAAGCCATGCCCTCGCCTCCAAGGGTCCGGCAAGTCCCGCGTACCGGCCGGAATGTTTCTGAGCGTTACGAAGTTGAGTAATACAGGCTCAACTTTGGTTTGACTCCAAGCCAGCACGGAGTACAGTTGAGTGCAGAACGCTCAATCTACGTGCCCGGCGGTTGAGCGCCCAGCAAATCCCGGGCTGTCGAAAGGAAACTTGCATGTCACGTGCAGTAGGCATTGACCTCGGAACCACCAACTCTGTTGTTTCAGTTCTCGAAGGCGGCGAGCCCACGGTCATCGCCAACGCCGAGGGCGCCCGCACCACGCCGTCGATCGTCGCGTTCTCCAAGGCCGGCGAAGTCCTGGTCGGCGAAATCGCCAAGCGCCAGGCGGTCAACAACATCGACCGCACCATCGCCTCCGTCAAGCGCCACATGGGCACCGACTGGTCGATTCCCGTCGACGACAAGAAGTACACCGCCCAGGAGATCTCGGCCCGCATCCTGCAGAAGCTGAAGACCGACGCCGAGTCCTACCTCGGCGAGAAGGTGACCGACGCCGTCATCACCGTTCCGGCGTACTTCAATGACGCCGAGCGCCAGGCCACCAAGGAGGCCGGCGAGATCGCGGGCCTGAAGGTGCTGCGCATCGTCAATGAGCCCACCGCCGCGGCCCTCGCCTACGGCCTGGACAAGGGCAAGGAAGACGAGCTCATCCTCGTGTTCGACCTCGGCGGCGGAACCTTCGACGTCTCCCTGCTCGAAGTCGGCAAGGACGAGGACCAGTTCTCCACCATCCAGGTCCGCTCCACCGCCGGCGACAACCGCCTCGGCGGTGACGACTGGGACCAGCGCGTCGTCGACTTCCTGCTCGCCCAGGCCAAGGCCAAGGGTGCCGACCTGTCCAAGGACAAGATCGCCCTGCAGCGCCTGAAGGAAGCAGCGGAGCAGGCCAAGAAGGAACTCTCCTCGGCCACCTCCACCAACATCTCCCTGCAGTACCTCTCCGTCACCCCGGAGGGCCCGGTGCACCTCGACGAGCACCTCTCCCGCGCCAAGTTCCAGGACCTCACCAAGGACCTGCTGGACCGCACGAAGAAGCCGTTCCACGATGTAATCTCCGAGGCCGGCATCAAGGTCTCCGACATCAACCACATCATCCTGGTCGGCGGCTCGACCCGCATGCCCGCGGTGTCCGAACTGGTCAAGGAACTCGCCGGCGGCAAGGAGCCCAACAAGGGCGTCAACCCCGATGAGGTCGTCGCCGTCGGCGCCGCACTCCAGGCCGGTGTGCTGAAGGGCGAGCGCAAGGACGTCCTGCTCATCGACGTCACCCCGCTCTCCCTCGGCATCGAGACCAAGGGCGGCATGATGACCAAGCTCATCGAGCGCAACACCGCCATCCCGACCAAGCGGTCCGAGACCTTCACCACCGCCGACGACAACCAGCCGTCCGTGGCGATCCAGGTCTTCCAGGGCGAGCGCGAGTTCACCCGCGACAACAAGCCGCTGGGCACCTTCGAGCTGACCGGCATCGCACCGGCCCCGCGCGGGGTCCCGCAGGTCGAGGTCACCTTCGACATCGACGCCAACGGCATCGTCCACGTCTCCGCCAAGGACAAGGGCACCGGCACCGAGCAGTCGATGACCATCACCGGTGGATCCTCCCTCTCCAAGGAGGACATCGACCGCATGGTCCGCGAGGCCGAGGAGCACGCAGCCGAGGACAAGGCCCGCCGCGAGGCAGCGGACACCCGCAACGCCGCCGAGCAGCTCGCCTACTCCGTCGACAAGCTCATCGCCGACAACTCGGACAAGCTGCCCGAGGAAGTGAAGACCGAGGTCCAGGCCGATGTCGACGCCCTGAAGAAGGCGCTCGAGTCCCAGGACAACGACGCCGAGGTGAAGAGCGCGTTCGAGAAGCTGCAGGCCTCCCAGTCCAAGCTCGGCGAGGCTATCTACGCCTCCGCCCAGCAGGACGGACAGAGCGGCCCCGGCGCATCGGCAGACGGATCCGGCCCGGCCCCGGCGGACGACGATGACATCGTTGACGCCGAGGTTGTCGACGAAGAAAAGAAGTAACCATGCCGCACCACGGAAATGAAGAAGAGCACCAGTCAGAGCCAGTGAGCTTCCGGGACAACCGCAAGATCGACCCTGAAACGGGCGCCGTCCGTGGGCAGCAGAACGACGCCGGCGGCCCGGCACCGGCCGAGCCGGTGTCCGGGGACCCGGCCGCGGAGGCGGCGCCCCCGGCGCCGCCCGCCGCGGACTCCGCCGACGGCGACGCGCTCGCGCAGGCCGAAGCCATCCTCAACGAGGCCGGCGAGGGCGAAGACGCGCCGGTGACGGAGGTCATCGCCGAACTGCGCAACGACCTGCTCCGGCTGCAGGCCGAGTACGTCAACTACCGGCGCCGCGTCGAGCGGGACCGCGACGTTGCACGCGACCAGGCCGTCATCGGCGTCCTGAACTCGCTGATGCCGGTCCTCGACGACATCGACGCCGCCCGGCAGCACGGCGACCTCGCCGACGGGCCGTTCGCGGCGATCGCGGGCAAGTTCGAAAACGCCCTCAAGGCGTACGAGCTGACCCGCATCGACGAGACCGGCGTGGCGTTCGACCCGAACATCCACGAGGCGCTCATCCAGCAGCCCAGCGCGGAGGTCCAGGCCGACAGCGTCAGCCAGGTGCTCCGTGCCGGCTACCGCAAGGGCGACCGCGTGCTGCGGGCGGCCCAAGTGATCGTCGCAGTACCGGAGTAAGCTCCGTCAATGCTGGCCGGGTCCCCGGACGGCGGCAACGAAACTTCCCGCTCGCAGAGCTCGCCGGAAGTATTAAAGCCGCCTTCCCCGGGAACCCGGCCAGCGTCGGCAGTGCCTCCTGCAGGTACTGTTCCCTACATCGTTAAGAAGCAGTGAAAGGAGACTCCAATTGGCTAGTCAGGATTGGGTCGATAAGGATTTTTACAAGATCCTCGGTGTCTCCAAGGACGCGACGGACGCCGACATCAAAAAGGCGTACCGCAAGCTCGCCCGCAAGCACCACCCTGACCAGAACCAGGGCGACGCCGGGTCCGAACGCATGTTCAAGGACGTCTCCGAGGCCTACTCCGTCCTCTCCGACTCCGAGCAGCGCCAGCAGTACGACGCCATTCGCGCCATGGGCGGCGGCGCCCGCTTCACCGCGGCCGGCGCCGGGGGGCCGGGCGGCAGCGCCGGCTTCGAGGACATCTTCGGGAACCTCTTCGGCCAGAGCACCGGGCCCCGCACCCGCGGCGGCAACAGCTACAACAACCTGCCACCCGAATTCGCCGACCTGTTCGGCGGCGCCGGTGGATTCGGCGGCGGGTTCGACGCCCCGCCCCGCAAGGGCGCCGACCGGACCGCCAGCACCACCATTTCCTTCGCCGGCTCCATCAAGGGCACGACGATCGGCCTGCGCGAGCCCTCCGGAGAGGTCATCGACGTCCGCATCCCGGCCGGCATCAAGGACGGACAGAAGGTGCGCGTCCGCGGCCGCGGCCAGTCCGGCCCGGCGGGCAACGGCGACCTCATGGTCACCGTGCATGTGAAGGACCACCCGCTGTTCGAGCGGGACGGAGACAATATCAAGGTCCACGTGCCCGTGACGTTCCCCGAGGCGGCCCTCGGCGCGCAGATCGAGGTGCCCACGATCACCGGCGACCTGGTTCGGATGAAGGTTCCCGCCGGGACCCCCTCCGGCAGGACCCTCCGGCTCAAGGGACGCGGAGTCTCCACGCCGAAGGCCACCGGAGACCTGCTGGTCACGATCGACGTCGTCGTGCCCCAGAACCTGTCCAAGGAGGCCGCCGCCGCGGTCGAGGCGTTCGCTGCCGCGACCGCCGACGCCAATCCGCGCGCGGGCCTCGCCGCCAAGGCCCGGCTCTAACCGCACAACCATCCGCCCGCCCGCACGGCACCGAAGGAGGCAACCGCACTATGGACACCACAATGCCGATCTACGTCATTTCGGTCGCCGCCGAGCTGGCGGAGATGCACCCGCAGACCCTGCGCCAGTACGACCGGCTCGGACTGGTCACGCCGAGCCGGGCACCCGGGCGCGCCCGGCGGTACTCGCAGAAGGACGTCAGCACCCTCCGCGAGATCCAGCGGCTGTCCCACGAGGGGGTCTCCCTCGAAGGGATCCGGCGCATCCTCGAACTCGAGAACCAGGTCTCGGCCCTTCAGCAGCGGGTCAGGGAGCTGAGCTCCGAACTGGCCCAGCGCCGGGGACAGCCCGATCCCAGCCGGGTGTTCGCCGCGGGACTGGCCGGCGACGTCGTCACCCTGGCCCGGGGCCAGCGCCCGCGTGCGCGCAGCCAGGCGCTGATGGTCTGGCGCCCCGACAGCGCCGGCAACTGATCCGCCGGCCCGTTCCCCGGCCGCCCGGCCGATTGCCTCCGGGCAAGATCTGGAAATCGCCGCACCCGCAGTGCAGACTAGAGGCATGCCGCGCTCCCCCCGCCTTTTTCCGAGGACCCACCGCTGATGGACGCGATCCTCCAGCTGCTGGCGATCTTCGGCACCATCCTGCTCCTCATGGGCCTGACCTCCACCGCGCTGGTCTGGCTCGCGGTCCGGCGGCTCCGGCGCTCCGGCATTGTCCGGCGCGCGGCCGACAACGGCGTCCTGACGTTCCATTCCCTCGCCATGGACCGCACCGTGCGGGAACCGGCCCGGCTGGCCCTGGAGCTCCGCCGCTCCAACCAGGCCAACCGGCGGGCCCTCGCCGAGGCCGTGCAGCGCGGCTGGCCGGTGGGGAACCTGCCCGCCGCCGCCGAAGAGCTTGAGCGGGCCGCCGCCGCCGTCGGGGACCAGCTGCGCATGGCCGACCGGGAGCCGAACCGGGCCCTGAAACGGGAACTGACGGCGGACCTCACCGGCCACGTGCGCGCCCTCGAGGGACTCTCGGTGGACCTCCGGCGCTGCCTGCTGCGGGGTTCGGGCTCAATGGACCGGCTCGAGCTGGAACGCAGCGGCGCCCGGCTGACCATGGAGATCAGCGCCATGCATTCCTGGCTCACCGCCTACGGGGTCCGGAGGGCGTCATGACGGCGCCTCTCCGCCGCTCCTAGGCCCGGGCAGGGCAGCGATGTCCCTTCCCCGGCGCATCTCCCGGATCATCCGCGCCAACAAGGCCGCCGCCCAGCCCGTCGAGGACCCCCTGGTGGTCGCCGCCAACGCCCAGCGGGCCCAGCACGCGGCCCTGGACCAGGCGCGGCGGGGAGCCGCCGACGTCGCCGCGCACCGCCGGCGCCTCGAAATCCTTACCGGCGATGCCGCCGCGCGGGTACGCCACCTCGAGGCACAGGCGGCCGCCGCCGTCGCCCGCGGCGATGACGACGCCGCCCGGGAAGCCTTGCGTGCCCAGCTGGGTGCCGCGAAGCACCTGCAGGCCCTCGGCGGGCAGCTGCAGGAGACCGACGTGCAGGCCCGCCGGCTTGCCGCCGACGTCGCGCGCCTCGAGGAGCGGATGTCCGACAGCTGGCTCCGGCACCAGGCCCTGCTGGCCCAGCAGGCAGCGGCCGAGGCCTCGGTGCGGGCCCAGGAGGCGCTGCGCTCCTCGGCGGGCCCGATCGGGGGCGGGGAGTTCGCCGCCCGGGAGGCCGAGCGGGAGGTGCGCCGCCTGCAGGCCCTCGCCGCGGCCCGTGAGGAACTGGCCTGGTCGGACCCCTCGTCCCAGCGGGTCCAGGAGGCGTTCGAGGAGCTCGAGGCCGACGCGGCCGCCCGCCAGGAACTGGCCCGGCTCAAGGAGCAACGGGCTAGAGGCTATCGTCCCGGGCCGCAGTAAGGGTCCCAAGCACCGCGTCGTCGATCTCGTCGACACTGCGCAGCCGGACCCGCCACTGGAACGGATCGTCCCTGGCTGCCCGCACCGGTTCCACCCGGGCATCATCCGGGTGGGCGAAGCGCAGGAACACGTCGACGGCGGACTTTGTCGCCGGAGTGACCTGCGCGAACTTCCGGCGCGCCGTCTGCAGTGAAATGTAGGTCTTGCGCATCTGCACCTCGACGCCGTCGGCCCCGAGCGCCCAGGTGAGCAGCCGGTCCCCGATGGGGCGCAGCGCCGGCCGGTCCGCGTACTGGCCCTCGTACAGTTCGTCCACGGAACTGAGGATGAAGTCCGGGTAGCCGAACATCGCCCAGTCCACGCTCATCAGGCTGTAGCCGGCCACCCCCTGGGCCTTCAGCCAGGCCGCCAGCGCCGCCCGGGAGTCGACGCCCGCGCCGCGGGCGGCCTGCACCCACTCCTCGACGCTGCGGCCCGTGGTGCGCTGGAGCCGTTCGGCATTCGTATCGGCCATCGCCTGCCAGGTCTTGATCTCGCCCATTCCCCCAGCGTAGCCGGACCGCCCTCCACCCCGCGTTGGTACACTCGCCGCATGGAGCTGAACGGATCCCACTTCCTCGTCGTCGGTGCCACCGGAGTGCTGGGATCCGCGCTCGCGCGCGGCCTTGCCGCCCGGGGCGCCCTGCTGACCCTGAGCGGACGGTCGGAGGCCAAGCTGGCAGCCCTGGCCGGAGAGCTGGGCGGCGCCGCCGCCGGCACCGTCGCGGCCGACCTCGGCCGGCTAAGTGCCCCCTCGGACATTGCGGCGGCGGCCTACGGCAGGGAACTGAACGGCGTCGTCTTCGCCGCCGGCGTGGTGGCCTTTGGGCCGGCCGCGGAGGTCGACGACGACACCCTGGACGAGCTGATGCTGGTGAACCTCCTCGGGTACATGCGGCTGATGCGCGAGGTGGCGCCGCGGCTGGCCGAGGACTCCGTCGTCGTCCAGCTCAGCGCCGTCGTTGCCGAGCGGCCCACCGCGGGGATGGCCGCCTACTCCGCGACCAAGGCGGCACTGAGCGCCTACGGCAAGGCGCTCGGCCTTGAACTGCGCCGCCAGGGCTCCCGGGTGCTGGACGTACGGCCCCCGCACACGGAAACCGGCCTGACCGGGCGGACCCTTGCGGGCACCGCTCCGCGGCTGCCGCAGGGCAAGGACCCCCAAGCCGTTGCGGAGCGCATCATCACCGCCATGGCCGAGGGCGAGAAGGACCTGGCCTCCACCGCATTCTGAGCCGGTGCTTCCGGCCGCCGATCAGGTGCCCCGCGGCGCCGGCCGCAGCAGGCGATCCGGGTCGGCCTCCAGGGCGGAGCGCTCCCAGCCGGCCGCGTCCGCGGCCGCCGCGTACGTTGCCTGGAGGAACTCAAGGACCATTGCGTCGGGGTCCGCCGAGCGCCTCACGGCGTCGTAGGGGAGCAGGAACAGGCCGAGGTCCTCCCGGTAGGAGGCCTCCCGGGGCCCGGCGGGTGCGTTCCGGAAGCCGTCCGGCTCCGGGTACGCGTAGGTGTAGAAGGAGCCCTCGGGGGAGCCGCCGGCCCAGAAGCCGCTGCTCCACAGCTCGTGGGAGTATCCCTCGACCATGACCCAGTCGGGGCAGTTGGGGACCCCTCCCGGATGCGGGGGAGCGGGCCTGCCCGAGAACCGGGTACAGGCCAGGTCCATCCCGCCCCAGAAGAAGTGTGCCGGGCTCACCTTGCCCGCAAAGGAGGATCGAAACCCCTGCAGCACCCTGTCGGCATGGATGAGCTGCTGCCAGAACAGGTGGACGGCGTCGTGGTCGTAGGACCGGTTGTCGTGGTCCTCCGCGAACGGCACGGCCGGATCCACCTCGTTGGGGATGGGGCGGATCGGGGCCGGAATCTCCAGCTCCTCGAGCACCGCGGTGAGCTCGCCGTAGAACTGGGAGACGGACTTAGGCTCAAGCGCCACGCTGCCCTCTCCACCGCCGCTGTGGCGCACCCGGAGGGTATCGGCGACGAAGTCGAACTCGATGTCGAAGGTCGCCAACCCGCACGGAACGGTCGAGGTGCCAAGGCCCCGTGGGGTCACATACAGGGGAACCTGCCACCAGTGGTTCACCATCGGTGCGTGGGCCATGCGGATCTTGCCCACGATCTGCAGCCACATGTGAAGCGTGGTGCGGGTCGCGGACCAGTCATCGACGCGCAGGGCGGGCCAGGCGGTCACGCCACTACCTTGATATTGAAGGATTGGGCATTGAGGGAGGACATGAGGTTGAAGGACAGAAAGATATAGTGCTCGGCGCTGCGGGCGGTGGAGATATCCCCGAGGTCGACCTGGTGCTCCCTGTTCCAGCCGAGGTCGGAGAGGAGTCCGCCCACCGTCTCCTTCGCCGCCGAGTCATTGCCCGACAGGAACACCGTGGTCTCCGCGGCCCGCGACTGGGCCCCGGTCATTGCGGCGACCGGCATGGTGTTCAGGGTCTTCACCACCCGGGTGTCGGGGAACTGCGCCTGGAGCGCGGCGCCCAGGCTGGCATCGGGATAGGCAAGCTCGAAGGCCGGGGTGAAGGCGTTGCCGACGTCGATCAGGAGCTTCCCGGCGAGGGCGTCGCCGAACGGACCCAGGATGTCCTGGGCCGCATGCCCGGGAAGGGCCGAGAGGACCACCTCGCCCGAAGCGATCGCCTCCTGCAGGCCCACCACCTTCGTGGCGAAGCCCTCTTTTCCTTCAGGGTTCCGGGCGCCGAGGACGACGTCGTGGCCCGCTGCGCGGAAGCCGTCTGCCAGGGCCGATCCCACATTTCCCGTTCCAAGGACTGATATTTTCACTGACGTTCCTCGCTCGATAGGTCAGGAAGCACGGCCGCGATGCGGCGGTGCGGCGCGGCCGCTGGGCGGGTGGAGTGTCCGCGCTGCCCCGAATGTATGCCCGTTGGCGGGCAGGGTAAAGATTGAGGCGAATCACTACGCGGCCGATGCGGTGCGTCATACGGGAACCAGGTATGGCCTCCCGCCGCCGGCCCGGTGTAGAACTGAACGACGGCGGCCCTGGCGGATGGAGCCGCCCGGCCCGGACCAGGGAAGGATGCACGCGGATGAGCGAAGCGACAGGAATAATCCCCTCGGCGGCGCCTTCCGGTACCGGCTGCGCCGAGTGCCTTGGCACGAACGGATGGTGGCTGCACCTGCGCCGGTGCGCCCAGTGCGGGCACATCGGGTGCTGCGACTCATCGCCCTCCCAGCACGCCAGCCGGCACGCGGCGGAGACCGGACACCCCGTCATCCGTTCCTTCGAGCCGGGGGAGGACTGGTTCTGGAACTATCAAACCAGCACCTATGTGGCGGGGCCGGCCCTCGCCCCGCCCGAGCACCGCCCGCTGAGCCAGAGCGTGCCGGGGCCGGCGGAGGCCGTCCCGAGCAACTGGGTCACCAAACTCCACTAGCGGGCTCCCGCCCGGCGCCGGGCCGCACCCTATGCCGCGGGCGGTCCGCTGCGGCGGTAGGTGAGGTCGAAGACCATGCGCCCGGCCTCAAGGGCCTTGTTCTCGAAGCTCGTCAGCGGGCGGCCCTCGAACCGGGGAGCCCACCCGCCGAGGGTGTCGGTGCCCTCGTTGACCCCGGTGTTGCCGGTGCTCACCGGGTCCCTGCCCTCACGGACCGGGGCGCCGCCGACGACGGATTCCACGCCGCTCTCCCACACCTGGGTGAGGGGGCTGAGGGCCCCGGTGCGCTCGCCTGCATGGACGTTGGTGAACATCGGCGACGCGTCGAGGACCGTGCGCATCTGCACCGCGTAGTCCGACCAGTCGGTGGCAAGGCGGAACAGTCCGCCGGGCTCCAGCACCCGGGCGGCAAGCTCCACGAAGCTCTCCTTCACCAGCCGCCGCTTGCGGTGGCGCACCTTGTGCCACGGGTCGGGGAAGTAGACCCAGAGTTCGCTCAGCGAGGCAGGGCCGAGCATTCCCGCCAGGGCCTCGGGGGCGTTGACCTGGGCCACCCGGACGTTGTCCAGGCCCTTCTGGCTGATCCGCAGCATCGTCTGCGCCAGCCCGGGGCGGTAGACCTCCAGGGCGAGGAAGTTCCGGTCGGGGTGCAGTTCCGCCGCGTGCGTGATCGCCTCGCCGAGACCGGAGCCGACCTCCACCACGAGGGGGGCGTGCCGGCCGAAGGCCGCGGCGGCGTCGAACCGGTAGTCCGGGTCCACCGAGGTGTCGGCGGAGACCCGCGGCACGTCGATGAGGTAGTCCCCGGCGAGCTCGGCCCAGGCGTCCCGCCGGCGGCCCTGCAGGCGGGAGCCGCGCCGCACGAAGGAGACGGGCTGTGTGCGCGGCGGCGCGGGAAGATCGGACATTTCGGGTTCCGCCGGGGCGGCTGCCTGGGCGTTGGGCTCGGTGCTCATCACCCACAAGGCTACCGGGCGGCATGCCGGCACCCGAACCCTCAGCCGATGCCTGCCCCCGCCAGCGAGGCCAGCCGCGACAGCGCCAGCTGCGCGTACAGGGCGGCGCCGTCGGCCAGGATGTTGTCGTCGAACACCGCCAGGGGCGAGTGGTTGAACGGCGCCCGCTGCGGGTCTGCGCCCGGGGGAGTGGCCGCGAGGAAGACGAAGGTTCCGGGGACCGCCTCCAGGATGCGCGAGAAGTCCTCGGACCCGCTCAGGGGCTGCTGCATTTCCGTGTACCGGCCCGGCCCGAAGAGCGCGGCGACCTGCTCCTGCGCATGGACGGTCTCCGAGAAGTTCGTCACCGTCAGCGGATACTCGGTCTGGTAATCGACTTCGGCCTCAAGGCCGTGTGCCTCGGCGATGCCGCGCACCAGGCGCGGGGCGATGGCCGCCATCTTTTCCCGGTTCTCCGCCGAGAAGGTCCGCACGGTGGCCTCGATCCGCACGGTATCCGGGATGATGTTCCGCTTCGTGCCCGCCCGAAGGACCCCGACGGAGATCACCACCGGATCGAACATATTGAACTGCCGGGTCACCAGGACCTGCAGCTGCGTGACGATTTCGGCGGCCACGGTGACCGGGTCCTTCGCCGTATGCGGCGACGACCCGTGGCCGCCGGCCCCGCGCACGGTCACCATCAGTCCGTCGGAGGCCGACATCAGCGTGCCGGCCCTGCTGGCGAAGATGCCGTTGGGCAGCAGCGCGGAGGTGACGTGGAGCCCGTAGGCCGCATCGGGCAGGCGCCCGGCGGCCTCGAGGACGCCTTCACGGATCATCACCGCCGCGCCGTCGTAGCCCTCCTCCCCGGGCTGGAACATGAGCACGACGTCGCCGGCCAGCTCGTCCCGGTGCGCGGCGAGCAGGCCGGCCGCTCCGGCGAGCATCGAGGTGTGCAGGTCATGCCCGCAGGCGTGCATCACGCCGTCCACGGTGGAGGCGAACGGCACCCCGCTGCGCTCCTGAAGCGGCAGGGCGTCCATGTCCCCCCGCAGCAGGACCGCGGGCCGCCGGCCGGCCGAGGCGGCGGTGCCGCGCAGGACGGCGGTGACGGAGCTTGCCTCCGCGCCCAGGGTGACCTCGTACGGCAGGCCCTCGAGGGCCTCGAGGACCTTCTCCTGGGTCCGCGGCAGCGACAGCCCGATCTCCGGTTCGCGGTGGAGCCGGTGCCGCAGGTCGGTGAGGCCGCCGTGGAGCTGGCGTGCCTCGTCGAGCAGGCTGGCGGGGGTAGCGGGCATGGGAGGCCTCCCGGTGGGTGGTGGCGGACGGTGACCCCGGTAGGGGTCCTCCCACCCTCGCAGACGGGTGCCCAAAACGGGAGGGTGCGCAGCCGCCCGGAGGCCCCGTGTCAGGCGGAGGCCGCTCCGGCTGGTAGGGTTGAAGGACATGCCTGCGTATCCCGGAGGCCGGAGACGGCCCCGATACCCGCAGCCTGCGTCGATGAGCGCTTTCTTTTGTCCCGCATCCAGCTTCCGGTATGGAAGCGCGGTGGACACTGTCTGACTTTTCTTCGGCGAACCCCTGTGCCAACCGGCGCCGGGGAAGATGAGAAGAAAGTTCGTGTATATACATGACTACTTTTGCCGCCCTTGGTGTGCCCAAAGCGCTGGTTTCGAACCTGACCGCGCAGGGAATCACCGAACCTTTCCCCATCCAGGTCAAGACCCTCCCCGACACCCTCGCGGGGCGCGACGTCCTTGGCCGCGGCCGCACCGGCTCGGGAAAGACCCTCGCTTTTGCCCTTCCGATGGTGTCCCGCCTCGCCGAGCAGGAAGCCGCCTACCGGCGCAAGCCCGGACGCCCGCTGGCCCTGGTCCTCGCCCCGACCCGCGAGCTGGCCACGCAGATCAACAACACCGTCGAGCCCCTCGCCAACGAGCTGGGCCTGAACACCACGGTCATCTACGGCGGGGTCTCCCAGCAGCGCCAGGAGAAGGCGCTGCGCGCCGGCGTCGACATCGTCATCGCGTGCCCCGGCCGCCTTGAGGACCTGATGCGCCAGAAGCTCATCACGCTCGAATCGGTGGAGATCACCATCCTGGACGAGGCCGACCACATGGCCGACCTGGGCTTCCTGCCCGTCGTGAAGAAGATCATGGACACCACGCCCACCGAGGGCCAGCGCCTGCTGTTCTCGGCGACGCTCGACAACGGCGTGGACAAGCTCGTCAACCGGTACCTGAGCAAGCCCGTCACCCACTCGGTCGACGACCCGCAGGCCGCGGTGACCACCATGGAGCACCACGTGCTGCTCATCGGCGACCAGACCCAGAAGAAGCAGCTCATCGTGCAGCTGGCCTCCGGCACCGGGCGCCGCCTGCTGTTCATGCGCACCAAGCACCACGCCCGCAAGCTGGCCAAGACCCTCACCGACGCCGGCATCCCCGCCGTCGACCTGCACGGCAACCTGTCGCAGAACGCCCGCGACCGGAACCTCGCGGAGTTCTCCAGCGGCGACGTGCGCGTCCTCGTGGCGACCGACGTCGCCGCCCGTGGCGTGCACGTTGACGACGTCGAGCTCGTCGTCCACGTCGACCCGCCCACCGAGCACAAGGCGTACCTGCACCGCTCGGGCCGCACCGCGCGGGCCGGTTCCTCGGGCACCGTGGTGACGATCACCCTGCCGGAGCAGAAGTCCGAGGTGCAGAAGCTGATGCGCGCCGCCGGCGTCGACGTCGCCTTCGAGAACGTCAAGGCCACCTCGCCCCTGGTCGGCAAGCTGATCGGCGAGGTTGCGGAGAAGGTCGATCCGCGCACCCGCGCCGCACTGATCGCCCAGCGCGACACCGCCCGCGGCGAGGGGACCTCCACCGGAGCCAACGCCCAGCGCAAGCGCGCCCGCCGAGGCGCCGCAGCGCCCGCAGCCGGTGGACGCGGCGGCCGTGGTGGCCGCGGACGCGTCGCCGCCGAGGCGCCTGCCCAGGGCAACCGGGCCGACCGCCGCAAGGACCAGCCGCAGGCTCCCCGCTTCGGCACCGAGGCAGGGGCAGGTGCCGGCGCAGGCCGCCGCCGCTCCGCCGAGGGCCGCCCGGCCGCCGACACGGCCGGAACCCGCAGCCGCCGTCCCGCCACGGGCCAGCGCGCCGCGGACGTCGCCCCGCGCCGTCCGGCCGCCTCCGGGGGAGCTGCCTCGGGCTCGGGCCAGCGCAGCCACGCGCCGGCCGCCGCAGGCCGTCCCGCCAGTGCCGGGCGCACCGGTGGCTCGCGCAGGGCGAGTGCCCCGGCGTCGAACGACCGCCGCACGCGCTAAGCTCCGCTGATCGAGCACAGCCGATCCAACTGAAAGGCCCCTTCCCTCACGGGAGGGGGCCTTTCTGCTGCGTGGGGCTTCCGCCGAGTTGGCACCTCACCACGCTTTGGGGGCGTGAAAGCGTGGTGAGGTGCAGTTTCGGGGAAGGTGTTGGGGGCGCGTCCATGGGTGCGGGGCTTCCGCCGAGTTGGCAGATGACCACGCTTCCGCGGGGTTGAAGCGTGGTGAGCTGCAGTTTCGGCGGAGCCGAGGGGCCGCGGAGCAGATCCCCGGACGCTGCGCCCGGCGATGCGCGACAATGAGCCCATGAACATACTCCTGAACCTGATCTGGCTGCTCTTCGGCGGTATCTGGCTGGCCCTCGGCTACTTCGCCGCCGGGATCCTCTGCTGCCTCCTGATCGTCACGATCCCCTTCGGGATCGCCTCATTCCGGATCGGCGTCTACGCCCTGTGGCCGTTCGGGCGCACCGTGGTGGACCGCGGCGGGAGGGTGTCCTTCTTCTCCACCCTGGGCAACATCATCTGGCTGCTCGTCGCGGGCATCTGGATCGCCATCGGGCATGTACTGACGGCGATCCCCATGTTCGTCAGCATCATAGGAATTCCCCTCGGCATCGCCAACCTCAAGCTCATCCCGGTGTCGCTGATGCCGCTGGGCAAGGTCATCGTGGAGACGCGCGGCACCCGGATTCCCGAGTACCGCTGAAGCCGGACCGGGCAGCGCTTAGAACTCCCGGGCCGGTCCGTGCCCCGAGCCCCCGTCGAGTTCGCACCTAACCACCCTCCCGGGGGATCAAAACGTGGTCAGCTGTGGTTTCGGTGAAGCTTCTGGACGGGGCGTCCCTCGAGTTCGCAGCTGACCACGCTTAGGCGGCATCACAGCGTGAGCTGCCGTTTCGGCGGTCAGGTTGGAGCCTAGGAGGCGGCGCCCCGGAGGAATGCCTCCATCAGCGGCCCGCCCGAGGTCGAGCCCAGCTCGCCCTCCTCGACGAAGACGGCGACGGCGAGGTCACCCTGCAGCGCGACGATCCACGCGTGGGTGCGCGGCGGAGTCTCGCTGCCGAACTCCGCCGTGCCGGTCTTCGCCTGCACGGGCTCGCCTGGGACACCGGCGAGCATGCCGGCGCCGCCCTCGGTGACCACCGCGCGCATCAGGGTCCGCAGGGTGGCAGCCTCCTCCGCGGTCAGTTTGCTCGGTTCCGCCGGCTTGACCGAGGCGGAGGCATCCTCAGAAGGCCCGGCTGACGGGGACGCCGACGACGAGGCCGACGGCGCCTCAGCGTCCTGCCCGCCCGCCAGCACCGTGGGGGTCACCCTAGCGCCCTTGCCGACACTTGCCGCCATGGTGGCCAGGGCCAGCGGCGAGACGAGGATCTCGCCCTGACCGATCATCGACGCGGCGTGGGCGGTGCCCTCGGCCTCGGCGGGCACGGCGCCGAAGAAGGCGGGCGTCCCGATCGACGCCTCGACCCCGATGCCGAGGTCCGCCGCCGCGGAGGCGAGTTCCTGCTGGGAGACCTCGTCGCGGTTCGAAATGAACCCGGTGTTGCACGACTGGGCGAAGCTCTGGAGCAGCGGGATCGTCCCGCTGAACTGCGCCGGGTAGGTGCTCGCATTGTTGAAGGTGCGCCCGTCGACGGTGAGCTCGGCGGGACATTCGGTGGGGGACTCCGGCGTGAGGCCCTTGCGCAGCAGCGCGAGGGTGGTCGCGATCTTAAAGGTGGACCCGGGCGGATACTGACCGAGCAGCGCGGTGGGCAGGCCCTCACTGCCGGGCCCGTTGGCCGCGGTCAGGATCTCCCCGGTGCTGGGGCGGATGGCGACGATCGAGGACGCCGAGGGTTCCTCGGCAAGGGTGTTCTCGGCGAGGGCCTGCAGGTCCACGTCGAGCGTCGTGGCCAGCGCCTTTCCATTCACTGGCGACTTGGCGAACAGCGTCTGGGACCGCAGGGCGTCACCTTCCCCGATGAGCCCTGTGATCATGATGCCGGGGGTTCCGGCGAGCAGCTCGTTGTGCTCCCGCTGCAGGCCCGAGAGGCCCGTGATGTCCCCGGCCTTGAGCTTTCCGCCGGACTGCTCGATCAACTCGGCGGTGGGCTCCCCGACGGTGCCCAGCAGTTCACGGGCGAAGGTCCGGGTCGGAGCCAGTTCGCGGAACTCCGGAATGGACATTGCCCCCGGAATGGCCTCGAGGGCGGCGCGGTCGGCCGCGAGCGGGGAGTCCTGGCGCAGCACGATGGCCTCGACGAACGCCTCCGCGCCGGCGGCGGCCACCTGCTCCGCGTAGGACGCCGGATCGATCTCCATGAGTGCGGCGAGGGCGCGGGCGGCGGCATCGTGCCCCTCCGCGGGGATGAGGGTCTTGTCGATACCCACCCGCAGGACCGGGCGCTGGGTGACGAGCACCTCGCCATCGGTGCCGGTGATGTCGCCCCGGTCGGCAGGGATTTCATCACGAGCAAGGCGCTCATCGACGCGGAGCTTCGGGACGAAGATGGATGGGTCCCATGCGGCCTGCCACTCGTCCTCCACCCGGGCGAGCTCCACAGACGTCGAGTAGGTCCAGTCGGTGTCCGTACTGTCGATGTCCCACACGTAGTCCAGGGTGGCGGTGGCCGTGTCGTCGCCGGTCGACTCCACACCGTCCACGGCGACCCTGGGCTTGAGCGGTGCCAGCGCCTGGGTGATCGTGCCCAGATCCGTGGTGACATCCCCGGCCCTGACGACGGTGAAGGCCGAGCCGGCGACGTCGAGCTCGGCCAGGCCCGCGGCAAGCTTCTTTGCGGCATCCTCGGCGGTCGGCCGGTCGTCGGCGCACGCCGCAAGCGAGGCCGCCAGGACGGCGGTGGTCAGCACGGCGGTCAGTCGATGAAATTTCCCCATCGGGCCATTATGGCCGACGGCGGGCCCTCCCCGAACCGGCCCGCTGGAACGCCCGCGGATGGCGTGCTGACCAGCGGTTTCGCTGGCAACGAACCGGGCATAAATTGCGGCGCCACAAGGTTGAGTCAGGTACACTCAACTTAGGTTTTGGAAGGTGTTCCACGCAGGAACATCGTCGATAGCGAAGGATGGGTCCATGGACGCAAAATTCACCACCAAGAGCCAGGAGGCTCTCTCGGCTGCGGCGATGAACGCCTCGACGGCGGGCAACGCCCAGGTCGAAACGCCACACTTCCTCAAGGCGCTGATGGACCAGCGGGAGGGCATCGCCGTGGCGCTGCTCAAGGCCGCCGGTGCCTCGCCCGATGACATCAGCGTGCAGGCGAGCTCGGCCATCCGCGCCCTGCCCTCCTCCTCCGGCGCGAGCGTGGCCCAGGCCCAGTTCTCCCGGGGCGCCCTCCAGGTCATCTCCGCGGCCCAGCAGGAGGCCGAGGCCCTGGGGGACCAGTTCGTCTCCACCGAGCACCTGCTGCTCGGGCTCGCCGTGGACGCCGGCCCGGCCGGCAGGATCCTGCGCGAGGCCCGAATCTCCCGTGACGCGCTCGCGGCCGCACTGCCCGGGGTCCGGGGTGACCGCAAGGTGACCTCGGCCGACCCGGAGAACACCTTCCAGGCCCTCGAGAAGTTCGGCGTCGACCTGACCGAGCTGGCCCGGGCGGGCAAGCTTGACCCGGTGATCGGGCGCGATTCCGAGATCCGCCGCGTGGTGCAGGTGCTGTCCCGGCGCACCAAGAACAACCCGGTGCTGATCGGGGAGCCGGGCGTCGGCAAGACGGCCGTCGTCGAAGGCCTCGCCCAGCGCATGGTCGAAGGCGACGTGCCCGAATCCCTCCGCGGCAAGTCCCTCATCAGCCTCGACCTCGGCTCGATGATCGCCGGCGCCAAGTACCGCGGCGAATTCGAGGAGCGGCTCAAGGCCGTGCTCGAGGAGATCCGGTCCTCCAACGGGCAGGTCGTCACCTTCATCGATGAGCTGCACACCGTGGTGGGCGCCGGTGCCTCGGAGGGCTCGATGGACGCCGGCAACATGCTCAAGCCGATGCTCGCCCGCGGAGAGCTGCGCCTGATCGGCGCCACGACCCTCGATGAGTACCGCGAGAACGTGGAGAAGGACCCCGCGCTGGAGCGGCGCTTCCAGCAGGTCTACGTGGGGGAGCCGTCGGTGGAGGACACCATCGGCATCCTCCGCGGGCTCAAGGAACGCTACGAGGCCCACCACAAGGTCTCCATCGCCGACTCCGCCCTGGTGGCCGCGGCGACCCTGTCCAACCGGTACATCTCCGGGCGGCAGCTGCCGGACAAGGCGATTGACCTGGTCGACGAGGCCGCATCCCGGTTGCGCATGGAGATCGACTCCGCCCCGGTGGAGATCGACGAGCTGCGCCGGGCCATCGACCGGATGCGCATGGAGGAACTGGCGCTGGAACGGGAGACTGACGAGGCCTCCCAGGAGCGGCTCGAGGACCTGCGGGCCACGATGGCGGACCGCCAGGAACAGCTCTCGGCGTTGAACGCCCGGTGGGAGGCCGAGAAGGCGGGCCTGAACCGGGTCGGCGACCTGAAGGCGTCCCTTGACGAACTGCGCTCCCAGGCAGACAGGGCCCAGCGCGAGGGTGACCTGGAGACGGCGTCGCGCATCCTGTACGGGGAGATTCCGCAGGTGCAGCGGGAGCTCGATGCCGCCCAGGCCGCCGAGCAGGAATCGGCCGGGGACGCCCCCGAACTGATGGTGGCCGAGGAGGTGACGGCCAACGACATCGCCGAGGTCATCTCGGCCTGGACGGGCATTCCCGCCGGCCGCATGCTGCAGGGCGAGAGCCAGAAGCTGCTGCACATGGAGGAGGTCATCGGCTCCCGGCTGATCGGCCAGTCGAAGGCGGTCGCCTCGGTCTCGGATGCGGTGCGCCGCGCCCGTGCCGGGGTGTCGGACCCGAACCGGCCCACCGGCTCCTTCCTGTTCCTCGGCCCCACCGGTGTCGGCAAGACCGAACTCGCCAAGGCGCTGGCGGACTTCCTGTTCGACGATGAGCGTTCCATGGTGCGGATCGACATGTCCGAGTACTCCGAGAAGCATTCGGTGGCCCGGCTCGTCGGGGCACCCCCGGGTTACGTCGGCTACGAGGAGGGCGGCCAGCTCACCGAGGCGGTGCGCCGGCGCCCCTACAGCGTGGTGCTGCTCGACGAGGTGGAGAAGGCGCACCCGGAGGTCTTCGACATCCTCCTGCAGGTGCTCGACGACGGCCGGCTGACCGACGGGCAGGGACGCACCGTGGATTTCCGCAATGTGATCCTGGTGCTGACGTCCAACCTGGGCTCGCAGTTCCTGATGGATCCCACGCTCGACGACGCCGCCCGCCGCTCGGCCGTGATGGCCACGGTGAACGCCAGCTTCCGGCCGGAGTTCCTCAACCGGCTCGACGACGTGATCATCTTCGACGCGCTCAGCCTCGAGGAGCTCTCGAAGATCGTGGACCTGCAGGTCGAGGCGCTGGGCAAGCGGCTCCAGGAGCGCAGGCTCACCCTCGAGGTGACGCCGGCGGCCAGCGAGTGGCTGGCCCTCACCGGGTTCGACCCCGCCTACGGAGCGCGGCCCCTGCGCCGGCTCGTGCAGCGGGAGATCGGCGACCAGCTCGCCCGGGGCATCCTGGCCGGGGAAATCACCGACGGGGACCGCGTCCTGGTCGACCGTGACGCCGACGCCGGTGCCACCGACGGCCAGGCGGAGGGGCTGAGCCTGCGCGCCGTCGCGTAGCAGCGCCGGCCGGGCCGGAGCTACTCGGTGAGCAGGCTCCGGCTTAGCGTTGCGCCGTCCCGGAGGACCGCGAAGCAGTCAACCCTGCGGTCGCCGTCGGCCCAGGTGCCTTCGGTGGGGGTCACGCGGAGCAGATCGATCCGGCCGGCGCTGGCGGCGACGCCGGAGTTGATCGGTGCGGTGTCGCAGGCGGCATCGGCGCGTGCCCCAAGCTGGTCGCGGCCGGGGAACTTGGCCTCCTCCGGGTAGAACTCCGAAGCGATCAGCTGGGCGCCGTGGGGCGTCGAACAGGTCACGATGGTGACATCGCTTTCGATGTCGGTGAAATCGAGGAGGCAGTGTCCGGCGGTGAGCACCGACGGCGGCACGTCCTCGGCAATGACTCCGTCGGCGCCGGCCTCTGTCGGGACATCCTCCGGCGACTGGGGGTCGCCGGCGCCGGTCAGGCCTCGGACGAGGCTGACGGCCGCCCAGACGAGCAGGGCCAGGACGACGAGGCCGCCAAGGACGAGCAGCGCGACCGGACGCGGTGCCTTCTCCCGGCGTTCGCGCGAACGCGCCCGCCGCGGACCCAGTGGTTTGCCCGTGTCGCCGGCCGGCGCCCAGGAGGGCCGGGGCGCACCGGCGGCGGCGCCCTCCACCTCTGCCACCGCTCCCGGGGACGTCCGGATGGCCGTGGCGCCTGCCCGTGCCGCCGGGTGCGCGGCCGCGGAGTCCATCCCGAGGGCGGCGGGGTCGGTTCCCGCAAGGAGGCCGTGGGCCGCGCCCGCGCCGACCGCCACCGGGGCCGCTGCGCGCTGGGGATCCGCGGCATCGTCCGCGCCGGCATCGTCGGCTCCGGCCGTGCCGGGGTCCTCCGCGGTTGCGGCGGACCGCACCGCGCCGGCGTTCCCGGTGGGCGGCTTCCCGATGGGCCGCTTCCCGGTGGGCCCGGCCGGGGCCGTCTCCTGCGCGGGGCCGGCCCCGCGGGGGCTGTCCGGGGTGGACGAACCCGTGGGTGCCCCCTCCCCGGACCCGCCGGAGCGGGGCGCGCCACCCTTGGGGGAGCCCGCCGCGTCGCCGGCCGGGCCGCCCGCGGGCGCGGTGCCCGACGGCGCCGCCTTCACGGTCGGCGCGGTAGCGGGCAGGGGGCCGGATACGAGGGTTCCGGCGTCCTCGGCCTCCTTCGCCACCGCCTGCGCCTCCGCCGCCGTTTCATCGAGGTCCACGGCCTCGGCCGCGGACCTGCTGACGGCCGCCGGCGCGAGCACCGGTTCGGCGAGCGTCAGGTAATCCGCCGCCACCGACAGTTCGGGCTCCGCAGCCGGTCCGCCGGCCGGGGCCGCGGCGTTGGCATTCGTGGCGGTGGTCCCATGCCCGACGGCGTCCGGTTTCCCCTGATCCTCCGGACCACGCTGGGCGTCCTGCCGATTCTTCGTAGCCAACCGTTGTCTCCTCGGAGGGTTTTCATCACGCGCCCGTGGTTGGGCCTTCAGAGCAGAACTCTATCCAAATTTCCGGCATTGGGGCGCCCGCCTTTACCGGCGGCGCGCGGCCATTCCGGGCAATCCGGGGCCGGCGCGTCATGCTGGTCACAACGGCACGCGGGCACACGGGAAAGCATGTAACCTATAGTTACGATAAATTGACCAATTACTCCGGGGCCTCGCTGCAGCCTTGGGCCTTTGTGCCCCAGTGACCACCTCCGGATCGACGCACAAAGGGGGTCACGCCATGGGGCGCGGCCGTCAAAAGGCAAAAGCTACCAAGCAGGCGCGGGACATGAAGTACTTCAGTCCAGCGACCGACTACACGGCACTGCAGCGCGAGCTCACAGGCCCCGGTAGCCATGCCTCCAATCGACGCAGTGAACCTCTGGAGCCGGTGGAGCCGGACTATTCGGAGTATGCGGATAAGTATGCGGACGAATTCGACGATGACGGAGAAGACGGCTCCCGACGCACGGGATAGCCTCCTCCGTGCCCAATGATTCCGGCCTTCGGGTTCGGGGGTGTTGAGCAGGTCGGCAATGGACATTGAAAGAGCGGTGCACCTGGTGCACCGCTCTTTCGTTGGTTTCCGGGGGCCGGATCGGCCTTCCGGCCCCGCTCAGGCGTAGGAGCCCACCAGCCGGACCGCTCCGCCGTCAACGCCCTTGACGCCCTGCACGTAGTCCGGTCCGTCGGTGGCGGCCGATCCGGCCGCTGAGCCCACGGTGCCCATGGCCCAGGCGGGGACGCCGCGCTCGGCGAGGCGCGCCAGGGCGGCGTCGGCTCCCTCGGCCCCCACGATGGCCACCATGCCCACGCCCAGGTTGAGGGTGCGCTCCAGGTCGGGCAGGGGCACGTTGCCGAGTTCGGAGACGAGGGTGAAGATGGGCGGCAGCGCCCAGGTGGAGCGGTCAACGGTGGCCTCGAGGCCTCGGGGCAGGACCCGGGCGAGGTTCGCGGCGAGCCCGCCGCCGGTCACGTGGCTGAAGCCGTGCACAGCGGCGCCGGTGTAGCGGGCGAGGTCGAGGCAGTCGGCGGCATAGATGCGCGTCGGCTCGAGCAGTTCCTCGCCGAGGGTCCGGCCCAGCTCGGAGACCTGGCGGTCGAGGGCCCAGCCGGCCGAGTTGATGACCCGGCGTACCAGGGAATAGCCGTTGGAGTGGAGGCCGGAGGCGGCCATGCCGATAACCACGTCGCCCTCCCGCACCCGGTCCGGGCCGAGCAGCCCGTCGGCCTCGACGACACCGGTTGCCGCACCGGCGACGTCGTACTCGTTCTCCCCGAGCAGGCCGGGGTGCTCGGCGGTCTCCCCACCCACCAGGGCGGTTCCGGCGACCGAGCAGGCGGCGGCGATGCCGCGGACGATGGCGGCGATGCGCTCGGGCACCACCTTGCCGCAGGCGATGTAGTCGGTCATGTAGAGCGGCTCGGCGCCGACCACCACGATGTCGTCGACCACCATGCCGACCAGGTCGAATCCGATGGTGTCGTGGATGTCCATGGCCTGGGCGATGGCCACCTTCGTGCCGACTCCGTCGGTGGAGCTCGCCAGCAGCGGCCTGCGGTAGGTGAGCAGTTTCGACACGTCGTACAGGCCGGCGAAACCGCCGACACCCCCGATCACCTCGGCGCCGTGGGTGGCCTTCACCGCGCCCTTCATCAGCTCGACGGCGCGGTCACCGGCCTCGACGTCCACTCCTGCACTTGCGTAGGTGATGGGATTGGGGGAGGGGTTCATACCCGTTCTTTCCTGTCTGCGTCGGTGAGTACAGCTTCGAATTCGTTGTCGGGGCCGGGTTCGCAGCCGTCCGCTCCGGTCCGGTCGGCCGGGTCGCGCTCCAGGAGATTCTTGCCGAGGCGGTCGGCGGTGGGGAGCTCGATGGGGTACGTGCCGGTGAAGCACGCGGTACACAGCCGCTCGCGGGGCTGCTGGGTGGCATCGATCATGCCGTCCTCGGAGATGTAGGCGAGGGTGTCGGCGCCGATCGACTTGCTGATCTCGGCCACCGCGGCGCCGTTGGCGATCAGTTCGGCCCGGGAGGCGAAGTCGATGCCGTAGAAGCAGGGCCAGCGGACCGGCGGGGAGGAGATCTTGACGTGGACCTCGGCGGCTCCGGCCTCCCGGAGCATGCGCACCACGGCCCGCTGGGTGTTGCCGCGGACAATCGAATCATCGACGACGATGATGCGCTTGCCGCGGATGACCGATTCGAGGGCGTTGAGCTTCAGCTTGATGCCCAGCTGGCGCAGGGTCTGGCTGGGCTGGATGAAGGTGCGGCCCACGTAGGCGTTCTTGACGAACCCGTGGGCGAACGGAATGCCAGATTCCTCGGCGAAGCCGACGGCGGCGGGGGTCCCCGACTCGGGGACGGGGATGACGATGTCGGCCTCCGCGGAGTTCTCGCGGGCGAGCTGGCGGCCCATCTCCACCCGGGACTCGTACACCGAGCGCCCGGCGATGGCGGCGTCGGGACGGGCCAGGTAGACGTACTCGAACACGCAGCCGGCGGCCGTTGAGGTGCCGAAGCGGCTCGAGCGCACCCCGTCCTCGTCGATGGCGATGAACTCCCCGGGCTCGATCTCCCGGATGAAGCTCGCGCCCACGGTGGCCAGGGCGGCCTGCTCCGAGGCGACCACCCAGCCCCGCTCCAGGCGGCCGAGGACGAGCGGGCGCACCCCGTAGGTGTCCCGAGCCGCGTAGAGGGTTCCTTCGTCCATGAACACGAAACAGAAGGCGCCGCGGACCTTCGGCAGCAGCTCCATCGCCGTTTCCTCGAGCGAGCGGCCCTCGTCGCCGGCCAGCAGGGCGGTGACCAGGGCGGTGTCGGTGGTGTTGCCCTGGGCGATCTCCCCGGAGCGGGGCTTGCCGTGCCGGTCCAGGACCATCTGGTAGAGCTCGGCGGAGTTGGTCAGGTTGCCGTTGTGGGCCAGGGCGACGGTGCCCATGGCGGTGGCGCCGAGGGTGGGCTGGGCGTTGGCCCACTGGGAGGACCCGGTGGTGGAGTAGCGGCAGTGGCCGACGGCGATGTGGCCGGTGAGCGTGTTGAGGGTGGCCTCATCGAACACCTGGGACACGAGCCCCATGTCCTTGTAGACGTTGATGCGGGCGCCGTCGCTGGTGGCGATGCCGGCGGACTCCTGTCCCCGGTGCTGGAGGGCGTACAGGCCGTAGTACGTCAGCTTTGCCACCTCTTCACCCGGGGCCCAGACGCCGAAAACACCGCAGGCGTCCTGGGGACCTTTTTCGTTGGGGAGAAGATCGTGGGTAAGTTTTCCATCACCGCGCACCATGGACCCATTCTCGCACGGGCCGGATATGCCCCCTGCACGTGACGGCGTCCGGCGCCCGACCCGGCGGCCGCCCGACTCGGACCGGCGCGCAGTGCCCTCCGCGGCAGGGCCGGCCCCCGCCGTCCCCGTCCGCGGACACCCTTCCGGCAGGGCCGGGCGGAAACATGCCCTCCACCCCTTGACTTGTATACGGCGTACACCTAGCGTGGACTCCGATGGTGTACACCGTACGCCGCAGACCTGAGAGAGTGGAAAATGACCTCATTGCGAAGGACCGCCGCCGTCGCCGGCGTACTCTTCCTCATTACGCACGTCACGTCGGTCGCGGCGCGACTGCTCTACGTTCCGGTGCTTGGCAATCCGGAGTACATCGCCGGCGCGGGGCCCGAGTCGCTGGTGGTCCTGGCCGCCTTCCTCGACGTGGTGCTCGTGCTGGCCATCGTCGGAACCGGTGTTGCCCTCTTCCCGGTGGTCCGGCGGCAGAACGAAGGCATCGCCCTGGGCTACGTGGCGCTGCGCACCCTCGAGGGCGCGGTGATCACGGCCGGCGTGGTGGCCCTCCTGGCGCTGGTGACGCTGCGGCAGGACCTGCCGCAGGCCGGCCCGGACACGCTCGCCCTGGGCAGCGCCCTGGTCGCCTTCAACAACTGGACCTTCCTCGTCGGGCCGAGTTTTATCTGCGGAACGAACACCGTGCTCCTGGCCTACCTGCTCCACCGGTCCGGCCTGGTGCCGCGGTTCATCCCCGTGCTGGGGCTGGTGGGCGGGCCCCTGGTCTTCGCCTCGGGCGCGGCCCAGATGTTCGGCCTCTACGAGCAGGTCTCGGTGTGGGCGGCGGTGGCAGCCCTGCCGGTGTTCGCCTGGGAGGTGTCCCTTGCCGTCTACCTGATCGCGCGGGGCTTCCGGGCCCCGGCCGTAGCGGCGCTGGGGGCAGCGCGGACCCCCGGCGATCGGGTGCCCGCCTGATTCGCGGCACACCCGCCGGGAACGTCCCGGCGGGCAGGTAACCGGCGGGGGCTGTGCCATTGGCGCGGCCCCCGCCGTTCCGCCGTCCGGCCCGCCTTCGGCGGCGAGGATGGCCGGCGCCGACGGCAATCCGGCCGCGGGGAGTGCCTGCTCCGGCGGCAAGCCGGGCGGTGCGTCAGGGGGCCGCTGCCGCGCCCTGGGTTTCCGTGCCCTGGGCTGCCGCCTCCCGGGTCTTCGCGCCCTGGGAACTCCAGCCGCGCGCGTGGAGGCGCTCGAAGCCGTCGAGCAGCAGGTCAAGGGCGAATTCGAACTCGAACTGGTCGTCGCAGCCGTGCCCGACCACGGACCCTTCGTCGTGGGTCACCGCCGACGCGATCGCCACCACGTTCGGATAGCGCTGGGCCGCCTGCCGGAGCATCTCGGCCCGCTCGGCGTCCGTCGTGGCAGCCGCCGGGGCGGCGGGGTCCTCGAACAGCTCCTGGGTGAACCCCCACATGCGTCCGCCGAGGGCGTGCATCGCGTGGTGGGTGAGGTCAAGGGAGAAGCCCCCGGCCAGGAACGCACCGATAAAGGACTCCAGGTAGTCCAGCACGGCGGGGGTCATGCCCGTGCGGGTCTCGATTGCCCGCCGCGCCCACGGGTGCCGCTGCAGGGCGCGCCGCGCCGAGAGGACCCGCGAGCGCACTCCGCTCTTCCAGGTGGCCTCGGGCGCCGGTGGTTCGATCTCGCCGACGATGACGTCGACCATGCCGTCGAGGAGTTCCTCCTTGTTGGCGACGTGCTTGTAGAGGGCCATCGGCACGACCTGGAGTTCCTGGGCGAGCCGGCGCATGCTGAGGGAGTCGATGCCGATCTCATCGGCAAGGGACACCGCGGCCTGCAGCACCCGCGTCCGGTTGAGGCGCTCGCGCCGTCCGGCCGGAAGAGTGTCGGTCATCGTCGCAACCCGCCTCCCGCACTCATCGGTCACTCCAATAGGAGTACAGCGTACGCCTGTGCGTCACGGGGAGGAAACCCGCACCGGCGGGGTGCGGGTTCAGGCGTCGTCGTCCAGCAGTTGGGCCTGGAAGCGGCGGGCCCGGCGCACGCTGCGCCGGTCCAGGACGAGGACCACGAGGGCGCCGAGCAGCAGCCCCGGCAGGGCCAGGACGACGGTGAAGAATCCGAGGACCGATTCCCGGGTGAGGGTGGGGTCGGGTGGGCTCGTGTAGGCGATGATGAGCGCGGCGGTGAAGCCGGCTACCGCCCCGATCAGCATGAACGGAGCGAACCGGGGCGCGCGGCGCACGCTCACCTCGCGGCGCTTGGCGGGGCCCCCGGAAGGGCTGGCGGACGGCGGGGTGTCGGAGCTCATGGATTAAGGCTACCGGCGATCAGCGGGTCCGTTCGACCAACTGATATCCGTCCTCATCGAACACCAGGGTGTAGGCGGAGCCGGGGTAGGTTTCCTCGGCATGGGCGACGGCGTCGGCCGGGGGAGCGGCACCCCAGCTCCAGTCCTGGGCGTCGACGAGGAGGAAGTCGGGGGCCGGGTTGCTGTTGCCGATCCAGTACACCTCGGCCCGCGGCACGAGGTAGGCCATCAGCCCCACGCCGGTTTCCACGCTGGCCCCGCCCGGCACGGCGTCGATGACCCGGTGCGCGGCCTCCCAGCGCGGAGACTGCCGGTACGTGTGCGGATCGGCGAGTTCGGCCAGGGCCTGGCCGGGCAGGATGGCCAGTGCGGCGGCCGCGGCGCAGGCGGGTCCGGCGGCGGCGAGGAACCGCGGCAGGGCACGCCTGCCGCGCCGGAGCGCGGCGGCGGCGTCGACCAGGGCCAGGAAGAGGACGGGCATGAGGACGGCGCTGTAGTGCCAGCCCGGTCCCCAGTAACCCTCCTCGGTGGAGGCGAAGCGCCAGAGCAGGGTCGGCAGCAGGACCAGCGCCAGCGGGGAGCGCAGGAAGATGATCCCGCCGGCCGCCAGCAGCAGGAGGACCGTCTCGTACTTGGGCGCCCCGGAGAAGAAGTCGGCCGCCGCCTGCAGGGGGTCGGCGAGCATCGCCGCTGCGTCCACGCGGCCGGCATAGTCGTAGGACCCGGCGGTGTTCAGGCCCGGCAGGATCACCTTCACGGACAAAAGCAGCCACAGGGCGCCCCAGGCCGCGAGCCACGCTCCGGCCTGGTGCCGGAACCGCACCGCAACGACAAGGCCGAGCGCGATGACCGTCAGGCCCAGGTCCTCCTTCACGAACACCAGCAGCGATCCCCAGGCGACGGCGGCGGCGGGCCGCCGGCGGATCACCGCCTCGCAGCTCAGGGCGAGCAGCGGGACGGCGAAGGCCACCTCATGGAACTGCGCCCCGACGGCGGACTGCAGCCCCCAGGACAGGCCGTAGGCCAGCCCGACGGCGGTTCCGGCGGCGCGGCCGAGTTCCCGGATGCCGGTGCGGGCGACCACGAAGGCCGAGAGCCCGAACAGCAGGTTCTGCACCACCAGGAGGACGAAGGCCGAAGGGAACAGCAGGTAGACGGGCCCGAGCAGGACCAGCAGCGGGTGGAAGTGATCGCCCAGCAGGTTGAAGGACTCGCCCTTGATCGGCACGACGGGGGCATCGAGCCCCGCGTAGGCCTTGGCCAGCTGGGTGAAGATCCCCAGGTCCCATGACGGCGACTCGAGCCGGTGCCACTGTGCGGTGGAGTAGGCGCAGTACAGGATAGTGACGGCGCCGGCGGCCAGCCAGGCCCCGCCCGGCTGGCGGCGGACGGCGCCGCGGACCGCGGAGACGCTGCCCGCACGCCACGGAACCCGCCGGCGGGATGCCGCCCTGCCGGGGCGCCGGGACGGTGCCGGTGCGGGGTGCGCCATGGTCAGCCCTCCGGGGTGCCGGAGCCCGGACCGGCGCTTCCCGGGCCCGCTGCGCCGGAGCCCTGCGGGAACAGCGGCAGCCACGCGGCGAGGTCGGCCCGCTGCCCGGAGGCCGCCACCTTCCCCGCGGCGACGGCGCTGCCCCAGGACAGGGCGCCGGTGGCAAGCTGCAGCCAGGTCTGCGGATCGGTCTCGACGACATTGGGCGGGGTGCCCCGGGTGTGGCGGGGTCCCTCGACGCACTGGGTCACCCCGAAGGGCGGCACCCGCACTTCAACGCTGTTGCCCGGGGCCCGTTCGGAGAGTTCCTCAAGGCAGAACCGGACGGCCGCGGCCAGGTCGGCCCGGGCGCCTCCCGGCGCCGCCCGCAGGGCTGCCCGCCCTGCCTCGGTGCTGATGCGTCTGCGTGCCATAGCGTCCCTTTCGGTGCCGATCCTGCCGTCCGGTGCCGCCCGCCGGGGCTCCCCGGGGAGGCATGCCCGGGCTCAGCTGAGCGAGCCGGCGTCCAGCTGGGCCAGGACGGGAGCGGCCAGGCGCAGGCTGCCCACCGGGCGTCCGCCGCCGAGGACGCGCGGAACCACCCGGTCAAGCACCGCACCGACCTCCGCGGCGTCGATGGCACCGGAGGCCGCGAACAGGCTCAGGCCCACCAGGGTGGCGGCCCGCAGGTTCCCGTCGAGGACCTTCAGGGCCAGGGAGGCGCCGGTCGGGGCGGCCAGGACCAGGACACCCTCGGCGCCGCTCTTGGCGAGGATGTTCAGCTCCTCCATCACCACCGAGTTGTCCTGGCCGCGCCCGTGCACGGCCCAGGGGTAGTCGAGCATCGCGGTGGCCACCGTCGCGGCGCGGGCGTCGGCGTGCTTGTCGGAGGGGGCCTTCGCGATCCGGCCGATGCCGCGGGCCAGGCCCGTGAGGGACACCGCGGCCACCGGGGCGCCGCAGCCGTCAACGCCCCAGTGCGCTGGTGCCTCCCCGGTGTACTCCTCGATGACCTCGGCGATGCTCTGCTGCAGCGGGTGGGCGCGGTCCAGGTAGGTGCCGTGGTCCCAGTTGTTCTCGGTGCACGCCCACAGGAATCCCGCGTGCTTCCCGGAGCAGTTGAACGCGATGCGCTGCTTGCCCCTGCCGGAGGTGACGAGCTGGTTCCGGGCGGCCTCGTCCTGCGGCCAGTCCTCGGGGCACTGGAGGTGCTCCTCGCCCACACCGGCGGCGTTGAGCATTGTCTTCACCACGTCCATGTGCTCGGCGCTGCCCACATGGCTGGCCGCGGCGAGGGCAACCTGCGGCCCGCGCAGGGGCACCCCGGCCTTCATGGTGGCAAGGGCCTGGAACGGCTTGAGGGTCGAGCGCGGGTAGATCGGCGCCTCGACATTGCCCAGCGCCGTGACGACCGAGCCGTCGGCGGCGAGCACGACGGCCGAACCCACATGGCGGGACTCGATCAGGCCGCTGCGCTCGAGGACGGCGAGATCAACGGCGTCGGCGGAGCTGAAGGTTGAAAGCATGGAACAAGTATTGCCTATCGGCCGTCCGCTTCCGCGGCGCCTTCCCGCTCGCGCCGCCGCCCACCGGGGCGGGCGGTTTTGCACCGGGTGGGCCCGCGGCGTCGCGCGCTGCCTGCAGGGGCCGCAGGGGTCAGCCGGCCGTGAACTGGACGGACTGCCAGCCCGAGGCGCCGTTGGGGACCGGGTCGGCGCGTTTCTCGGTCTGCGGGCCGTCCACGGGGTCGGTGGCGCGGGCCCGCAGCGTGTGGGAGCCCGGCTCCACGCGGATCTCGTGCCACCACTGGCGCCAGGTGTCGACCGAGGCCTCCGCGGCGAGGGTTGCTTCCTCCCAGGCGCCGTCGTCGACCGACACCTCGACCCGCGTGATTCCGCGGGTCTGCGACCAGGCCGTGCCGCCGATCCGGACCGTTCCCGCCGCGACCTTCCCGAAGGACCGGGGCACCTCGACCCGGGCCATGGTCTTGATCGGGCCCTTCTCGGACCAGCCGCGGTCGGTCCAGTAGGCGGTCCGGTCGGCGAAGCGGGTGACCTCCAGATCGACGATCCACTTGGTGGCGGAAACGTAGCCGTACAGCCCGGGAACCACCATGCGCACCGGGTAGCCATGCTCGAGGGGCAGTGGCTCCCCGTTCATGGCGACCGCCAGCATCGCGTCGCGCCCGTCCTGGAGCACGGGCAGCGGCGTGGAGGCGCTGAAACCGTCGCTGCTCGTGCTCAGGACCATGTCCGCGCCCGCCAGCGGCCGGGCCCGCCGCAGCAGCTCCCGCAGCGGATAGCCCAGCCACTTGGCGTTGCCCACGAGGTTGCCGCCGACCGGGTTGGAGACGCACGTCAGGGTGATGTGCCGCTCGATGAGGTCTTCTGCGAGGAGGTCCTGAAAGGAAAGGGTGAATTCCTCCTCGACCATGCCGTGGACCCTCAACTCCCAGGCGTCGATGTCGAGCTGGGGCACGCTGAGCGCGGTGTCGATGCGGTAGAAGTCGGGGTTGGGGGTGATCCACGGGGTGATGCCGTCCACCGGGGCCTGCAGCCCGGCGGGCAGGGCCGGAGCGGCGCTGGCGGGGGCCGGCAGCCGGAGGCTGCGCCGGACCGCTTCGACCCGGTTGCGTACGCCGGCCAGTGCCCGCCCGCCCGCCGCGGCGGCGACCGCCGCCATGGCGGTCACTCCGGCGGTGGCGAAGAACGAACGGCGCGAGGACCCGGCGGGCACGGCCCGGCCCGCCGAAGCGGCGGACGGATCGGGGGCCGCCGGCCGGGCGGCGTGCAGCCGGCTCATCATCAGCCGAAGGGCCAGCAGTCCGGCGGCGGTGCCGATCAGTGAGGGGAGGGCATCGTAGGCTGAGGCGCCGGCCCGGGAGAGGACGCAGGCCACGATGATCAGGCCAGCAGCGGTGACGCCCAGGGCGCCAAGCACCCACCGGTGGAAGGCCGTGACGCCGAGGGCCGCGGCGAGGGCGGTGATGGCCAGGCCCATGCCGACGAACAGGGCCGTCTTGTCCTTGGTGCCGAAGGTGGCGATGGCGAAGTCCTTCAGCCACGCGGGGGTGAAGTCGATGAAGGTCGAGCCGAGGGCGATGACCGGGGTGGCGCGTGCGGTGAAGAACGCCGCCGTGAGTTCGGCCACCCCGAGGAGCAGCGCCGCCGCGACGATCCCCGCCAGTGCTGCGGGCAGTGTCGTTGAGCGGGCGCCTTTCCTAGGAATGTCCATACCCGGTATTCGGAGATGCCGGTGCAAGGTATGGGTGGCCGGCAGGGCCGTCACAGGGGGAGCGGGCTTCGTGGGGCGGGGCGCACCCAGTACGCTGATCTACTGTGAAGGTTCTTGTGATTGGCCCCGGTGGCCGCGAACACGCCATCGTCCGTGCACTGCTCGCCGATCCGTTCGTCCGGGAGGTCCATGCGGCCCCGGGCAACGCCGGCATCGCCGCGGTGGTTCCCACGCACAGCATCAACGCGAACGATCCGGCGGAGGTGACGCAGCTGGCGCAGCGGCTCGGTTCGGACCTCGTGGTGATCGGCCCCGAGGCGCCCCTGGCCGCCGGCGTGGCCAACGCGCTCACCGAGGCCGGGATCCCGGTCTTCGGCCCCTCCCGCGAGGCCGCGCAGCTCGAGGCCTCCAAGGCCTTCGCCAAGCAGGTCATGGCGGCGGCCGGTGTCCCGACGGCCATGGCCCGGGTCGCCTCGACCGCCGCGGCTGCCGAGGAGGCCCTCGATACTTTCGGCGCACCGTACGTGGTGAAGGACGACGGCCTGGCGGCAGGCAAGGGGGTCGTGGTGACCTCCGACCGCGCCGAGGCGCTGGCCCACGCCCAGAGCTGCTTCGACGCCGGGGGCAGCGTGGTCATCGAGGAATTCCTCGATGGCCCCGAGGTGTCCCTCTTCGTGCTCTCGGACGGGTGCAGCGTGGTTCCGCTGGCCCCGGCCCAGGACTTCAAGCGGATCCACGACGGCGACGAGGGCCCGAACACCGGCGGGATGGGCGCCTACTCGCCGCTGGACTGGGCGCCGGCCGGACTGGTCGACGAGGTGATCACGCGCGTGGCCCAGCCGGTCGTCGACGAGATGGCCAACCGCGGGACGCCGTTCGTGGGCGTGCTGTACTGCGGGCTGGCCCTGACCTCGCGCGGGATGCGCGTCATCGAATTCAACGCCCGCTTCGGCGACCCCGAGACCCAGGCCGTGCTGGCCCGCCTGCGGACTCCCCTCGGCGGGGTGCTGCTGGCGGCGGCGAAGGGCGGCCTGGACCGCCTCGGCAGCCTCCACTGGTCCCCGCGGACCGCGGTGGCGGTGGTGCTCGCCGCCGAGAACTACCCCGACCAGCCCCGGACCGGCGGGCGGATCCGCGGCCTGAAGAAGGCCGCGAAGTCCGACGATGTGCACGTGCTCCATGCGGGCACGGCGGAGAAGGACGGGAAGGTCGTCAGCTCCGGGGGCCGCGTGCTCGCGGTCGTGGGGCTCGGCGACGACCTCGACGGCGCCCGGGGCAAGGCGTACGAGACCCTGGCCCAGCTTGAACTCGAGGGCGGGCAGTTCCGCACCGACATCGGCCTGAAGGCCGCCCGCGGGGAGATCCAGGTGGCGCCGGTCGCCGCGTCGGCGGCGGGCCGGTGAGCGTTTTCGCCCCTCCGCACCCCGAGCTGCCCGGGTGGAGGCACGTGTACTCGGGGAAGGTCCGAGACCTGTACGAGCCGGAGGACGGCGACCCGGACCAGGTCCTCGTCGTGGCCAGCGACCGCATCAGCGCCTTCGACCATGTGCTCGCCACGGAGATCCCCGACAAGGGCCGGGTCCTCACCCAGCTGAGCCTGTGGTGGTTCGAACGCCTCACCGGGGTCCCGAACCACGTGCTGGCCGCCGACGAGGCCGGCGGGGTCCCGGCCGCCGTCGCCGGCCGCGCCATGATCTGCCGGCGCCTGGAGATGTACCCGATCGAGTGCATCGCCCGCGGCTACCTGACCGGCAGCGGCCTGGCCGAATACCGCGCCTCCGGCACCGTCTGCTCGCTGCCGCTGCCGGCCGGGCTCCAGGACGGGTCCCGGCTCGAACCGCTGCTGTTCACGCCGTCGGCCAAGGCCGAGGTGGGCGAGCACGACGAGAACATCACCTATGACGCCGTCGTCATGACAGTGGGCGACGACGCCGCGGCGCAGCTGCGCTCCCTGACCCTCGACATCTACTCCCGGGCCGAGGCGATCGCCCGGGAGCGCGGGATCATCCTCGCAGACACCAAGGTGGAATTCGGCCTCGACCCGCTCGCCGGGCGCATCACGCTCGGCGACGAGGTGCTGACCCCCGACTCCTCACGGTTCTGGGACGCCTCGCAGTACTCCCCGGGGCGTGCGCAGCCCTCCTTCGACAAGCAGTTCGTGCGCGACTGGCTCACCTCCGACGCTTCCGGCTGGGACCGGGCGTCGGCGCCGCCGGCCCTGCCCGCCGACGTCGTGGAACGGACCCGCGGGCGCTACATCGAGGCCTACGAGCGGCTGACCGGACGCGCCTTCGCCTGAGGCTCCGCCCCGCGCCCCGGGGGTTCGGCGGCGGTGTCCGTCATGAAACCGACACTTTCGACCGATCCCGTGGAGCGCCGCGGGGCCGGCGTTAGACTTCCCTCACAATTTCGCAGCCGGCCCTGGCTCCGACATTGGATGGCGGCCGCAGCGCCGGCCGGACCCCGAAGCAGCCCGTTCCGAGGAGGAGTTCCGAATGCAGACGAAGATCACCGTCATCATCGACAACCCGGCCGACCCCGAGGCCTTTGAACGCGAATTTCCAGAGCTGCTGACGATCGCGCAGTCACTGCCCGGCCAGCTCCGCCTCGAGTCCGCCAAGGTGTGGCCGAAGGAGGACGGGACGCCGACGCCCGCCTACCGCACCTTCGATTTCTACTTCGAAAGCTACGACGCGGCCTCGCAGGCCGTCAGCGTGCCGCAGGCCGGGCAGTTCTTCCAGAAGCTGGGCGGCATGGGTGGCACCTTCACCGGGCTGTTCTCCCAGGTCGAGCAGTAGGGCTGCGCCGACCCGGTCCGGGGTACGGGGCGCCGGCCGTCAGCCGTCCTGTTCCGGCGAGCCCGGCCGGCCGGCCGTGAGGAGTTCGTCGAAGCCCTCGAGGGGGATTTCGGTGTGGCTTGGCAGGCGGGGGCCCGGCGCTCCGGGACTGCGGGGCGTCAGGAGGGCCTCGGAGAGCACGACGGCGTCGATCTTCGCCAGGTCGTAGCCCACGCTCAGGGTCGCCCGGCGCAGGGATCCGGTGGTGGTGGGGTCCCAGTAGATCGCCGTCTGCAGGGCCCGGACACTCCAGAGGGCGGGGGAGGGCAGGAAGCCGTCCCCGGCGTCGGGGAGGTCGAAGAGCGCCTGCTGCTCCGGGTCGGTGCCCGGAAGCAGGGTGACGCCCGGCGGGCGGGTGAGGATGTGAATCCTGCCGATGCCTTCGGCGGACAGGTAGCCGCCCTTGTTGCTGGGCACCGCGGTGACGCCGGTGTCCGCGAAGACGGGGTTGCCCAGCAGCAGGTTCCACACCCGATCGCGGGTGGCGTGCCGGTAGATCTCGCGGCGGGCGAACTCCTCGGGTTGGTACTCGCTCAGGAAGTGCACGACGGCCTTCCGTGCGGCGGCGTCGATGAGCCCGGCCACCCGGTCCAGGACGGGGCCGAACCGTGAAACGACCTGCGCCGCGTTGTGCATAGTTCGGGTGCCTCTTCCGGCGCTGGGGGTTTGCTTGCCTTTAATCCAACCGCATTCTCCGGCCAATCCATGCGCAACACACCGATTCCCGATTTCCGGCCGGGACCTGTCCACCAGGAAGGACGCTGCGCTGTGTGGGCGTCAGCGGCACCACACCGGGCACGTTCACCGCGGACAGCCCAACACCCCGCCCCACCCTTAGGTACCGCCGAAGTGCTCCATGAACGGACTGTCGGAATCCCGAGCCAGGTCCGCCAGAAGGGATAGGCCGGCAGCGAGAGGCACGGAGACCGCGCCGCGCACATTGGAAGGAAGCATGGTCTCGGGTTTGCGCGCGTCCCACACCTCGGGCCCTCCAACCAGCCTCTCAGTTTCCCGACCGGTCACGAAGGATTTCTCCGCACTAGTAATCCCCCGACGCTGCAGTTCGTCCGAATGGACTGAGAGGAAAGAAAGCGTGAAAAGCTCGGGGCGGGCGGCTTTCTCCAGCCAACGCCCGAACCCCAGGAAGGAGCTTTGGATCACCTCATGCGGTGCTACTGAGCCTTCCTCAAACAGCTCCCGGTTCGCTCCGTTCGCTGCGAGCTGACTCAGCGGGATAGGCGATGTACCCATGAAATCTTTTGGTTCCAGCGATCCTGAACCGCTTGGAGCGAGCAAGCCTGGACTGTTTGCGTTACGAGCAGACTGCCGAACGATCAGCAGTTTGGCATCACTTGAAAAGGCGAGGACTGAGGTCCCGATGCCGTTGAATAGCCAGGACGAGCCCAGATCACGGAGTCGGCCGTGCTTGTCGATAAACAGGCTTCGGCCCAGATCCGTTCTTGGGTGACGTTGCTGGCGCACGTCGACAGTAGCGAGACCATCAGAGGCGATGTGCTGGAAGTAAGTGCCCGGAGTCATTGTGACGAGGGCAGGAAGTGAGTTGCCGGGGGCGCCCTGGATATTCGTATCCCACCCGAGCATGGGATCGTCGAAGAGGCTCTTGTTCCTGTCCACCTCTCTTTCACGGTACAACTCCCCGACCGCCCGAATCTCCGGCGGCAGAGAGTACTCCGTATCTGCCAAGTGGGCGCGGACGTCGCCCCGGCGAATAGCGTCGCTGAAGTTGACGTCATGAACCAAGGTGCCGTTGGGATACTTGTAGATCCTGAATCGGGGGTCGGAGTCGATCCTGTGTGCAACGTCAGAGAAACTGTCCGCAGACCTCGGCGTGAACTCCGTCGAATTGAGATCGCGTTTCTTATTGAAGAATTCGAGGTACACCAGGAGGACCGATACCAAGGCCAACGCTATCGTCAAGGCTGGATGTATCCGGACGAATATTGAGACCACGCCCACTGCGGCGAGAATGGTGCTCAGGATAACCCACCGGTACCGCTTCGTTCGCGACCAGGTCCTGAACATTTCCGTCCGAAGTCGTCGCTTCCATTTCAGCACTGATTCACTTCCTTGGTCTTATTGGCTCCCATCGACAGTAAGCCTGAAATGCCGTGGCTGAGGGACGACACGAGAGGGCGAATCTTCAACCGTGGCAGCGAGGCAGCGTGGAAAGAGCCAAGCGTGGTGTTCAAGGCTGCAGTCTCCTGCCGGGCCAGCCGCATTGGGGTTCTGCTGAGGTGTCAAGGGGTGGGGAGGCTTGGGGAGGAGGGGCTGTCCCCATTTGCGGATAACAGCAGGAGGGGCACCGAGGAATCCCGGTGCCCCTCCTGTGATTCATCCTGGAGTTCGTGGTTGCGCCCGATCCCTCGCACGAACTTTTGTAGTCGGGGTGACAGGATTTGAACCTGCGGCCTCGTCGTCCCGAACGACGCGCGCTACCAAGCTGCGCCACACCCCGGTGCATTGTTCCCACCGCAGGATCTGCGGCAAAACCAACTTTTCAAGAATACCCCGTGAAGGCCCGGGAGGCGAAACCCGGCCGGCACGGCCGGAGTTCCTACACCAGGGAGTCCTTCCAGGCCGCGTGCAGAGCCGCGAACCGGCCGGTTCCGCCGATCAGGTCCGCCGGTTTTCCGTCCTCCACCACCTCGCCGTCGTGCACCACCAGCACCCGGTCGGCGATGGCCACGGTGGAGAGCCGGTGGGCGATGATCAGGGCCGTGCGCTGCCCCAGCAGCCGCTGGAGGCCCTCCTGCACGAGCCGCTCGCTGGGTATGTCGAGGGACGAGGTTGCCTCATCGAGGATCAGCACCGCCGGGTCGGCCAGGAACGCGCGGGCGAAGCTGATGAGCTGCCGCTGCCCGGAGGACACCCGGCCCCCGCGCTTGTTGACATCGGTGTCGTAGCCCTCCGGCAGCTCACGGATGAACGCATCGGCGCCCACGGCTTGGGCGGCCGCCTCGATCTCCTCCCGGGACGCATCGGGCCGGCCGAGGGCAATATTGTCGGCGACCGAGCCGCTGAACAGGAACGCCTCCTGGGTCACCATGACCACCGAGCGCCTCAGGTCCTTCGCATCAACCTCGCGCAGGTCCACCCCGTCCAGGGTGATGCTCCCGGCCGAGACGTCGTAGAAGCGGGCGATCAGCTTGGCGAGGGTGGATTTGCCGGCACCGGTCTGCCCCACCAGGGCCACCGTCTGGCCCGCCGGGATGGCCAGGTTCAGGGAGGGGATGACCCGCGGGCCGTCCGCGTAGCCGAACTCGACGTCCCGGAACTCGACGGTTCCCCGGGCCTCCGGCAGCGCCACCGGATTCCGGGGCGGGCGGACCGTGGGAACCTCCTCGAGCAGCCCCGAAACCTTCTCCAGCGCCGCCGACGCGGACTGGAAGGAGTTGTAGAACAGGGCCATCTGGTCGACCGGCTGGAAGAAGCGCTTGCTGTAGAGCAGCAGGGCCAGCAGGGCCCCCACCTCCAGCGACCCCTCGAGGACCCGGAAGCCACCGGCGGCGAGCACCACGGCCACGGTGATGTTGCCGATCAGCACAAGGCCGGGCTGGAAGATGCCGTTGAGGTTGATCGAGCGGATGGTGGCCGTGCGGTAGTCCTCGGCAAGCTCGTCGTAGCGGGCGGCGTTGGCAGGCTCCCGACGGAAGGCCTTCACCGCGCGGATCCCGGTCATCGTCTCGATGAAGTGCACGATGAGTTTCGCGGAGACCACCCGCGAGGACCGGAAGGCGATCTGCGAGTGCTTCTGGTACCACCGGGCCAGCAGGACCATGGGGACCCCTGCGGCGAGGATGATCAGGCCGGTCCGCCAGTCGAGGGCGAAGATGGTGACGGCCGTGAAGAGCATGAACATCACGCCGGAGGCCAGGGAGCTGATGCCCGAATCGAGGAGTTCCCGCAGCGCCTCCAGGTCCGAGGTCTGCCGGGAGATGATCCGGCCCGAGGTGTACTTCTCGTGGAACTCGAGGCTCAGCCGCTGGGTGTGCCGGAACACCCACAGGCGCAGGTCGAGCAGCATGGCCTGGCTCAGCCGCGCCGTCGCCCGCACGTAGCCGGCGGTGAGGACGGCGCCCAGGACGGCGGCGGCAAGGTAGGCGCCCCCGGCCAGCACCAGCTGCACCGGGCTCCCGGCGAGCAGGGCGGGCAGTGCGGAGTCGATGCCGAACGCGATGATCGCGGGACCGGCCACCCGGGCGGCCTGGGAGATGATGACCAGGGAGATGGTCCAGGCGAACTGCCTGCGGTTGGGCCGGATCAGCGCCCCGAGCAGGCGGAAGGAGCGGGCCCGCACCGACCGGTTCTGCTCCCGGTCCAGCAGGACCTCGTCCTCGTTGCTGACGCCGGCCGAGGGGGCGCCCGCGGAGGGGGCGCCCGCGGAGGTGGCACCCGCGGAGGTGGCCCCGGGCGATGCCGCGGGCGCGGATTTCCGGTCCGGCCGCCCTGCCGCCTTCGTCACGCGATCGCCTCCTCGTCGTCGTACCCGCTGTCGAGGTCCACGGGTTCCTCCGTCAGGCTCGCGATGACGTAGCGGTAGTGGTCGTTGCGGGAGAGCAGTTCGATGTGGGTGCCGACGTCGGTGATCCGCCCGTCCTGCAGCAGCGCCACCCGGTCGGCCAGGGCGACGGTCGAGGGCCGGTGGGCGACGACGAGCGTCGTGGTGCCGCGCAGCACCTCCCGGAGCCGCTCCTCGACGAGTTCCTCGGTGCGCACGTCGAGGGCGGAAAGGGGATCATCGAGCACCAGTACGCGGGGCTTGGCGGCGATCGCCCGGGCGAGGGCGAGGCGCTGGCGCTGGCCGCCCGAGAGGCTCAGCCCCTCCTCTCCGATGAGCGTGTCGACGCCGCGCGGGAGGGAGAAGACGAACTGAGCCTGGGCCACCTCGAGCGCCTCGGCCAGCAGCGCCTCGGCGTCGGCCTCCCCGGCGGGGCGGGCGCCCATCAGCACGTTGTCGCGGACCGAGCTTGAAAACAGTGTGGTGTCCTCGAAGGCGACCGCCACCAGGGTGCGCAGGTCGGCAAGGTCGAAGTCGCGCACGTCGGTGCCGTCCAGGGTGATGCGCCCCCCGGTCACGTCGTAGAGGCGCGGAACCAGCTGCACCAGGGTGGTCTTGCCGCTGCCGGTGACGCCCACGAGGGCCATCGTTTCGCCGGCCCGCAGCACCAGGTCCACCCCGGGCAGGAGGTCTCCGGCGCCGTCCTGGGCGTCCGGATACCGGAAGCTCACGTCCTCGAAGGCCAGGTCCCCACGCGGCTCGCCGGGCTGCGCCGGGGATGCGGGGGAGGTGATCGGATTCTGCGTCTCCATGACCTCGTAGTGGCGGTCGATGGCGGTCTTGGCGGTGAAGGTCATGGCCAGCAGTGGCCCGATGAACTCCACCGGACCCGCGACGACGGCGGCGGTGGCGAAGAACGCGACGAGGGCGCCGATGCTCACCTGGCCGGAGGAGGCCAGCAGGACGCCGACAACCAGGGAGGCGCCGAGTGCCAGCTCGGGCAGCAGGGTGATGACGAGGGTGAAGTTGGCGAGCGACTTCGCCTTCACGATCTCGGTGCGGCGCAGCTGCTCCGCCTGCTCGTTGAACGCATCGAGGGCCTCACCGCTGCGCCCAAAGGCCTTCAGGACGCGGATGCCGTGCACCGACTCCTCGACGGCAGTGGCCAGGTCGCCCGCCTGGTCCTGGCTCTTCCTCGAAACCCGGCTGTAGGAGGTGCGGAAGCGGAATCCGTAGACCATGATGGGCACCGCGGCGGCGAGGAAGATCAGGGCCAGGACCCAGTTGGTCAGGAACATCACGACGACGCCGATGCCCACGGTCAGCGAGGTCACCAACAGCATGATGAGGCCGAACGCCATCCACCGGCGCATCAGGTTCAGGTCCGACATGGCGCGGGAGAGCAGTTGGCCGCTGCCCCAGCGGTCGTGGAACTCCACCGGGAGTTCCTGCAGGTGCCGGTAGAAGGAGGTCCGCATGTCCGTCTCGACGGAGGTGGCCGGGCCGATGACGAACTGGCGCCGCAGGGCGATCAGTGCAGCCTCGAGGACGCCGAGCAGCAGCACCAGGCCGGCCGCCCACCAGATGCTGGCGGCGGACCCCCCGCGGGTGAGGGAGTCATTGACGAGCACGCGGAGCACCTGGGGGATCGCCAGGGCCAGGACGCTTGCGGCCAGGGCGCTCAGCAGTCCCAGCAGCAACCTCGGGGCGATGGGGCGCACATGCGGGTACAGGCGCCTCATCGATTCGCGCAGCGTCGGTGCCGGTTTCATTCCACCTCTTCGGTGCTCGGTTACGCGCGGGCCGGGGCGGCCCATCTGGAGCGGTCCGGCGGACAGGCTCTCCGTTCAATGAACGGTGGCCGGGAACTTGTCCTCTGCGGCATATGTCCTAGGCGGCATCCCGCGTGGTCAGGGTGAGCAGGACGGCCTCGGGACGGCAGGCGAAACGCACCGGAGCGAACCGGGACGTGCCGATGCCCGCCGAGACGTTCAACGGGACGCGGCGCCCCCGGTGTTCCCACTCGGTGAGCCCGCGGGCCCGCCAGGTGGGAAGGTCGCTGTTGGTCACCAACGCCCCGTAGCCGGGAACGCACACCTGGCCCCCGTGGGTGTGGCCGGCGAGGATCAGTTCGGCGCCGCCGTCGGTGAAGTAGTCGAGCACCCGCTGGTAGGGGGCGTGGGCGACGGCGATGCGCACGTGCGGGGCTTCGGCCGAGGTGCTGCTGCCGGCCGGGTACCCGGCGTACCGGTCGCGGTCCAGGTGGGGATCGTCGACACCGGTGAAGTCGAGGCGCATGCCGCGCATCCCGATGGACTGGCTCCGGTTGGTGAGGTCGATCCAGCCGGCGCCGCCGAAGGCCGTGAACATCTCCGCCCAGGGCAGGTCCCGGGGCGGGCGGACCGGCGCCGAGGAGGGCCCGGACAGGTACCGGAACGGGTTCTTCAGGGTCGGTTCGTAGTAATCGTTCGAGCCCGGGACGAAGACCCCGGGGAAGCGCAGCAGCGGCCCGAGGGCCTCCAGCAGGGGGCCCACCGCCTTGCGGTGGCCGAGGTTGTCGCCGGTGTTGACCACCAGGTCCGGTTCAAGCCGGGCGAGGCCCTGCAGCCAGTCCCGCTTCGACTTCTGGTGGGGCTCCATGTGGATGTCGGAAAGATGAAGGACCCGCAGGGGCCGGGCGCCGGGGGGAAGGATCCGCACCGTCTCCTCACGGAGCGAAAAGAGGGTCCTTTCGATCACCGAGGCGTAGCCCAGGGTCGCGGCCCCGGCAAGTGCCGTGAGCCCGGTGCTCCATGCGAGCGCTGTCCCTACGCCGCGCGTCCTCGATGATTCCACGTTCAGCCGTCCTGTTCGCCGCCGTTGCCGTTGTTGCCGTTGCCCGAGTTTCCGTTGTTGCCGGGCTGGGCCGGTCCACCGAGTATGCCACCGGGGAGGCCGGGAAGCCCACCGGGGCCGTTCTGGCCAACGCCGTTCTGCCCATTGCCATTCTGGCCGTTGCCGAAGAACGGGACGCTCTGGCGGCCGTTGATGATGTTGGCCGGCGGGTTCTGGAAGGGCTCAGGGACGTACAGGCCGGGGATCTGCTGCATGAAGCGGGCCCAGGACGGCCCGGCGATCAGCGAACCGTCGATCTCGGGGTAGACCTGGCCGCCGATCTGCAGGCCGCTGAGCGAGGTGTTCCCCTCCTTCCAGTTGCCGATCCAGCTCGCCGTGGCCAGGCCGGAGTTGTAGCCCATGAACCAGGTCTGCGAGCGCTGGTCGTTGGTGCCGGTCTTGCCGGCCATCGGGATGCCGCCGTACTCGAGCTGCGAGCCCGAACCGGACTTCATGACCTCCTGCGTCGCGTAGTTCACGCCGCGGGCGGTTTCCTTGGGAATGACCTGCTCGCAGGAGGAGGCGGGGACCGGGTAGCTCGTGCCGTCGGCGGCCGTCACCTCGCGGAGGGCGCGGGGCTCGCACACGCTGCCCTCGGCGCCGAAGCCGGCGAAGGCGGTGACCATCGACAGGGGGGAGACGTCCTCGACGCCGCCGATGAGGGCCGAGGGCGCCACGGTGAGGCGCTCGGGCTCACCCGATTTGCTCTTGCCGTTGTGGACGCCCATGTTGAAGGCGATGTCCTGGATGCGGCAGAGGTCGAGCTGCTTGGCCGAGGCCATGGTGATGGTGTTCAGCGACTGCGCGAGGCCGCGCAGGACGGTGGCCGGACCGTAGTTGGTGTCGCCATAGTTCTGGGGGAAATACCCGCTGATGCCGTCCTCGCTCTGTACCCGGTAGGCGCCTCCTTCAAGGCAGCTCGCCTGCCACCGGTCGTTCTCCGGGTAGCGCTTCTTGCTGCCGTCCAGGACCGTGTTCAGCGACTTTCCGGCGTCCACCCATGCGGCGACGGTGAAGGGCTTGTAGGTCGAGCCCGGCTGGAAACCGCCGATACCGCCGAGGCTCTTCTCGGGATCCCCGTCGGCGTACTGGTCGACATTGAAGTTCAGGACCGAATCGCCGGCCGCGTCGCCCGGCCGGTACCGGGTGTTCTGGGCCATGGAGACGATGTCGCCGGTCTTCGGGTCGACGCTGACGAGGGAGTGCCCGACCGCGCCGTCGGTGGTGTCGGGGTTGGCCGTCTCGTTGACCGCGGTCTGCGCGGCCTGCTGGACCCGCGGATCCAGCGTGGTCTTGATCGTGAGCCCGGAGCGGTAGAGGACCTTCTCGCGGTCCTTCTGGGTTTCGCCGTAGGCCGGGTCGTTGAGGATCAGGTGGGTGACGTAGTCGCAGAAGTACGGCGCCTGGGCGGCGCCCGCACAGCCGTTGAGCGTCGGGGTGATGGTGAGGCCAAGGTCGGTCGCGACGGCGGCGTCGTGTTCTTCCTGGGTGATCTTCCCGGTCTTGAGCATCGCGCCGAGCACGAGGTTGCGCCGCTCAAGCGACCGCTCCGGGTTCAGCTCCGGGCTGTAATAGGTGGTGCCGTTGACGACGCCGGCCAGGAGCGCGCTCTGCGGGATGTTCAGGTCCTTGGCGTCCACGTTGAAGAAGTACTTCGACGCCGCCTGCACGCCGTAGGTGGTGCCGGTGAACGGCACGATATTGAGGTAGCCCTCGAGGATCTCCTCCTTGGTGAGCTCCTTCTCGACGGCGATCGCGAGCTTCGCCTCGCGCAGCTTGTCTCCGATGGTCTTGCTGCCGCTGAAGACCGCCTCCCCGCCGTTCTGGCGGGCGGTGTCGATCAGCACGTTCGTCACGAACTGCTGGGTGAGCGTCGAGGCGCCGCGGGTGGTATCGCTGCTGATGTTGTTGGCGACCGCACCGAGGATGCCCTGGAGGTCGACACCGCCGTGCTCGTAGAAGCGGTTGTCCTCGATCGCCAGCAGGGCGTTGGTCATGTTGGGGGAGACCTGGTCGATCGTGACCGGCTGGCGGTTCTCCTCGTACAGGGTGGCGATCAGCGAATCGTCCGCCGCGAGGATCTTGGTCGGCTGGGCGAGCGCGTCGCGCTCCAGTTCCGCCGGAAGTTCTTCGAAAAACTGGATCGAGGCCGACGCACCGGCACCGGCCGCGGCGGCGACAGGCACGAGCAATCCGGCGGCGAGCACACCGCTGAGTCCGCTGATTCCGAGGAATGCAACGATCTTCCCAAGGGTGGTTGCCGTGTCAAAGAGAGGAGAGGTACGAGCAGCCATGTACTGCAGTTTACAAGCACGCGCTAGGCTTTGAGGCATGACCAAATGGGAGTACTCCACGATTCCGCTTATCATCCACGCTACCAAGCAGATCCTGGATCAGTGGGGAGAGGACGGCTGGGAGCTCGTGCAGGTGGTTCCCGGGCCCGACGGCACCGGCCTCGTGGCGTACCTCAAGCGCGAGAAGGGCCAGGCGTGACGGGCACCGAGACGGCACCCTCGGCGGTCGAGGCGCGGCTTGCCGAACTGGGCATCACCCTGCCCGCCGTCGCCGCTCCGGTGGCCACCTATGTGCCTGCGGTGATTTCGGGCTCCTTCGTGTACACCTCCGGGCAGCTTCCCTTCATCGACGGGAAGCTTCCGGCCGCCGGGAAGGTCGGGGCCGCAGTCGACCCCGAGACCGCCCAGTCCCTGGCCGCCACCTGCGCCGTCAACGCCCTTGCCGCGGTGAAGGAGCAGATCGGGGACTTGGACCGGGTGACCAGGATCGTCAAGGTGGTCGGCTTCGTGGCCTCCGATCCGGCCTTCACCGGCCAGCCGGCCGTCATCAACGGCGCCTCCAACCTGCTGGGCGAGGTTTTCGGGGATGCCGGCATCCATGCCCGTTCCGCCGTCGGCGTCGCCGTGCTTCCCCTTGATGCACCGGTCGAGGTCGAGATCATCGTGGAGTTCGTCTGATCCCGTGGACCGCCTACGCAACCGTACATTTCCACTCCACCCCGAGGAGCTCGGCGCAGCCCGGGGCTGGGTGGAACACGGTGCCCGCACCCCACTGAAGGCCCGCCCGGCGTCCTCGGTCGTCCTGCTGCGCGACAGCCCGTCGGGACCGCAGACCTACCTTTCCTGCCGCCCGGGCGAGTCGCCGCTGGGCATCGTCGGCTTCCCGGGCGGGCTCGTCGAGGAATCCGACGACGACCCGGTCGACTGGTGCGGGCCCAGCCCCATGGTGTGGGCCAAGGCGCTGGGGGCTGAGGACCACCACATGGCCCGGCGCCACGTGTTGGCCGCCGTCCGCGAACTGTTCGAGGAAACCGGCGTGCTGCTGGCCGGGCCCGATCCGACGAGCCTGGTGGAACGTCCCCGCGGCCGGGAATGGATGAAGGCGCGCGAGTCGGTCGTGCAGCAGGACTGCTCCTTCGCCGAGTTCCTCAACCGCCGCGGCCTCGCCGTCCGGTCCGACCTCATCAAACCCCTGGCGCACTGGTTGACCCCGGACTTTGCCCACCGCCGCTTCGACACCCACTATTTCGCGGTGGCCCAGCCGGTGAACCAGCGGCCCACCCTCCTGGAGGGCAAGGGACTGTGGGGGGACTGGCGGTGCGCCGCGCAGGAGATCGAGCGCCGCCACACCACGGCGCTCGGCGACGAGGTGGGCCGCCCGAATACCGTGGGCCGGACCCTGAGCGAGCTCACCGTGCCTGCAGTGGAGCTGATCCTCGAGAAGATCGGCTCGTCACGCGGCTGCATCGCCTATCTTTCCCACAAACGGGCGATCACGCTCTACTACCCCCGGCTCGCCGAGCGCGACGGGGACCTGATGCTCGAAGTTGCCTGCCCGGTGCTGACCGAGGGCGGCTCGGCCCAGCGGGGCCGGTAAGCGGACAGACGCGCGGCCCGGCGCCGCGCCACCGGGCCGCGCGTGGAGCCTGGGTCAGCGGCTGCGCTGCCGCAGCCGCTGGATGTCGAGGATGACCACGGCGCGGGCCTCGAGGCGCAGCCAGCCGCGCTGCACGAACTCCGCGAGGGCCTTATTGACGGTTTCACGTGAAGCGCCGACCAGCTGGGCCAGCTCCTCCTGCGTGAGCTCGTGGGCCACCAGCACGCCGTCGGTCGCGGGCCTGCCGAAACGGTCGGCCAGATCGAGCAGGGCCTTCGCGACACGGCCCGGAACATCCGAAAAGACAAGGTCGGCCAGGGACTCGTTGGTGCGGCGCAGTCGGCGGGCGAGCGCCTGGAGCAGCTGGGCGGACACCTCGGGGCGGGTCTCGAGCAGCACCCGGAGGTTCTCGTTCTTCAGCCCCGCCAGCCGGGTCTCGGACACGGCCGTGGCCGTCGCGGTGCGCGGGCTGGGGTCGAACAGCGCCATCTCGCCGAAGAGTTCGCCCGGGCCGAGGATGGCCAGCAGGTTCTCCCGGCCGTCCTGCGCGGTGCGTCCGAGCTTGATCTTGCCCGAGACGATGAAGTACAGCTGGTCACCCTGGTCTCCCTCACGGAACACCGATGATCCGCGCGAAAGGTCAACTTCGGTCAACTCATCAGTGAGGGCGGCGAAGACATCGTCTCCCAGCGAAGCGAAGAGCGGCGCCCGGCGCAGTACCTCGATATCCATGGATTCTCCTGTTGAGTTTGGGTGGTGCGGCGGTCCCGCGTGGCTTCTACCGTCCCATCTTGCCGTACCCGGGCATTATGGGACAGCCGATACACGCCATTCCGGGGGTGTTAAGCGGTCCGCGCAACACCCGCGCCGCGGACGTGCCGGTCCCGGCGATAGAATCGGGATTCAGTGATGGAGGTGCGCGGCTTCCGGACGAAGCACACTGGGAGAGCGGAAATGCCGGACTTCACGGCCCTCGACATCGTATTGCTGATCGTGCTGCTCGGGTACCTTCTTGCCGGGCTGCGCAACGGGCTGTTCGTGACCCTGGGGGGCATCGTCGGGTTCATTGCGGGGGCGGTCGCCGCCTTCTTCGCCATCCCGCTGGTCAGCGGGGCGGTCCCGGACAACGGCTGGCGCCTCCCCGCCGTCATCGCCACCGCCCTCATCCTCGTCGTCGTGGGCCAGGCGCTCGGTGCCGGGCTGGGCTCCGCGATCCGGCGCTGGCTGAAGGCCCGGCCCCTGCGGACGGTCGACCGGCTGCTCGGCGGCGTGGTCAACACCGTGGTGGCGGCGATGGTGATGTCGATGCTCGCCTTCAGCGTGGGAACGCTCGGGGTACCCTTCCTGTCCCAGCATCTGGCCGCGTCCCAGGTCATCCGCGGCATTGACGGCGCAACCCCGGCGCCGGTGCGGACCTGGCTGGCGCAGCTGCGCACCATCGCCGTCGACGACGGCATTCCCACGATCCTCGACACGGTGGCGCCGCCGCTGACAGCGGAGGTGCCCGACGAGTCGGTGGACACCCCGGAACTCGCCCAGGCCGCCGCGTCGGTGGTGCGCATCGCCGGCACCGCCTTCCAGTGCGGGCAGAACCAGACCGGCACCGGCTTCATCGTGGCGCCCGGCCGGATCATCACCAACGCGCATGTCGTGGCGGGAGTCGGCGAGCCCGTCGTCCAGGTCCTTGGCGGAGGGGCGCTGCCGGGACGGGTCGTCCACTTCGATGCGGCGCGCGACATCGCCGTCCTCGCCGTGGAGGACCTCGACCGGGAGGCCCTGCCGCTGGGGGAGGAACTGCCCCGGGGCACGACGGCGGCCTTCGCCGGCTACCCGGCCGGCGGGCCCTACCGGATCCAGCCGGCAAGCGTGCAGAACCTCTCCCCGGTGATGGTCCAGAACATCTACGGATCCGACCCTCAGCTGCTCGAGGTGTACAGCCTCGCCGCGAACGTCCAGCAGGGCAATTCGGGCGGACCGCTGCTGGACCTCAGCGGCCGGGTGGCCGGAGTGGTCTTCGCCAAGTCGACGGCCGAGGCCCCCGTCGGCTACGCGCTGTCCCTGGCCGAGCTGCGTCCGATCGCCGAGCGCGCCCCCGGCTACGCCGCCGCCGTCGATTCCGGAGCGTGCACGCGCCGCTGACCGGGCCCGCTGGTAGGCTTCAGCGCACGACCCGTCCTTCGGCCCAGGGGGCACTCCATGTCCAACGGATCAGCCGCCCGTGCCGGGCGGGTCCGGACCGGCACGCCGCCGGTGTTCATGTACCACTCCGTCAGCGCGTCGGACTCACCGGATCCGCACCGGTTGCGGGTCCACCCGGACCGGTTGGACCGGCACCTGCGGTCGCTGCGGCGGTTGGGTCTGCGCGGGGTTTCCCTGTCGGAGCTGCTGCGGGCCCAGGACCAGGGCAGGGCGGGCCGCCTCGTGGGGCTCACGTTTGATGACGGCTACAGCGACTATGTGGAGCATGCCCTGCCGGTGCTGCAGCGGCATGGGATGACCAGCACGCTGTACGCGGTCGCCGGCCGTATCGGAGGCAGCAACGAGTGGGACGACGGCCCCCGGCTCACCCTGATGGACGCCGACCAGCTGCGGATGGTCGCGGCCGCGGGGCAGGAGATCGGCAGCCACACCCTGACCCATCCGCACCTGGCGGGCGCCGGCGCCGACCTGCTGGCCGCGGAAATCGGCGGCAGCCGGAAGATTTTGCAGGACCTCCTGCAGACCGACATCCGCAGCTTCTGCTATCCGTATGGCGAATTCGACGACGCCGCCGCGGATGCCGTGCAGGCCGCAGGCTACGACCATGGGTGCGTCACCGGCGACTACGAGCCGGGCGACCGGTTCACCCTGCCGCGCTGCTACGTCAGCCCCAGGGACACCCCGGCGCACGTGGGAGCCCGCATGGTGAGGCATTGGGTGCGCCTGCGCCTGCACGCACGCCGCCGGTCGCCGGAGGGCCGCACTTGGCCCCGCGAGACCAAATCGTGACCGGATGGATGCGGGAAATACGCAAACGGGCGGCGTTAGAAGTTAGGCTCGTCACACGGACAGAGCGCCCAGGAGCGTTCCGGTCCCGCGGATAGCAGGGTTGTCCGGCCAGAATCACTCGTTCAACAGGAGCTCATAATGTCTACACGCGACACTTCTGTGCGCAGGTACCATCTCACCAGGAAACGTGCTGCGTTCACCGCGGGAATTTCCATCGGCGCGCTGCTCATGACCGGCTGCGTCCAGAGCGAGCGCGAAGAGGGCGCCGGCGCGGAGGGTACGGGGGATTCGGTCAATTCGACCTTCGTCTTCGCCGCCTCCTCGGACCCGAAGTCCCTCGACCCGGCGTTCGCCAGCGATGGCGAGTCCTTCCGGGTCAGCCGCCAGATCTTCGAGGGCCTCGTGGGCGTCGAGAAGGGCACCGCGGATCCCGCGCCCCTGCTGGCCGAGTCGTGGGAAACCGCCGAGGACGGACTGTCGACGACCTTCCAGCTGAAGGAGGGCGTGAAGTTCCACGACGGAACCGATTTCAACGCCGACGCCGTCTGCTTCAACTTCGACCGCTGGTTCAACTGGACCGGACTCCAGCAGGCGGAGACCGTCTCCTACTACTACAACTCGCTGTTCCGCGGCTTCAAGGACCAGCCTGACGAAGCCGTCTACGAATCCTGCGAGGTCAACGGCGACAACGAGGTCACCGTCAACCTGGCCAAGCCGTTCGCCGGATTCGTCCCGGCACTCTCCCTGCCGGCGTTCGCCATGCAGAGCCCGACCGCCCTCGAGAAGTTCAAGGCCGACGAGATCGGCGGTTCCGAGGAATCCCCGAAGCTCAGCGAGTACGCCCTGGGCAACCCGGTGGGCACCGGCCCGTTCAAGTTCGAGTCCTGGGACGTCGGGCAGCAGCTTGAGCTGTCGAGCTTCGAGGACTACTGGGGCGAAAAGGGCCAGATCACCGAGACGATCTTCCGCATCATCGACGACCCGCAGGCCCGCCGCCAGGCCCTCGAGGCCGGGACGATCGACGGGTACGACCTGGTCGCCCCCGCCGATGTGGATTCGCTGAAGGAAGCCGGCTACAACGTCGTGGCCCGCGACCCGTTCACCATCCTGTACCTGGGCTTCAACCACAAGGTGGAGCAGCTCGCCGACCCGCTGGTCCGCGAAGCCATCGCCCACGCCATCGACAAGGAGGCGCTGGTCAGCCAGACCCTTCCCGAGGGCACCAAGGTTGCGAGCCAGTTCATCCCCGAGGTCGTCGACGGCTACAACGAGGACGTCACCACCTACGACTTCGATCCCGAGAAGGCCAAGGAACTCCTTGCCGAGGCCGGCTACCCGGACGGTTTCGAGCTCCAGTTCAACTACCCGACGAACGTCTCGCGTCCGTACATGCCGACCCCGGAGCAGGTCTTCACCAACCTGCAGGCGCAGCTTGCCGACGTCGGCATCACCGTCACCCCGGCACCGGCCGCCTGGTCGCCCGACTACCTGGACCAGGTCCAGGGCACCGAGGACCACGGTCTGCACCTGCTCGGCTGGACCGGCGATTACAACGACACCGACAACTTCATCGGCGTCTTCTTCGGCCAGCAGAAGCCCGAGTTCGGCTTCGACAACCCCGAGCTGTTCGCCGCCCTCAACGAGGCGCGGGGCATGACAGACCGCGAGGAGCAGACGAAGGCGTACGAGGAGATCAACCAGCAGATCGCCGAGTTCATCCCGGCCATCCCGCTGGCGCACCCGGCGCCGTCGCTGGCGTTCAACGAGCGCGTCACGTCCTACCCGGCCAGCCCGGTCAACGACGAAGTCTTCAGCGAAATCGAGCTCAGCAAGTAAGACCAGCACGTCCAGTGGAGCCGGACCCGTACGATAGGTCCGGCTCCACTGTGTTGGAGAGCACATCCTGCTTCACCCCCGAGAGGACACTGTGTTACGCGTCATAGGCAAGCGAATTGCCCTGCTCATCCCCACGTTGTTCGGGCTGTCGGTCCTGCTTTTCCTCTGGGTTCGAAGCCTTCCCGGGGGCCCGGCGACGGCGCTGCTCGGCGAGAAGGCAACCCCCGAGGCGGTCGCCCGGGTGAACGAGCTCTACGGGTTCGACCGGCCCCTCCTGACCCAGTACTTCACCTACATGGGCAAGCTGCTGCAGGGCGACTTCGGGGTCTCCATCAACACCGGGCGTCCCGTTTTGGAGGAATTCGCGACCCGCTTCCCGGCGACCGTCGAACTCACCATCGTGGCCCTGATCTTCGCCATCGGCGTCGGCGTGCCCCTGGGGTACGCCGCGGCCCGCCACTACGGGCGCTTCATCGACCACAGCTCCGTGGTGCTGAGCCTGATCGGCATCACCGTGCCGGTGTTCTTCCTCGCCTTCATCTTCAAATACCTCTTCGCCATCCAGTGGTCCATCCTGCCGCCCGACGGCCGGCAGAACCCGCGCATCAACGCGACCCACTTCACCGACTTCTACGTCCTGGACGGGCTGCTCACCGGGGAGTGGGACGCCGCCTGGGACGCCTTCCTGCACCTGATCCTGCCCGGCCTGGCCCTGGGCACCATCCCGCTGGCCATCATCGTGCGCATCACGCGGGCCTCGGTGCTTGAGGTGCAGAACGCCGACTACGTGCGCACCGCCCGGGCCAAGGGCCTGATGGAGCGCACCATCCGCGGCCGCTTCATCCTGCGCAACGCCATGCTTCCGGTGGTCACCACGATCGGCCTGCAGCTGGGCCTGCTCATCTCGGGCGCCGTGCTCACCGAGACGGTCTTCGCATTCAATGGCATCGGACGGTTCCTGCGCGATGCCATCTTCGGCCTCGACTACCCGGTCCTGCAGGGGTTCATCATCTTCATCGCCATCCTCTACGCGATCATCAACCTCCTGGTTGACATTTCCTACAGCATCATCGACCCGAGAGTGCGTGTGCAGTGAGTGCAATTTTGCCCCCCGCCGTCGGCGGATCAGCAGCCCCAACCGATCCCGCGATCGAAACCGGAGGTGGAACGGGCTTCTGGAAAGACGCGTTCCTCCGCCTGCGGCGCAACCCTCAGGCCATCACCGGCGCCGTCATCATCGGTCTGTTCCTGCTCGTGGCGCTCCTCGCGCCGATCCTGGCCCCCTACGGCGGCAACGAGCTGCCCGGCCGCACCGAAATCACCCCCACCACCATCCCAGGGCCGGGCGAGATCGACGGCTTCCCGCTCGGGCTTGACCGGTTCGGCGGGGACCTGCTGAGCAAGCTGATCTGGGGCGCCCAGGCGTCCCTGCTCATCGGTGTGGTGTCGACCTCCCTGGGGCTCGCCGGCGGAATGCTCCTCGGCGTCCTTGCCGGCGGCTTCGGCGGGTGGGTCGACAGCGTCATCATGCGCTTCGTCGACATCCTGCTGTCGGTTCCCCACCTGTTGCTCGCCGTCAGCATCGCGGCCATCCTCGGCCAGAGCCCGTACGCGATCATGATCGCCATCGGTGTCTCCCAGATCCCGATCTTCGCGCGGCTGCTCCGTTCCTCAATGCTGTCGCAGCGCGGATCCGACTACATCCTGGCCGCGCAGACCCTCGGGCTGAGCCGGGGAACCATCACCATGAGCCACCTGCTGCCCAACAGCATGGGCCCGGTGATCGTCCAGGCGACCCTCACCCTGGCCACAGCGGTGATTGACGCCGCGGCGCTGTCCTTCCTCGGCCTCGGCGGCGGACTGCCGCAAACCGCGGAATGGGGCCGCATGCTGACCTACGCCCAGGCGGAGCTTGGTGTCGCCCCGCAGCTGGCGTTCCTGCCCGGTGCGTGCATCGCCATCACCGCCCTCGGCTTCACCCTCCTGGGCGAGTCCCTCCGGGAGGCCATGGACCCGAAGACCCGGAAGAAGTAGCCCGGCGGGAGCCTGCTCCCGCCGCCTCGTCGAATCCACCTCCTCGAATCCGCCCCGCCGCTGTCCAAGCGGCGGGGCGTCGGCGTTAAGTGCCGCAGAAGGTCCGGTACGGGCCGAAGTCCTCCGGGGCGCCGACGGCGTAGCGCTCAAGGCCGGGCCGCTCATCGTAGGGGGCCGTCACGGCTTCGAGGAGGCCCGCGAGCGGGCCCAGATCGTCGTTCGTGGCCGCCGTCAGGGCCTCCTCGACGAGGTGGTTGCGGGGAATGTAGGCGGGGTTGACCCGGTCCATCGCCGCAGCGTCCGGGCCCAGGGCGAGCCATCGCTGCGCCCACGCGTCGAAGGCCGCCGGGTCGGCGACGCGGCTCCGGGCCGGGCCGGCGTCCCCGCGGGCGGCCCGGCCGAGGTTGCGGAAGAACGAGGTGTAATCGACACGGCTGGCCTGCAGCAGGGCCAGCAGGTCGTCCGCCAGCCCGGTGGCCTCGCCGTCGGACACCGTGTCGGCCAGGCCCAGCTTGGCCTTCATCCCGGCCAGCCAGGCGGCGCTGTACCGGCCGCGGAACCCCTCGAGGACCGCCACGGCGAGCTCCACCGCCCGCTCCTGGTCCTCATTGATCAGGGGCAGCAGGGACTCGGCCAGCCGGGCGAGGTTCCACTCCGCCACCAGCGGCTGGTTGCCGAAGGCGTAGCGGCCCCCGGAGTCGATCGAGCTGTACACGGTGGCGGGGTCGAAGGCGTCAAGGAAGGCGCAGGGACCGTAGTCGATCGTCTCGCCCGAAATCGTCATGTTGTCGGTGTTCATCACGCCGTGGATGAAGCCGGTGAGCATCCACCGGGCCAGCAGGGAGGCCTGGGCGGAGACCACCGACTCGAACAGGGCGAGGTAGGGCGATTCCGCCTGCGCGGCCTGCGGATAGTGCCGGGCGATCGCATGGTCGGCGAGGCGGCGCAGCAGCGCCACGTCCCCGCCGGCCGCGGCGTACTGGAAGCTGCCGACCCTCAGGTGGCTGGCCGCCACCCGGGCCAGCACGGCTCCGGGCAGCACCGTCTCCCGGCGCACCGGCCTTCCGGTGGCCACCACGGCCAGCGAGCGGGTGGTGGGGATGCCCAGGGCGTGCATGGACTCGCTGATGAGGTACTCGCGCAGCATCGGGCCCACGGCCGCCAGGCCGTCCCCGCCGCGGGCGAACGGTGTGCGCCCCGAGCCCTTGAGGTGGAGGTCGCGCAGCCGGCCGTCGTCGTCGGTGAGCTCACCCAGCAGCAGTGCGCGGCCGTCGCCGAGGCGGGGGTTGTAGCCGCCGAACTGGTGCCCTGCGTAGGCCTGGGCCACGGGGGTGGCGCCGGCGGGCAGCGAGGTGCCGGTCAGGAAGGAAATCCCCTCGGGCGTGCGCAGGGCCTCCGGGTCGAGGCCCAGGGTGAGGGCCAGCGGCTCGTTGAGCACCAGCAGCCGCGGCTCCGGTGCCTCCTCCGCCCGCCAGGGGATGGCCAGCTCCGGCAGTTCCCGCGCGAAGCGGCCGTCCAGGGTTGCAGTGATTCCGGCTACGGCACTCATGCACCCACAATACCCACGCGGCTACCCGGAGGCCGCGGCTATTTTCGGCCCCGGCCCGCGCGCATTTGGGAGTGGACATCCTCCCGCGGAGGATGTCCACGGGACGCCGGGAGTTGCCGGCCCGGGGGCCTCAGGAGGCGATGCCGCCCTCGATCCGCAGCTCGTTGCCTGGGATTGAGGCGAGCAGCCGGCGCGTGTAGGGGTGGCGCGCGTTCTGGAAAACCTCTTCGGAGCTCGCGGCCTCCACGAGTTCGCCGTCCTTCATGACGCACACATAGTCGGAGATCAGGCGCACCACGGCGAGGTCGTGGGAGATGAACAGGTAGCTCAGGCCGAGCTCGGCCTGCAGGTCCCCAAGGAGCTTGAGGATCTGCGCCTGCACGAGCACATCGAGTGCCGAGACGGGCTCGTCGCAGACAAGCAGTTCGGGCTTCAGGGCCAGCGCCCGGGCGATGGCCACGCGCTGGCGCTGACCGCCGGAGAGCTCCGAGGGGTAGCGGCGCAGGGCGTTCTGGGGCAGGGCGACCTGGTCCATCAGTTCCCGCACGCGGGCGGCGCGTTCCTTCTTGGAGCCGCGCTTGTAGGCGTTGAGCGGCTCCTCGACGATGCGTTCGATGGTGAACATCGGGTTCAGTGAGGAGTAGGGGTCCTGGAAGATCGGCTGGACCCGCTGCCGGAAGTCGTTGAGCTGGGCCTTGTCGAGGGTGGCGACGTCCATGCCGTCGAAGGTCATGGTGCCCGAGGTGGGCTCGATGAGTTTCAGGAGCATCCGGGCTGTTGTGGTTTTACCGGAGCCGGACTCCCCGACGATGGCCACGGTCTGGCCCCGGGGCACGTCGAGGGTGACATTCTTCGCCGCATAGAAGTCCTCGGAGCTGCCGCGGCGCTTGTAGACCTTGGTGAGGTCGCGGATCTCCACGATGTTCGCCGGGGGCGCGACCTTGCCGCTCTCGTGCTCGGCGAAGACGGCCTCGGCGAGCTTCGCCCGCTTGGCGGCGTCGTCGTTGTAGGCGCCGGGGCGCAGGCGGACCGCCGCGACGGACGGGGCGGCGCGTACCAGCGACTGGGTGTAGGGGTGCTGGGGGTCGTTGAGCAGCTGCTGGGCGGGGCCGGTCTCGACGACCCTGCCGCGGTGCATCACCACGAGGTCGGAGGCGCGCTCGGCCGCGAGCCCCAGATCGTGGGTGATCAGCAGCACTGAGGTGCCGAGCTGGTCGGTCATGGTGTCGATCTGGTCCAGGATGGTGCGCTGGACGGTGACGTCGAGGGCGCTCGTCGGCTCATCGGCGATCAGCAGGCGCGGCTGGCAGGCGAGGCCGATGGCGATCAGGGCGCGCTGGCGCATGCCGCCGGAGAACTCGTGGGGGTACTGCTTGGCCCGTTCGCCGGCGTCGGGCAGGCCTGCGGCGGAGAGGACCTCGATCACCTTCTGCTTGACGTTGTTCTTGGTGGCCATCCCGTGGACCAGCAGCGTCTCGGCGACCTGGGTGCCGATCTTCGTGACGGGGTTCAGGTTGGACATCGGGTCCTGCGGCACGAGGCCGATGGCCCGCCCCCGGATGGAGCGCATCTTGGATTCGGGCAGGCTCACGAGGTTCTGGCCTTCGAAGAGGATGCTGCCCGAGGTGACCTTGCCGTTGCCCGGAAGCAGGCCGATGCAGGCCATGGCGGTCGTCGACTTGCCGGAGCCGGATTCCCCAACGATGGCCAGGGTGGCTCCGCGTCGAAGGGTGAAGCTGGCGTTCTCGACGGCGCGTACCTCACCGTGGGTGGTGCGGAAGCTGATCGCGAGGTCCCGGACTTCGAGCAGGGGCGCGTCGCTGGCCGCCGTACCGGCGGGAGTGATATCCGTCATGGAACTATGGTGCACCACAGGTGCGCTTTTCGCGTAAGGCGACCTTCCGTGCGGGAGCTAACTTTTCGGACTCGCTCCCGCCGCGGCCCCCAGCCGCGCCGCGAGGTGCTCCACCGCGAAGCGGTATCCCTCGACCCCCGCCCCCACGATCACGGCGTCGGCGACGGCGGAGATATAGGAGGTGTGCCGGAACGCTTCGCGCCGGTGGACGTTGCTCAGGTGGACCTCCACCACGGGCAGGTCCACGGCGGCCAGCGCGTCGGCGAGGGCGACCGAGGTGTGCGTGTAGGCGCCGGCGTTGATGACGATCCCGCCGGCGGTGCCCACCGCGCCGTGGATGGCGTCGATGAGGGCGCCTTCGTGGTTGGACTGGAAGGCCCGCAGCGTGCAACCCCGCGCGGCCGCGGCCGCGCGGGCCGTTTCCTCGACGTCGGCGAGGGTGGAGGTGCCGTAGATCTCCGGCTCCCGCGTCCCCAACAGGTTCAGGTTGGGGCCGTTGAGCAGGAGGATGCTGGGTGAGGGGGCCGCGGTCATGGCTTAACTATGCCCCAGCCCGCCGCCTACAGCGCGGAGGCGGCGGCCTGCTGGCGCGCGCGGAGGCGGACCGCCAGAAGCGCCCCGACGAAGGTGACCAGGCTGAGCACCGCCAGCACGATGCCCGGGTGCCACCAGGCGCCGTCGGTGGCCTGCCCGAAGGCCTGGGTGATTGAGGGGACGAAGCCGGCGGCGATCGCCGCGAGGCTGTAGGCGAAGGACAGCGCCGTGAAGGCGGTGCGGGGGTTGAAGATGTCCGCCATGAGTCCGCCGAGGGCCGCCCAGGTGGCGGTCGGCAGGATGCCGCCGATGAGGATCGCGGCGATGTAGGTCGGCGCCGTGGAGATGCTGATGACCCAGTAGAGCGGGAAGGCAATCAGGGCCGTGCCCAGGGCGCCGCCGGCGACGACCTTGGCCGATCCGATCCGCATGGCGAGGTAGCCGAAGGCGGGGATGGTGACGAGCTGGAGCAGCGACCCGACCAGGGCGGCGTTGAGGACCGTCGCCTCGCTCAGGCCCAGCCGTTCGGTGCCGTAGGCCTGGGTGTAGGACACCATGAGGAAGTAGGAGCCGATGCCGAGCACCGCGGAGGCCGCGGCCACCACGATGGCCACCGGCTGCGAGCGGATCATCTCCAGGAAGGGGATGCGGGCAAGCGAGTTGGAGGTCGCCGCGTCCCGAAAGACCGGGGTCTCGTCGATGGCAAGGCGCAGGTAGATCGCCACGGCGAGGAAGGGGAAGGCCAGCAGGAACGGGATGCGCCAGCCCCACGACGCCATGACGTCGGGCGCGGCGACCGTCAGGATCAGGAAGATGAGGGAGATGAGCATGGTGCCCACCGGCGAACCAAGCTGGGGGATCGAGGCGTAGAGGGCGCGACGGCGGGGTTCGGCGTGCTCGGTGGCGATGAGGATGGAGCCGCCCCACTCGCCGCCCAGCGAGAGCCCCTGGAGCAGGCGCAGCACCGTGAGGAGGATCGGCGCCCACACGCCGATGGTGTTGTAGTCGGGGAGCAGCCCGACCGTGCCGGTGGCCAGGCCCATGAGGGTGATGGTCCAGATCAGGGTCTTCTTGCGGCCGATGCGGTCACCGAGGTGCCCGAAGAGGATGGCGCCCAGCGGACGGGCGACGAAGCCCATCGCGAAGATCAGGAAAGCGTAGAGGGTCCCGGCCAGGGGGTCCTGCTGGGTGAAGAACACTTCATTGAAGACCAGCGCGGCGGCCGTTCCGAAGACGTAGAAGTCGTAGGACTCAAGGGCCGTTCCCACGAAGGAGGCGCCGGCGGCGCGGCGGGCCATCCGGGGACGGGTGGTGGGGGCGGGCGCGGCGGCGAGTGAACTTGACACGCTGACGATTGTCCACCCGCCTGCGGCGCGGTTACCAACGTTTGAGTCCAATCTCACAGATCCGCCCGCTTATCCGCCGCAGGGCGGCGGGTGAGCGGGCGGACCAGCGGGGGCCTACTTCCGCAGTGAGGCCGCGATCTGCTGCATCACGGTGTTGTCCGCCAGCGTCGTCGCGTCCCCCACCTCCCGCCCCTCGGCGACGTCCTTGAGCAGGCGCCGCATGATCTTTCCGCTGCGGGTCTTGGGCAGCTCCGGCACCACGAGGATGTTGCGCGGCTTGGCGATCGGGCCGATCTCCTTGCCCACATGGTTGCGCAGGGTGGTGACGATGTCGTCGTCGTCCTTGGCTGAGCCGCGCAGGATCACGAAGGCCACCACCGCTTCGCCGGTGGTCTCATCCTTCGCCCCGACGACGGCGGCCTCGGCCACCGACGGGTGGCTCACCAGGGCCGATTCGATCTCGGTGGTGGACAGCCGGTGCCCGGAGATGTTCATGACGTCGTCGACCCGGCCGAGCAGCCAGATGTCCCCGTCCTCGTCCTTCTTCGCTCCATCGCCGGCGAAGTACATATTGTCGAACCGCGACCAGTACGTCTGCTTGAAGCGCTCCGGGTCGCCCCAGATGCCGCGCAGCATCGCCGGCCACGGCTCCCGGATCACGAGGTAGCCGCCGGCGCCGTTGGGCACCGATTCGCCCATCTCATCGACGACATCGACGGCGATGCCGGGCATGGCCACCTGGGCGGAGCCGGGCTTGGTGCTGGTCACGCCGGGCAGGGGAGCGATCATGTGGGCGCCGGTCTCGGTCTGCCACCACGTGTCGACGATGGGGGCCTTCCCGCCGCCGATGATCTCCCGGTACCACATCCATGCCTCGGGGTTGATGGGTTCCCCCACGGAGCCCAGGACCCGGATCGAGGAGAGGTCGTACTTCTTCGGGATGTCCCGTCCCCACTTCATGAAGGTGCGGATGGCCGTGGGGGCGGTGTAGAGGATCGAGACCTTGTACTTCTCGATCAGCTCCCACCACCGGCCCTGGTGAGGGGTGTCCGGGGTGCCTTCGTACATCAGCTGCGTGGCACCGTTGATCAGCGGGGCGTAGGCGACGTAGCTGTGCCCGGTCACCCAGCCGATGTCGGCGGTGCACCAGAAGACATCGGTCTCCGGGCGCAGGTCGAAGGTGTACTTGTGGGTGAAGGCCGTCTGGGTGAGGAAGCCGCCGGTGGTGTGGAGGATGCCCTTGGGTTTGCCGGTGGTGCCGGAGGTGTAGAGGATGAACAGCGGATGTTCGGAGTCGTGCGCCACGGCGGTGTGCTCGTTGGGGGCGGAGTCGACGACGTCGTCCCACCAGACGTCCCGTCCCTCGGTCCACTCGACCGGTTCGTTGTTGCGCCGCACCACCACCACGTGGGTGATGGTCGATCCCTCCTTTTCGAGGGCGGCGTCGACGGCGGGCTTGAGCGCGCTGGGCTTGCCCCGCCGGTAGGTGCCGTCGGCGGTGACGACGAGCTTGGCCTCGGCATCGTCGATCCGGCTGCGCAGCGCGTCGGCGGAGAAACCGCCGAACACCACCGAGTGCACCGCTCCAATGCGGGCGCATGCCAGCATGGTGATGACTGCCTCGGGGATCATCGGCAGGTACACGGCCACCCGGTCGCCCTTGGCCACGCCGAGGGATTCGAAGGCGTTGGCGGCCTTCTTCACCGACTCGGTGAGCTCGGCGTATGTGTAGCTGCGGGTGTCGCCGGGCTCGCCCTCGAAGTGGATCGCGACGCGGTCGCCGCGCCCCTCCTCGACGTGCCGGTCGAGCGCGTTGTACGCGGCGTTGAGCTTCCCGCCGACGAACCACTTCGCGAAGGGAGCCTCCGACCAGTCGAGGGTCTGGGTGAAGTCGGTCTCCCAGGACAGGCAGGCCCGGGCCTGGTCCGCCCAGAACTCGGGCCCCCTGCTGCGGGCCTCCTCATAGAGCGAGGGCTGGGCGACGGCCTGCGCGGCGAATTCCTCACTGGGCGGGAAACGGCGTTCCTCGTGAAGCAGGTTTTCGAACGCGTCGCCGTGCCTCTGGGCGCTTTCGGACATTTCTTTCCCCTCTGCGGCTCGATCCAATCCTGGGTGAACTCCTCGGCGGCGCAGCGCTCCGCTGCGCCGCCGCACTTCCCCTGACATTATCGGCCAGTTCGCCGGTCGTGTGTTGGCGATCACACAGGAGATGTGAAAGGCCGTCTTTGTGCGTTGAGTGGTTCCGCCGCCCCGCCCCCGCACCGGGCGTGCTAGAGAAAGGGGATGGCGGGTGGCTACTGTGGAGGAAGGACATGAGCAGCCGGTCCCGCGCCGGCTGCTCCCGCGCGGCCCGGTGCCGCCGCCACGAACGGGAGAACAACGATGACCGAAGATTCCAAGAACCGGACGGCCGGCGTGGGCGGGCCGGCCGAGCCCGCGGACGCCGCCACGGCGGTCGGACGCGGCGCTGACACCGCCGGCGGCCGGGCCGCCGGAGACACCGCCGTCGTGCAGTCCGACCGCGGGGCTCCGGCCGGAGGTTCCGCCGGAAGCTCCGCCGGGGCGGGGGAAAATCCGTCCGGCGCCGCCGTGCGCCGCGGGCCCGCCATCGACGGCCCGTACAGCTCGAGCAAGGCCGTGGCCGGGCCGTTCACGCTCCGCGAGGTGGTCCTGCTGGCCTCCGCCGTCGTGATCTTCCTCGGAACGCTGCTGCCCTTCTTCCGGGGAGAGGTCCGCTACGCGAACTTCTGGAACACCCTGCCCCTGTTCTTCGTGGGCATCGGCATCCTGCTCCCGGTCGCCGCCGCGGCCCTCGTCCTCGGGCGGAGGCGGGGCGCCTCGGGCCTGCGGGTCGGGTCGCTCTCGGTCGACCAGTTCGCCTCCATCGCTGCGGTACTCGCCGCCGCGTTCTTCTTCCTCCAGACCATGACCGCCTTCCACATCGGGCCGCTGGTTTCGCTCATCGGCGCCCTGGGCATGCTGGCGGCAACGGTGCTTGGGCCGCACCTGCCGTTCTTCGCGAAGGACTTCACCGAGCGCTCCGAGGCTCCGGCGCACCCGGTGGCCCGTGGCATCCTGCCGACCCGGCCGAAGCCGGCCAAGGAACCGAAACCCGCCAAGCCGGAGAAGGCCAAGCAGGAGAAGGTCAAGCAGCACTCTGTTGAGGTTCCGATTGCGGGCACGGACGAACGGTCCGCCGCAGCCTCCACTGCCGCGTCCGCCACCGCCGCGTCCTCCGGGTCTTCCACCGCCGCGTCGACGCCGGTGGCACAGGCCGGAGCCGGGGCCACTGCCGCTGCGGCCGCCGCCGGAGCGACGGCCCTCGGTGCCGATCAGCAGTCCGCTGCGGTGGCCGGCCAGCCCTCCGGCGACCGGACCGCGGGCCAGGGCGCCGCGAAGGCGGAGCCGGCGGGGCAGACGGGTGCCGGGGAGACCGCGGCGCATCAGGCCACGGCCGGCGCCGGAGCGGCGTCGGAGGCGCAGACCCGCGTGCACCCAGTGGCCGAGGCGGGCCCCCGGCAGCAGGAGACCATCTCGGCAACCCGCAGCGCCGACGAGGACCAGGTCGTCGAGGCGTTCTGGTTCGCGGTCGGCACGCCCCGGCCCGTCGTGGACGAACAGACGGGCCGCCAGCTCTTCGTGGTGCACCCCGGCGACTGGGAAGTGGGCATCGAGGACCGGGGCACCGAGTTCCTCGTGCAGGACAAGCGGACCGGCCAGATCGGCGTCATGCGCAACCTCACCAATATCGAACGGGCCCCGCGGGAGTAATCCCCGGCGGGCTCCAGGACACCAGGCACGGGAGGCCGGTTCATGAAGGCGCAGACCAAGGAGGCCGTATCGGCCACGGCCCTCAAGCGGCGCGCCCGGCGGATCAACCGGGTGCTCGGCGAGCTCTACCCGTACGCCCACGCCGAACTGGACTTCCGGAACGCCTTCGAACTCCTCGTGGCCACGGTCCTCTCGGCCCAGACGACCGACGTGCGGGTGAACCTGACGACGCCCGTCCTCTTCGAGCGCTACCCGGACGCTCGGGCGCTCGCCGAGGCCGACCCGGAGGAACTGCAGGAACTGATCCGGCCCACCGGGTTCTTCCGGGCCAAGGCGAACAGCCTGCTGGCCCTCTCGAACCGCCTCGTCGACGAGTACGACGGGGAGGTGCCGGCCCGGCTCGAGGATCTGGTCACCCTGCCCGGGGTGGGACGGAAGACGGCCAACGTGGTGCTGGGCAATGTCTTCGGCATTCCGGGCATCACCGTCGACACCCACTTCGGCCGGCTCGCGCGCCGCTTCGGCTGGAGCGCGTCGGAGGACCCGGTCAAGGTGGAAATGGACGTCGCGGCCCTCTTCGAGCCGCGGGACTGGACGGACCTGTCCCACCGGCTGGTCTTCCACGGGCGCCGGATCTGCCACGCCAAGAAGCCGGCCTGCGGTGCCTGCCCGGTCGCCGCGCTCTGCCCCTCCTACGGCGACGGGGAGGTGGACCCGGCGAAGGCGGCCAAGCTGCTGAAGTACGAACTGGCGCCGGGCCGCGAGGAACTGCTGGAGCTGATGCGCAGCGGGCAGACCCGCGACGAGCTCCGCGCCGCCGGCTACACCCTCGGAACGTGAGCGCCTACCAGTCCCTGCGGGACTACGCCGAGGTCATGAAGGACGCCGAGACGCTGGACCTGCCGACCAGCTGGCACCTGCGCATCCTCAACCCCAAGAAGGCTCGGCGGGCCGCTGTGCTGATCCTCTTCGGGACCGCCGATGACCATCTGGCACCCGGTCACCCGGCCTCCGCGGCGGCCGACCTGGACCTCCTGCTGGTCCAGCGGGCCGACTCCCTGAACCACCACCCCGGGCAGGTGGCGTTTCCCGGCGGCACCATCGATCCCGGTGACGCCGACGAACGGGCGGCTGCGCTGCGGGAGGCGCAGGAGGAAACGGGCCTTGAACCCTCCGGGGTGGAGGTGCTTGGGGCGCTGCCGGAGATCGGGCTTCCCTACAGCAACTTCCTCGTGACGCCCGTGCTCGGCTGGTGGATCCTGCCCACCCCGGTCGGCGTGGTGGACGAGGGCGAGTCCGCCCAGGTCTTCCGGGCTCCGGTCCGGGACCTGCTCAATCCGGCCAACCGCAGGACCGTGGTGGTCGAGCGCGCCGGCTTCACCAGCAGGAGCCCGGCGTTCGTTCTTCCCGAGGCGACGGTGTGGGGGTTCACCGGGATGGTCGTCAGTTCCCTGTTCGACGCCCTGGGCTGGACCGAGCCGTGGGACGAGTCGAAGGTCATCCCTCCGCCGGTCTAGCCGCAGCTCCGGATCCGGGGCGCCGCCGTCGTCCTTGGCTGCCGGTCTCCGCCGAGTGTGCAGCTAACCCCCTCTGGGTTGCCCTCTCCCATCGAGTGTGCAGCTAACCCCCTTCTGGAGGCGCTTTGGGGTGGTGATGTGCAGTCTCGACGGGGGAGGGGCGGCGGCGGGGTCGGCGCTACTTCGCGTCGGCGTAGGAGCGGACCACCAGGATGTTGACGGCGAACTCGATCGGAATCGTGCCGAACATCAGGTCCGTGGCCGCCGCAGCGGCCTCCTCGATGAGCCGGCTCACCTCGCCGGCGCGTTCCTCGGGAACATGCAGCATGACCTCGTCGTGCAGGAAGAAAACGACGCCGTTCACGGCAGCGGGACCGCCCAGCTGCCGGAGCCTGCGCCGGACCTCCGCGAGCCAGCACAGCGCCCATTCGGCGGCAGTGGACTGCACCACGAAGTTCCTGGTGAAGCGTCCCCGGGACCGGGCGGCGGCGTCGGCGCGGCGCTGCTCCTCCGCCGTGGTGGTCCGCTGGGCGGCCCGCCACCGCTCCGAGGCCGGAGGGCACCCGCGGCCGAGGTAGCTGCCGACCGTTCCGCCGGACTCCCCGATCCGGGCGGCCGATTCGACGACGCCGATGGCCCGGGGGTAGGTGCGGGCCAGCTGGGGCATCAGGCGCCCCGACTCGCCGGTCGTGGCCCCATACATGGCGCCGAGCATCGCGAGCTTGGCCTTGGCCCGGTCCCCGCCGAAACCCTGTTCGGCGATGCCCTGGTACAGGTCCTTTCCGCGCGCGGCGGCGGCCAGGGCGGAGTCCTGCGCCAGGGCGGCCAGGACTCGCGGCTCCAGCTGTGCGGCGTCGGCGACGATCAGCACATGGCCCGGGTCGGGGCGGACCGCATCCCTCACCATCTTCGGGATCTGCAGCGCACCACCGCCGCGGGAGGCCCACCGTCCGGACACCACCCCGCCGACGACGTACTCGGGGCGGAAGCGGCCCCTGTCCACCCAGGTGTCCAGCCAGGTCCAGCCGTTGGCCGTCAGGAGCCTCGAGAGTTTCTTGTAGGCGAGCAGCGGCTCGATCGCCGGGTGCTTCTGCTGTTCGAGCTCCCACGACCGGGTGGTCGCCACCTCGATGCCCGCCCGGTGCAGCGCCCGGATGAGTTCCTGCGGCGAATCCGGATTGAGCGTCGGGTTGCCCAGCGCCTCCCGGAGTTCGGCGGCGAGCCGCTCAAGGGCCGGCGGGCGCTGCCCCTCCGGCGGGCGGGACCCGAGCAGCCGCTCAAGCAGCTCCTCGTGGATGTCGCGCCGCCAGGGAAGCCCGGTGGCTTCCATCTCGGCGGCCAGCAGGGCCCCGGCCGACTCGGCGGCCAGCAGCAGGGCGAGCCTGCGTTGATGGGTGGATCCGGCGACGGCCTGCAGTTGGGCCCGGAACTCCGAGGTGACGGCGTCGATGCCGGGCCCCGATGACGTGGGCGCCTCGTCGAACAGGCTGCTCTGGTTGGGCGCCGGCGGGGGCGGCATGACCTGGCGGGGAAGGGCCGGCTCCTCGCCGTCCGCCAGGCGCGAGCGCAGTTCCTCGGTGTAGGGCGAGGGGGCACAGTAGGGCGAGAGGGCGAGGATGGCGCGCGCGAGCGCAAGATCGTGGCAGCGCTCCACGCTGATGCCGGCGGCGAGCAGCCCCGGATACCAGGCGCGGGTGCCGTCCCAGACCCAGCGGGGCGCTCCGGCCTCGAAGCGGGCGAAGGTGCTGTGCAGGTCGGCGGCGGCTGCACCGACGGCCGGTCCCGACGGCGTGCCGGCGGCGTCGAGGGGCTGGAAGACGGCGGCGGTGTCCCGGTCCGTGCTGGGCGGGTGCGCCACGGCGACATACATGTCCCCATTCTGCCCGCCCCCGGCCCGGGAGATGCGCAGCACCGGGCCCGCACGGATCCTTCGGGCCCGGAGTGTTGTCCACATACCGGCCCGCCGGCACCACGCGGGATCGGCGGCCGCGCACCCTTGGGGCATGACTGAGCGGCGTTCCTGGACCCCGGCCGGCGCGGAGGAGCAGCGCGTGGTGCTTGTCGGGGCGGCGCAGGCCCTGCAGGATGAAGCCGCGCGGGTCGCGGCGGCGGCCGGGGTCGGGCTGATCCTGGCCGCAGGGCTCCCCGAGGCCCTCAGGCATCACCCCTCCGTGGTGCTCCTCGCCCCGGGTGCAGATGGGGAAAAACTTCCACAGGAGTGCCCGGCGATAGTGGTTGGACTGCGGGACGAGGAGGACGCGGCGTGGTCAGCGGCGGCGAAGTGGGGTGCCGGAAAGGTGGCGATCCTGCCGCAGGCCGCCGGATGGCTCGCCGAGCACCTGGGCCGGGCCCGCGCCGCCGCGGCGGGGCCGGTGCTCGGGGTGGTCGGCGCGGCGGGCGGGTCCGGGGCGAGCACGCTCAGCTGCTGGCTTGCCGACTGCGCGGCGTCCGCGGGGTCGGCGACCCTGCTGGTGGACGGAAACCCCCTGGGCGGGGGCCTCGAGCTGGCGCTGGGGGACGCCGCCGCCGCCGGGCTGCGGTGGCAGGATCTGGACGGCGTGCGTGGGGCACTCAATCCCGCACAGTTCGCTGCCGCCCTTCCGCGGTACGCCGGATTTTCCGTGCTCTCCCATGGTCCGTTGCCGCCGACGCCCGGCGGGAGCTCCGCCGCCGGCCCCGTCCTGGACGCCGCCCGCCAGGCTTTCCAGCTGACCGTGGTCGACCTCGGGGCGGGGGCGGGTCTGGACGATGCGATGCTGGGCTCCTGCGCCGGTGTGGTGCTCCTGGTGCCGGCCCGGCTGCGCCCGGTCGCGGCGGCCGCCGCGCTGCTCCCCGGGCTCGCACCCGCACCGGTGACCGTCGTGCTGCGCGGACCGGTGCGGGGCGGACTCCTTCCGCACCGGGTGGCGGAGATGCTGGAGGTGCCCGAACCTTCCGTCCTGCCGCATCTGCCGGGAGTGCCCGCCGCCGAAGCCCAGGGACGGCTCCTGGACCGGGGACGGGAGCGCCGGGTCCGCAGGCTGTGCCGTGGTCTCCTTGGTACCGTCCTCGATGCCCGGTCCGCGGCATGACGGAGGAGCAGCCCGGTGCCCGGTCCCGCCGGGATGGTCGGGGGCCGGGCCGGAACCGGGCCGCCGGGCCCGACTTGGACATGGTGGCGCTGGTCCGTCAGAAGGTGATCGCCGATTCGGCTCCGGTGACCGGTGCCGGGCTGGCCGACGCCGTCCGCACCACGGGCAGGCTCCTCGGCTCGGAAGGGACCCTCGCCGCCGTCGACGGGATCCGGGCCGAACTGCAGGGGCTCGGGCCGCTGCATCCCCTCGTCCAGGACCGAACGGTCACGGACATCCTGGTGAACGGCCCGGGGGAGGTCTGGGTGGATGGGGAGGCTGGCCTGCGGCGCGTCCCGCTGCGCTTCGCCGGCGACGCCGAGGTCCGGGCCCTTGCCTCCCGGCTGGTCGCGGCCGGAGGCAGGCGGCTCGACGACGCCAACCCCTGCGTCGACGTGCGTCTTCATGACTTTCGGGTGCATGCTGTGCTTCCGCCGCTCTCGACAGGGGGAACGCTGCTGTCCATCCGCATCCGCCGGGAGCGGGTCTTCACCCTTTCCGAGCTGTGCGCCGCGGGCACCGTTCCGGCCGATATGGCCGCCGTCCTCACACAGGTGGTCCGCAGGCGGCTGAACTTCCTCATCAGCGGGGCGACGGGCACGGGGAAAACCACGCTCCTCTCGACCCTGCTGGGCCTGAGCAGCCCGGCCGAACGCCTCGTCCTGGTGGAGGACGCCGCGGAACTGAACCCCCTGCACCCCCACGCCGTCGGGCTCCAGGCCCGCCACGGGAACGTCGAGGGGGCCGGCGCGGTGGACCTGGGGGAACTGGTGCGGCAGGCCCTGCGGATGCGCCCGGACCGGCTGGTCGTCGGTGAGTGCCGGGGTGCGGAGGTCCGCGAACTGCTCGCGGCGATGAACACCGGGCACGACGGCGCCGGAGGGACGGTCCATGCGAACTCCGCCGTCAGCGTCCCGGCCCGGTTAACGGCACTGGGAGCCCTGGCCGGGCTGGCTCCGCAGGCGCTCGCCGTGCAGGCCGCCAGCGCGCTGGATGTGGTCATCCATCTGGTCCGCGGCGCCCGGGGCCGGCGGGTGGAGCAGATCGCCGTGGTCGGGCTGGGCGGCAGCCGGCTCGTCGTCCGGCCGGCGTTGACCTCCACCGGCTCCGGATGTACGCGCGGGGAGGCCTGGGCGGCGCTCGCCGCCCGCCTGGTTCCGGGGGAGGCTCCGCCGTGACCGGGCTGCTGGTCGGTCTGATGCTTGCGCTGGCGGTCCTGGTGCTCCAGTCCACCCCGCCGCTGCCGCCGGGGATCCCCGCGCGGCCGGCACTGTCCGCCGCCGGCACCCGCGCCGCCGACCGCCGGAACTTCATGGGGTTCTTCCGCCGGGAGCCGGCGGGGCAGGCACATGAACCGGCCCTCCTGGTGCACCAGGTCACCGGACTTCTCCGGGCCGGACGGTCACCGCTGCTGTTGTGGAACGACCTTGAGGCCCTTTACGCCGACGCCGCCGATGGCGGGTCCGTCTTTGCCGTGCGGAGCCTCCCCGTGCTCCGGGCGGCCGGGCGCAGCGCGTCCCTGGGCCTGGGCGTTCCCGAGGTGCTCCGCGCGGCCGGCAACACCGCCGGCACCACTGTCCGCGTCCGGGTGGGGCCGCGCTCGGCACCGGGCAATCCGGCTCCGACTCTGTGGACGGACCTGGCGGCGTGTTTCTCGGTCGCCGAGCGCAGCGGCGCGCCGCTGGCGGAGGTGCTGACCCGGTACGCGGGGCAGCTGGAGGCGGCGGTGGATGCGCAGGCCGCGCGGGAGACGGCACTGGCAGGACCGAGGGCCACCGTCACGCTGCTCGGCTGGCTGCCGGTCGTTGGGGTCCTGCTCGGCTACCTCATGGGCGTCAATCCCCTGGGGGTCCTCTTCGGGTCTTCCCTCGGCGTCCTGGTGCTCCTGCTCGGCCTGGGCCTGATGCTCGCCGGGCGGGTGTGGTCGAGCCGGCTGGTGGCCGCCGCGGTGAGGGGTCCGTGATACCGGCCGGGGTCGGCGTTGCACTCCTTCTGCTCGCAGCGCTGGCGGTGCTCGGGGCCACCCGGCCCGTCCCGCACCTGAGCGCCCGGACCGGGGATCCCCGCGGGTCGCCGACCGGCATCACCGATGTCCCGCTGATGCTCGACCTGATCGGCGCGATGCTGACTGCCGGAGCTCCGGTAACTTATGCGCTGGGGGTGCTGGCCGACTCGTGTGCAGCGCCAGTGGCGCTCAAGCTTCGCGGCGTCCGGGGCGCACTGGAGCTGGGCGCGGCGTGGAAGACGGCCTGGGAAGCCGGTCCCGTTCCCCTCAGCCGTGCCGACCGGACGGCGGTGGAGGAGCTCCGGACCGCACTCGGGTTTGCCGCGGTGACGGGGGCGCCGTCGGCCGCACTCGTCCACGCCCGTGCGGCGCAGCTGCGCCGGCGGCAGAACCGCGAGCTGGAGCGGCGGGCGGCCGCCCTGGGCGTCCGGCTCGTCGTTCCGCTCGGAGTGTGTGCACTGCCGGCCTTCGCCTGCCTGGGCGTTGTGCCGGTCGTCCTTGCACTCCTGCCCGCAGGGTGAGCGGTACACCTGCCCGGCTTATCCACTTAGGGACCCTGGCGGGCCCACGGGGCCGCCGCGGGCGGGAGAGTCGGACTACGCCGCAGCCGCGGCATCCACCCCGGTCCCGCCGGGTATCGGCGGGACGAGAAACCGAGGAGAACCCCCATGGCGAGAACCATTCTGTCCCCTGCAGTCCGGCACCAAGGGCGGGCCACTCAAGCGGCCGTCGGATCCTGCCGCTGCACCACCGCGCCGCGCACCGCGCCCGTCCACCCCGGCCCACCGTCCGGCGGGCTGAAGCCGGAGGCCAAGGACTCCGGGCCCTCGGGGCCCGGTTCCACCGGCGCCCCCGGCCCGGCGGCGGGCCTCACCGCGGAGGCCGGGTCCAGCGCCGGAGGCCTGCCCCCGACCGACGGGTCGTCCTCAGGCGACGCGCCATTCTCCGGCGCCGGGCCATCCTCCGGTGACGGGACCGCGCATCCGGGCACCGGCACCGGACGGTCCGGGCACCCGCTGGCGGGCCGTGTTTCCGCAGGGATGCGCGAAGCCGGTCTGGCCACGGCCGAATACGCGATCGTGACCCTGGCCGCGGTCGGGTTCGCTGCGCTGCTGGTGGCTGTCCTTTCCAGCGGCGAGATCCGTGAAATGCTCACGGCCCTGATCAGCAGCGCCCTCAGTTTCGGGTGAGGGCGTGAGCCGGCACCTGCGGAGTGGACGGGCGCCCGAACGGGGAGCGGTCACCGCCGAGCTGGCGGTGGCCCTGCCGGCGCTCGTCCTGCTCCTTGGGGCGTTTCTGGGTGCCGCGTCCATCGGGGTCGTCCAGCTTCGCCTCGAGGAGGCGGCCCGGGCCGGCGCGCGGGAGGTGGTGCGCGGGGAGGCCGCAGGTTCGGTCGCGGCGACGGTGCGCAGCCTGGCCGGTCCGGGCGCCGACGTGGAGCTGGCCGGGGACGGCCGCTGGACCTCGGTCACCGTGAGCTCGAAGGTCCACGGTCCCTTCCTCGACCTGATGGAGGTCCGGCTCTCGGCAACGGCCTCCGGGTGGTCCGAACATGCCCGATGACGGCCTCCATCGGGAGCGGGGGAGCGGTACGGTGCTTGCCGCGGGCCTGGCCGCGGTCCTCATCCTGATCCTTGCGGCGCTCGTCCTCCTGGTGCAGGCTGCCGTCGGAGGCGCCCGGGCGGCGGCTGCCGCGGACCTTGCGGCACTGGCCGGCGCGGACGCCGCCCGGGGCCTCAGGGATGGAGAGCCCTGCGGGGTCGCCCGCGAGACGGCACACCGGCACCGGGCGGAGCTGGTGCACTGTTCCCGGTCCGGACCGGGAGGAGTGATCATCACGGTGCGCACCTCGGTGGAGACCCCGGGCGTCCTGCCGGCGGCCTCGGGGGCCGCGAGGGCCGGCCCGCCGCCACAGCGGATCGGCCCGCCGCCGCAGCGGGTCGGTCAGCCGCCGTAGGTGGCCTGTCCGCCAGCGGGCGCCCCGGGCGGTGGCGGATCCGTCGTCTACGGCCGCGCGGCGGGGCGGCGTGCAGCCGGCGTCCGCCGCGGAAGTCCGCCTCGCGGGTCTAGCCGGAGCGTCCGGGGTGGGCCGCCGCCCGGGCCTCCACCGGCGCCGCGGCCGACCCGGCCAGGATCAGGGTCAGCAGCGTCACGGCACCGGCCTTGCTCAACGGGTTGTTGCGGTTGCCGCACTTCGGGGACTGCACGCAGGAAGGGCATCCGTCGGAGCATTCGCAGGCGGCGATGGCGTCGCGGGTCGCCGTCAGCCACACCCGTGCGGCCTGGAATCCGCGCTCGGAAAACCCGGCCCCGCCGGGATGGCCGTCGTAGACGAAGATCGTCGGCAGCCCGGTGTCGGCGTGGAGGGCCGTGGACACCCCGCCGATGTCCCAGCGGTCGCTCGAGGCGACGAGGGGCAGCAGGCCGATCGCGGCGTGTTCGGCGGCGTGCAGCGCACCGGGGAGCTCCTCGGCGGAGATGCCGCCCTTCTGCAGCAGCTCGTTGTCGATCTCGAACCAGACACTCTTGGTGAACAGGTCGCGGGCGCCGAGCTCCAGCGGTTCCTCGCCCAGGATCTCGTTGGAGGCGAACGCCTTGCGCTGGAAGGACACCACCTGGGTCGTCACCAACACGTCCCCGAAGTTCACCAGCACGTCCCCCCACTGCTCGGCTTCGCCGCGGTCAAGCACCTCGATCTGGGTGACATCACGGGCCTGGGTGTAGTAGTCGGGGCTGGCGCGGGAGACCACCGCGCAGTGGTCCTGCTCGTTGAGGCTCTCCACCACGTAGGTGCGCCCCTGGTGCACATACACGGCGCCCGGGTGGGCCTGATAGTGGCTCTGCGGGGAATCCATCGTGCCCAGCAGGGCTCCGGTGCCCGACTCCACGATGCTAATCGGCCCACCGCCGTCCGCCCGGAGATTGACCATCCCCGCGGCGCTCTGCGGGTGGGTCCAGAACCAGCCGGCCGGCCTGCGGCGCAGGTAGCCCTGGGCCGTCAGCTGCCCGAGCAGGCCGAAGGAGGACGGCCCGAACAACCCCAGGTCGGCGTCGGTCAGGGGCAGTTCGGCGGCCGCGGCGCACAGGTGCGGGCCCAGCACGTAGGGGTTGGACGGGTCGAACACCGTCGCCTCGACGGCGACGTCGAACACCGCCTCGGGGTGGTGCACCAGATAGGTGTCGAGCGGGTCGTCGCTGGCGACGAACGCTGCCAGGGCGTCCTGCCCGGAGCGCCCGGCGCGGCCGATCTGCTGCATCAGGGACGCCCTCGTGCCGGGCCAGCCGGCCACGAGCACCGCGTCCAGCCCCGAGATGTCGATGCCCAGTTCCAAGGCCGACGTACTGGCCACGCCCAGGAGCTCGCCGCTGCGCAGGGAGGCCTCGAGCGCCCGGCGTTCCTCCGGGAGATAGCCGGAGCGGTACGCCGCCACCCGGCCCGGCAGGCTGGGATGGACCTCCTCGAGCAGCCGCCGCGAGGTCGCGGCGATGCTCTCGGCGCCCCGGCGGGACTTGATGAAGGCAATGGTGCGGACCTGCGCCGAGACGAGGTTTGCCAGCAGGTCCGAGGTCTCGGCGATCACGGTGCGGCGCGACCGGGCGCCGTTCTCGCCGCGGAGTTCGGTGAGCTGCGGCTCCCAGAAGGCGACGGTGGTGGAGCCGTGCGGGGAGGAGTCCTCGGTGACAGCCTGCGCCGGGGCGCCGATGAGCCTGCCGAACGACGCCGCGGGTTCGGCCGAGGTCGCCGAGGCGCCGATGAACACGGGGGAGGACCCGTAGCTGGCGCAGATCCGCCGCAGGCGGCGCAGGAGGTTGGCCACGTGTGAGCCGAAGACCCCGCGGTAGCTGTGCGCCTCGTCGATGATGACGTACTTGAGCCTGCGGAAGAAGCGTGCCCAGGCGGTGTGGTTGGGCAGGACGCCGTAGTGGAGCATGTCCGGGTTGGCCAGCACCAAGTTGGCGTGGTCGCGGATCCACCGGCGGGCCCCGGAATCGGTGTCGCCGTCGTAGGTCGCCGCCCGGAGGGTCGGAAGCTTCAGCGCCTCGACCGCGGAGAGCTGGTCGGCGGCGAGGGCCTTGGTCGGCGCCAGGTACAGCGCCACGGACCCGGCGGGGGCGAGGGTCGACTGGTCAGCGAGTTCGCTGCGGTGGATCTCATCGAGCACCGGCAGCTGGTAGCTCAGGGACTTTCCCGAGGCCGTGCCCGTGGCGATGATGGTGTGCGCCCCGGAGTGCGCCAGGTCGGCCCCGCGGACCTGGTGGCGCCACGGCTCGTGCACGCCGAGGGAGGCGTAGGCGTCCACGACGTCGGGGTGCGCCCAGCCCGGCCACGGTTCGTGCCCGGCCCGGCGCGCCGGAATCTCGCGGACATGCAGCAGCTGCTCCGGGTGTGCTCCTCCGCCGAGCAGCGGGATGAGGGAATCGTGCAGTGCCACCCCACAATTCTTCCACCCGCCCGCCGGGGACGGCACGCGGGCGGCGGTTATCCCCTTAGGACGAACACGTCGGCCAGCTGCTGCCAGCCCAGAAACTGGTAGAGCTCGCGCCCGTCGGCCGTGGCCATCAGCAGGCCGATCCGCACGTCGTCCTCGAGCACGGCCGCGGTGAGGGCGCGCATGACGAAGCTCGCCAGGCCGCGGCGGCGGAATTCCTGTTCGGTTGCGATGCCGTCATACACCGCGAAGTCACCGACGACCGAGACAGCGCCGCGGGCCGCGGGCCGGCCCTCGAAGGTGACCTCCACGCGGCGGCAGCCCGGCTCGTCGCGGCGCACCAGGACGTACCCATCGGGGGCCTTCGGGTCCTCGACGTCCTGGTCGGCCATTTCGGCACTCATCAGGCACTGCGCCCGGTCCACCACGCGCAGCTCCAGCGGTTGGGTCACCGCGATCAGCTCCTCCATGCGGTTGGTGGCGACGGTCAGCACCCGGTTCGGGTCGGCCTTGGTCTCCGCGGCCACCTGAAGCAGGAGCTCCTCGGACGGCTCGTAGAGGAAATGCTCGTCCCGCCCGTCCTTGTCCGTGAGCACCACCGAGGTGGTGCGCCCGTCATCCTGCCGGTCGTAGCCGCGGCAGGCGGCCCACCCGGTGATCCAGGTGGAGAGGAGATCGTTGCTTCCTTGTGTGCCCATGCACTGACGATAGATGGAGGAGGGGCCAAAAAACACAGCGCCGGAGGACAGTGACGATTTTGAGACACAACGTACCCTTTAACCCGTGCCTTTGAACCGGATCGTCCTTTACTACGCCTTCACTCCCCTGCCGGACCCGGACGCGGTCCGGCTGTGGCAGCGGAGCCTGTGCGAAAGCCTGGGGCTGCGCGGGCGCATCCTGATCTCGAAGGACGGCATCAACGGCACTGTCGGCGGGAGCCTCGACGCCGTGAAGCGGTATGTGAAGGCCACCCGCGAGTATCCGGCCTTCAAAACCATGGACATCAAATGGTCCGAGGGCGGGGCGGAGGACTTCCCGCGGCTCAGCGTGAAGGTCCGCGACGAGATCGTCTCCTTCGGCGCACCCGGTGAACTGAAGGTCGGACCGGACGGGGTGATCGGCGGCGGGACGCACCTGCGGCCGGAGGAACTCCACGAACTGATCGACACCAAGCGCAGCCAGGGCGAGGAGGTCGTGTTCTTTGACGGGCGCAACGCCCTCGAGGCGCAGATCGGCCGTTTCAAGGGCGCCATCGTGCCCGACGTCTCGACGACCCACGACTTCGTGGCGGAACTCGAATCGGGCAAGTACGACGACCTGAAGGACAAACCTGTCGTCACCTACTGCACCGGCGGAATCCGCTGCGAGGTCCTCTCCAGCCTGATGGTCAACCGTGGGTTCTCCGAGGTCTACCAGCTCAAGGGCGGCATCGTGCGCTACGGGGAGACCTACGGCGACAAGGGCCTGTGGGAGGGATCGCTCTACGTCTTCGACAAGCGGATGCACCTCGAATTCAGCAGCGACGCCGTGACCATCGGCAAATGCGCGCGCTGCACGGCCGCGACGAACAAGTTCGAGAACTGCTCGAACTCCGCCTGCCGCAACCTCACCCTGTACTGCGCGGACTGCGCATCGCGCCCCGAAACGCTCCGCTGCCCGCAGGGCTGCGAGACGGACGAGGCGGAGGCGACCGCGGCCGGGGCGGCATAGTGGGCAGCTTCGACAAGGACGTGGCGGATGCGCCCTCGGCGCTGCACCCGGGCCTGCTCGAGTCGTTGGCCACCGACCTCGCCGCCCTGGACTACACGGTCGGCGGAGTGGCGGACTTCGTCGGCGAGGAGGCCTACGCGGCGCTGAACCGCGACCAGCTGGTGCCGGTGCTCCTGGCCTGCGAGGAGGTGCTGCGCACCGGGGCCCCCTCGCCGCTGGTGGTTCCCATCCTGCTGTGGCTGGCCGGCGGGACCCCCACCCAGGACCAGCTCGACTCGGCCTTCCCGGGCACCGGCGCGGACGGGCTGCAGGCGCTGCGCCTGATCGAGCCCGTGGACGCCCCGGGCCCGGACACGCCCCGGCGCGCCGCCGTCGAGCTGCGCCCCTATTCCTCCGACGCCGACGGCGACCTGTGGGTGGCCAGCGACCTCGGCGCCCTGCAGCGCCCCGGCGTCCTGCGCCACGACCACGTGCTCGGCATCGGCGGGGCGTCCCTCACCCTGGCGCAGATCACCGTACGTCCCCGGGTGCGCACGGCCCTGGACCTGGGCACCGGGTGCGGCATCCAGACCTTCCACCTGCTCTCCCACGCCGAACACGTCACCGCGACCGACATCTCGCCGCGGGCCCTGGCCTTCACCCGGTTCAACCTGCTGCTCAACGCCGGGCCGCTGCGGATCGACCCCGCCGACCTTGAGGCGCGGGTCTCGCTCCGGCTGGGCAGCCTCCTGGAGCCGGTGGCCGGGGAACGCTTCGACCTCGTGGTGTCCAACCCGCCGTTCGTGATCACACCGCGCTCGGCGGCGGAGTCCCCCGAGGACCAGTTCACCTACCGCGACGGCGGCCTGCCCGGCGACGACATTGTCTCCGGACTCCTGGCCGGCCTGCCCGGAATCCTCACCGAGGGCGGCACCGCGCAGCTGCTGGGCAACTGGGAGATCCCCGCCGGCCGGGCCTGGGACGAGCGGATCCGCGGATGGCTGCCGGAGGGAACGGACGCCTGGATCATCCAGCGGGAGGTGCAGTCCCCGCTGCAGTACGCCGAGACGTGGCTGCGCGACGCCGCCGAGAACCGGGACCGCGCGGGCTACGTGCGGCGCTATGCGGACTACCTCGGCGACTTCGCCTCCCGCGGGGTCCACGCCGTCGGTTTCGGCTACATCTGGCTGCGCCGCACCCCGGACTCTGCGCCGGCGCAGGTGCGGTGCGAGGAGATCACCCACGAGGTCGAGCAGCCCCTGGGCCCCCACCTCGGGGCGGCCATCGGGCGCGGCGACTGGCTGGCATCCCCCGCGGCGTCCCAGGACGGGACCGACGGCAGGGACCTGACCTGGGAATACCTCCTGGTGGCCGGGGACGTCACCGAGGAGCGCCACCAGCGGCCCGGGGCCGAGCACCCCGGCGTGATCCTGCTCCGGCAGGGCGCCGGCCTGCGGCGCACCACCCTGCTGAGTACCGAACTGGCCGGGTTCGCCTCGGCCTGCGATGGCGATCTCACGGCAGGCCAGATCGCCGGTGCGCTCGCGGTGCTCCTCGGCGAAAACGACCCGGAATTCGTCCCGAAGCTGCTCGCGATGGCCCGCCGGCTCGTGCTCGACGGATTCCTGATTCCGGCCCCCTGAATTCTGCCGCTACCCTAATGCAGGTACGCATACCGCATACTGGGTGGGGTAGGGCCAGCAGCGGAACCCCCGCCGGGCGCCATTGACGGACTGGCTCAGCACCCCCGTATCGAGGAGAGAAGTGCCCACTAAGGCATCGGACAAAAAGCACGGAAAAAAGCTCGTCATCGTCGAGTCACCCGGCAAGATCAAGACCATCGCCGGCTACCTCGGGGAGGGCTTCGAGGTCGCCGCCTCGATGGGCCATATCCGTGACCTCCCCCAGCCCTCCGACCTCCCGGCCGAGATGAAGAAAAGCTCGGTGGGCAAGTTCGCGGTGGACATCGACAAGGACTTCGAGCCGTACTACGTCGTGTCCTCCGACAAGAAGAAGAAGGTGGCCGAGCTCAAGGCCGCCCTCAAGGACGCCGACGAACTTTATCTCGCAACCGACGGTGACCGCGAGGGCGAGGCCATCGCGTGGCACCTGCTCCAGGTGCTGAAGCCCAAGGTTCCCGTGCACCGGCTGACCTTCCCCGAAATCACGAAGGAAGCCGTCCAGCGCGCCCTGCTGGAGATGCGCGACCTCGACATCCCGATGGTCGACGCCCAGGAGACCCGCCGGATCCTCGACCGCCTCTACGGGTACGAGATTTCGCCGGTGCTGTGGCGCAAGGTGGCCCGCGGACTGTCCGCCGGGCGCGTGCAGTCCGTCGCCACGCGGCTCGTGGTGGAGCGCGAACGCGAACGCATGGCCTTCCGCGCGGCCTCCTACTGGGACCTGACCGGCACCTTCACCCCGGAGGACGCCGCCAAGGGCGGCGCCTTCCCCGCCAAGCTCGTCTCCGTCGACGGCAGCCGCATCGCCTCAGGCAAGGACTTCACCGACCGCGGCGAATTGAAGGCCTCCGGCGTCGTGCGGCTCGACGAGCAGTCCGCCCGGTCGCTCGCGGCAGGCCTTGAGGCCGCGGCCTTCACCGTGCGCTCGGTGGAGACCAAGCCGTACACCCGCCGCCCCGCCGCGCCGTTCACGACGTCGACCCTGCAGCAGGAGGCCGCCCGCAAGCTGCGCTTCTCCTCGAAGACCACCATGCAGGTCGCCCAGCGGCTCTACGAAAACGGCTACATCACCTATATGCGTACGGACTCCCCGGCGCTCTCGGACCAGGCCGTCAACGCCGCCCGCCGGCAGGCCTCGGAGCTGTACGGGGCGGAGTACGTGCCCGAGGCCCGGCGCCTCTACAAGGGCAAGTCGAAGAACGCGCAGGAGGCCCACGAGGCGATCCGCCCCGCCGGTGACTCCTTCCGGACCCCGGCGCAGGTCGCCAAGTCGCTGCGCGGCGATGAGTTCCGGCTCTACGAGCTGATCTGGAAGCGCACCGTCGCCTCGCAGATGGCCGACGCCAAAGGCTCGACCGCCTCGCTGCGCCTCGGCGCCGTGAGCGCCGATGGGCGCGACGCCGAATTCTCGGCCTCGGGCACCGTCATCACCTTCCGCGGCTTCCTCGCCGCGTACGAGGAGGGCCGCGACGCGGACCGCAACCAGGACGGGGACGACGACGCCGGCCAGGGAACCCGGCTGCCGAACGTCGCCAAGGGCGACGCGCTCGGGGCCGAGGCGATCGAGGCCCTCGGACACGAGACCTCACCGCCGCCGCGCTACACCGAGGCGTCCCTGGTCAAGGTCCTCGAGGAGCGCGGCATCGGACGGCCCTCGACCTACGCCGCCACCATGTCCACGATCGTCGACCGCGGGTACGTGCGCGTCCGCGGCCAGGCCCTGGTGCCGAGCTGGATCGCGTTCTCGGTGGTGCGCCTGCTCGAGGAGCACTTCAACGACTACGTCGACTACGACTTCACGGCGGAACTCGAGGAGGACCTCGACCGCATCGCACGCGGCGAGGCCGGCCGGGTGGAATGGCTTGACCGGTTCTACTACGGGGACCGCAAGGACACCGGGCTCCACACCATCGTGAACGACCTCGGGGAAATCGACGCCCGCCGCATCAATTCGGTGGAGATCGCCGACGGCATCACCCTGCGGGTGGGCAAGTTCGGGCCCTACCTGGAGAAGCCGCTGCCGGCCGACGCGCCCGAGGGCACCGAGCCGCAGCGCGCCAACGTCCCCGAGGACCTCGCCCCCGATGAACTGACGGCCGAGAAGGCCGTCGAGCTGATGGAGACCCCGGTCTCCCAGGAGCGCGTGCTCGGCGTCGACCCCGAAACCGGCCGCACCATCGTGGCCCGCGACGGCCGCTACGGGCCCTACGTGATCGAACTGATCCCGGAGCCGACCGAGGCGGAGCTCGCGGCCCAGCCGGTGGAGTACTACAAGAACGGCAAGCCGAAGCCGCCCAAGAAGCCCGCCAAGGTCAAGCCCCGCACCGGCTCGCTGTTCAAGTCGATGTCGGTCGAGACGGTGACCCTGGAGGAGGCGCTCAAGCTCATGAACCTGCCCCGGGTCCTCGGTGAGGACGCCGAGGGCAAGGAAATCACCGTCCAGAACGGGCGCTTCGGGCCGTACCTGAAGAAGGGCAGCGACTCCCGCTCCATCGGGTCCGAGGAGGAGATCTTCACGATCACCCTCAAGCAGGCCCTGGAGATCTACTCCCAGCCCAAGCAGCGCGGCGGACGCACCGCGACCCCGCCGCTGGCCGAATTCGGCGACGACCCCGAGAGCGGCAAGGCGATCGTCGTGAAGGACGGCCGCTTCGGCCCGTACATCACCGACGGCATCACGAACATCACCGTTCCGGGTTCGATGGCGCTCGAGGAGCTCAGCCGGGAGCAGGCGATCGACATGCTCGCGGAGAAGCGGGCCAAGGGCCCGGCTCCGAAGAAGACGACCCGGCGTGCCCCGGCCAAGCGCAAGGTAGCGGCGGGGAAGTAGGCCCGCAGCGGCACGGAGGTGCCGCCGGGTGCCCACAATGGACAGGATGAGTGGCTCGACGGATGGCGGAAGAATGCGTGGAGGCGGGCTGGAGACGGGCGTGGGCACCGTGCATCGGTCCGGCCCGCGGGAAGGGCCGGTCGGAATGACGCCCCCCGAGGACTCCCGGTCCACCATTCCCGTCGCCCTCTCCAGCGCCTCGGTGTACCCGCTGTCGGTGCACGACGCCTTCGCGATGGCGCAGGACCTCGGCTACGACGGCGTCGAGGTGATGGTGACCAACAACTCGATCAGCCAGAACCCGGACCTCCTGCGCGGCCTCAGCGCCCGATACGAGCAGCCGATCCTGGCCATCCACGCCCCGACGCTGCTGCTCACCCAGCAGGTGTGGGGCCGGGCGTGGACGAAGGTCGAAATGTCGGCGGCGATGGCCGCCGAGGTGGGCGCGAAGACCGTCATCGTGCATCCGCCGTTCCGCTGGCAGACCGGCTACGCGGAGAACTTCGCCGAGGGGATCCGCCGGGTCACCGCCGAGTACGGCATTAAGATCGCCGTGGAGAACATGTACCCGTGGAAGGTCCGGGGGCGCGAGGCGAAGGCCTACCTGCCGCACTGGAACCCGGTTCCCGAACCCTACGACGCCGTTACCTGGGATTTCTCGCATGCCGCGATCGCCGGGATGGACTCCTTCACGGAGATGCGGGGCCTGGGCGGCAGGCTCAGCCACGTCCACCTCACCGACGGCACCGCCAACGGCAAGGACGAGCACCTCCTGCCGGGCCAGGGGGAGCAGCGGTGCGCCGAGGCGCTGCAGCACCTGCGGGATTCCGGCTGGGGCGGCGTGGTGGCGGTGGAGGTCAGCACGCGCAAGGCCCGCGGCGCGGGCGAGCGCGAGCAGTGGCTCGCCGAGACGCTCTCCTTCGCCCGGGAGCACCTGGGCGGCTGAGCGCCGGCACCACCGGCGGCCGGCCAGCGGCCGCGGAAACCCCGGTTAACGCAGTGACGCCGCCGGTGTGGCCAAGTACTGGGGGAACACTTGGCTTACCAGCGGCGCCGGACCGGATCAGGAGAATCCGGTCCTCATCACTCGCACCTTCATGAGGTACCAAGAACGCTACCGGCCCATCATGTGACTCCCCGGCGAATACGCTGGGAGAACGCTGGGAGTGCTCCGTGGCAGGATTGACCCATGAGCACCACTACCCCGCACCTTTCCTTCCTCGGCACCGGATCGATGAACGAGGCGATCCTCGGCGGACTGCTCACCGCGGGGCTCGACCCCGCCGCGGTCACGGCCACCGTCCGGCGCCCCGACCGGGCCCGCGAACTTCGCGGCCGGTACGGCATCGAGGTCCTCGCCTCCGGGGAGAGCCCGGATGCCAACCGGGACGCTGCTGCGGCGGCGGACGTCGTCATCGTCGGGGTCAAGCCCGCCGGCGTGCTGCCCCTGGCACGGGAGATCGCGCCCTCGCTGCGGCCGGGCGCCCTCGTGATCAGTGTGGCCGCGGCGGTGACCACGGCCATGATCGAATCGGCGCTGCCGGCCGGGCAGGCCGTCATCCGCACCATGCCCAACACCCCCTCACGCCTGGGCCGGGGTGTCCTCTCCATCTCCGCCGGCGCCTCCGCGGGGCCGGACCACCTGCGCACCGCCCGGGACCTCCTCTCCGCCGCCGGGACCGTCGTCGAAATCCCCGAGGAGCTGGTGGACGCGCTCTCGGCGGTCAGCGGCTCCGGGCCGGCGTACGCGTTCTACCTTGCCGAGGCGATGGCCGCGGCGGGCGAGGAACTGGGGCTGGAGGCGGACCTGGCGCGGCTGATCGCCAACGAGACGGTCGCCGGCGCCGGATTCATGCTCGCCGAGGACGGCGCCGACGCCGCCGCGCTGCGCCGCGCCGTCACCAGCCCCAACGGGACCACGCAGAGCGCCGTTGAGGCCTTCGACCGGGAGGACCTGGCGGGGATCGTGGCGCGCGGCGCCCGCGCGGCCACCGAGCGCGCCGCCGAGATCACGCGGGAACTCGGCGACAGCTGAGCCCGGCGGCACTCCGGCCGCCGCGGGCGGCGGCGCGGGAGCTACGGGCGGGCGGCGAAGCGCTCCAACAGGTCCACGTGGCCCGACACGATCAGCATGTCCCGCCCGGAGACCTTCGTATCGGCCTGCGCGTAGGTGAAGTCCTCACCCGGGGATTTCACTCCCACGATGGTGACCCCGTACTTGGAGCGCACGGAGGACTCGGCGAGGGTGAACCCCTGCGTCTCCTTCGGCGGGTACATCTTCACGATCGCGAAGCCGTCGTCGAACTCGATGAAGTCGAGCATCCGGCCGCCCACCAGGTGCGCGGCGCGCTGCCCGGCGTCGGCCTCGGGATAGATGACGTGGTTGGCGCCGATGCGCTTGAGGATCTTCCCGTGCGAGGGGGTGATCGCCTTCACCCACAGGTGGTCGATGCCCAGGTCCACCAGGTTCGCTGTGATCAGCACGCTCGACTCGATGGAGGTGCCAACGCCGACGACGGCGGCCGTGAACTCCTGGGCGCCGAGCTGGCGCAGCGCATCGAGGTTCGTCGCGTCCGCCTCCACGACGTGGGTCAGGGTGCCGGCGAACTTCTGCACCAGCTGTCCGTCCCGTTCGATCGCCAGGACCTCGCGTCCCTGCTTGACGAGCTGTTCGGCTGTTGCGGCACCAAACCGGCCAAGACCGATCACCAGGACCGGGGCGTTGTGTGCTGGTCTGTCAGCCAATGATGGGCCTTTCCTCGGGGTAGTGGTACAGGGTGCTGCGCTGGCGCAGGGCCAGGGCTGAGGCAAGGGTAATTGTGCCCATCCGGCCCGCGAACATCAAAGCCGCGAGCACGTACTTGCCCGACGGGGGCAGTTCGGCGCTGAGGTTGGTGCTCAGGCCGCACGTCGCGAAGGCCGAGATCACCTCGAACAGCACCCGGTTCAGGCCCTCGCCGGAAATGGCCAGGATCACGCCGGAGCCCACCAGGACCAGCGTGGCGCCCATGAAGATGACCGAGATCGCCACCCGCAGCGTGCCCTGGGGGATGGTGCGCCCCCAGGCCCGCACGTCCGAGTCGCCCCGGGCCTCGGCCACAATGGCCAGGAACATCACGGCGATGGTCGTCACCCGGATACCGCCCGCCGTGGAGGCCGAACCCCCGCCGGCGAACATCAGCGCGTCGGTCAGCAGCATCGTCGTGGAGTCCATCGCCGCCTGGTCGACCAGGTTGAATCCGCCGGAGCGGGTCATGACCGAGGCGAACACCGCATGGATCAGCTTGTCGCTGGTGCTCAGCCCGCCGATGGTGTCGGCGTTGGCCCACTCCAGGGCGCCCCAGGCGGCGGTGCCCAACACGAGCAGGACCAGCGACACGGTGATTGTCAGCTTGGTGTGGAGGTTCCATTTCCGGTACCGCCAGCGGGTCTGGAGCAGGACCATCATGACCGGGAAGCCGAGGCTGCCGAGGAACACCCCCACCATGAGGGGAACCAGGATCCACAGGTCGGTCTGATAGGGGACGAGTCCGTCGGAGTGCGGGGTGAACCCGGCGTTGTTGAAGGCAGAGATGGAGTAGAAGATCCCGTGCCACACCGCCTGGCCGAATGGCTCCCCGAGTACGACGAAGCGGGGGATCATCGCCAGGGCGAGGACGACCTCGATCACCACCGACGTGGTGATGACGATGCGCAGCAGGGTGCCGATCTCCCCGAGCCTGCCCGCGTTGTTCAGCGCCTCCTGGGCGATGAGCTTGCCCCGCACGCCAAGGCGCCGGCTCACCACCAGGGCCAGCAGGGAGGCCAGGGTGAGGGTGCCCAGGCCACCGATGAAGATGCCCAGCAGGATGATGAGCTGGCCCAGGAAGGACCAGTGCGTGGCCGTGGAGACCACGGTCAGCCCCGTCACGCACACCGCCGAGACAGCCGTGAACAAGGCGTCGTGCAGGGCGGTCGCCTCACCGGTGCTCGAGGCCGCGGGAAGGCTCAGCAGGCCCGTGAACAGGAGGATGACCGCGACGAAGATGGTCAGGGCCAGGCGCGCCGGGGAGCTGTTGGCAAACCCGTCTAGGAAGTCGCGCACGCCCGCCAGGAGGCGGGAGAGCCCACTCCGCTCTTCCCTCAGCCACGAAGGCTGCTGAGTTACCATTGACGCCGCTTGCCCCGTCGCTGTGATGCCGCCGCAGCGGCCCGAATGTTGTCCTTGGAGTAGTAAATCACTTTCACTGGTGCTTCGTGGCCGAACCTGGGGGCATCGCGTAGCCTGAGGGCAATGTCTAATTCCTCCGCGCCCGCGCCTCCCACACACGTGGTCTGGGAGGATGCGATGCTGGCCTACAACTTCGGCCGGCATCACCCCATGAATCCGGCAAGGCTCGCGCTAACGGCCCGCCTGGCGCGGGAGATCGGGCTGCTTGATCTTCCCTCGGTGTCCGTGGTGCCCCCGTACGTCGCCGACGACGCCGAACTGGCCACCGTGCACAGCCCCGCCTACATCGCCGGGGTGCGTGCGGCGAGCGCGGATCCGGAGATCGTGCGCCCGGAGTTCGGCATCGGCACCGCCGACACCCCGGGCTTCGCCGGGATGCACGAGGCCAGCGCCCGGCTGGTCGGCGGCTCGCTCGCGGCCGCCGACGCCATCGTGTCGGGTGCCGCCCTCCACGCCGTGAACTTCGGCGGCGGCATGCACCACGCGGGGCGCGCGGCGGCCAGCGGCTTCTGCATCTACAACGACGCCGCGGCGAGCATCCAGCGGCTCCTGGATTCGGGGATCCAGCGGGTGCTCTACCTCGACGTGGACGCCCACCACGGGGACGGCACGCAGAGCATCTTCTGGAACGAGCCCCGGGTGATGACCATCTCCCTGCACGAGACCGGAATGAGCCTGTTCCCCGGCACCGGTTTCGCCAACGAGACCGGCGGCCCCGACGCCGAGGGAACCGCCGTCAACGTGGCCCTTCCGACCTCCGCCGGTGACGCCGCCATCCTGCGCGCCTTCCACGCCGTCGTGCCCCAGCTGGCGGAGGTGTTCGCCCCCGAGGCGATCGTGAGCCAGCACGGCTGCGATTCGCATGTCGCCGATCCGCTGACGAACCTGCGGCTCAGCGTCGACGCGCAGCACGCGATGATGGTCGCCGCACGCGACCTCGCTGAGCGGCTGTGCGGCGGGCGGTGGATCTCCACCGGCGGCGGCGGATACAACCTGGCGAACGTTGTCCCCCGGTCGTGGAGCCTACTCATCGCGGTGGCCGCCGGAGCGCAGGTCGGGCCGTCGACGCCCGTGCCGCAGGCCTGGCGGGACCATGTGCGGGAGCATTACGGCTCCACTCCGCCGGCGCTGATGGGCGACGGCGCGGACACCTGGTGGCGGTCCTGGGAAGTGGGCTACGACCCGGGCGACGACCTGGACCGCACGGTCATGGCCACCCGCCGTGCGGTGTTCCCGCTGCACGGGCTCGACCCGTGGTTCGACTGAGGGCGCCAGCGGGTCGTGATGCCGTCGGGGGCATATATCGCTAGGGTGAATGGATGGGTATCGACGCCGTGTTTTCAGTCATCGCCGAGCGCACGCGACGGGACATCCTCGAATCGCTGCGCGCCGAAGGCAAATCGGTGGGGCAGCTCGTCGGGGAGCTCGGCGTCAGCCAGCCCACCGTGTCAAAGCACCTTAAGGTGCTCCGCGAGGCCGGCCTGGTGACGATGCGGGCCCAGGGCCAGAAGCGTTTCTACTCCCTTGAGGCCGCGCCGCTGGTCACCGTGCAGGACTGGATCGCCGGAATCATGACCGAGCCGGCCGCGGCCGCGCCCGAAGCGCCCGAAGCGCCGGTGGCACCGGAGGCACCCCCGGCCGCCTTGGTGGGGCCGGCGGCCCCGGTGGCAGGGCCGGTACCGGAGCGGCCCGAAGCCGATGCCCCGGCTGCCGAAGTGCTGGCGGCGGTGGCCCTCGCGCCCGCGGGGTCGCCCCGGGCCGCGGCGGAGGCCACACGGCAGCAGCAGATCGGCCGGACGATGGGGCGCGCCGCGGAACGGGCGGCCGACCTTATCTCCCAGCTCCGCCGCCGGAAAGACAGCGAGCGGTAGGTTTTCCGGCGCAGGGGCTCCCTGTTGTCCCGGCCGCCGGGCCCCCGTGGACCGGGCGGGAGAGTCCCCCTACCACAGGGGCTTTCACTTTTGTCACAGGTGCCACTAGAGTACCGTCCTAGGCAGGAAATCCTCATGCTTCGAGGCGGCGTTCATCGCCTGCATCCGGCATCAGTTCAAATGCCGGTCTCAGGGTGGAAAGCCTTCAAGTAAAGGAATAGTGGTGAGATGGCAGACGGGAACTTCTCGGATGTGCAGTTTCTGACGGTGGCGGAAGTCGCCGAGGTCATGCGGGTGTCGAAGATGACCGTCTACCGACTCGTCCATTCCGGGGAACTGCCGGCCGTCCAGTTTGGACGGTCCTACCGCGTTCCCGAGTCCGCGGTTGCCGACTACCTCCGCCACGCGCAGGTTGAGGGGCAGTCGGCGACGGCCTGAGCGCCGGTCAGGGGTGCCAATAATTGGCTGTACCCTGTTAAGGAACGTTTTGCACGGTCTTTAGCTGCCGTGCAACTACCGGTTTTACCGGGCCCGCGCCACTTCGCGCGTGCCCATGTCAGCACCGGGTGGTCCTGCGTTGCTTTTCGCAGCGGAGGCAGCCGCCTGGATTCCTATTAAGTTTGTGAGGACTCTGTGGGTTCAGTAATCAAGAAGCGCCGCAAGCGTATGGCCAAGAAGAAGCACCGCAAACTGCTTCGCAAGACCCGCCACCAGCGCCGCAACAAGAAGTAGGGCACCGCTCCTCTGCTCCACAGCTGGAGGGCCGCCGTGCGGCGGCTCCCCTTCCAGTTTTCCCGGTCCGCAGCCCCAACCATCGGTTGGAGCGGTGGGCCGGACGTGGTTAACCGCGGCGTCAGCGGGTCCGCAGCTTCACGAACCCACGCCACAGCCCGTAGACGGCGCCAATCCCGGTCGCCGCCCGGAGACCGAAGGTGGCGGCGCGGCGGCCGCTGCGGAAGTCGAAGACCGGCCAGTTGTTCGCCCGCGCGTGCCGGCGCAGCCGGGAGTCGGGGTTGATGGCCACCGGGTTCCCCACCGCGCTCAGCAGCGGGATGTCGTTGAAGGAGTCGCTGTAGGCCCAGCAGCGGTCAAGATCGAGGTTGTCCCGGGCCGCCAGTTCCTTCACCGCCGCGGCCTTGGCGGCGCCGTGCAGGAACTCCCCGACCAGCCGTCCCGTGTAGAGGCCGTCCGCCACCTCGCCGACGGTGCCGAGCGCGCCGGTCAGCCCGAGCCGCTTGGCGATGACGCCGGCCACCTCGACCGGGGTGCCGGTCACCAGCCATACCTTCCGCCCGGCGGCCAGGTGCTGGTCGGTCAGCGCCCGGGCCCCGGGCCAGATCTTGGAGGCGATCATCTCGTCGTAGACCTCCTCGCCGAGCGCGAGGATGTCGGCGTGGGCGATGCCGATGGCGAAGGCGAGCGCGGCGTCGCGGACCGCGTTGACGTCGGTCATGGTCTCGCCGCGCATCACGAACCGGATCTGCTTCCAGGCAAGGCCGGCAGCGAACCGAAGGGTGAACGCGCGGCGCGAATACATCTTCCGGGCCACGTGGAAGAGGCTGGCCCCGCGCATCAGGGTGTTGTCCACGTCGAAGAAGGCCGCCGCTTCCGGCGTGCCGGCCGCGTCGAAGGAGGAGGGAACATCCTTCCCGGTGGCCGCAGGCATGATGAAAGTCTAGCCAATGAGCGGTGCCCGGAGTCCGGGCGCCGGAAAGGTAGGTTGAAGGGATGACCATCCAGCCGGACCAGCCGACGCCCGACGTCGTCCTTGTGACCAAACCGCAGTGCCACCTCTGCGAGGATGCCCGCGCCGTCGTGGACCGGGTGACGACCTCCCTCGGCCTGCGCTGGCGGGAGCAGTCGGTCACCGACGCGCCCGAGCTGCTCGAGCGGTTCGCCGAGGAACTTCCGGTGCTCATGATCGACGGCGTCCAGCGCGACTTCTGGACCATTGACGAGGAGCGGCTGCGGCGCCTACTGCAGCCGTAGGTACACCCCGCCGGTCCGCGGGCTGCGCCGGGACCCCCCGGGGGAGTTCCCCCCGGTCCCGCCCGGCGGGAAACCTGTTGCCAACGGGGCCGACAGTTCTACGCTTGAGCTACCCCCCATCCCAGGAGGTCCCGTGGAGGCTCCAGCGAAGGCAGGGATTGGCCATGACCGAAGAACGCCCTCCAACCGACGTGGCCGCGATCGCCAGGATTGGCCACGGGGAAGCCATGCGGCTGGCCGCGGAGGAAAACCGCCGGTTCCTTGAGCTCCTGCGGCAGTTGGGTGCCGGGGACTGGGGCAAGGAGACCGACTGCACCCGTTGGACCGTGCGCGACGTCGCCGTGCACGTCACCGCCTCGGCCGAGGCGCAGGCCTCGCCCCGGGAATTCCTCCGCCAGGTGCGGCGGGGACGCCGGCTCACCGCTCGAATCGGCGGCCGGCACTGGGTCGATGGAGTCAACGAGGCCCAGCTCGAAGCCAGGAGCGGCCTTGCCCCCGACGACATTCCCGCGCGGTGGGAGCGCGCATCCGGCGCGGCGCTCAAGGCCCGCAGGCGGCTGCCCGCCGCCGTTGGAGCGCTCCGGGTGCTTCCCCTGGGCAGCATGGACGGTGTCGACTTCGGATGGCAGCCGCTGCGCTACCTTTTCGATATCGGGTTCACCCGCGACGTGTGGATGCACCGCATCGATATCTGCAGGGCGACCGGCAGGTCCCTCAACCCGACCCGGGACCACGACGGGCGCATCGTCGAGGACATCATCGCCGAATGGTCGACACTCCACGCCGACCCCTTCCACCTTGCGCTCACCGGGCCCGCGGGCGGCCGGTTCGTGCGGGACGGAGGGGCGGGGAGCGCCCCCCTCGAACTGGACGCCCTCGACTGCTGCCGCATCCTCTCCGGCCGGGGGACACCGCAGGGAGTGCTCAGGCACCCCCTGCCGCTGTAGGTCGTCCGCCGCTGCCCATCGGACCTCCGCGCGGGCCCATCCGCGCCGCATTCCACCAACCCGCCGGCCGGCCCGAGGGGTTGGCGAGGGGGACCGGCCCGGGCACCGCCGGGCACTTGGTGGCCCCGACCCCAGCGGCATATGGTGGAGGTACTTCGAGTCGGGGTTCTTCCGGGGCGCCGACCGGAACCGGTGCCGCCTTGGCGGGCCACCCGATGCAATGGAGCAGATAACAGTGACGACGCCGAACGTGCCCGAGCTTCACTCATTGAGCGCCGATGGCGCGCGCCGGATCCCGCCCGCTTCCCTGTCCCGCCTGACCATCTACCTGAGGGCGCTGAATTCGCTGCTGGCCGAGGGGATCGAACGGGTCTCCTCCGAGGGGCTCGCCGACGCCGCCGGGGTCAACTCCGCGATCCTGCGCAAGGACCTCTCCTACCTGGGCTCCTACGGCACGCGCGGGGTCGGCTACGACGTGCAGTACCTCAACCGCCAGATCTCCAGTGCGCTCGGCCTCACCCTGGACTGGCGCGTGGCCATCATCGGGATCGGCAACCTCGGCCGGGCGCTCGCCGGGTATTCGGGGTTCGCCTCGCGCGGCTTCGAAATAGTGGCCCTGTTCGACGCCGACCAGATGGTCATCGGCTCGGAGGTCGGCTGGCTGCGGGTCAGCGCGGTCGATGAGCTCGAGCCTGTCCTGGAGCGGACCCGGGCGAACATGGCGGTGCTGGCGGTGCCGGCGCCGGTCGCCCAGCAGCTGTGCGACCGGCTGGTGGCCAGCGGGATCAGCAGCATCCTCAGCTTCGCCCCCGTGGTGCTACAGGTGCCTCCGCACGTCCAGCTGCGGAAGGTCGACATGTCGACGGAACTGCAGATCCTCGCCTACCACGCCCAGCGGGCGCAGGATGCGGCCATCGAATCGGTCACCGACGCCCGCTCGGCACAGTAGGCGGATCTCAGTAGCGTGGAGGCGCGGGCTTGAAGTACTCGCTTGCCGGCTTGAGGTAGCACAGGACGACCCCTGCGACGACGAGCAGCAGCGAGAGGGTCGACAGGAGGTCGACGGGGGCGGCGCCGGCCAGACCGACAAGGAACCCGATGACGGACAGGGCCACGAGGACCGTCAGGGTGATCCGGGCCCAGTTCTTGCCCCTGCGGATCATGAGGGCGAGAAGGACGTAGAAGGCGGCAAAGAGGACGCCGATGACGATACCGACCGTCGTGACGATGCCGCTGACTGACTCAGGCGCGACCCCCGATGCCTCGAACTGCTCGAGCTGCTCCGGCGTCAATCCGGCCAGGGGGTCCAGCGAGGTGACGATTGTGCCGATGAGCCCGAGGACGGCCGCTGCCAGAATGAGCCAGGACGCCGTGACGATCCGCTGGGGCGCGGGACCCTTCGTGGTGTCCGGCAGCGAGGCGGAACCGGGATAGGCGTAACCGGAGGGCTGGGCGGCCTGGTAGCCGAACGGCTGCTGCCCCTGCTGCCCATAACCCTGCTGGCCGTACGGCGGCTGCCCCTGGCCCTGCTGGCCGTACAGCGGCGGGTTCTGCCCGTAGGACGGCGGCGGGTTCTGCCCGTAGGCGGGCGGCGGGTTCTGCCCGTACCGGGGCTGATCCTGGTTCTGGCCGTACCGGGGCGAGTCCGGGTCCTGGGGGGTGGGATTGGGGTTCTCTGGAGGGGTGCTCATGGCTGCATCCGTTCGTCAGGCGTGCTGGGTAGGGACTGCCGGCACCTGCCGTTTCGCGACCTGCCGGATCTTGCGTTCACCCTACCGCGCCCGTCCGCAGAGTCTAGGGGTTCGATCCGGCGCGCCCCGCGGCGCCGGGGCGGACCGTCCGGAGCGCCGGCCCGCCCCCGGCGGACGCCCAACGCAAAGCGCCGCCGGTGGTCCCGAAGGACGGCCGGCGGCGCTTTGCAGATCCGGGCGGAGAGCCACCCGGAGGAAGGAATTAGTTGGCCGAGGGGGCCACGAAGGCGGCGTCGACCGAGATGGTCACCTTGTCGCCGACGAGCACTCCGCCGGCCTCGAGGGCGGCGTTCCAGGTCAGGCCGAAGTCCTTGCGCGAGATCGTGGTCTGGCCGGAGATGCCTGCCCGGGTGGCGCCGAAGGGATCGACCGCGACGCCGTTGAACTCGGCGTCAAGGATCACAGGCTTGGTGATGCCGCGGATCGTGAGATCGCCGGCAATCTTGTAGGTTTCACCCTTGGTCTCGACCGAGGTGGACGTGAAGGTCATCTCGGGGAAGACCTCGGTGTCGAAGAAGTCGGCACTGCGCACGTGGGCGTCGCGGTTCTCGTCACCGGACTGGAACGAGGCGGTCTTGACGGTGGCGGTGACCTTCGACTCCTCCAGGGAGGAACCGACGACCATGGTCGCATCGACGTCTGCGAAGTTGCCGCGGACCTTGCTGATGCCGGCGTGGCGGACGGTGAAACCGATCTCACTGTGGGCGGGGTCGAAGGACCAGGAGCCGCTGGTGAGGCCTGAGGGAATGCTCATGAATTATCTCCTTGATGAAAGTGGAAGGCTTATGACTATACAGAAGCATGCCTTTGCATGTTTTATTCCCGATGGGTTCCGGATCCGGGCCCGGGCGTCCCCCGGCCGCTTCGGGAAGTGCCCCGCCCGGCCCGACCGTCCGGATTTAGCCCGGTGGCGGAATTCTGAGAAACTGGGCAAATGTCCCTTGCAACCGTCCACCTGGTGCGCCACGGTGAGGTCCACAACCCCGAAGGTGTCCTCTACGGGCGCCTCCCCGAGTTCCACCTGTCCGAGCTGGGACGCCGGATGGCGAGCCAGATGGCGGCCCACTTCGAGAAGCGGCGCAGCGACGGGGCGAACATCGTCTACCTCGCGGCCTCTCCGCTGGTCCGGGCGCAGGAGACGGCGCAGCCGCTCGGCGAGGCCCTGGGCCTGCCGGTGCACACCGAGGACCGCATCCTCGAGGCCGAGAATCGATTCGAGGGCATGTCCCGGGTGAAGCGCAGGCTGCGCCACCCCCGGTACTGGCCCCTGCTGACGAACCCCTTCCGCCCCTCCTGGGGGGAGCCGTACGCCGACCAGGTAACCCGGGTCATGGCGGCGGTGCAGGACGCACGCGCGCAGGCGCTTGCACTCGGCGACGGCGCCACCGGTCCGGTCGAGGCCGTCCTCGTCAGCCACCAGTTGCCGATCTGGGTGACCAGGCTCGCCGCCGAGCGCCGCAGGCTCTGGCACGATCCCCGGCAGCGCGAATGCACGCTGACCTCGATCACCTCCCTTGATTTCGACGGCGGCGAGATCATCCGGGTCCGCTACGAGGAGCCGTGCGCTGATCTTCTTCCCGGAGCGGCGAACATCCCGGGAGCATAGTAGAATTACTACACGTTGTAGAAAACTGGAAGAAGCCGTGAAACCTCCAAAAACCGCACGCGCGCTCCGCTCGCTGCCCCTGTTCCGGGCGGCCGTGGCGCTTGGCGTATCCGCCTCCCTCGGCCTTGCCGGATGTGCCGCGGACGACCCGCTGGCCCAGCAGGCCGCGGCGGGCGACAACAAGAACTACATCGCCGGAGACGGTTCCGTCACCGAGTACGCGCAATCCGAACGGGGCGAACCCGTCCAGCTCTCGGGCACGCTCTTCGACGGTACTGAGGTCTCGAGCTCCGAGTGGGCAGGCGGGGTGACCGTCCTGAACTTCTGGTACGCGGCGTGTGCGCCCTGCCGGAAGGAAGCCCCGGACTTCGTGGCGCTGCACTCCGAGTTCGGGCCGCAGGGCGCCCGGTTCTACGGCGTCAACGTCCGGGATGAAAAGGCCACGGCCAACGCGTTCGAGCGGAACTGGAAGATTCCCTACCCGAGCTTCAATGACAAGGACGGCGGCGTGCTCCTCGCCATGACGAGCTACGTGCCGCCCCAGGCCGTACCGACGACCCTCGTCCTCGACAAGGAGGGCCGGGTCTCCGCGAGGATCCTCGGGCTGGCCGAAAAGAGCACGCTCAAGGCCCTGGTCCGCGATGCCCTCGCAGAATAGGCCCTCGTGAACCCGGTCGCGGCCCTTCTGCCCACCCTCGCCGGAGGCAACGCGTTCGCCGACGCCGTCCTGAACGGGTCGATGCTCCTTGCCCTCCCGGTGGCGCTGCTCGCCGGCCTCGTCTCCTTCGCCTCGCCCTGCGTGCTGCCCCTGGTGCCCGGGTACCTCGGTTACGTCACCGGGCTCACCGGGGTCGACCTTGAGCAGCAGAAGCGCGGCCGCATGTTCGCCGGCATTGCCCTGTTCGTTCTCGGCTTCTCGGCGGTCTTCATGGCTTACGGGACCCTGTTCGGCCAGCTGGGCGCCTGGCTGCGGGTGTCCCAGGACTGGCTGATCCAGCTCCTTGGCATCGTGGTGATCCTGCTCGGGGTCGTCTTCCTGGGCGGGTTCGCGTTGTTCCAGCGGGAGAGCCGCATTCACGCGCGGGTGCCGGCCGGGTTGTGGGGGGCGCCCCTGCTGGGGATGACCTTCGGGCTGGGATGGGCGCCGTGCATCGGGCCCACGCTTGGCGCGGTCCAGCTCCTGGCGATCTCCGGCGACGACGCCAGCGCGCTCAAGGGCGCCGTCCTCACCTTCGTGTACTGCCTCGGACTGGGGCTGCCCTTCCTCTTTATCGCCCTGGGCATCCGGCGGGGGATGGGCGCGCTGCGGTTCTTCCGCCGGAACCGGCTGCTGCTCCAGCGCTCCGGCGGCGGCTTGCTGATCCTTGTGGGAGTGTTGATGGTGACCGGAATCTGGAACAGCTGGATCACCAGCCTCCAGGACCTGTTGGTGAACAATGTGGTCCTGCCCATCTAGGCCGCCCGCAGCACGGGCCACGACAGCGATTCCCACGAGAAGCAGGTCATGTTGAACAAGGACACGGCGCCGGCCAAGGCCCCCAAGCCCGACATCGCCCTGCCCGCGCTCGGGTTCACCGGAACCCTGCGCTGGGCGTGGAAGCAGCTGACGAGCATGCGGACGGCGCTGTTCCTGCTGCTGCTCCTCGCCGTGGCCGCCGTGCCCGGATCGCTGTTCCCGCAGCGGTCGGCGAACCCGGCCGTCGTAACCACCTACATCGAGGACCACCCGGACAGCGGTCCGATCCTCGACTGGTTCCAGCTGTTCGACGTGTACTCCTCGGTGTGGTTCTCCGCCATCTACCTGCTGCTGTTCGTCTCCCTGATCGGCTGCGTCCTTCCGCGCGCCGTCGCCCACGCCAAGGCCGTCCGGTCCAAGCCACCGGCAACGCCGCGTCGGCTCTCGCGCATGCCCGTCTACGGCACCCTGGAGATCCCCGCCGGGCGTGCGGGCGGTCCGGGCAGCACACCGGCCGCCGCGGTGGCGGAGGCCGCCGCGCTCCTGAAGAAACGCGGCTACCGCGTCGATGTGCGCGACTCCGACGGCGAGAGGCCGTCGGTTGCCGCCGAGCGCGGCTTCAACAAGGAACTGGGCAACCTCGTGTTCCACACCTCGCTGATCGGGGTGCTCGTCTGCGTCGCCGTCGGTGGGTTGTTCGGCTACAACGGACAGAAGGTGATCGTGGAGGGGGACACCTTCGTGAACACCCTTGTCAGCTACGACGCCTTCACCCCGGGCGCCAACTTCTCCGATGACCAGCTCGAGCCCTACTCCATCCGCCTGGACTCGTTCGATGTCCAGTTCGACAGGGACCAGGTGAGCCACTACGGCCAGCCCCTCGACTTCACGGCGAACCTGACGACCCAGGACGGTCCCGACGCCGAACCCAAGGAGCAGGTCCTCAAGGTCAATGCGCCGATCGACCTTGGCGGCACCAGCGTGTACCTCGTGGGCAACGGCTACGCCCCGGTGGTCACCGTCCGCGACGGCGAGGGAAACATCGCGGCGCAGGGCCCCGTGGTCACCATCCCCTCCGACGGGCTGTACACCTCGCTCGCGGTGATCAAGGCGCCCGACGCCAGGCCCGAGCAGCTCGGCTTCGTCGGGTTCTTCCTGCCGACCGCCTTCGTCGATGAAAAAGGCGTCTCCTTCTCCCGCGACCCCGACCCGTTCAACCCCCAGCTCAACCTCAACGCCTACGCCGGGGACCTGGGCCTCGACGAAGGTGAACCGAAGAACGTCTACGTCCTGGACACCGAGGACCTGACGGAGCTGAACAGCCGCAATAACGCCAACGGCGGCATCGTGCTGGGCCTGGGCGAAACCTATGACCTTCCCGAGGGAAAGGGCTCGATCAGCTTCGACGGCCTGAAGCGCTACATCGCGGTGGACATCCACCACGACCCAGCCCAGCTCGGGGCGCTCGTCTTTTCGACCCTCGCCCTGGCCGGCCTGAGCGCCTCCCTGTTCATCGGCCGGCGCAGGGCCTGGGTACGCTCCGGGCTGCACCCCGACGGCCGGGTGCTTGTGGAATACGGGTTGCTGGCCCGCGGCGAGGATCCGAGGCTTTCGGCCGAGGGTGCCGCGGTGGAGAAGCTGTTGGCCGGACACTGGCTGGTGCACTCGGCCAAAGCAGGGGAAAATCAATTGCAGCCCGCCGGGGCTCCCGCCGCCGGAGCGGGCGCCGGGACCGACGGCGACAACGGTAAGGACAACTGATGCCAAGCGTTAATGCCGAACTGGGGGCCACCAGCGAGCTGTTCATGCTCCTTGCCTCCATCGCCTATGTGGTGGCACTGATCTTCTTCGTGCTCGATCTGGTGAAATCAAGCCGCACCATCGGCGCGGTCGAGGCCCGGCTGGCCGCCGACCGCGCGCAGTCAACGGCCCGGGCGGAGGTGCTCGCCGGAGCCCGCGGAGGTTCCCGGACGCCCGCGGGCAGTACTTCCCCCATGGCGGATGCATCGATGGACTACAGCGCCGGCCCGCGCCGTTCCTCGGCCCGGATCGCCGTGGCCCTGACGGCGGTGGCCGCCGTCATCCACGCCGCCGCGGTCCTGACCCGCGGCATCGCCGCAAACCGGGTGCCCTGGGGCAACATGTACGAGTTCTGCACCACCGGCGCCCTGATCGTCGCCGTCATTTTCCTGATCACCCTCACCCGCAAGGACCTGCGGTTCGTCGGGTCCTTCGTGGTGGGCCTCGTGGTGATCATGCTGTGCGCCGCGACCGTCGGCTTCGCGACCCCGGTGGCCAACCTCATCCCGGCGCTGCAGAGCTACTGGCTCATCGTGCATGTCTCCATCGCCGTCGCCTCCTCGGCGCTGTTCACTCTCACCTTCGCCATGTCGGTGCTGCAGCTGATCCAGACCTCCCGCGAGGCGCGCATTGCGTCCGGAGGAGCCGACAAGGCCGGTTTCATGCGGCTCGTCCCGCCGGCGCTCAGCCTGGAAAACCTCTCCTACCGCCTCAACGCGATCGCCTTCGTCGGCTGGACCTTCACGCTCATCGCCGGGGCCATCTGGGCCGAGGAGGCCTGGGGCCGGTACTGGGGCTGGGACACCAAGGAGGTCTGGACCTTCGTGATCTGGACCGTGTACGCCGGCTACCTGCACGCCCGCGCCACCAAGGGGTGGACCGGAACCCGGGCGGCCTGGCTGTCGATCGTCGGGTACCTGTGCATCGTGTTCAACTTCACCATCGTGAACATCTACTTCTCCGGGCTCCACAGCTACGCCGGCGTGTAGGCGGCAAAAAGGTCCCGGCGCGCCACGGAAAAAACCGCACCCGTCCGCTCGTGTTCAACGAGCGGGCGGGTGCGGTTTTTTGTTGCGTAGCGGCAGCTGCGGCAAGGGCGCGGCTAGGGGTTCTTCGGCCGGTGGGCGCCGGTGCTGCCGGTCTCATCCGCGTCGTCGTCGGGCTCCACGGCCGGAGTCTTGTCCGCGCCGCCCTTGGGAGAGCCGGCGGCCGGGGTGGTGTCCTTCGTGCCGCCGGCGGCGCCGCCCTTGGCCTTGGCTTCGCGGGCCCTCAGTTCCTCCTCCTTGCGCTTCAACTCCTGCTCGCGGGCCTGCTGGCGGCGCTTCGTCTCGAGGTTCTGCAGGAACTGCGGATCGTCATCGGGCGCTGTCGGGTGCCGGGGGGCCGTGCGGGGAGGGCGGGTGCCGCGCACCGGCCGCGGCCGGCCGAACAGGAACCACAGGCCCGCCCCGAGGAGGGGCACGACCAGGATGGTGATCAGCCAGGCGGGTTTCGAGATACTGCGTACCTCGTTGGACCGGGTCATGGCGCATTCGATTAGTGCGTAGACGATAACGGCGACTCCGAGGAGTGCCAGGAACAGCAACAGGCGGGGCATACCCCAATTGTAGGCGAGTAAACTTGGAGGGTGCCCTTCCTCAAATTCACCGCCCTGCGCCTGCTGTTCGTTGTCGTCTTCTTCGTGATCTGCGTCCTGCTGGGGCTCGGCGCGGTGCTGTCCGCCGTCGCCGCGGCCATCCTCGCCTGGTGCGTGACCTACCTGTTCTTCCGTCCGCTGCGCGACGAGGCCGCCGCCTCCCTGCAGCGCCGGTTCAAGGACGGCGCCCCCCGCGCCGGCAACTTCATGGAGAAGGACGACGCGGCCGCCGAGGATCAGCTCGACCCCAACGCACCCGTGAACGCCGACCGCAGGCCGCGCGACCTCTGACCCCCGTGGCCGGCTGCTAGGCGAGGACCTCGGTCAGCACGATGCCAAGGCCGAAGAGCAGGCTGAAGCCGAGGTTGATCAGGCTCGTCTGCTTGAGCACCGGAATGAGGCTGCGCCGCTTCTTGCCCTTGAGCATCAGCCAGCTGGGCATCAGGCCCGCCGGAACCAGCAGGAGCACCAGCAGCACCCACGGGTGGTTGTCGATGAGGAACAGCGGCAGCAGGACGGCCGCCGCCAGCATCATGACGTAGCTGATCCGGGCCGGCGTGTCCCCAAGGCGCACCGCGAGGGTGAGCTTCCCGGCCTCCCGGTCCGTCGGGATGTCACGGACGTTGTTTGCCATCAGCAGGGCCATGGCGATCAGGCCGGTGCTGATGGCGCCGACCCAGGCCGGTCCGCTCAGCTGCCCCGCCTGCGTGTAGGTGGTGCCGAGGGTTGCGACGAGGCCGAAGAAGACGAAGACGAAGACGTCGCCCAGGCCCAGGTAGCCGTAGGGGTTCTTGCCTCCGGTGTAGCCCCAGGCGGCCGCGACGCACCCGAGGCCCACCAGCAGCAGGAACCAGGCCTGCGAGAGGATGATCAGGGCCGCACCGGCCACCATGGCCAGGGCGAAGCAGGCGAACGCCGCGTACTTCACGTCGCGGGCCCGGGCGGCGCCGGAACCGGTGAGCCGCAGCGGCCCCACCCGGGCGTCGTCGGTGCCCCGGATACCGTCGGAGTAGTCATTGGCGTAGTTGACGCCCACCTGGAGCAGCACGGCCACGGCGGCCGCGAGCGCGGCGTTGACCGGACGGAATGAGCCGAGCCCGAACGCCGCCGCGCTGCCGGCGATCACCGGAGCCAGGGCCATGGGCAGGGTGCGGGGGCGGGCTCCTTCAAGCCACTGAGCGGCAGTCGCCACGGTGTGTTCCTTCACTGGTTGTGCTGGCAGGCCGGACGGCCCGAACGGTTGGCGCGTTGGTTCGGCGCTAGGAGTTCCGCTGTTCGAGCAGCGCGCGGACCGATCCCCGGTCCGGCTTGCCTCCGGGCAGCAGCGGCATCGTCTCGAGGGCCAGGACCGTCTTGGGCGCGGCGTGGGCGCCCAGTTCCTCGGCCACGTGCCGGCGCACCACCTCGGCCTCCACGGTGCCGACCACCGCGGCGGCCACCGAGGTGCCCCATTCGGAACTGGTGATGCCGATGACCAGGGCCTGGTCCACCCCGCTGATCCCCTCGATGACCTCGGCGACCACCGCCGCGGAAACCTTCAGGCCGCCGGTCAGGATGACGTCGTCGAGGCGCCCGTGCACCTCCACTGTGCCGCCGGCAGCGACCATTCCGGCGTCGTCCGTGCTGAACCACCGCCGTCCGGAATTGAAGACAAACCGCTGCCCGGTCAGCTCCGGGTCGCCCAGGTAGCCGTCGGCCAGGACCGGGCCGCTGATCCACAGCCTGCCACCGTCCTCGCGGACCTCCACGCCCTCGAGGGGCCGTCCGTCGTAGACGCACCCGCCGGCGGTCTCGCTCATCCCGTAGGATTCGACGATCTTCAGGCCATGCCGGCGGGCCTCGCCGCGCAGCGCCGACCCCAGCGGCGCGCCGCCCAGCAGGATCGCGTCAAACCGCCGAAGCACCTTGAGGGTCTGCGGTGCGGGGTCCTGGAGGAGCCGGTGGAGCTGGGTGGGCACGAGGGAGGTGAAACGCACGCGGTCGGTCAGCTCACCGGCCGCGGAGGTGAACGCGTCCTCGGTGAAGGGGACGGCGGGGTCCATCGCCCAGGGCTCCGTCCCGGCGTACAGGGAGCGGACGAGCACCTGGAAGCCCGCGATGTGGTGCACGGGCAGGGTCAGCAGCCACTGGCCCTCGGCGCCGAGCGCGATCGCCGTCCCCATCGAGGACGCGGCGAGCGCATCGACGCTGAGCATCGTCTTCTTCGGCGTCCCGGTGGAGCCGGAGGTGCTGAGGACCGCGGCGATCTCGTCATTGGGCAGCTCCCCGGCGAACTGCTGGCCGACGGCGGCGTGCGGGGCGACCGCGGGTCCTTCGCCGGCGAGGGAGGCCGCCAGCGGCTTGAGCAGTGCCTTCGGATCGAAGGCGGGAGGGGTGTAGATCGGCAGGAGTTCCATGCCCGTCCTAGAAGTAGTAGGGGAACGCGGACCAGTCGGGGTCCCGCTTGGCCAGGAAGGCCTCCTTGCCCTCCACCGCCTCATCCGTCATGTAGGCGAGCCGGGTGGCCTCGCCGGCGAAGACCTGCTGGCCGGCCAGTCCGTCATCGGCGAGGTTGAAGGCGAACTTCAGCATCCGGATGGCCTGCGGGCTCTGCCGCGCGATGTCCGCGGCGTACTCGAGGGCCGTGCGTTCAAGGGCGGCGTGGTCGACGGCTTCGTTGACCGCCCCCATCGCGACCATGTCCTCGGCCGAATACTCCCGGGCCAGGAAGAAGATCTCGCGGGCCTTCTTCTGCCCGATCTGGCGCGCGAGCAGGGCCGATCCGTAGCCGGCGTCGAAGCTTCCCACCGTGGCGTCGGTCTGCTTGAAGCGGGCGTGCTCGCGGGAGGCAAGGGTCAGGTCGGCCACCACGTGGAGGCTGTGGCCTCCGCCGGCCGCCCATCCGTTGACGACGGCGATGACGACCTTGGGCATGGTCCGGATGAGGCGCTGCACCTCGAGGATGTGGAGCCGGCCGGCGCGCGCCGGGTCGATGCTTTCCCTCGTCTCGCCCTCCGCGTACCGGTAGCCGTCGCGGCCGCGGATGCGCTGATCGCCGCCGGAGCAGAAGGAGTGTCCGCCGTCCTTGGGGGAGGGTCCGTTGCCGGTGAGGAGCACCGTGGCGACGTCCGGGCTCATGCGGGCATGGTCAAGGGCCCGGTACAGCTCGTCCACGGTTCCCGGGCGGAAGGCGTTGCGGACCTCGGGCCGGTTGAAGGCGATGCGCACGGCGGGCAGGTCGCGGAGCACACGACCGTCCTCGGCCCGTTCCACCTGGCGGTGGTATGTCATGTCGGTCAGGTCATCGAAGCCCGAGACGGTGCGCCACTGCTGCGGGTCGAAGATGTCGGAGACCTGGGTGGGAAGATCGGATGTCACCAACCGAGTCTAACGGCGGACCACCGGCCGGGCATGCCGCGGCGGCTCAGGAGACGCAGAACTCGTTGCCCTCGGGATCGGCCATCGTGTACCAGGCGAGGGGTCCCTGGCTCGCGGAGTAGAGGAAACGGGCGCCCCGCGCAACGAGTGCGTCCCGTGCGCGGTCCTTGTCCTCCCCTGTCAGGTGGATGTCGAGGTGGACCCGGTTCTTCAGGGTCTTCGGTTCGGGAACCGGTTGGAACACCAGCCGCATCCTGTCCCGCTGCCCCAGGTCGCCGGCCCGGCAGACCGCTGCCCCGGCCTTCCACACGCGCGCTCCCTTGTGCTCCATGACGTCAGCTTCCGTCGCGTGCCCGGCCGCCAGCATCTGGTCGAGAAAGCTCCCGTCGACGGGTTCCACCGTCCAGCCCAGGGTTTCGGCCCACCAGTCCGCCTGGGCATGGGGGTCGGCGCAGTCAACTGAAATCTGAATATTGTGTTCCATGCCGACACGGTAATGCCCGGTTCGGGGCCGGCGGAAGGAAACCGCGGACAGGCTGCGTCCGCGTGCGGCGCTTTTTCACCGGGAGCCCGGGAAACGGGGATCCGCGGTGCTGCGGCGCCCTCGCCAGGACCAGCGGGGCACCGTAGAGTCCTGGGTGGCAGCCCCGGTTTTCGGCCCCGGAGGGATCATGGCGCTTCTGCTGTTTTCCGGCATCACCTCGCTCGACGGCTATGTCGCCGATGAGAATGGCTCCTTCGACTGGGGCGTTCCCGACGACCAGGTGCACCGGTTCATCAACGACCTCCAGCGGGCCGTGGGAACGCATCTCTACGGTCGGCGGCTCTATGAGGTGATGCTCGCCTGGGAAACCCTGGAGGCGGCGGGCCAGCCGGCCGCCATCGCTGACTTCGCGGACATCTGGCGGGGCACGGACAAGATCGTCTACTCCAGGACGCTGCCGGCCGTAGCCAGCGCCCGGACCCGGCTGGAGCGTACCTTCGACCCGGCCTCCGTGAGGCGCCTCAAGGCGGAAGCGCCCCGCGACCTCGCCGTGGGCGGGCCGGGACTGGCCGCCGGTGCGATCCGCGCAGGCCTCGTCGATGAGATCCACCAGTTTGTTTCCCCTGTCGTCGTGGGAGCCGGGACCCGGTTCCTGCCCGACGGGGTGCGCCTGGACCTGGAACTGCTGGACGAGCGCCGTTTCCCCAATGGCGTCGTGTTCCTGCGTTACGGACTCCGGAGCGCGGCGGGCTAGCCTCGGTCCATGGAACCCGACGCCCGTGCCACCCGGACCGCTTACGACACGGTGGCGGACCGGTATGCGGACCTCCTGCGCTTCGAGCTCGACGGGCTTCCCCTCGAACGTGCACTGTTGGGCGCGTTCGCCGAGTTGGCCCGGTCCGACGCCGACGCCCCGCTGATGGACCTCGGCTGCGGGCCGGGCCGCGTCGCCGCCCACCTCGCGTCGCTGGGCGCCTCGGTGCGCGGGATCGACCTGTCGCCGGGCATGATCGCCGCCGCGCGCCGGGACCACCCGTCACTCGCGTTCGAGGTTGGCTCCATGGAGCGGCTGGACCTGGCTGACCGGTCGGCCTCAGGCGTGCTGGCCTGGTACTCGCTGATCCACATCCCGCCTCCGCGGCTTGGGTCGGTCCTTGCCGAATTCTCGCGCGTCCTCAGGCCCGGGGGCCCGATGCTCCTTGCCTTCCAGTCCGGGAACGGGAAGCGGAGGATCACCGACGCCTACGGCAGCCGGGTAAGCCTCGACGCCTACCGGATCGACCCGGAGATCCTCACCGGCCTGCTGCAACGGCACGGGTTCGCACTGGTCCCCTCGACCCGGCGGGAGCCGCAGGGAGGCGAAAAGACGGCCCAGGCCTTCCTCCTGGCCCGCAGGCTCTGACCGGGCGGCAGGGGCACGTGCCGGCCCGGTGGCTGGCCCGGCCGTCGGTCAGCGGCCGGCGCTGGTCGAGGGATCCTCGCCGCGGGTGAACAGGGGCAACCGCTCGACGGCGTGGGAGGCCCGCTGCAGTGCGGTGCCCACCCGTCGGAGGGCGGGGGCGGGCGGCTGTGGCCCGCGCAGGAGAGCGAAGTCGGTGGCGTCCCCCAGCCGGTCGAGCGCCGACAAGGGGACTGCGGCGAGTGCGTTGCCCGGCGGCCGGCGGGCCACTCCAGGGTGCGCCCGGGTGGGGGCCGTCCGGCGGACGGCCTCCCAGGCCAGCCCGAGCAGCCGGAGCCGGCGCACCCCGACCCGCTCCTGCAGCCGGGGAAGGAGCGCATCCTCCTCATCCCGGACGTCCTCCCGCAGCACCGCGACCAGCCGGTCCAGGAGCGGCCCGCGCTCCGGGTTCCCATCCTCCAGGGACTCAAGCCGGGTGACGAGCTCGTTGACCTCCTGGTGCTCCTGCTCCACCTCAAGTGTGAGGTCCCCGCCGTCCGGCAGCACCCGCCGCATCACGGGCCACAGCACGGCCTCCTCGGCGAAGGCGTGGGGAAAGACCAGCCGGTAGATGCGGCGCAGCACCTCGTCCTGCTGCCGGCCCGCGGTGCCCTCCAACTCCTGCAGGAGGGCATTGAGCTTCTCGTGGTCCCGCTTTTGGCGGACGAGGACGCTCAGGGATCCACCGAGCTGGGCGGCACTCTGCTCGGCTACGGATAGCTGCATGGGGACTCCCTTGGTTGAATTTCGGGCAGGGCACGTTCAGACGTTCCGGTTGATGACGGCCCGTTTCACTTCCTGGATGGCCTGGGTGATCTTGATGCCCCGGGGACACGCCTCGGAACAGTTGAAGATGGTCCGGCACCGCCACACGCCCTGCGCGTCATTGAGCACCTCAAGGCGCATGTCGCCGCCCTCATCGCGCGAATCGAAGATGAAACGGTGGGCGTTCACGATGGCCGCCGGACCGAAGTACTGGCCGTCGGTCCAGAACACCGGGCACGAGGAGGTGCAGGCGGCGCAGAGGATGCACTTGGTGGTGTCGTCGTAGCGCTCCCGGTCCTCGGGGGACTGGAGGCGTTCCCGGGCCGGTGCATGGCCGCTCGTGATCAGGAAGGGCAAAATCTCCCGGTAGGACTGGAAGAACGGCTCCATGTCCACGATCAGGTCCTTCTCCACGGGCAGGCCCTGGAGGGGCTCCACGATCACCGGCTCGGCAGGGTTGAGGTCCTTCAGGAGGGCCTTGCACGCCAGGCGGTTGCGGCCGTTGATCCGCATCGCATCCGAGCCACACACGCCGTGGGCGCAGGAGCGCCGGAAGACGAGCGTTCCGTCGTGTTCCCACTTGATGGCGTGAAGGGCATCGAGCACCCGGTCGGTGCCCAGCATGGTCAGGGGGAAGTCCTGCCAGTACGCCTCCTCGGTGACCTCGGGCTGGTACCGGCGGATGCGCAGGGTGACCTGGAGGGTTGGAATCTCCCCGGCCGTCTTGGCTTGGGCGAAGTCGACCTTCGAGGGCGGCTCCGGCAGGTCGTATTCCTGCCGGGGGGCCGAGGGTTGCGCAGGGGCCGGGGCGCCGGCCTGGGCCGTGTGCCCGCGGGCCGTCGATCCATGGCTCATCGTGGCCTCCAAGGCTGGAAGTTTTCGGCGCCGTCTGCTCGACTGGGACCAGCGTAGGAAGCGTTGGGAGACGCACACAAGGAAAATGCCCGGCGCATCGCGGGTGGCCATCCGGCCCCGGGGGTGCTTCAGGGGTCCGTGCCGGCGGCCCGCGGCCGCGCGGGCCCGGTGGTTGACCCGGGATTACCACCGTGCAATTCTTGATACAGCTTTACAGAACGAGCGGTCGGTAATTCCCGTTCCGCCCACCCGCGCACCGGCCACCCGGCCCAGCGACATGGAGGCAGTCATGACTGAAGCTTTTCTCGTGGGCGGAGTGCGCACTCCGGTCGGCCGCTACGGCGGGGCGCTCTCCCCGGTCCGGCCGGACGACCTTGCGGCACTGGTCCTCCGCGAGGTGGTGCAGCGGTCCGGCATGGACCCCGGGTCCATCGACGAAGTGATCCTCGGAAACGCCAACGGCGCCGGCGAAGAGAATCGCAACGTCGCCCGGATGGCCGCGCTCCTTGCCGGCTTCCCCGACACGACGCCGGGCATCACCGTGAATCGGCTCTGCGCGTCCGGACTCTCGGCGATCATCCAAGCGTCCCAGATGATCAAGGCCGGGGCGGCCGACGTCGTCGTCGCCGGCGGGGTCGAGTCGATGAGCCGAGCACCCTGGGTGATGGAGAAGCCGGCAAAGGCCTTCGCTCGACCCGGGGCGGCATTTGACACCTCCATTGGGTGGCGGTTCGCCAATCCGCAACTGGCCGCGATGGACAAGGTCACCTACTCGATGCCGGAGACGGCCGAGGAGCTCGCCGAACTCGACGGAATCACCCGCGACGACGCCGACGCCTTCGCGCTGCGCTCCCACCAGCGTGCCGTGGCGGCCACCGAGGCCGGACGGTTCGACGCCGAACTGGTGTCGGTACAGGTCAATGAGGGCAAGCGGTCCTACAACGTCGACGCCGACGAGGGCCCCCGGGCCGACACCAGCCTCGAGGCCCTCGCCGGGCTCCGTCCGGTGGTGAAGAAGGGCGGGGTGGTCACCGCCGGCAACTCAAGCGCCCTCAATGACGGCGCCTCGGCAGTCATCGTGGCCTCCGAGGCCGCGCTGGAGCGGTTCTCCCTCACCCCCCGCGCCCGGATCCTCGACGGCGCCTCGGCCGGAGTGCCCCCGCACATCATGGGTATCGGCCCGGTGCCGGCGACGCGGAAGGTCCTCGACCGCACTGGCCTCTCCATCGGCGACCTCGGCGCCGTCGAGCTGAATGAGGCCTTCGCCACGCAGGCCCTGGCCTGCATCCGCCGGCTCAAGCTCGACGAGGACATCGTCAACCGCGACGGCGGCGCGATCGCCCTGGGCCACCCGCTGGGGTCCTCCGGGGCCCGGATCGCCATCACCCTGATGGGCCGGATGGAACGCGAACTCGGCGCGGGGGAGCGGCGGCTCGGCCTGGCCACCATGTGCGTCGGGGTCGGACAGGGCACCGCGATGCTCATCGAGGCGCTGTGATGGAGCCGTACGAGGCGCTGCTTGTCGAAGAGGGGCCCGACCGGCTGCTCGTCCAGCTCAACCGGCCCGCGGTAAAGAACGCGATCGACCGGCGCATGGTCGAGGAGCTCCACCAGCTGTGCACCGGCCTGGAGCAGCACCCGCGCATCCTGATCCTGGCGGGAACCGAGGGGGTCTTCGCCTCCGGAGCCGACATCGGGGAGCTGCGGCAGCGCCGCCGGGACGACGCCCTCGCCGGTATCAACTCGACGCTGTTCGCCCGGATCGCCCGCCTGCCGATGCCGGTGATCGCCGCCCTCGACGGGTACGCCCTCGGCGGCGGCGCCGAACTGGCCTATGCCGCCGACTTCCGCATCGGCACCCCTTCGCTGAAGATCGGCAACCCCGAGACCGGGCTCGGGATCCTTGCCGCCGCCGGGGCGACCTGGCGCCTGAAGGAGCTCGTCGGGGAGCCCCTCGCCAAGGAGATCCTGCTCGCCGGGCGTGTCCTGGGTGCCGAGGAGGCCCTCGCGGCGCGCCTGGTCACCGAGATCCACGCACCGGAGGCCCTGCTGGAGGCCGCGCATGCGCTCGCCGACCGTATCGCCCGCCAGGACCCGCTGGCGGTCCGCCTCACCAAGAGCGTCTTCGCCGCACCGGCGGACGCCCACCCGCTGATCGACCAGCTTGCGCAGGGCATCCTGTTCGAGTCCGAGGCGAAGTTCGAGCGCATGCAGAGCTTCCTCGACCGACGGAACGGCGCCCAGCCGGCGCCCTCGGCTCCCGAGGGCGGCGGCCGATGAGCGTCCCGGCCCGGGTCGGAGTCCTCGGCGGGGGACGGATGGGCGCCGGCATTGCCCACGCGTTCGCCGTGGCGGGGGCGGACGTCGTCGTCGTCGAGCGTGACGATCCCGCCGCGCTGGCCGCCCACGAGCGGGTTGCCGGTGCCCTGCACAAGAGCGTGGAGCGCGGCTCCACCGCGGAGCCGTTGCAGGCCCTCCTGGACCGGATCCGGGTCTCCACCGACTATGCGGCGTTCGCCGGCTGCTCCCTCGTTGTGGAGGCCGTCCCCGAGGACGCCGGCCTGAAGGAGGCCGCCCTCGCCACCGTGGAGGGACACCTCGCCGACGGCGCCTGGCTCGCGACGAACACCTCCTCGCTGTCGGTCGCGGGGCTGGCCGGGGTGCTGCAGCGGCCCGCCGACTTCTGCGGCCTCCACTTCTTCAACCCGGTGCCCGCCTCGACGCTGATCGAGGTGGTGCTGGGGCCGGCGACCTCGGAGACGACCGCCGCCGCCGCCCGCGGGTGGGTCGAGGCACTGGGGAAGACACCGGTGGTGGTGCGGGACGCTCCCGGGTTCGCCAGCTCCCGGCTCGGCGTCGCCCTCGCCCTGGAGGCGATGCGCATGGTCGAGGAGGGGGTGGCCTCCGCCGGGGACATCGACACGGCGATGGTCCTGGGCTATAAACACCCGGTCGGTCCGCTGCGCACCACCGATATCGTGGGCCTCGACGTACGGCTCGGCATCGCCGAGTACCTTGAATCGACGCTGGGGGAGCGGTTCGCCCCGCCTCGAATCCTCCGTGACAAGGTGGCCCGCGGGGAACTGGGCCGGAAGTCCGGCAGGGGCTTCTTCGAATGGAACGACTGACCCTGCGGTGCCGGGCGGGGGCCCTGGGGCCCTGACGCAGCCGGAACCGCACCCGGCCAAGGCCGGGCCTACTGCGCGGGTTGCTCCCGGTGCAGGGCCGCCAGGTCCACGCCGTCCCGGACCGCCGGGAGATAACCGGAGCGGTAGCCCTCGGCGGTGGGGTGCAGGCCGTCCGGCTCGTCCACGCCGGTGATCCACGGTTCGGGCGCCCCCAGTCCGTGCGAGCGGAAACCCTCGGTCGTCGGGACCCAGACGAACCCGTGCGCGGCGGCGGCCTCCTCGAGGACCGCGTTGAGGGCGTCGGTCCCGGCATTGAACAGTTCCCGCGCCGGGACGCTCAGGGTATCCCCGGTGCCGAACTCGGGGGAGAACAGGTGGGGATACCCGGTCACAACGATCGACGCCTCCGGTGCGGCGCGCCTGAGCTGCCCGTAGAGTGCGTCGAGGTTGCGTGCCAGGGCGGGCAGGACGACCCGCGTTCTCTCGTCGATCAGGCGGCGGCAGGAGTCCAGGGGAGCGGCCGCGCAGGTCCCGGCCACCTGCCCGAACCCGGCGTCGTTGCCTCCGGCCGACAGGGTGACGAGATCGGTCCCCGGGCCGAGCGAGCCCTCCTCCACCAACTGCGACACCTGGGCGGGGACGCTGGCGGGCCCGGTTCCCGGCGGCGCGGCAACCGCGCCCGTGCACGTGCCGTCCGCTGTGAGTTCGACCGCTTCTTCGGCGTCGAGCAGGCCGGGCAGGCCCAGTGGCGAGCGGCCGCACTCCCCGGCATAGGACCCGGCGCCCAGGCCCGAGGCGTACGAATCGCCGAGTGCGACGTAGGAGAGCGGCCCGGGTGGCGGGGGCGGGGCCGGTGACGCCGGAGAACACGCAGCCAGGGACACGCCGAGCGAGACCGTCACCAGCGCCGTCCTCAGGGCACCACCGGGACCGACCGCCGTGCGCCGCGCTGCCGACCAGGACTCCCGGGGTGTGCAGGGGCGGCACTCAGTCATGGCAGCCACGCTATCAACGCGGAGCATCCGCCGTTCAGCGGTCCGCCGTTCCAGCGTGCCGGCGGGCCGCGCGGAGCCCGGAGAAGGCGACAGCGCCTGCCCCGAGAGCCGCGGTCAGCCCTGGGAGGCGGTAGCGGGGCAGGGTGCGGGCGGCGGTCCCGGCCAGGCCCCAGGCCACGGCCGTGGGGAAGGCCGCCGAGACCGGCCACCGCCGGAAGACGGTGATGCCGGCGCCCGACAGGGATGCCAGCAGGGCGCTTCCCCAGAAATCGGCTCCCGGGCGGGGTGCGCGGACCCCGCGGCGGATCAGGAGTTCGGTGATCGCCGCGCCCGCCGCCAGGGTGATCCAGCCGGTGAACAGTCCCAGCGGGGCCCTCACGAGCCAGCGGGCGGAAACCGACGTCCGTTCCTCCTCGTCGGCCGGTGCCGCACGGGCATAGCCGAGCAGCGCCGCCGACGTCGTCGCGGCGATCAGGGACAGTTGTGCCGCCGGGAAGGGCGCCCTGACCCACAGCCCGGAGAGGCCAACGGCTGCGGCCAGCGGGCCGCCGGTCCGGCGGAGCAGGGGACTGCGGCGCTGGGCGGGAAGCGCCTGGTGTCCGGCATAGCCAAGGACCCCGGCATAGATCGGGAACCAGATGGTGAAGGCATAGTTGGCCGGAAGGACCCTGCTCGTGCTTTCGTTGGCGTCTCCGTAGTCACCGGTGGCGCCGCTGAGGATTCCTCCTGCCACTGCGGCGGTCACGGCACACTGCCGGAGGAGGTCGTGGTCGGGCATCGGCGGTCCTCCCCAGCGGGCTGCGGGCTCCGCGTGACGGGCGCGGCCCGGCCACGGGCTGCGCGTCGTTCTCCTGCGGATACAGATGGAGGTCCTGACCAGTACGGCACTGATGGGGGACATTGCCGGGGTCCGGCCAGGACCTCTAGAAAGGGACTGTACAAGAGGCACCACCCCCTGCCGCAAGAGGCTCGACGGAGGAGTATTACGACTTTCTAAGATGTTCCGGATCGCCCATCACGTGCGTCCCATCCGTACTCGGGCGTCACGGTCCGCAGGCGATCTTCACAAGCAGGAGGGCCGAACGTTACGCAATGTGACGCGCACGCGTCAGGTGGAGAGTCGGCAGGGACCGGCGGGCCCGTCCCTGCGGTCAGCGCAGAGACCGACCGGGCCGGAAGGGCTGTAGCATCAGGTGCCTTTCGCCGCTCAAAGCTTCTCTGGCAAGGAGCTCGCCGCCGATCGTAGAGAGGCCGACTCAAGGAGTGGCGAGGCGTCGTTGGTGGTGATTCTCACCTCCGCGACAACTTCCGGCGTCTACGGCCCGCAGGCGATGACCACAGCATCACCGTCGTAGGTCCCCGGTCCCCGGTCCCCGGTCCCCGGTCCCCGGTCCCCGGTCCCCGGTCCCCGGTCCCCGGTCCCCGGTGCCCGTGACGATGCCGGTGGCCCGCCCGTCGCCCAGCACGACCAAGGCCTCTCCCGCGAGGACTACGAGGCCGCCGAGATCCCGGAACTCCTCCGTGATGAGCTCAAAAAGGTGCGGCAGCGACACCCAGACTTCCCCGGGGGTTAAAGACGGCCTGCAGAGACACCGCTGTGGGGTTGACCCGCGAGGCGAAGGATCCGCTCGCGCAGCGGTGATCAGGCGCGAGTCGTAGGCGTGCTGCCTCCCAGAGGAGTGGCGCTGGCGGTTGCCTCCTCGTCACCGGCACCGCTCCAGTAAAGCGCCCCGTCGAAGCGCAGCCAGTCCCGGGAGGGATTTGCGGCGAAGAGGGTGCGGTAGCGGTCGATCCCTGCCACGCTGAGCACGTAGTGGACATCCGGGCGCTCGCCTGTGGAGCTTCGCCAGGAGAGGGACCGGAGGGAGGCGCCGCTTCCCCGATCGGCCTCGGTCACCGCTGGCGACGCCGCGCAGCAGGTGGACCGCCGTCGCGACGCCGAGGATCCCCCCGCCAATCACAATGACGCGCGGGCTAGGTGTAGGCGTGGGGACCGTGGCCCACCGGAGCCGATAAGGGGAGACATAGAGCCCAGTCACCCGCGGGGCGGCGAATTCGCCGGCGTATCTCCGAAAAGCGGCGAGCAGGCCGGGGCCGAGGCAGTTTTACTTTAATCTTGAATCGTAGGTTATGCTCACCGAGTAAATCACTTCATGGCAGTCGCGGATGGCGGGAAGATTGCTCCCCGCCCGGCCGTCATCATCGAGAAAAGATCGAAAAATATGGGGAATCTAACCTTCGCTCCCGGGGAAACAAACGTGAGCAGCTCCAAGTTCAGTCCTTCCGTCATTCTGTTCTGGTTGAAGACTGAAATTGCGGTAACCAACACCCGTGTAGTGTCGAAGAGCCCAAACACACTCCTCGGAGTTATTCCCCTCGGCTATAAGGATGAGGCCTTCCCACTGGGGTCGACTGCAAGCGTTGGCGTCGAAGTGAAATTTTCCGTCGCCCGCGCCATCTTTGGTCTCTTTTTCCTGTTCCTAGGATTCGGCACCATCGACAGCGTCGGAATCATTTTCCTGATCCTGGGTATCTCCATGGTGCTTAACGCAATGAATGCAGCGTTGAAGATCAAGAACCACGGTGGAGGGGTCAGTGAAATCAAGGTTTCCATCCTGGAAAAAGGAAAACTGGAACAGATGCGCGATGAAATCAACAGCAGACTGTTTGCCGACCATGACCGGATCCGGCATTCCGAGACTATGAGCATGCACAGCATGAATCTTCATAATCAGCAGGCCCAGATCAATCTTCAGCAGCAGATGAATCAAAATCTGACCGCCGGTGGGTCGACCGACAAGGTTGACTCCTAACCGGTCGACTGGGCGGTCGCTGTAGGCCGCCTGCCAGCCCAGGACGCCGCTTGGGATCAAGGCCCGCTCCACCGCTCATCAAAGGGCGCAGTGGGGCGGGCTTTGGCGTGGGTGGGTCGAGTACTCCCGGGCGCGCCTGCCCGGACTCAGACGGGGATGGGTCGATCCAGCAGTAGGTTGGTGATCCGCATCGTGCACAGCCGCTGGCCGTCCTCGTTCTCGATCAGCACCTCGTGGGTGGTCAGGGTCCGCCCGAGGTGGATCGGCGTCGCCGTGACGGTGACCCGGCCCGAGCGGGCCGAGCGGTGGTGGGTGGCCGAGACGTCGACCCCGACGGCGGTCTTGCCCAGGGTGCTCGCGTGGATCACCGCGGCCCAGGATCCGACGGCCTCGCCGACGGCCAGTGAGGCCCCGCCGTGAAGCAGCCCGAAGGACTGCCGGTTGCCCTCGACGGGCATTGTTGCGACGACCTTCTCGACGGACTGCTCAAGGATCTCCACGCCCATGGCGACGTCCAGTTCACCGGGGACAATGCGCCACGGGGTCCGGGCCGCGTCGGGTGCTGAAGTTTCGCTCACTGGGGCTCCTTGGGGGTGCACTGAAAAAGGCCGATCCTGTACGCTGGGGAAATATTACCGAACGTCCGTTCAGTTTATCCTCCAGGTGTGGCGGACGCGTTGAGAGCAAGCTGAAAGGCGAGTCGATGACGACTGCAACCGCTGTAGGCACGGATATTGTCCCAAGCTTCATCGAGGACTCCTGGTGGGCTCCGGACCAGCAGGTCCTGGACAGTGGAAACTCCACCCGGGTCCGCGACGCGAGCACCGGCGAGGTCCTCGCCGTCGTCAGCACCGTAGGCCTCGACGTCGGCGCGGCGGTGCGGTTCGCGCGCTCCACCGGCCAGACGGAACTTGGGAGGTTCACCTTCCACGAGCGGGCCCTGAAGCTGAAGGAGCTTGCGCAGTTCCTCAACGGCCACCGGGAGCCGCTCTATGAGCTGTCGGCCCGGACGGGGGCCACCCGCGGTGATTCGATGGTCGACATCGACGGCGGCATCGGCGTCCTGTTCACCTTCGGCTCCAAGGGGCGGCGGGAGCTTCCCAATTCGCAGGTCATCGTCGACGGCCCGGCCGAGATCCTCTCCAAGGACGGGTCCTTCCTCGGCACCCACATCTACACCAGGATCCCGGGTGCCGCGGTGCAGATCAACGCCTTCAACTTCCCCGTCTGGGGCATGCTCGAGAAGCTCGCCCCCGCCTTCCTCGCCGGCGTGCCCACCATCGTCAAGCCCGCGACGCCCACCGGCTACCTCACGGCGGCCGTGGTGAAACTGATCGTGGAGTCCAACATCCTGCCCAAGGGGGCCCTGCAGCTTATCTCCGGGCCGGCCCGGGACATGCTCGACCACCTCGACTACCGCGACCTCGTCGCCTTCACCGGCTCGGCGTCCACCGCAAACCACCTGCGCTCCCACGCCAACGTGATGCACGGCGGAGTGCGGTTCAGTTCCGAGACCGACTCCCTCAACGCCGCGATCCTCGGGCCCGACGCGGTGCCGGGCACCCCGGAATTCGAGGCCTTCATCCGGTCCCTCGTCACCGAAGTCACCGTCAAGGCCGGGCAGAAGTGCACCGGCATCCGGCGCACCATCGTGCCCAAGGCCCTCGTCCGGGACGTGGTCGATGCCGCCCGCGCCCGGATCGAGGAGCGCGTCACCCTCGGTGACCCCCGGGCGGAGGGGGTCACCATGGGCGCACTGGCGTCCCTCGAACAGCTCGAGGGTGTCCGGGACGCCGTCCGCGAGCTGATGTCCTCCGGCGGCGAACTGGCCCTGGGCTCCCTCGAGGCACCGCCCGTGACCCGCGCCGACGGCACCGTGGGACCGGCCGAGGGCGGGGCCTTCATGGCGCCGGTGCTCCTCACCTGGGACGACGTCGAGGCCGGTGCCCTGCACTCGGTGGAGGCCTTCGGACCCGTCGCCTCGGTGATCGGTTACGACAACCCCGCTCACGCGGTCCACCTTGCCGCGCTCGGCTCCGGCTCCCTGGTCGCCACCGTATGCACCAACGACCCCGCGGTGGCCCGCGAACTCGTCACCGGCATCGCCGCCCACCACGGACGCGTGCTGATGCTCAACCGGGAGGACGCCCGGTCCTCCACCGGGCACGGATCCCCGGTGCCCCACCTCACCCACGGCGGCCCCGGCCGGGCCGGCGGCGGCGAGGAGCTCGGCGGAATGCGCTCGGTGCTCCACCACATGCAGCGCACGGCGCTCCAGGGCTCACCGAACATGCTCACCGCGGTCACCGGCATCTGGCACACCGGGGCCGACCGCACCTTCGACGGCGCCCACCCGTTCCGCAAGAACCTCGCCGAACTGCGGATCGGCGACGCCGTCCGCTCGGAACTGCGGCAGGTGACCCTCGAGGACATCACGGCGTTCGCCGAGACCACCGGGGACAGGTTCTACGCCCACACCAACGAGGAGGCCGCCGCGGCCAACCCGTTTTTCCCCGGCATCGTGGCGCACGGGTACCTGCTGCTGTCCTGGGCGGCCGGGCTGTTCGTCGACCCCGAACCGGGCCCCGTGCTGGCCAACTACGGGCTCGAAAACCTGCGCTTCCTCACCCCCGTGGCCGCCGGGGATTCGATCCGGGTGACCCTGACCGCCAAGCGCATCACCCCGCGCGAGACCGACGAGTACGGCGAGGTGGCCTGGGACGCGGTGCTGACCAACCAGTCCGACGAGATCGTGGCCACCTACGACGTGCTGACCCTCGTGGAAAAGTAGGGTCCCACCGCCGGCGGGCCCGCGTGGGGGCCCGCCGCTGCGCAGGTGCCCGCTGGTGCGCCGGCGCCCGCCCGCGCCGCCTGCCCGCGGGGGATGCCGGGTCAGGGTCGGTGGTGCAGCCCGTCGAAGACCATGGTGATGACGTCGTCGGCCAGTTTGCCGGCGGTGAGCGGGCCGCCGGGTTTGTACCATTCCACGATCGAGTTGATCGTGCCGAACAGCAGCCGGGTGGTGGTGCGCGGGTCGATGTCGCTGCGCAGCGATCCCTCCGAGCGGGCCGCGTCGACCAGCGCGGCGACCTGCCGGTCGAAGGAGCGCCGGCGCTCCAGGGCGCCGCGCTCCACCTCGGTGTTTCCCCGCAGGCGCAGCAGCAGGGTCACGAACGGCAGGCGCTCGGTCAGGACGGCGATGGTGCCGCGGAGGACGAATTCGAGCCGCGCGTCGGCCCGCCCGGTCTTCGCCTGCGGGTCGGCGAGGACCGCCTCAAGCCCGCCGAGGGCGTGCTCGAGGGCCAGCCGGAGCAGGTCGCCCTTGGAGGGGACGTGGTGGTAGATGGCGGACTTGCTGATGCCCAGGTTCTCGGCGAGCACGCCCATGGAGGTCGCCTCGTAGCCGTGCCGGTTGAAGACGTCGACGGCGATGGTGAGGACCGCCTGCTGGTCGTAGCCGGGACGCCCGCGGCGTCCGGGCGTGGTGGCCGGTGCTGGGATGCTAGCCATACCCGTCATTTTCGCATGAACGTTCGGTCACTCCGCGCCGGAGCGGGGGCGGAGGTCGTAGACCCGCTTGAGCTTCCCGCTCGAGCGCACCAGGGACCCCTGCTCGGCGACCGTGACGGTGCAGCTCGAGCCGATGTGGATCTTGATCTGCTCACGCAGGACGGCGGCCGCCTGCCGGGCGTCCGCGGCGGATACGCCCTCGCGCGGCTCCACCTTTACGTTCAGCTGGTCCATCCGCTGGCCCTCGGGGCGGGTGAGCTCGAGCTGGAAGTGCGGGCTCAGCGCCGGAATCCGCAGGGCGAGCTCCTCGACCTGGGTGGGGAAGAGGTTCACGCCGCGCAGGATGATCATGTCGTCGCTGCGGCCGGTGATCCTCCCCATGCGTCGCATGCCGGGCCGGGCGGTACCGGGCAGCAGCCGGGTCAGGTCGTGGGTCCGGTACCGGATGATCGGCAGGGCCTCCTTGGTCAGGGAGGTGAAGACGAGCTCGCCGGGCTCGCCGTCCTGCAGGACCTCATCGGTGAAGGGGTCGACGATCTCGGGGCGGAAGTGGTCCTCCCAGATGTGGGAGCCGTCCTTGCTCTCCACGCATTCGCCGGCCACGCCGGGGCCCATGACCTCGGAGAGTCCGTAGATGTCGCAGGCATCGAAGCCCATGCGCTCTTCGAGTTCGTGGCGCATCTCCTGCGTCCAGGGCTCCGCGCCGAGGACGGCCGTCTTCAGCGTCGTCGAGCGCGGGTCGATGCCGGCGGCGGCCATGGCGTCGAGGATGGTGAGCAGGTAGGTGGGGGTGGCGAGGATGGCGTCGGGCTCGAAGTCGCGGATCAGCTGGACCTGCCGCTCGGTCTGCCCGCCGGACATCGGAATGACGGTGCACCCGAGCTTCTCGGCACCGTAGTGGGCGCCGAGGCCGCCGGTGAAGAGCCCGTAGCCGTAGGCATTGTGGACCTTCCACCCGGTCTTCACCCCCGAGGCGCGCAGTGAACGGGCCACGAGGGTGGCCCAGCGGTCGATGTCCCCGGCGGTGTACCCGACGACGGTGGGCTTCCCGGTGGTGCCCGAGGAGGCGTGGATGCGGACCACGCGGTCCTGCGGCACGGCGAACATCCCGAAGGGGTAGGACCGCCGCAGGTCCTCCTTGGTGGTGAACGGGAATTTGGCCAGGTCCTCGAGCTCCCGGAGGTCACCCGGGTGCACCCCGGCGTCGTCGAACTTCCGTCGGTACAGGTCCACCTTTTCGTACGCGAGCGCCACGGTGCGCTGCAGGCGCTCGAGCTGAAGGGACTCGATGCGGTCCCGGCTGTAGCCCTCCTCGGGATCGAGGGTTCCGGGAGAGGCCGCCGAGGCCTTGAGGGCGGTGCCGGTCATGAGTCGTCCTTCGCCTGAGGGGAGCGGGCGGGTGCTGGGATGGTGCGGGAGCGCCCGCGGAATTCGGCGACGGGACGACCGGTGGCGCCGTCGTGCGCGGTGATGGTGATGTCGTAGAGTCCGCTGCGGCCCGAGCTTGCGCGTCGTTCGGCCACCGCGGTCAGGACCTCGCCGGAGCGGGCGGGGCTGAGGAAGGTGATGTCGGCGCCCGAGGCGACGGTGACGGTCCCCGGCGGCTGCATTCCGGACGCGGACCCCGGCTCCGGCGAGGCCGGGTTGCAGGCGAGGGCGAAGGCTGAATCGGCGAAGGCGAAGAGCATTCCGCCATGGGCGATGCCGAAGCCGTTGAGCATCTCGGGGCGGACCGTCATCGCGATCCGGGCCGAGCCCTCGCCCACCTCGAGCAGTTCGATGCCCAGCCAGGCCGAGGCATGGTCCTCCGCGAGAATCTGGTGCCGCGGTGCCGCGGGACCCGCCGTCCGGACGTCGCTGTCCATTCGAGCCGCCTTTCGAATTATTTACCGAATGTTCATTAGGTAATACCTGCCGGTGGAGGGATGTCAAGGGCGCCGGCCGGCCCTTCCTCTTGCCTCCGCCGTTTTATATCTGTTAGATATACCTATTCAGTGGAAAGGCGTTCATGACACGTTCCGAGCAGACCCAGACCGCGGTCCTTGGCGCCCTCAGCGTCATGCCGATGACCGGCTACGCCCTGCGGGAAGAGATCCGGACGGTTCTCGGGCATTTCTGGAACGAGAGCTTCGGCCAGATCTATCCGGCGCTCGCCGAGCTGGAGCGCCGGCACCTGATCGAACGCAGGGGTGCGGACCGGGAGCGGGCTTCGGTCTTTGCCATCACTCCGGCCGGGACGGCGCGGCTCCACGAACTGCTCTCGGAGCCGGCGCAACCGGTCCGGCCGCGGAACGGGCTGATGCTCCGACTCTTCTTCGGCCGCCAGCTGGGGCCCGAGGCCTGCCGGAACCTGATCCGGGAGGCCCGGGAGGAAGCGGAGGCGCGGTTGGCCGAGCTTGCCGTGGCGCGCAGCGAATCGCAGGAGGGCCCACACGCCCAGGACCGCCCATACTGGCTCCTCACGATCTCCGCAGGCGAGCATGCTGCCCGGGCGGCCATCGCGTGGGCCGACGACGCCCTTGAAGCCCTTGAAGCCCTGTCCGACTCGACAGCGCCCTATCCTGCCGCGGAACCAGCCGCGGTTTCCGAGACCGTCCATCCTGCCAGGGAGCACCCATGAACGCTTTCCCCTTTCCACGCCTCCGGGGCGCCGCAACGCCTACGCGGACGGCAGCCGCTGCGGCGGCCGGTTTCTCGGTCATCGCGGCCTTCCAGGCGTCCCTGGCGCTCGGGGCGCCCTTGGGGGAAGCCGCATTCGGCGGCGCCAGCGGTGGCCGGCTGCCGCCGGAACTGCGCGCGGCCAGCGCCGTCGCCACGGTGGTGTGGCTGCTGGCGGCGCTGACCGTCCTTGCCCGGGGCCGTCAAGGGCCGGTTCCGGCGGGCCGGGCCATCCGCTGGGGACTCCGCGGATTCATCGTCCTGCTCGCGGCCGGGACCCTTCTGAACGCAGCCTCCTCGAGTCCCTGGGAGCGGTTCCTCTGGGCGCCGCTCGCGCTCGTCCTGCTGCTTTTGTGCCTGCGCCTTGACCGTCACCGCGGCGCGGACGGGAGCCAGGACGGCCCTGCTGCCTGAGCGGACGGCACCGAGGGACCCGCAGCCTCCACCCACAGCCTTCACCCAAAGTCCGACATCCCCTGTTGGGAACGTAGCGGCTGTGGTTCACTGCGGAGACAAGGGTGCCAATCCTTCCGGAAGCGGAGCGCGAAAGGTCGGGGCACCGTGTGCGAGGCAGGGAGGGCGGGCCGGTGGGCATGGTGAGCTGCGGTGTGGCGGTGTCGCTCGACGGCTTTGCCGCCGGCCCGCGCCAGAGCCTTGAGGATCCGCTGGGGGAGGGCGGTGAGCGCCTCCATACCTGGATGTTCGACCACCCCGAAGCGCACGCCGCCCAGCGGGAGGAGCTGCTCTCGCACGGGGCCTACGTGATGGGCCGGAACATGTTCGGCCCCGTGCGGGGTTCCTGGGAGGGGTCCTGGCGGGGCTGGTGGGGTGAGGACCCGCCGTACCACGCGCCGGTGTTCGTCCTGACCCACTATCCCCGGGATCCGGTGGTGATGGAGGGAGGGACCACCTTCATCTTCATCACCGACGGCGTGGCGGCCGCGGTGGAGCAGGCGAGGGCAGCCGCCGGGAGCGGCTCGGTCGGCGTCGGCGGAGGCGCCTCAACCATCAACCAGTGCCTGGCCGCGGGCCTCATCGACGAACTGACCCTGCACGTGCCGCCGGTCGTGCTGGGCGGGGGCGAGCGGCTGTTCGACGGCGTCGAGGGCCTTGGGTTCGAGATCCTGCGCTCGCGGAGCACCGCATTCGTCACGTCGACCACCTACCGGGTACTCCGCTAGGGCCGGTCCCGCACGCGGCGGGCGCAATAGATCAGGTAAAAGTGCGCATATTCTCCGGGTTCAAAGCCCTCCGGCGGTGCTAGGTTTTTGGGAAGAAAGGTGCTCCTGCGGCCGCCGGATTGCGGCGCCGCCGGCACCCGAAGTTCCGGATTGGCCCTATTCAGGAGGAAATCATGACGGACCATGCAGCAAATGTTTCAGCGTGCGATGTGGAGAGCTGCTCCTTCAACCACCACCATGACTGCACGGCCATCGCGATCACCGTTGGCGGCAGTCCCGAGCACGCGAGCTGCTCGACGTTCATCGACATCTCGACCTCGGGTGGGCTCCCGAAGGTGCTGGCCCATGTCGGCGCCTGCCAGCGCTCGGAATGCCAGTACAACGACCACCTGCTCTGCGACGCGGACAACGTCCGGGTGGGCCCGGGCGCGGAGGCCGCCGACTGCCTCACCTACCAGCCCCGGTAGCGGCCCGGGTTTCTCATCGAGGACGCAGCACCTGCCGTCCGGAGGGGCTTTTCCGGTGATTGGTGCGTCCTCGATGCGGCGGCGCGCCCCCTGCCGGGCGTCCCTACCCCGCGGCGCCGTCGGGGAAGGGGAGGACCTCGGTGGCACCGAGGGCGTCCGCGGCGAAGGCGTAGTCCCACGCCACGTCCTTCCAGCGCGCGTACCGGCCGCTGGCCCCGCCGTGGCCGCCGTCCATCTCGGTCTTGAGCACGATCGGCTCGTTCCCGGTGGTCTTCTCCCGCAGCTCCGCGACCCACTTCGCCGGCTCCACATACAGCACCCGGGTGTCGTTGAAGCTCGTCACGGCCGCGATGCGCGGGTACTCCACAGCGCGGACGTTCTCGTAGGGCGTGTACTCCTTCATGTACCGGTAGACCTCGGGGTCGGTGATCGGGTTGCCCCATTCCTCCCACTCCAGGGCCGACAGCGGCAGTTCGGGGTCGAGGATCGTGGTGAGGGCGTCGACGAAGGGCACCTGGGCCACGATGGCCCGGTACTTCTCGGGGGCCAGGTTCGCGACGGCGCCCATCAGCAGTCCGCCGGCGGATCCGCCCATCGCGGCGATGCGCTGCTGATCCACCCAGCCGGAGTCCACCAGGTACGCCGTCGCGTCGACGAAGTCGGTGAAGGTGTTCTTCTTGTTCAGCTTCTTCCCCTGCTCGTACCAGGTGCGGCCCATCTCGCCGCCGCCGCGGACGTGCGCGATCACGTAGACGATGCCGCGGTCGAGCAGGGACAGCCGGGCCACCGAGAAGCCGGGGTCCATGCTGACCTCGTAGCTGCCGTAGGCGTAGACGAGGGCCGGATTTGAGCCGTCCTGCACCAGATCCGCCCGCCGGAGGACCGACAGCGGAAGAAGGGTGCCGTCGGCGGCCGGCGCCCACTGGCGTTCGGCGACGTACCGCTCGGGCCGGTAGTCCCCGAGCACCTCGGTCTCCTTGCGCAGCGCCAGGTCGCCCGTGGCCAGGACGTAGTCGTAGATCCGCGGCGGCGTCAGGAAGGAGGTGTAGGAGAGGCGGATGATCGGGGAGTCGAACTCGGCGTTGGCGAGGTTGCTCGTGATCAGCTCCTCCTCGAAGTCCGGCTCCTCGGGGGCGGCCTGGGCCGGCGTCCCGAGGCCCTCGAGGCGGAGCACCTGCACGCGCTCGGTGGTGTTCCGGCGCACCGACAGCACCAGGTGGGTGCGGGTCACCGCGGCGCCGTTGACCCGCACGGCGTCGTCGTGCGGCACCACCGTCGTCCACCGCTGGTCCTTCAGGGGGCGGGTGAACTCGGAGGCGGCCACCAGGCTCACCATCGAGTTCTTCGCGTCGCGGTTGTGCGTCAGGACGTAGTGAAGCACCCCGTCCAGCCGCACCGGTTCCGCCTCGTACAGGATCCTCTCGTCCCGGGGGATCAGCGTGGTCAGCTCGGCCCCCGGGGTCATCAGGTCGAGGACCCGGTACTCGCTGTATTCGGAGGAACCGATGCTGATCAGCAGCTGGGTGCGGTCGGCCGAGAGTTCGAAGCCGGTCCACATGGCGACGTCGTCCTCCTGGTAGAGGACCTCGTCCTGCTCCACGGGGGTGCCCAGGGTGTGGACCTTGACCTGGAAGGGGCGCCAGGAGTCATCGACGACGGTGTAGAAGACCCGGGTCCCGTCGGGGGAGAAGCCCAGGCCGTAGAAGACGTTCGCCACCTCGTCCGGAAGCAGCTCACCCGACTCGAGGTCCTTGATGCGCAGCGTGAACCGCTCGTCGCCGGCGTTGTCCTCGCAGTAGGCGAGGAGGGAGCCGTCCTCGCTCACGGCGAGCCCGCCGAGGGAGAAGAAGGGCTTGCCCTCGGCCAGGGCGTTCCCGTCGAGCAGGACCTGTTCACCCTCGACCGGGCAGCCCGGAACCACCTCCGGCGGCGTCCAGTCGGCCGTGAGGTCGCCGGTGTCCACGGCGGCGACGCGGCACTGGATGCCGTACTGCTTGCCCTCCTCGGTGCGCGAGTAGTACCACCAGCCCTTCTTCCGGGCCGGGACCGAGAGGTCGGTTTCCTGGGTGCGGTTCTTGATCTCGGTGAAGATCTGTTCCCGCAGCCGTTCCTGGCCCCGGGTGACGGCCTCCGTGTAGGCGTTCTCCGTGGTCAGGTGCGCGGTGACCTCGGGGTTGTCCTTCTCCCGCAGCCACTCGTAGGAGTCGGTGAAGGTGTCGCCGTGGTGGGTGCGCTCCACCGGCGTTTTCTTGGCGGCGGGAGGGCGGGGGACGGCATCCACGGGGGTCTCGGCAGTCATGGGTCCATCTTGCCAGAACCGCCCGGGCGGGCCACGGGTGCCCCGCACCGCTGGCGGAGCAGCCCCCGGAGCCCGGTGTCGAAGGGGTGGTCCGCGGAGGTTCGGCGGGCGGAAGAAGTGTTGACGGTCACCCGCACGCCGCATATCCTGAACGAACGGTCGGTAATTATTCTTGGAACGTTCCCAGTGAGGTGGCACCCATGGCAGCACCAGCAGCGGCCCAGCCCGGCAGCCAGGACGTCGACGCCGCCGGCCAGCGGCTCTTCGATGAGCTGATCGCCCAGGACTCCCGTATTGAACCGCGCGACTGGATGCCGGAGGCCTACCGGAAGTCCCTCACGCGCCAGATCTCCCAGCACGCCCACTCGGAGATCATCGGCATGCAGCCGGAGGCGAACTGGATCACCCGTGCGCCCTCCCTGAAGCGCAAGGCCATCCTCATGGCCAAGGTGCAGGACGAGGCCGGCCACGGGCTCTACCTCTACTCCGCCGCCGAGACGCTCGGCACGCCGCGGGACAAGATGACCGAGGACCTGATCGCCGGCAAGGCCCGCTACTCGAGCATCTTCAACTACCCCGTGCTCACCTGGGCCGACATCGGCGCGATCGGCTGGCTCGTCGACGGCGCCGCCATCTGCAACCAGGTGCCGCTGTGCCGGGCCTCCTACGGCCCCTACGGCCGCGCAATGGTGCGCATCTGCAAGGAGGAGTCCTTCCACCAGCGGCAGGGCTTCGAGATCCTGCTCGAACTCGCCAACGGCACGCAGGCGCAGCGCGACATGGCCCAGGACGCCATTAACCGCTGGTACGCGCCCTCGCTCATGATGTTCGGCCCGCCCGACGACGATTCGCCGAACTCGAAGCAGTCGATGGCCTGGAACATCAAGCGCTTCTCCAACGACGAGCTGCGCTCGCGCTTCGTCGGCATGATCGCCGAGCAGGTGAAGGCCCTGGGGCTCACCCTTCCCGACCCGGACGTGCGCTTCAACGAGGGCGCCGGAAAGTGGGAGCACGGCCCGCTGGACTGGGAGGAGTTCAAGGAGGTCCTCGCCGGCCGCGGCCCCTGCAACGCCCAGCGCATGGAGCGCCGGCGCGAGGCCCACGAGGACGGCGCCTGGGTGCGCGAGGCCGCGGCGACCTACGCCGACAAGCAGGCCCGCAGGGCCCGGACGACGGAGGCGGCATGACCGGCGGATCGACAACCGGCGACGACGGCTCGACGGCGCCGGCCGCCGGGCCCGCCGAAAAGCGGCAGCCCTGGCCGCTGTGGGAGGTCTTCGTGCGGTCCTCGCGCGGACTCTCGCACGTCCACGCCGGGTCCCTCCACGCGCCCGACGCCGACATGGCCCTGCGCAACGCCCGCGACCTCTACACCCGGCGCAACGAGGGCGTGAGCCTGTGGGTGGTGCCGTCGTCGGCCATCATCACCAGCGACCCCGACGCCAAGGCGCAGTTCTTTGAATCCCCGCAGGGCAAGGACTACCGGCACGCCACCTACTACACCAAGAGCGAAGGGGTGAAGCACCTGTGAGCGAGGCCAACGCCAGCGCCACCCGCATCACCCCGGGCAACGCGCTGCGCCCCGAGGACATCGCCGCCTCGGCCGCGGTGCCCTCCCCGGAGGCCGCCGAGTACGCCCTGTGGCTGGGGGACGATTCGCTGATCCTCGCCCAGCGGCTCGGCTGGTGGATCTCGCGCGCCCCGGAGCTCGAGGAGGACGTGGCGCTGGCCAATATCGCCCTCGACCTCATCGGCCACGCCCGCTCCTTCCTCAGCTACGCCGGGCACGCGTCCGGCCGCACCGAGGACGATCTCGCCTACTTCCGCCGGGAGCCGGAGTTCCGCTCGGCGCACCTGTTCGAGCAGCCCAACGGCGACTTCGCCCGCACCATCGCCCGGCAGTTCGTCGTCTCCCACTACCAGTGGGAGCTGTACTCGCGCCTCCAGCACTCCACCGACCCCACCCTGGCCGGCATCGCCGCCAAGGCCGTCAAGGAGGTCGACTACCACCGCGACCACAGCCTCCAGTGGGTGCTGCGCCTGGCCCAGGGCACCGAGGAGTCCCGCCGCCGCATGACCGCCGGGCTGAAGCTGACCTGGCCCTACGTCGACGAATTGTTCGCCGACACCGGACTCATCGACGCCCTCGGCGACGCCGCCGTGCGCCCGAGCGGCCTGCGGGCGCCCTTCGACGCCGCCGTCGCCGCCGTGCTCGCGGAGGCCGAACTCGAGGTTCCGGCCGTCCCCGGCGCGGTCGGGGGAGGACGCCGCGGCGTCCACAGCGAACACCTCGGCTACATCCTGGCCGAGCTGCAGGTCCTCGCCCGCGAACACCCCGGCGCCTCCTGGTAGCGCTCATGGGCACCGACACCAGCACCTCCACCGCCGCGCACCGGCCGGCCGATCCCGCCGCCGCCACGGTCTGGGACATCGCCGCCACCGTCTGCGACCCGGAGATCCCCGTGCTCACCATCGAGGACCTGGGCGTCCTCCGTGATGCCCGCGTGGAGCGGGGTCCCTCCGGGACGGCCGCGACCGTCGTCATCACGCCCACCTACTCCGGCTGCCCCGCCATGGACGCCATCCGCGACGACCTGCTCACGGCCCTCAGTGCCCACGGCTACGCGGACGCCCGGGTGGAACTGGTCCTCGCCCCGGCCTGGACCACCGACTGGATGACCGAGGACGGCAAGGCCAAACTGAACAGGTACGGTATCGCCCCGCCCACCGGGAAGGCCGCCGCAGGGCCCGTGCGGGTGGGCCTGAGCGTCAAGTGCCCCCAGTGCTCCTCGCTCAACACGCGCGAGCTCACCCGCTTCGGTTCCACCTCCTGCAAGGCGCTCTACGTCTGCCAGGACTGCCGGGAACCCTTCGACTACTTCAAGGTGCTCTGACATGGCCGTTACCTTCGCCCCGACCAACAAGCGGCGCACCGCCTTCCACGAACTCACGGTGGCCGAGGTGCGCCGGCTGACCGACGACGCCGTCGAGGTCACCTTCGCCGTGCCGGCGGAACTGGCCGGAAAATATGACTACGTTCCCGGCCAATACGTGGCGCTGCGGACCACGCTCGACATCGACGGCGAGCCGAAGGAAGTGCGCCGCAGCTACTCCATCTGCGCCGAGCCGCGCCCTGGGGAAATCCGGGTGGCGATCAAGCGGGACCTGGGCGGAGTGTTCTCCAGCTGGGCCAATGAGTCCCTCAAGGCGGGGGACCGGCTCGACGTGATGAGCCCCATGGGCCAGTTCATCTCCAAGCACGAAATGACCGAGCTGAACCACCCCGAGAAGATCGACACGGCGACGCAGAACACCTTCGTCGCCGTGGCGGCAGGCTCCGGTATCACCCCCGTCATCTCCATCGCGCGCTCGGTCCTCGCCGCCGGGGAGAACGTCCGCTTCGACCTGGTCTACGCCAACAAAGCGGCCATGGACGTGATGTTCCTCGAGGACCTCGCCGACCTCAAGGACCGCTACCCGGCCCGGTTCGCCGTCCACCACGTCCTCTCCCGGGAACAGCGCATCTCACCGCTGCTCTCGGGCCGGATCGACGCCGAGAAGCTGCAGACCCTGCTGGGGGGCGTGCTGCGCACCGAGGACGTCGACGAATGGTTCCTCTGCGGGCCCTTCGAACTCGTGCAGCTGTGCCGGGACACCCTTGCCGAGCGGGGCGTGCCGGCCGAGAAGATCCGCTTCGAACTGTTCAGCACCGGCGAACCGGCCCGTCCGGAGGGCCAGACCGGGCGCCCCGTCCGGCCGGCCGACAACGGCGAGAACTACACCATCTCCTTCCGCCTCGACGGGCTGCAGGGCACCGTCGAGAGCCCCACCCACGCCCGGGAATCCCTCCTCAACGCCGCCCTGCGGGTGCGCCCGGACGTGCCCTTCGCGTGCGCCGGCGGGGTCTGCGGAACCTGCCGTGCCAAGATCGTCTCGGGCACGGTGGAGATGGAAGAGAACTACGCCCTGGAGCCCGACGAGATCGCCAATGGGTACGTCCTGACCTGCCAGGCCCGGCCCACCAGCGACGCCGTGTCGGTGGACTACGACGCCTAGGAGAGGCATGACACTGCAGGACACCATGATTTCGCTTGAGCTCAATGACGGCGTCGCCGAGATCACCCTCAACGCCCCCTACAAGCTCAACGCCCTCGACGAGCAGGCGCTCGCGGACCTGTCCCGGGCGTACGACGAGGCCGAAGCGGCCGCCGCCGACGGGTCCGTCCGCGCCCTGCTGCTGCGCGGGGAGGGCCGCGCCTTCTGCGCAGGCCGCGACATCTCCGGGGTCTCGCCGGACACCGACGACGCCGAAGCCTACCTCGCCGGGCTCGTCACCCCGCTGCTGAAGAAGATGTCCGCCTTCCCGGCACCGACCTTCGCCGCCGCGCAGGGGGCGTGCCTCGGCGTCGGGCTGGGCCTGCTCATCGCCACCGACGTCGTCTACGCCGCCGACAACGCCAAGATCGGGTCGCCCTTCGCCAACCTCGGAGCCACCCTCGACTCCGGCGGCCACTGGCTGTTCACCGAGCGCCTCGGCGCCCACCGCACCCTCGACCTGATCTACACCGCCGAGCTGATGAGCGGTGCCGAGGCCGTGCGGTCTGGCCTGTTCAGCCGCTCGCTGCCCGCCGGCGAACTCCTTCAAACGACCCGCGCCACCGCGGCCCGGGTGGCCACCGGTGCCACCGGGGCGTTCCGCGCATCCAAGCAGCTGGTGGCCGAGATCCGCGACCGGCGGCTGGGCCTGTGGGCGGCGGTGGACCAGGAGAACGCCGCGCAGGCCGCCCTGTGCCGGACGCCGGACTACGCCGAGGGCTTCACCGCGTTCCAGGAAAAGCGCACGCCCCGCTTCGCGGGACGCTAGCGGCCGGAGCGCCCCGGGCGGTGCCGGCGTTCCCGGCGCGCCCCCTGCCGGTTAACGGGTGTCGAGGTCCTCGAAGACGAGGAAGGTCTGGGTGTCCAGGACACCCGGCATCGACTGGAGGCGGTCGAAGATCACGCGGCGCAGGTCGAGGTTGTCCTCGGCGCGGACGAGCAGGATCACGTCGAAGTCCCCGCCGACCAGGGCGATGTGGTGGATTTCGGGAATCTCCCGCAGCTTCTCCCGCAGCTCGCGCCAGGAATGCTGGCGCACCTTGAGGGTGACATAGGCCGAGGACTTCAGCCCCGCCTTCACCGGGTCGATGAGCGCCGTGAACTTCGTCAGGATCCCCTCCTCGGTGAGGCGGGAAATCCGCGAATAGGCGTGGGCCCGGGAAATGTGCACGTTCTCGGCCAGCGAGGTGACCGACTGCCGCCCGTCCCGGGTCAGTTCGGCCAGGATCCTCCGGTCGACCTCGTCCAGCAGGTCATCGGCCATCCGTCTTCCTACTTCCCTGTAATCCAGCTCACACGCACGGTTTTGTCTTCGGTCCGACGCTTCAGAGGTCAATACTTCCAGACTTTGGCCATTTGGTGGATACGAAATGCGCACCGAAGTGATACTTAGGTGACACAGCATCCAAAGCTGCCCCCGCCGGTGCGCGGGTGGCGCTCCGGGCGCTGGCAGGGACGCGGCCAACGGAGGCGGAAATGACAATCCCAACGAACAGCGGCTCCACCACGGTGGAGGGCGGAGCTGACACGCGGCTGCTGCCCTCGCCGGTTCCGGTGCAGCTGATCGACCACCACGGTCAGGCCCACCCCAATGCCTGGTACGCGCTGCCGGACCCCGAAAGCCTCCTGGCCGGCTACGGGCAGCTAATCGCCGGGCGCCGGATCAACGACCAGGCCAACGCCCTGGTGCGTCAGGGCCGCCTCGCCGTCTACCCCTCCTCGCACGGGCAGGAGGCCTGCCAGGTGGCCTCGGCGCTCGTGCTGCAGGGGCAGGACTGGCTGTTCCCCACCTACCGGGACACCGTCGCCGTCGTCACGCGCGGCGTGGACCCGCTGGAGGTCCTCACGCTGCTCCGCGGCGACTGGCACTCGGGATACGACCCCTACGAACTGCACGTCGCCCCGCAGGCCACCCCGCTGGCCACGCAGCTGCTGCACGCCGTCGGCGTCGCCCACGCGGCCAAGCTCCGCGGCGAGGACACCGTGGTCCTGGCGATGTGCGGCGACGGTGCCACCAGCGAGGGTGACTTCCACGAGGCGCTGAACTTCGCCGCGGTGTTCCACGTACCGGTGGTCTTCTTCGTACAGAACAATGAATACGCGATCTCGGTCCCGCTGAAGAACCAGTCCGTGGCGCCGTCCCTGGCCCACAAGGCGATCGGGTACGGCATGCCGGGGGAGCGGGTCGACGGCAACGACCTCGCGGCCCTGCTGTCGGTGCTCGGCGCGGCGGTCGGGCACGCACGCACCGGCGGCGGGCCGGCCCTGATCGAGGCCCACACCTACCGCATGCAGGCCCACACCAACGCGGACGACGCCACGCGGTACCGGGCCGCCGAGGATGTCGACAAGTGGATTCCCCGGGACCCGATCAGCCGCCTGCGCACCTACCTGCGCGGGCAGTCCCTGCTGGACGACGCCGCCGAGGAGCGGTTCGCGGCCGACGCCGAGGCCCTCGCGGCCTCCATCCGTGCCGGCCTCAACGCCGACGTCGAGGTGGACCCGCAGGAGCTGTTCGCCCACGTCTACACCCAAAAAACAGCACAGCTCAGGGAGCAGGCCGACCTGCTGCGCGACGAGCTCTCACGCGAGGCGGTCCAGCCATGACCCAGATCTCAGAACGCGCCGCGGCCCCGGTGGAGGCGCCCGCACCCCGGCCCGCCGGCCCGGCGTCGCCCGCGTCCACCACGGTGACCTTCGCCAAGGCGCTCAACACCGCCCTGGCCGATGCCATGGAAGCCGACGGCTCGGTGCTGATGTTCGGCGAGGACGTCGGCCCCCTCGGCGGGGTCTTCCGGATCACCGACGGACTGACGGCGCGCTTCGGTGCCGGACGCTGCTTCGACACCCCGCTGGCCGAGGCCGGCATTATGGGCATGGCGGTCGGGATGGCGATGAACGGCATGCGCCCGGTGGTGGAGATGCAGTTCGACGCCTTCGCCTACCCGGCCTTCGAGCAGGTGGTCAGCCACGTCGCCAAGATGTCCAACCGCACCAAGGGCCGGGTGCTGCTGCCGATGGTCATCCGCATCCCCTATGCCGGCGGCATCGGCGGGGTTGAGCACCACTGCGATTCCTCCGAGTCCTACTACGCGCACACCCCGGGCCTCACCGTGCTGGCCCCGGCCACGGTCCGCGACGCCTACCTGATGCTGCGCGAGGCGATCGCGCTGCCGGACCCCGTCGTCTTCCTCGAACCCAAGAAGCTGTACTGGTCCAAGGAGACCGTGGACCTCGCGGAGCTGTGCCGCACCTTCGAGGAGGACTCCGCGCCCCGGACCATCGGCAGCGCCGTCGTCGCCCGTTCCGGCACCGACGCGACCCTGATCGCCTACGGCCCCTCGGTGCCCACCGCGATGGCCGCGGCGGCGGCCGCCGCCGAGGAGGGGCGGTCGCTCGAAGTCATCGATGTCCGCTCGATCGTGCCCTTCGATGATGAGACGGTGTGCGCCAGCGTGCGCCGGACCGGACGGGCCGTGGTGGTCGCCGAAGCCCCCGGGTTCGCCTCGGTGGCCTCGGAGATCGTGGCCCGGGTCCAGGAGCGATGCTTCCACTCCCTGGCGGCGCCCGTACGGCGCGTCACCGGATTCGACGTGCCCTACCCGGCGCCGAAGCTGGAGCACCACTTCCTGCCCAGTGTTGACCGGATCCTCGACACCGTCGACGACCTGCAGTGGGAGGACGGGCAATGAGCACCGACGCACTGTCCGCCGCCCTCCAGGTCTTCCGGCTCCCCGACCTTGGCGAAGGCCTGACCGAGGCCGAACTCGTTCATTGGCTGGTCAAGGAGGGCGATGAGGTCCGCGTCGACCAGCCTGTCGCCGAGGTGGAGACGGCCAAGGCCGTCGTCGAGGTGCCGTGCCCCTACGCCGGCACCATCGCCACGCTGCACGGTGCGGCGGGGGAGACCCTCGACGTCGGCGCCCCTCTGATCTCCGTGCGGGCGGCCGGCTCACCGGCCGCCGGTCCGCCCGCCGCCGGGTCCTCCCGGCGCGTGGAACCGGTTGCGGAGCCCGCCGCCGGGCCGGAGGGCGAAACCTACCGGAACGAGGAACGGGCCGGAATTTCGACGGCCGCCGCGGCCGCTACCGCGCCCGAGCCGGAAGAGGGCTCGGGCAACGTCCTCATCGGCTACGGCACCCCCGGAGGCACAACCGGCCGGCGCACCCGCGCCCGCCGGAACGCTGGTTCCCTGCGACCTCCGGCACAGTCCGCCGCGCCGGCCGCGCCGGGCCCTGGAGCCCCCACCGGGGAGCCCGCCGCGCAGGCCGTCCGGTGCATTTCGCCGCTGGTGCGCCGGAGGGCGCTCGAGGGCGGGCTGGTGCTGCGGGAGGTCGCCGGGAGCGGCCCCGACGGGCTGATCCTGCGCCGGGACGTCGACGCCGCCCTCGCCGCGCGCGGCGGGCAGCCCGCGGCCGCCCCCGGCGCGGGAAGCTCCGACCGGCCGGCGGACGGACTCGACCAGCGGTCCGGGCTGGCGGTGCTGGAGCGCACCCCCCTGCGCGGGATGCGCAGGACCATTGCCGACACCCTCTCGCGCAGCCGCCGGGAGATTCCGGAGGCGACCGTCTGGGTCGACGTCGACGCCACTGCCCTGATGGACCTGCGGGCATCCCTGAAGCGCGACGGCGGAGCCCCGGGGCTGCTGGCCTTCATCGCGCGGTTCGTCGTGGCCGGGCTGGCAAGGTATCCCGAGCTCAATACCCGCATCACCACCGGCGGGGACGGCTCCCAGGAAATCCTTTCGGTCGACGGCATCAACCTCGGGGTCGCCGCCCAGACGGAGCGCGGCCTGGTGGTGCCCAGCATCCGGCGGGCCGACCTGCTCAACGCGCGGGCCCTGGACGCCGAAATCCGCCGCCTCACCGAGGCCGCCCGTGCCGGGAAGGCCACTCCGGCCGAACTGGCCTCCGGAACCTTCACGCTGAACAACTACGGAGTCTTCGGGGTGGACGGCAGCGCCGCGATCATCAACCACCCGGAGTCGGCGATCCTGGGCGTCGGGCGGATCATCGACAGGCCCTGGGTCGTTGACGGCGCACTGGCGGTGCGGAAGGTGACCGAACTGACCCTGACCTTCGACCACCGGGTCTGCGACGGCGGGACGGCCGGCGGGTTCCTGCGGTTCGTGGCCGACGCAATGGAGAACCCCGCAAGGCTGCTGGCCGACCTGTAGCGGGCCGTTGGAGGGGCTCCGGTTGCGGCCCGGCTCCGCGGCCTCCGCCGGGCCGGGCCGGCTCAGGCGGGCACCAGCTCCGGGACGGGTTTCGGCTCGACATGGCGGATCATGCGCAGCCCGCAGTTCGCCTCCACCAGGGCGCCGAGGGTCCGGTACTGGAAGGTCTTGCTCGTGGTTCCGGGCCACCGCTGGCGCAGCAGCACGCCGAGCCGTGCTCCGTTGACCAGTCCGTCGACCAGCAGCAGTTCGGGGTCGGCGCGGACCAGCGAGAGGATGGCCTCACGGTACTCGGCCAGGGTGGGCGGCGGCGCCGGCCGCCGATCCGCGGCCACGGCCTTCACCGCGGGCGCCTTTGCCGCGGGTGGCTTGACCGCGGGCGCCCTTGCGGCGGGTAGCTTCACCGCGGGCGCCTTGACTGCGGGTGGCTCAGGGACCGAGACGATGTGGAACTCATCCGCAGCGAACCGGAGGATGCTGTTGACCGCCCCTCCATCGGGGCTCGACGTCGTCACCACGATCACATACTTGCCCAGCGCATGCAGTCGCCGCACGAGCGGAACATACCCGCCGTCTCCGCTGACCAGCACGAACACGTCGATCCACGGTGCCTCGGCGGCAACCCGGAGCGCATCCACCACGAGTTCGATGTCGGCGGCGTTCTTGATGTCCTGGCTGAAGGAGAAGATCTGGACCGGCTCGACCCCATGCCCGAGCAGTTGGCGGCGGTAGGTGCCCATCTCCGCCCGGCCCCAGTTCGCGTAGGCCTTGGCGACCGCCGTGAGCTCCCCGACCCGGCTGTCGCTGACCAGGCGGCCGATGTCCTTCAGGATCAGGCCGACCGGAACGGAGGTGGGGTGCCCGGAAACCCCGCCGTACAGATTCTCCATATCCAGGAAAACCGCAACGTTCCGTCGGGGCGGTGTTCCGCCGGGTTCCATAGTCACCTGTCCTGCTTGGAACGGAAAGAATTACCTCGGATGCCGCATTGAGGTATGTAGAAAAGTAGCCCAGATGTTTCTGGTGTGACTAGTGCAAATCACATATTCGATTCTTTATCGGCGCCGGAGTCCCACCGTCCGGGCCTTCGACGCCGCTGGTAGTCTCTGCCCATGGATGACTCAATGGGGAAGTTTCTGTCCGATTTCGCTGCGCTGGTCGAGCTGGCGCAGGCGCAGGGGCCGCGCGCTCCGCAGGGCGAGCAGATCGTCCCGGTCCTCACTGCACACCTCGGGCGCCCGGCCCATGAACTTCCGGTCGTCCTCGAACAGGTTCCCTCCCACCGCTTTGTCGACCTCGATATCGTTCTGGCCGCGGAGGCCGGAAAAGACCCGGCCGCCCGCCTGATCGGAATCGGTGGAGGAGACCAGCGCCACCACCTGTCCCTGAGCGACATGCTCCAGCAACAGCAGTTCTTTCCGCGGCTTCCACTCTCCCAACCGGACTACATGAACGTAGCGGTCGGGCCCGACGCCCAGCGGCAGGCGGTGGCCCTGGGCGTCCGGCTGTTCACCCGCGCCGGGGTTCCGCTGGCGGTCCTCCAGCGCAGTGCCAACCCCCAGTACGGCCGGGTGGCCGCCTCACTCGAAGTCCTTTGCCCGGACCCGGAAGCCACCGACGGGTTCCTCGCCGAGCTGCGCCGCCAACTGCAGAGCGACAGCGTGCTCAAGGGCCAGGTGATCTCCCTGACGCTGGAGGAGTACGGCCAGGGCAGCGCCGGCGTCACCTTCCACCACCGGCCGGCCCTTGACGAGTCGGACGTCATCCTGCCCGCCGGCCTCCTCGGGAAGATCTCCGACCACGCGGTGGGCATCGCCGCGCACCGCACGGCCCTGAAGGCGTTGGGGCAGCACCTCAAACGCGGAATCCTGCTGTACGGGCCGCCGGGAACGGGAAAGACGCACACGGTGCGCTACCTGCTCGGCCGGGCCGAAGGGACGACGGCGATCCTGCTCTCCGGCGGGACCCTGGCCTTCGTGGGCGAGGCTGCACGGATGGCCCGCGCCCTGCAGCCCTCGGTGGTGGTCCTTGAGGACTGCGACCTGATCGCCGAGGACCGGAGTTTCGGGCACGGACCCCAGCCCCTGCTGTTCGAGGTGCTCGATGCGATGGACGGGCTGGACGACGACGCCGACGTGACCTTCGTGCTCACCACCAACCGGGTGGACATGCTTGAGCGGGCACTCGCCGAGCGTCCCGGCCGGGTCGACCTGGCGGTGAACATTCCGTTGCCGTCGGAGCTTGAGCGCATCGAACTGCTCCGCCTGTACTCGCGCAGGATCGGTTTCAGCGAGGAGGCGCTCGCCGCCGCCGCCGGGCGCACCGAGGGGACAACGGCCTCCTTCGCCCGGGAGTTGGTGCGCCGGGCGGTCCTCGGTGCACAACTGGCCGGCACCGAAGTTTCCGACGCCCAGCTCGAGGCCGCCGTGACGGAATTGATGGCCGACGGCGCCGCCCTGACCCGCAGCCTCCTCGGAAGCCGTCCCAGCCAGGATCCGGTGCCCGGGCAGGGGCTCCCGCCCGGACCCGGGTTCTTCCCGGGTCCGGAGTTCCCACCGGGGAACTGGTCGGCGTACGGGGGATCATGATCGCCCGGGCCTCCTAGACTGGAGGTCCATCGCCAACGGGAGGGAAACCCTTGTCTGCTGAAACCGACGTCCCCGGGCCGGCGGCCGGATGGCGGGAGCTTGCCCCCGGCATCCGGGTCCTCGTCCTTCCCGGATTCGCCACGAACATCGGCTTCGTCCTCGGATCCGAGCGCGGGTTGGTCATCGATACCGGCGCCGGGCCCCGGCAGGCGGAGCAGATCCTCGGCCGGATCCGTGAGCTGACGGACCTGCCGCTCACCGCCGTCATCACCCACGCCCACGGTGACCACTACTTCGGCAACGGCTACCTGGCCGCGCGCGGCGTCGAACAGATCTGGGCCACCTCCCGCTGCAGTGAAGCGATGCTGAGCGACGGCGGGCGGCAGCGTGCCCTCGTCTCCGCGGTTGAACCCGAAATGGCGGCCGGCGACGGCGCGCACACAGGGCTGGTGGCAGCGAACCGGCTGGTCGATGGGAAGCCGGTGGACCTCGACCTGGGCGGCATCCAGGTGACGCTGTTCCATCTCGGGCGCGGGCACACCGACCACGACCTCCTCGTGGGGGCCGGCAACGTGCTGTTCACGGGTGACCTCGTCGAAGAGGGCGCCGACCCTGCGTTCGAGGATTCGTTCCCGGCCGATTGGATCCGCACTCTTGGGAAGATCGCGGCGCTTGAGGACCTCTACGACATCTTCGTTCCCGGCCACGGTGCGCCGGTGGATGTCCGCTTCGTCGGGACGCAGATGGAGAAGATGCGTGCGGCCATCCGGGTCACCAAGATCGCCATGGACGAGGCCTCGATCGATATGACCAAGGCGGTTCCGCTCCTGCCCTACGGCCCGGAACGTTCCCGGGTGCTGCTGGACAGGCTGCGGACGCTCGCCCACTGGAAGTGGCTTGCCCGTCAGCCCTGACCACCGGGCCGCCGCGCGGCGGCCCGCCGGGGCGGACTCCCGGTGAGGCGGGCCTGGGCGGTGAAGAGCCAGCCGGCGGCCCCGGCCAGGGTGAATCCGGTGCCGACGATCGAGCAGAGGCCCGCCCAGAAGAACAGCGGCACGCGCGCGGTGCCGGGGACCGGCGCCGGCCCGATCTGTTGGACCGTCACGTAAAGCAGTCCAGAGAGTACGAGGCCCATCAGGCCCGCCACCCAGCAGAGCGCGAGCCACCACCGCGAGGACGCCCAGTGCCGGCCGAAGCCGGGCCATACGTTCCACTCGTTCCCGGTGCGCATCACCAGCAGGCCGCCCAGGAGCGTCCACGCCCCGACGACCAGGAGCGCGGCGATCACATCGGCCGGACGGTGCCACAGGTTGAGGAAGGTCGCGGCGCCCGCGAGGACGGAATAGATCCCGCCGCCGGCCGCCACCAACGGGCGCCAGCGCGGCGACGATACGAGGAAGACGGCCGCCACGGCCGAGGCCGCCAACGTTGTATGCCCCGACGGTAATGAATTGAAGTCGAGGGTGGGCACCCCACGGTCCGGCCGGTCCAGGACCAGGTTCTTGAGGACCTGGGTGGTGAGGTTCGCCCCCGCCATTGCGCCGAGGGCAATCGCGGCAGCGGCCCATCTCCGCCGCACCAGGGTGACGAACAGGAGGGTCGCAGCGGCGATGACGACCGAGATCAGGGGCAGGTTGTCGAGGAACCGGAGAAACGGCAGCGCACCGTCAGGGGCGGCGGTGTCGGCTTCCGCCCACGCCGATTCATCCGCGAACTGGCCGGTGGTGGTGCGGACGAACAACCAGTAGATCCAGCCCAGGGACGCGAAGCACGCCGCGGCTCCCAGGATGAACAGCTGCGGGCTGCGGGCCGCCCTGGCCCGACGACGGGTCCACCGAAGGGGTCCTCGTTGCAAGGTCATCCATCAACTGTTCCACATTCGGCTGGGAGTTCCGGAATCCACGCCCGCCCGGTCGCCGATCCCGTCGAGCATGCAGATAACCACCGTTTGCCGGGGGAGAAGCGTGGTCGGCTGCAGTGTCGGCGGGAGGCGGGCCGCGGGCGCGCGTGGCGGCCGGATCCGGGACGGAGTCCCGCCCCGTAGCCTAGACCCGTGAGCACACCCGCAACCTCCGACCGCTTCCTCCCGCCGTTCGCCGAGCTCAAGGAACGCGCCCGCGTCGTCGCGGTGCCCATGCGGGTCCGGTTCCGCGGCGTGTTGGTGCGGGAGGCACTCCTCCTAGAGGGGCCCGAGGGCTGGAGCGAGTTCTCCCCGTTCCCGGAGTACGGGGACCAGGAGGCGGCCAGCTGGCTGCGCTCGGCGCTGGAGGCGGGATGGCAGGGATTCCCGGAACCCGTGCGGCGGCGGGTACCGGTGAACGCCACGGTCCCCGCGGTCCCCGCGGTCGGCGTGGAGGAGGTGCTGGCACGGTTCGACGGCGTCGGCGCCGTGAAGGTCAAGGTGGCCGAGCGCGGGCAGGACCTTGCCCAGGATCTCGCCCGGGTGGCCGAGGTGCGCCGCCTGCTGCCCGCCGCGGCAATCCGCGTCGACGCGAACGGTGGGTGGACGGAGCCCGAGGCCCTGGCCGCCCTGACCCGGCTCGCCGGGTTCCGGCTCGAGTACGCCGAACAACCCGTGGCGGACATCCCCGGGCTGCGTGCGGTGCGCAATGAACTGCGCCGGCGCCAGGTGCCCGTGCTCATTGCCGCCGACGAAAGCGTCCGGCGCGAGGAGGACCCGCTGCGGGTCGCCCGCGAGGATGCGGCGGACCTGCTGGTCATCAAGGCCGCACCGCTCGGCGGGGTGCGCAGGGCGGTGGAGATCGTGGCCCGGGCCGGCCTGCCCGCCGTCGTGAGTTCCGCGTTGGACACCTCGGTGGGCATCCGTGCCGGGGTGGCCCTCGCCGCAGCGCTCCCCGAGCTTCCCTATGCCTGCGGGCTTGCGACGGTCTCCCTCATGGCCGGCGACGTCACCGACGAGCCGCTGGTACCCTCCGGCGGCTTCCTTCCTGTCCGTCCGGTCGACGCCTCCCCGGCCCTTCTTGACACCTTCGCCGCACCGGCCGACCGGCGGCAGTGGTGGCTCGACCGGCTCGAGCGTGTGCACCGCGTGCTGACGGCGGCCTAAGGCTGAGGGAAGCCGGCATCACCCGGCGAGTGCCGCCGTCACGGCCGCTTCCGCATGGAGGCGCGTCGTGGCGAATACCGGCAGGTCCGCGTCCCCGGGGCCGATGAGCAGTTCGATCTCCGTGCAGCCGAGGATGATGCCCTCGGCACCCCTGGCTGCCAGGTCCTTCATCACCGCCTGGTAGCTGCGCCTGGACTCGTCCCGGATGTCCCCGAGCACCAGTTCGTCATAGATGATGGTGTTCACCCTCGCCTGGTCTTCGGCGCCGGGAAGGAGGACCTCCAACCCGTGGGAGGCAAGGCGGTCCACGTAGAAGGTCTCCTCCATGGTGAACCTCGTCCCGAGGAGGCCCACCGTCCGGATTCCCGACGCAAGAACCGCCTGGGCGGTGACATCTGCAAGGTGGATGAACGGGATGGACACGGCGTCTTCGATGGCCCCCGCGACCTTGTGCATGGTGTTGGTGCAGAGCACCAGCAGGTCGGCGCCCGCGGCCTCGACCCGCCGCGCCTCATCGGCCAGTATCTCGCCTGCGAGCTGCCATTCACCCTGCGCCTGGAGGCGTTCGATCCGAGCGAAGTCCACGGACACCAGCACGCAGGAGGCCGAGTGCAGGCCGCCGAGCCGGTCCCGGACGCCCTCGTTGATGAGGGAGTAGTACAGCGCTGAGCTTTCCCAGCTCATCCCGCCGAGCAACCCGATGCGTTTCATGCGCCCACCGTAGCGGAGACCATGCCGGGCCCGCCGCCCGTTACGGCGGCCCTGCCCACTGATAAACCCCAGCCAGTGGGCAGAACAGTTGGACATGGACCTCCCAAACACTTCTGCCCATTGATCGGCCCCGGTCAGTGGGCAGAACCGTCGGAATCCGACCTCCCAAACACGCCTGCCCACTGATCACCCCCCATCAGTGGGCATATCCAGACATGCCCACTGATCGGCTCCCATCAGTGGGCAGAACGGTTGGTGGACGACCTCGCAGACACGCCTGCCCACTGATCAACCCTCGTCTGCGGGCATAACCGGACATGCCCCGCCGATCAACGCCCATCAGTGGGACAGATGGGTCAAATGTTTGGCATGGGTTCTCCGCGCATTTACCGGACGGCATCCGGGGTGACGGCTTCGACCACCACGTTGGGAGGTGACACCACCGCCGTTCGCCCCTTGGAAGGCACTACCCATGAGTGAAACGACCCGCCGGCTGCTCCCCATGCTCGGACACACCAAAGGCAAGCGAAGCGCGGTCACCTGCGCCCTGAAGTGCGACAACGCGTGCGCCTCCGCGGTCTGCAACACCTCGTCGAACGGCTACTTCCGCGACGTCGTCTCCGCCGAGTTCTCACGGCGCAACCTGCTGGGGGCCGGCGCGGCGGGGGCCCTGACCCTGCTCGTGGGGTCGGCCGCCGGGTCGGGCGGAAACCTTCCGCAGGCGGTGGCCCTGCTGGGCCGCGCGCACAGCAGGCTCGCGTTCACGGCCATTGACCCGGTGGACGCCCTGGTCGACGACCTGATCGTTCCAAGGGGTTTCACTTGGAAGCCGGTCATCCGCTGGGGCGATCCGCTGTTCGCGAACTCCCCGGTCTTCGACGCGCAGAACCAGAGTGCGGCCGCCCAAGCCCTCCAGTTCGGGTACAACTGCGACTACACGGACATCCTCACCCTGCCTGGGAGCAAGGGGCGACGGGCGGTGCTCTTCGCCAACCACGAGTACACGAACGAAGCCATCATGGTTCCTCCCACCCTTGCGGCCGCCGAGGTGCGGGGAATCGGCAAGGCCGCCCACGGGCTGTCGGTGGTCGAGCTGGAGCGGAAGAACCCCACCAAACCGTGGAGCTACGTCCAGGGCGCCCCGCTGAACCGGCGCTTCCTGACCACAACGGCCTATGAACTCACCGGTCCCGCCGCCGGCTCCGACCTCGTGAAGACCGTGGACGACCCGGCGGGCCGCGCCGTGCTGGGCACCCTGGGCAACTGCGCCGGCGGAACGACCCCGTGGGGAACCATCCTCTCCGGGGAGGAGAACTTCAACGGGTACTTCGTCAGCGCAGGAACCAGCGCCGGCGACCGCCGGTACGGGCTGGGCTCCAAACCCACCGTCCGCGGCTGGGAGATCGACGAGGCCCGCTTCGACACCCGGACCCCCGGCCACGAGAACGAAAAGCACCGTTTCGGCTACATCGTCGAGGTCGACCCGTTCGACCCCACCTCGACCCCACGGAAGCACTCGGCGCTGGGCCGTTTCAAGCACGAGGGCGCGAACGTGAGCGTCGCGGCGGACGGCCGCGTGGTGGCCTACTCGGGGGACGACGAGCGGTTCGACTACCTGTACAAGTTCGTCTCGACCCACACCGTCCGGCCCGGGAACACTCCGGAGGCGCGGCGGGCGAACATGGATCTGCTCTCCCAGGGCTCGCTCTACGTCGCCCGTTTCCAGGGCAACTCGGTGCCGGAGATCAACGGCTCCGGGGCGCTGCCCGCCGACGGCGCATTCGACGGCGTCGGGGAGTGGCTGCCCCTGCTGCTCGACAACGAGTCCGCGGTGCCGGGGATGAGCGCGGCCGAGGTGGCGGTCTTCACGCGCCTTGCCGCCGACAAAGTCGGCCCGACCAAGATGGACCGCTGCGAGGACGTCGAGCCGAACCCGATCACCGGCAGGGTGTACGTGGCCTGCACCAACAACACCAACCGGGGAACCGGAACCAACGCCGCGGCGGACGAGGCCAACCCGCGCACCGGCAACCGCGACGGCCATGTCGTTGAACTCACCGAGGCCGGCGGGGACGCCACGGCGACCCGCTTCACCTGGAACCTGCTGCTGGTGTGCGGCGACCCGGCGACGAACCTGACGGCGTACTTCAGCGGGTACCCCGCGGACCGGGTCTCCCCGATCAGCTGCCCCGACAACCTCGCCTTCGACTCGGCGGGCAACCTCTGGATTTCCACGGACGGCCAGCCGGGCAGTATCGGATACTGCGACGGACTGTTCAAGGTGACCCTCGACGGCGCCGACCGGGGGCGCGTCGAGCAGTTCCTCGCGGTGCCGCGCGGCGCCGAGACGTGCGGGCCCATCATCCACGACGAGGAGCGCTCGGTGTTCGTCGCCGTCCAGCATCCCGGGGAGGACGGAGCCTGGGCCGCCCAGCTGTCCCGGTTCCCCGACTACGTGCCCGCCGGCAGCCGCCCGGCCGCCGGGCAGGGGGCGCTGCCCCGCCCCTCGGTGGTGCAGGTCTACCGGGGCTGAGCCCTCACAGCCATCCCCGGCGTCGGAACATCAGGTACAGCCCGATCCCCATGCCCACCATCAGGGCGAGCGCGAAGGGGTAGCCGAGGGGCCAGGACAGCTCCGGAATGTGCTCGAAGTTCATCCCGTAGATGGTCCCCACGAGGGTGGGCGCGAACAGGATCGCCGCCCAGGAGGAGATCTTCTTCACCTCCTCGTTCTGCACCAGGCCGGATTCGGACAGCAGCCGCATCTCGTCGTTCTGCCGTTGCGCGATGAAGGTCGCGTGCACGGTCAGGGCGTTCTGCAGCAGCACCCGGAACGCGTTGACCTGGTCGATGATGCGCAGCACGTGGTCGTGGACGTCGCGCAGCCTGCGTTCCACCTCGATGTCCATGCCGCCCATGTCGCTCTCACGCTGCAGGGCCTCAAGGATGGCGCCCAGCGGCTGGGTGGCGCGCTGGAACAGGATGACCTCCCGGGACAGGTCGTAGATGCGCCGGGACACGTCGGCTCCGGCGTTGAAGAGCTGGTCCTCGATTTCGTCGATGTCGTTCTGCAGGCCGGCCACCACGGGCTGGTATTGGTCGACGACCTCGTCGAGGATCGCGTACAGGACGATCGGAGGGCCCATGGCGAGCAGTTCGGGGTCCGCCTCGAGCCGCTGCCGCACCCTGGCGAGGTTGAGGGCCTCGGCGTGGCGGACCGTGACGATGAAGTCCGCCCCGGCGAAGACGTGGAGCTCGCCGAATTCCACCTTCTCGGCTTCGTCGATGTACCGCGCCGGTCGCAGAACCAGGAACAGGGTGTCGCCGTACCGCTCGAGCTTCGCGCGCTGGTGCCCGGACAGCGCATCCTCGACGGAGAGTTCGTGGAGGTCGAACTCGTCGGCGACCGCATGGATCTCCTCCGGAGCCGGCCGGAAGAGGCCGATCCAGGCCATGCCTCGGCGCTCGTGCATCATGTCGAAGGTCTCGCCGAGACTGGCCGGGCTGTCCGTCCGGATCCCGCCCAGGTACACCGCGCTGTCGATCGTCGTCATGAAACCCACCCGCTCCTTCGCTGCCTGCCGCCCTGGGCGCCGGTTACCGTTCCGGCGGTCCAGCGCGGGCGATGGGATCATGGTCCTCCACGGACGAGCCGGATCAAAGGGCACCATCGAAGGATTCGGGAGTTAAACGGTCCGGCCACCGCAGGCGAGGGGAAGACGCTGCAGTGGCCGGTGGCGCCGGGCTGGGCCCGGGCCGGTTGGTGCTGCTAGGGCCTAGGCCTGGCCGGTACCGCGGCGGCGGACCAGGAGGGTTCCGCCGGCTGCTGCGGCCAGGACGAGGCCGCCGCCGAGGGCGAGGGCACCAACGTTGGATCCGGTTTCCTGGGTGGCTCCGGTGTCGGCGCCGCCGTTGGGCATGGCGCCCATCTGCGAGGCGACGAGGGTGCCACACAGTGCCGGCGAGGTTGCTGCCAGCGGAAGGTCCGGGGTCAGGTCGCTCTTGGCTTCCTGGGCGGCCGGGCTCAGGGTTGCGGGGTCCAGGCCGTGGACGACGACGACGGCGGTGCCGGCCTCGAGGGCGGCCTTCGTGTCGGCGTTGATGTCGAAGGTGCGCTGGATGGTGTAGCTGCCGCCCTGGCCGCCGAGCTTGACGTTCAGGCCCTCTTCGGGGCCGGTGCCGCCGCTGGTGGACAGCGTGGTGAGGATGCCGCCGTAGGAGGGGGCGCCTTCGGTCGTGTTGACCACGCCGTCGCCGTTGGTATCCGCTGCGGGGGTCGGGCAGACGCCCTGGGCGCCGCCGTGGATGTGCTGGACGTGGGGGTAGGGGCCGTCCATGAAGGTCTCGGCGAGGCCGGAGACCTGCAGGTTGACCGTCGCCTGGTCGCCCTTGACGTCGACGGTGATGGTGCCCGCGCCGGTGCTGCCGTTGAGCTGGCCCAGGGTCGAGGAGTAGGAGCCGTCCGCCGCCATTGCGGAGGCGCCGGAAAGGGCCAGCATGCCCAGGGCGAGGGAGGGTACCGCGAGGAGCCGCATGTTCTTGTTCATGGAGATCAATTTCCTTCACTGTGCGGTGAGCGCACACCTTCGGATGTGCTTAAAGGGTGTTCGGCAGGCAGGCCGGGGCGGATTGGTTGTCGAAGGAAATAACCGCAAAGATATTCGGCAGCCATAACCCGACTACCGTGTTACGGATGTTTCCGCGCTGAAAATACTTGCCTCTTATGGGCGATTCGTTTGTTGCGGATGGGGTCGGCGTACTGGAGCATACTTCTATGGAATTGCTAAGCTCCCGCACTATCGACCTGCAGCAGGCCCCGGAAGGCCGGGAGCAGGTCCGAGGGGTCGGCGGACTTGAAGAACTTGAAGCGCTGCGGCTTCGGCGGGTGCAGATCCTCCTTGACGCGCGGCTTGCCTGCGAGCAGGCCGAGGCTGCCGGTGCGGAGGGGGCCGCGGGAACGGCACAGGGCCGCTTGTGCGCGGCGGTGAGGGACCTGGAGGAGGTCGATGATCTGCTCCACCTCACCAGGCTCGGCCGATCAACCCCGCTCGCCGGCTAGGCCGCTCACGACCCCACCATGGGACGCCTCCGGCAATTCGGGCCACACCCGGGCAGCGCCCCCGGCAGTGATCGATGGCAGTGATTGACGGCGGCGGGCCGGCGGTTAGGAGCCGGGAGTCCGGGGGACGAACATAATGACGGCCACGCCGGCGAGACAAACGCAGGCCCCAAGGATGTCCCACCGGTCGGGCCGGAAGCCGTCGAAAACAATCCCCCAGGCAAGGGATCCCGCCACGAACACCCCGCCGTAGGCGGCCAGGATCCTGCCGAAGTGCGGATCGGGCTGGAGGGTCGCGAGGAAGCCGTAGACGCCCAGGGCGATCAGGCCGATGCCCGCCCACCACCAGGGGCGGCCTTCACGGACCGCCTGCCACACCATCCAGGCTCCGCCGATTTCGGCGATCGCCGACAGGGCGAAGAGTACTGCCGCTTTCAGGATCATCTCCTCAGTCTCGCCCATCCCGCACCCCGGCCCCTGTTGAGTGCCTCCCGGGCACACCCGCTGCCACGGGGGCCGTCCGGTCGCTGGCGCCACCGGGATTCCGCGGAGTCCGGTGCCAGGAGCGGAGTCGGCGGATCTGAGTACGCATAGACTCTCATCTATGCGCATGCCGGGTTCTCCGCTCGAACTGAAGCTGCTCGCCGATCCGACCCGGGCACGGATCCTGTCCCTGATTCTCGACAGCCCGGACGGCAGGCGGCTTGTCGGCAGCCTGGCGGCCGAGCTGGGCCTGCGGCAGCCAACGGTGAGCCACCATGTCAAAGCGCTCCTGGTGGAGGGCCTGCTGCAGCGGGCTCCGGAGGGCCGGCAGGTCTGGTACTCGATTCCCACCCACCAGGTCGACCGTGTGGCGGAGGTGCTCCAGGGTGAGCGGCCGCCGCCCGTGACCGATGCGGTACTGCGCCGCATCTCGGCGGACCTCACAACCCGCTTCGCCGGCACCTTTGGCCCCGAGACCGTCGCGCGCTATGTCCAGGAGAGCCACACCCTGCTCGCGGACCGCGCCGGGCCGGCCCGCCACCTGTCCTCGCTGACCTCCCGCTTCGCAGCCGAGCGGCTGTCCGCCCTGGCGGCGGAGGAGCTGCCGCGCGCCGGACGGCCGCCGGAGGTGTTGTTCGTCTGCGTACAGAACGCCGGACGCTCCCAGCTCGCTGCGGGGATCCTCCGCCACCTCGCCGGCGACCGCGTGCGGGTCCGGACCGCCGGATCCGCTCCGGCCGGAGCCGTGCGCTCGGTGATCGTGACGGCGCTGGATGAGATTGGCGTGCCCCTCGGCGGGGAGTACCCCAAGCCGCTCACCGACGAGGTGGTCCGCGCCGCCGACGTCGTCATCACCATGGGCTGTGGAGACGCCTGCCCGGTCTATCCCGGGCGGCCTTACCTCGACTGGGACCTCGAGGACCCCGCGGGCCTCCCGCTGGCCCGGGTCCGGGGCATCCGCGACGACATCGAGGCGCGGGTGCGGGAACTGCTGGGCTCACTGCCGGAAACCGGTCGCCACCCGCTGGCCAATCAATAGACGGCCATCTATGCTTTCGGGTAACCGACAGCAAGGAAGTCCATGAAGCCCACAGTCCTCTTCGTCTGCATCCACAACGCCGGCCGCTCCCAGATGGCCGCAGGTTATCTGCGCGAACTCTCGGGCGGCGCCGTGGAGGTCCGATCCGGCGGTTCAGAGCCCGGGGACCGGATCAACCCCATGGCGGTCCAGGCAATGGCCGAAGAGGGCATCGACATCTCCCGGGCCGTGCCCCAACTCATGACCACCGGGCAGGTCCAGGACTCCGACGTCGTGGTCACCATGGGCTGCGGGGATGTGTGCCCGGTCTTCCCCGGGAAGCGCTATGAGGACTGGGAGTTGGCCGACCCCAAGGGCAGGCCCATCGAGGAGGTCCGTGCCATCCGGGACGACATCCGGGCCCGCGTCGAGAAGCTGCTGGCCGAGTTGGCTCAGGCCGGCAGCTAGGGGCCTCGAAAAACCACCGGCGCGCCGAATCGTCGAGCCGGTGCTGTCAGGCAACCGGGTCCGCGAGCACTTCCGCCAGGACCGCCCGCTGCCGGTCGTCGGGGCCGGAGAGCCCGGCCATTGTCACAAGGGCCTTCCACAGGGCCCAGCCCCGCGCCCGCTGCCACTCCTCGGCCGGCAGGCCCGCGGCGGCGCGGAAGGCCTGCCGTTCCGCTCCGGTGAAGTAGGTCCAGGCCATCACCAGGTCGCACGCCGGGTCGCCGACGCCGCAGGTGCCGAAGTCGATGACGGCGGAGAGCCGGCCATCCCACACCAGCAGGTTGCCTTCGGCGACGTCGCCGTGGAACCACACCGGCTCCCGATCCCATTCCGACCCGGCGGCCGTTCTCCAGATCCGGCGGCACGCCGACGTATCGACCTCGCCGGCCAGTACGGCAAGGGCGGCCTCCACCTGGTCCTCATACACTCCCGGGTGACAACCACGGAAGAAGGAATGCCGTCCGGCGGCCGGTCCGCCTTCGGTGGGCACCGCCCGCAGCGCACGCAGCAGCCGACCGAGGTCAGCGGCGAAGTGAACCCGATCGACGTCCGGACTGTCACTGACCGTCTCTCCCTCCAGCCAGCGGCGCACCGACCAGGGAAAGGGGTAGGCGGATCCCGGGCGGCCGGACGCTACTGCCTCGGGGACGGCTGTGGGAAGGCGGTCCGCCATCCGCGGCAGGACATGATCCTCCTTGGCGATGCCGGCGGCGTAGCGCTCGGCACTGGGCAGCCGCACCGACAATTCGTCGCCGAGGCGGAAGGTCCGGTTGTCCCACCCCTGCCGTTCCACCGGCTCAACCCGAAGGTGCCGCCACTGGGGGAACTGGTCGGCAATCAGGGTGCGGACGAGGCCGGCATCGATGGTGGTCACGGCAGAAGTCTGCGGGATGGGCGCCGGTGCCGCCAATCGGTCAATGGATGAGCTTGAGCCCGATGATGCCGCCGATGATCATCGACAGGAACACGATCTTCAGCAGGGACGCCGGCTCGGTGCCGGTGGCCATGGCGTAGATGATCGTCAGCGACGCCCCGATGCCGACCCAGACGGCGTAGGAAGTCCCTACGGGCAGCGTGCGCATCGCGTAGGCGAGGCCGGCCATGCTGGCAAGGATGGAGACAATGAAGACGATCGTGGGGCCCATCCGGCTCAGACCGTCCGATTTGCCGAGCGCCGTCGCCCAGACCGCCTCCAGGACGCCGGAAATCACGAGCACGATCCATGCCATGGCAGACTCCTCCGGGCCGTCTTGTCGCACACCGGGTACGGCACCCATCGTCCGGGAGCGCCCTGCTGGGCCGCTCACTTCCATTTAGTCACGCCCGGGCAGCAACCGCCAAAGCCCCGTGGCGTCACCACCCGGGGCCGGCTTCCTTAGCCTTCCTCCGAGAGGTCCGCGTGCGCGGCGATCTCCACCAACTGGTCCGGGAACCCCAGCCGCACGACGCCGAAGAGGTTGCTGGCGGGCCGGTAATCCCCGAAATACTCCTTGTGGAGGGCTGGAAATTCGGAGATGTGATCCTCGAGGTCCCGCACGAAGATGTTCGTTTCAATGATGTGGTTGCGCTTGGCATTGAAATGCGCGAGGACGCGGTCCATGTTCTCGAACGCGGTGCGGACCTGCCGTTCGAAGTCTCCGGGGTGCAGGAAGTTCCCTTGCATATCGTGTGAATACTGCCCGGAGATCCTCAGGGTCGTCCCCACCCGTCGTCCCTGGGAGTATCCGACCGCCTCTTCCAGGGGGAGTCCAAAGCTGAAAATCCTATCCGTGTTGCCCATTTTTGCTGTCCGATCTGATTGTCGAAAGTGTTGGGGGCGCCGCGGGGACCGATCGATCCGATCGGCAACCGGCTCGCCACCGGATCCTTCAGCTCTACTTCGTGAGGTCCACGTGGGCGGCGATCTCCACAAGCTGGTCGGGAAGGGCCAGTGCGGTCACCCCCCAGGCATTGCTGGCGGGCCGGTGGTTCCCGAAATACTCCTTATGGATCGGTCCGAAGGTGGCGAAGTTCTCGCGGAAGTCCCGCATGAAGACGTTCGTTTCAATGATCTGGTCACGCCTGGCATGAAAGTGCGCCAGCACGCGGTCAATATTTTCAAACGTCACCCGGACCTGCGCCCCGAAATCACCGACGTGGAGGAAATTGCCCTCCGGATCGTGGGACAGCTGCCCGGATATTCTCAGATTCGTTCCGACCCGCAGCCCCTGGCAGTAACCGACGGCGTCTTCCCAAGGGAGGCCGAAGTTGAAGACCGAATCCGTATTTTGCATCTCGTGTCCCATCTGATCGTGAAGGTCAATGGGCGCGCCGATGGGTTGCCTCCGCCGGCACCCCATCTCGGATGTGATTCGGTCACAGTCCGATCACTTCACGATAGGCAGGGCACCCGGTCCGGAGAAGGGCTGGAGCTTTGTTGAAGGAATTGTGAAGGCGCACGGGCCCGGTCCGGGCCCGTGCGCCGGGAGGCGCGTCAGTGGCCCCGGTCGATCCACTCCTGCAGGTGCGGGGCCTCCACCGCGATGGTCGTTGAGTCCCCGTGGCCGGTGAGCACCTCGGTGCCCTCCGGAAGGGTGAGCAACCGGGTCCGGATCGAGTCGATAATCGTGCCGAAGTCGCTGTACGAGCGCCCGGTGGCGCCCGGCCCGCCGGAGAAGAGGGTGTCTCCGGAAAAGAGGACGCCGTCCGCGCCGAGGCCGGGAGCGCTGAAGCAGACGGACCCGGGGGAGTGGCCCGGAGTGTGGAGTGCGGTCAATTCCACCGCTCCCACGCTGAAGACGCTGCCGTCGGCGATCGGTGCGTCGAACGGAGCGTCGGGGTGGACCTGTTCCCACAGCATCATGTCGGCCGGGTGCAGGTGCACCGGGGCGCCGACCTGGATGGCGACCTCCCGGACGGCCCGGATGTGGTCGTCGTGGCCGTGGGTCAGCAGGACCGCCGTCACAGTGCGCCCGCCCACGGCATTCACGACCGCCTGTGCATCGTGGGCCGGGTCGATGATTACGCACTCGTCGTCGGTGCCGACGAGCCAGACGTTGTTGTCCACCTGCCACGTGCCACCGTCCAGGGAGAAGGTGCCGGAGGTGACGAGGTGCTCGACGCGCACCCGGCCGGCCGCATCGGTGCGCGCGGGTGCTGAACCGGCGCTCATCGGCCGGCCCCGGCGGGAACGGTGTTGATCTCCACGACGGAGCGCAGCACCTTGCCGGCCTTCATCTTTTCGAGCGCGGGCTCGACGTCGTCAATCCCGATCCGCTCCGACACGAAGCCGTCGAGGTCCAGCCGGCCCAGCCGGTACTGGTCGACGAGCATGGGCAGGTCCCGGGACGGGAGGGTGTCCCCGTACCAGGCCGACTTGATCGCTCCGCCGCGCCCGAAGACCTGGTCGAGCGGGATCTCCCAGGTGGTCCCGGGATCGGGAACGCCCACGAGGACCAGGCGCCCGGCGAGGTCCCGCGCCTCGAAGGCCTGCCGGAAGGTGGCGGCAATGCCGACGGCGTCGATCACGACGTCGGCGCCGAAGCCGCCGGTGAGCGCCCGGATCGCCTCGACCGGGTCCTGATCCTTGGAGTTGACGGTGTGCGTGGCGCCGAAGGAGCGGGCGGTGGCGAGCTTGTCGTCATCGATGTCCACGGCGATGATCGTGGTGGCGCCGGCCAGCTGCGCCCCGGCGACGGCGGCGGTGCCGACCCCGCCGCAGCCGATGACGGCGACCGACTCCCCGCGCTGCACGGCGCCGGTGTTGAGCACCGCACCGATGCCGGCCATCACGCCGCAGCCGAGCAGGCCCACCGCCGCGTACTGGTGGTCCTCGAGATCGCCTTCAATCTTGGTGCACTGCCCCGCGGCGACGAGGGTCTTCTCCGCGAACGCACCGATGCCGAGGGCGGGTGAGAGCTCGGTGCCATCGAGCAGGGTCATCTTCTGGGTGGCGTTGTGGGTGTTGAAGCAGTACCAGGGCTGGCCCTTGCTGCACGCACGGCACTGGCCGCACACGGCACGCCAGTTCAGGATCACCCGATCGCCGGGGGCCACCTCCGTGACGCCCTCGCCGACGGCGGAGACGACGCCGGTGGCCTCGTGCCCGAGCAGGTAGGGGAAGTCGTCCCCGACCGCGCCGACCTGATAGTGGTGGTCGGTCTGGCAGACCCCGCAGGTCAGGACGTCGACGAGCGCCTCGCCCGGCCCCGGGTCGGGAACCAGGATGGTCTCGACAGTGGCGGGCGCGTTCTTGGCCCGGACGACGACGGCTTGAACTTCGTGCATGGAAATCCCTTTCGGCTGGGTGAGGAGTCCACCGGGCGCGCATTGCCGTTCCCTGTGGAGAAACTCATCTTGTCAACAGTACTGAAGACCAGCGGCCGCAAGCGGAATGCCGCCTTCGGGAACCTAGGGGTATTGCTTGGCGTTTCGCCCTCTTGACGCCCTCCGGACGCGGTTCGACGATTGAATCTCCACAGAGCGGGCGTCGGGAAGATCATGGACCACGATTTCGGGACCAGCGAGCCGAGGGAACGCCCAAACAATGATGGCCGCGTGGCGTACCGGATGCTCGGACCGCTGACGGTGACCGTTCAGGGGCAGCTGCTTCCCCTCGGAGGCCTCCGCCGCCGGGCCGTCCTGGCACTCCTGCTCGTCGCCCGGGGGGCGACGGTGGGCGAGGACGCGATCATCGACGCGGTCTGGGGAAACAATCCGCCGCGGGATGCACGCAACGGCCTCCAAAGCCACATCTCGAGACTGCGTGCATCGTGGGTACAGGCGGCGCCGGGCCTGGAATGCCCGGTGCTGCGCACCCCGGGGGGTTACCGCCTGGCGGTGACCGGCGCCGGGGTCGATGTGGATGAGGTGACTTCCTTCGTCGCTGCCGCAGGACAATCGCTGGATTCCCACCCGGTCTCCGCTGTTTCGTTGCTCCTGGGCGCACTGGGTTGTTGGCGCGGCCGGCCGCTTCAGGAGTTCGCCGGTCTGCCCGGATGGCCGGATTCCGCGCTGGCCGCGGAACAGCTTCATCTTGATGCGCTGCACCGGAGGATCACCGAGGATCTGGCCGAAGCCCGTCTCGCGGCGGGACTGTACGGCGAGGTGCTGCCGGACCTGCAGCGGATGGCGGCGCAGGAGGTTTTGAGTGAGCGGCCGCACCGGCTGCTGGCCCTGGCGTTGTACCGCAGCGGGAAACCCACCGAAGCGTTGGAAACACTCCGCGGATATCGGGCGCGCCTGGCTGAGGAAGCCGGGCTCGATCCTTCCGTGGAGCTCGGCGCGCTGGAATCCCACATCCTTGCGCAGCACCCTGCTTTGGAACCGCGGCGCGGTAGGTCAACCGCCAATGCGCCGCCGCCTCCGCCGGCCTGGCTGCCCCCTCCGATCCCCCTGCTCGGCCGGGAGGCCGACGTGCAGCGGGTGCAGGACGCCATGGCCGTGTCACCGCTGGTGACGGTGACCGGCACGGGAGGGGTGGGAAAGACGCGGCTGGCCATTGAAGTCGTTTCGGCTCTGGCGCACGAACCCGAAGCGGATCCGGTGGTGGTGCTTGAGCTGTCGTCCCTGCGCCGCGGGGACAGCATTGCCCCGGCCCTCGCCGGCATGCTTGGCGTTCGTCCCGGCCCGGGGGAGCCGCTCGGTGAGGTCCTCGTCGATTACCTGAGGACCCAGCGGCTGGTCCTGGTGCTCGATAACTGCGAGCACCTGCTCGATGAGGTCGCGGACCTCGTCGAGCTGGTGATCAGTGCCGGCCCGGCGCTGACGGTTCTGGCCACCAGCCGGGAGCGGCTTGGACTCCGGGCCGAACAGGTGGTTCCGCTCGGGCCGCTCGCCACCTCCAGCGGTGCACATGATTCCACCGAGGCGCCGGCCCAGGGGCAGCGATCGGCGGCGACACGGCTCTTCGAGCAAAGCGCGCGGCGGGTTCAGGACGGCTTCGCCCTTGACGAGCGGACCCTGCCGGCCGTGGACGAGTTGTGCCGCCGCCTCGACGGACTTCCCCTGGCGATCGAGCTAGCCGCCGCTCAGGTACGGACTCTCGGCGTGATGGGCCTGCGGGAACGGCTCGACGACCGGCTGGATCTGCTGTCCCTGCCGCGGCAGGCGTCGCTGCGGACCGTCATCGACCGGTCCTACGATCTGCTCACAGTTCCGGAAAGAAATATGTTCGCCGACTTGTCGGTGTTCGACGGTGGCTTCACCCTGGAGGCCGCCGAACGGGTCGCCGGCGGGAGCCTCACCGGAAGCTCGACGGTTCAGGCCCTCACCCGCCTGGTCGACGCATCCCTGGTCTCGGTCCGCCAGGACGGGAACGGACACCTCCGGTACTCATTGCTCGAGACCCTCCGCGCCTACGCCGAGGAACGGCTCGCGGCGGACCGGTCGGGCCGCAGCGCGGTGCTCCTGCACACCGCCTGGGCCATGGAGCTCGTGGAGGAAGCCGAGGCTGCCCTGGAGGGACCCGATGAGGCGCGGTGGGTCGGAATCCTTGAAGCCGAGCTGCCCAATATCCGCACTGCATGGCATGGGTGTATGAGCCGGTCCGACCTCACGGCGGCCGCGAGGATCACGCTCGCCCTGGCGAACTACGCTCAGATCCACGAGCAGTCCGAACTGTGGCCATGGGCGCGGGCGCTGGCGGTCCATCCCGCCCTGACAGGGCATCCCCTGTCGGCGGCCGTCCAGAGTGCGGCCGCGCAGGCCGCCTGCCTGCAGGGTGATCTGGATGAAGCGGAGCGGCTGCTGGCCGCAGCGCGGCAGACCCTCGAGGCGTTCCCGCAGGTTTCGCAGCGTGCGTGGTTGTGGGCGGCGTCGGCCAACATCGTGGCCATTTTCAGGGGCTCCTACGCTGAGGCGGAGAGACTCGCCCGCGGAGCCTACGATGCCCCGTCCGTCTCCCCGCTGTGGAGGGTCATCCTGCTGGCGGACATCGCCCTGGCCCGGCTGTACCGCGGCGACGTCGGGGGCGCGCGCAACGCCGTGACCCCCTGCAGACGGCTGGCGGCAGCTGTGGGCTGCCCCGCCGGCCGCTCGTTCGCTTCCTTCGTCGACGGGGAGGTGGCCCTGGTCGACGACCCCGACCGGGCGGCCACCGCCCTGGAGGAGGCGGTGGCCGTCGCCCGGACCGTCAAGGCGGGCTACGTGGAGGGCGTGGCCATGGTCTCCCTTCTCTCCGGGGCGATGCGGGGGCGGGACTACGGCCGGGCCGTCGAGGCCTTCCCGGCCGTCATTGAGCACTGGCACCGCGCGGGAATGTGGGTGCAGCAATGGACCACGCTGCGCCTGCTGGCCGAGCTGCTCGCGGACCTCGATCAACCCCGGCCGGCCGTCGTCCTGCTGTCCGCGGCCGGGAGTGCGCCTGAGGCGTCGGTTGTCGGAGGCCCGGAGGCGGACCGTGCCGAGGAGCGGTGGAGGCGCCTGGCCCGCTGCCTCGGTCCGGCGGACACCGCCCGTTGTGTGGCCATGGGCTCGGCGCTGACCCGCTCCGAGGCGATCGTCTACGCGCTCGGCACCGCACTGCCCCAGGCACGCGACGCGGCCGGACGTCCAGGCGCCACCCGGCAGTGAAAGGCCGGGCCGGCGCATGATGCCGGTCTGACAGCGGATTGTGCGTGGCCTGCAAGCGGCTCCTGCGACCGTGGTTCCACCACCTCAACAAAGGAGTTTCCATGAATATCAATGAATCCCAACTGAACGCCCTGACCGCACAGCTGGCCACAGAACTCGTAGGCGCATGGGGAATCGTCTCGGTCCACCTGGGTGTGCGGCAGGGCCTCTACCAGGCCCTGTCCGCCGGCCCCGCGAGTGCAGGCGAACTGGCCGGGCGGACCGGCACCAACGAACGCCTGCTTCAGGAATGGCTGGTGGGCCAGGCACTGGCCGGATACATCAGCGTGGATTCCGATGGCAGGTACCGCCTCTCGGCGGAGCAGGGGATGGTCCTGGCCGTCGAAGGATCGCCAGCCTACCTCGGCGGTCTCACCGAGGTTCTTGCAGCCGCGGTCCAGGGGCAGCAACGCATCGACGCCGCGTTCCGCTCCGACGGAGCACTGTCCTGGGGAGATCAGAACCCGGGGCTGTTCGACGGCTTCGACCGCTCCTTCGGCCCCATTTACCGGGCCTGCCTCCTCACCCAGTGGCTTCCGGCCCTCTCGGGGATCGAGTCCAAGCTGGCAGCCGGAGCCCGTGTTGCCGACATCGGGGCCGGCCAGGCGACGGCGGTGACGCTCATGGCCGCGGAGTTCCCCGCTTCGCGCTTCGTCGCGGTTGACCTGCATCAGGGCTCGTTGGGAGCCGCGGCCAAGAAAGCGGCGGCAGAGGGAGTGGCGGACCGGATCCGGATGGAGAACGCCTCCGGAGCCGAGTACGCGGGAGGGCCGTATGACCTGATCACCTTCTTCGACTCCCTCCACGACATGGGAGATCCTGAGCAGGTGATCGCGAACGCGGCCCGGCAGGTGGCCGAGGACGGGTCCGTGATGGTCGTTGAGCCCATGACGGCCGAGGGTCCCGACGACGCGGCCGGCATGTTCGCCGCGAGGCTGTTCTACCCCAGTTCGGCGATGCTCTGCACCCCTTCGGCCCTGGCCGGCGGCACGACGGCCCTCGGCAATCAGGTCCCGGACGAAACGTGGGCACGCCTGTTCCACCGCAACGGGTTCACGTCCTTCCGACGGGTGGCGCAGACGCCCTTCAACCGCGTCTTCGAAGCACGCCGCTGAAGTCTGCGGGATGCCCCGCGCCCGGACGGCCGCCCCCGGCGGCCGTCCGGGACGAGGTGGATCAGCACCACCCGGGCGGCCCCTACGACTGGTCGCCGCCGGGCACTATACAAACCCGGCCGCGTTTCGGCTAGGGGGCGTACGAAAAGCGGTTCGGGGTGAAAACAAGACGGGAAACCGTTGGATTGCGGTGTTACCGTCCTCCCAGAACGTGTGCTTAGGCAACAGGTTCGCCACGGCGGCTTCCATCACGGAACTCCGCCCAGCTGGGATATTTCACTAAGGAGAACCCTTGAATTCCACCACCCGTACCCGGGGGATGCGGCGCGCGATGGCGCTCGCCGTCACCGGCGTCGTCGTCCTCGCCCCCGTGAGCGCGCACGCCGTACCCGGCACCGACCCGGTCTCACCTTCCTCCACCTCTTTCACCTCCTCGCCCGGCGCCGACGGTGCTGCAGCCAGGTCCGATGACCGCTCCGACCCGGTGGCCGAGGCCCGCCGCGACCTCAACCAGAAGGCGGTGGAGAAGGTCATCTCCGGCGACGCCAAAGTCGAGGACCGCAACGGTTCCAAGGCCGTCCGGGTCGCACCCGGTCAGTGGGCCGAATACGGGCTCACCGGCAGCGACCAGATCCTCTCCTTCCTGGTCGATTTCGGCGACCAGGTCGACCCCCGCTACCCGGCCTCCGCGCCCGGGCCGAAGCGCAACACCATCAAGGAGCCGAACCGCACGGTGGACAACTCCACCTACTGGTCGCCGAGCTTCGACCGGGCGCACTACCTTGACATGTTCTTCAGCGGGGACGGCGAATCCCTCAAGGGCGTCTATGAGGAGATGTCCAGCGGCCGCTACACGGTCGACGGCGACGTCAGCGACTGGGTAACGGTTCCCTTCAACTCGGCCAGCTACGGCGAAACCGAGAGCCAGGCCGACATGACCCGCTTCGTCCAGGACACCGCCAACGCCTGGTACGACTCGCAGCTCGCGGCAGGGAAGACCCCCGCCGAGATCGACGCGTACCTCGCCACCTTCGACCAGTGGGACCGCTACGACTACGACAAGGACGGCGACTTCAACGAAGCCGACGGCTACATCGACCACTTCCAGGCCATCCACGCCGGCGAGGGCGAGGAGGCCGGTGCGCCCTCCTCGGCCATCTGGTCCCACCGCTGGGCGGTCGGCCAGGCGGGCCGGGGTGTCTCCGGCCCCGCGGCCAACCCCTACGGCGGCATCAAGATCGGCAACTCCAATGTCTGGATCCGCGACTACACCACCGAGCCCGAAAACGGCGGCCTCGGGGTCTTCGCCCACGAATACGGCCACGACCTCGGCCTGCCCGACCTCTACGACACCAGCGGCGGCGAGAACGGCACCGGCTTCTGGACGCTCATGAGTTCGGGCTCCTGGCTGGGCCACGGCAAGGGCTCCATCGGCACCACCCCGAACCACATGGGTGCGTGGGAGAAGATCCAGCTCGGCTGGCTCGACTACGAGGTGGCCACCGCCGGCCGGGCCTCGACCCACACCATCGGGCCGTCCTTCCATGCGACGAAGGCCCCGCAGGCCGTCGTCGTGAACCTGCCCAAGGATGCGGCGGGCAAGAGCCGCTTCTACATCGCCGAGAACCGCCAGTACCTCGGTTACGACGGGACGCTCGCCTCCGGCCCGTACAACTTCGGCTGGAACCTCAGCGCACCCGACACCGTGGAGCACTACGCCTACCAGGACGGCCTGAGCATCACCTACTGGAACACCGCGCAGCGCAACAACAACACGCGCCAGCACCCCGGCGCAGGCCTCGCCCTGCCCGTCGATGCCCACCCGAAGCCGCTGACCTGGTCGGACGGCACGGTGGTGCGCAACCGCATCCAGAGCTACGACGCCACCTTCGGGGCCCAGGCCACCGATCCGCTCAGCCTCCACCGCGAGCAGACCACAGGTAGAACGACGCTCACCGCGCCGTCACAGCGGGGCGTGCCCGTCTTCGATGACACGAATCCCAACGCCTACTACGACCCCTCGAACCCGCAGGGCTCCGTCGTAGTGGCCGGCACCGGAACCCGGATCGAAGTGATTCAATCCAACCCGAACGGAATGCTCACCCTCCAGGTGCGCTGACCCGCCGGACACAGGACAGGAGCCGGGAGGATCTCCCGGCTCCTGCTGCGTCAACAGCCGGCTAGCTGCGCGGCCGGATGGCCACGCCGTCTTCCCAGTGGAACAGGCGGCGTCCCTTGCCCCCGTCCAGCTCCACCCACAGCACGCTGCGGTCCTCCACCAGTGCCTCAACGACCCCGGGCACCGAAGAGCCGTTGGGGAGTTCGACGAGGACGGTGTCTCCGGTGCTCAGCTCCTGCCAGCGGACCCGGGCGGCCGCGGCACCGGCCACCGACGACCAGGCCTCCGGCCCTTCCTTCGAATTCGTCCTGGTAAGCAACCCGACCCCTTCCAATCGATGCTCGGCGAAAGCACGACCGCCAGCGTGTCAGGGAAAAATGAACGTCACCTGAAACCCTGCTGGGAGTCCGCCTCCGCCGGTGGGGTCCGCGCCGGCGCGGCACTCCCAAGCGGGGCAGCGTCCGGGTGTGGCCGGCGTTGCCCCCGGCGACGCCGGCGCGTAGAGTTCCCGCGCATGACCACCGTAGATGACCACGGCCGGGTTGAACCTCCCCTCGCGGGCGGCGAAACCGACACCCTCCTGGGCTACCTCGACTACCAGCGTTCCACCCTCGCCTGGAAGACGGGCGGGCTCGACGCGGCCGGGCTGTCCGCAACCGTCGGCGCCTCCTCCATGACGTTGGGAGGCCTGCTCAAGCACATGGCCTTCGTCGAGGACCACTGGTTCACGTACATGCTGCACGCGCAGGACAGGCAGCCTCCGTGGAACTCGGCGGAGTCCACAGCCGACCCCGACTGGGAATGGCATTCCGCCGCCCGGGACACACCCGGGGAGCTCCGGAACCTGTGGGAAGCGGCGGTGCAGCGCTCCCGCTCACTGACCACCGAGGCCCTCGGCGGCGGTGAGCTCGGGCAGGTGGCCCGGCGCCCCTGGCCCAACGGTGAGGCGCCGAGCCTGCGCTGGATCCTCGTGCACATGATCGAGGAATATGCGCGGCACAACGGCCACGCGGACCTGCTGCGCGAATCGGTTGACGGAAGCACCGGGGAGTAGGCCCTCCGGCCGCCGGTTCGCCGCTGCCCGGGGAGTCCGCCCGTGGGCAGGCGCCCGGACGGGGCGTGGAAGGATTGGGGCATGAGCGATTCCCTCACCTCCATCGACGCGGCGCGGCGCGCGGTCGCCGAACTGACCGCCGGGGGAGTGCACGACGTCGTCGTTGCCCCCGGATCCCGCAGCGCACCGCTGGCCTACGCACTCGCCGAGGCGGAGGCCGCCGGGCGGCTGAAGCTCCACGTGCGCATCGACGAGCGGTCCGCCGGTTTCACCGCGCTGGGCCTGGCCCTGGGCGGGAAGCGCCCGGCGGCCGTGCTGACCACCTCGGGAACGGCCGTTGGGGAACTGCTGCCGGCCGTCATGGAGGCCAACCACGCCGCGGTGCCGCTGGTGGTGCTGTCCGCGGACCGCCCGGAGGAACTGCGCGGCACCGGCGCCAACCAGACCACGCGCCAACCGGGCCTGTTCGGCAGCCACACCCGGTGCGCCCTCGACGTCCCCGCGGGTGAGGACCCCGCACCCTCGGTGGCCCGGGCGGTGCGCGAGGCCCGCGGCGGCACGGCGCCGGCCGGTCCGGTCCAGCTCAACCTCGCCTTCCGGGATCCGCTGGTGCCGGCGGAGGAGGACGACGACCCGGCCGGCGCACTGCCGGTGCCTCCGCAGGACGCCGTGCCGGCGCCAGCGGAGCCCGTGGAGGAGCGGGACGACGCCGGCGCTGCCGCGGACGCCGCGGCGGCCGTGCCCGGCGCGCGCTCCGCCCCCGTGTCCGGCGGCCCGGTCGTCGTGGCCGGCCACGGGGCCGGTGAACTGGCGGCGGTCTTCGCAGCGCATCTCGGGCTGCCGCTGCTGGCCGAACCGTCCTCCAATGCCCGCTTCGGCGCCAGCGCCATCGCGCCCTACCGCCTGCTGCTTGGCCACCTCGGCGCCGGCATCACCAAGGTGGTGGTCTTCGGACGGCCGACCCTCTCCCGGCCGGTGGCCGCGCTGCTGGCCCGCACCGACATCGACCGGGCGCTGTACCTTCCGGGGCCGGCGGCCTGGTTCGAGCTCGGCCGGCGGCCCGAGCGCGTCATTGACAACCTCCCCGAACTGCTCGACTTCGCCGGCCCGGCGGCGCCCGGGTGGCTTGAGGCCTGGCGCTCGGCCGCAGCGGCCGCCGACGCGGCCATCGACACCCTGCTTTCGGGGGAGGAGGGTCTGACGGGCCCGGCCGTGGCCGAGGCCGTGTGGGAGCACACCGACGGGTTCCTGGTGCTGGGCTCGTCGAACCCCATCCGCGACGTGGACCTCACCGCCTCGCCCGGCTGGCACCCCCTTGAGGTCTTCGCCAACCGCGGGCTGGCCGGCATCGACGGCACCATCTCGACCGCCACGGGCATCGCCCTGGCCGCCGGGGTGCCCACGCGCCTGCTGCTGGGCGACCTGACCTTCCTCCACGACGCGGGCGGGCTGCTCACCGGGGCCGGTGAGGCCGAACCGGACCTGCAGATCGTGGTCCTTAACGATCACGGCGGCGGGATCTTCGGGCTGCTCGAGCACGGGGAGCCCGGCACCACCGCACGCTACGGCGCCGCGGTGGAACGGCTCTTCGGGACGCCGCAGCACGTCGACCTGGCGGCGCTGGCCGCGGCCTACGGAGTGGCCTTCGAACGGGTCACCACGCTGCAGGGCCTGGAGACGGCGATGGAGCGGCCCCTGAGGGGCCGCTCCATCATCGAGGTGCAGGCGGACCGCCGGCCGCTGCGCGCGCTGCACGCAAGGATCCGGGACGCCGTGGCGGCGGTGATCGCGCCCTGAGGCGCGGGACGCGCTAGAGCACCTTGGAGAGGAAGCTCCGGGTGCGCTCGTGCTGGGGGTTGCCGAGGACGTCCTCCGGCTTGCCCTGCTCGACCACGACGCCGCCGTCCATGAACACCACGCGGTCGCCGACTTCGCGGGCGAAGCCCATCTCGTGGGTGACGACCATCATGGTCATGCCCTCCCGGGCCAGCTGCTTCATGACCTCGAGGACGTCGCCGACCAGTTCGGGGTCCAGGGCGCTGGTGGGCTCGTCGAAGAGCATCATGTCGGGGTCCATCGACAGCGCACGCGCAATGGCGACGCGCTGCTGCTGGCCGCCGGAGAGCTGCGCAGGGAAGGCGTCCGCCTTCTCCGCGAGGCCGACCTTGGCCAGGTTGCGGCGGGCCACCTCCTCCGCCTCCGCCTTGCCGCGCTTCTTGGCGCGCTGCTGGGCGAGCGTGAGGTTGCCGAGCACGCTCAGGTGCGGAAATAGGTTGAACTGCTGGAACACCATGCCGATGCGGGTGCGCATCTTGTCCAGGTCGGTCTCCGGGTCGGTGATGTCGACGCCTTCGACCATCACCGTTCCCGTCGTGGGTTCCTCGAGCCGGTTGACGCAGCGCAGCAGCGTGGACTTCCCGGAGCCGGAGGGCCCGATGACGCACACCACCTCGCCCTGGTCGACGTGGAAGTCGATGCCCTTGAGGACCTCGTTGTCGCCAAAGCTCTTGCACAGCGCCCGGACTTCGATCGCGGGTTCGGTGGTGCTTACTGCCGAGGAGCCCTTTGACACACTGGTCATGGCAATCACCGGCCTCTCTTGTTGTGTCGTTCAAGCTTCGCCACCAGCTGGGTCAGCGGCAGCGTGATCACCAGGTACAGCAGGGAAGCAACCACCAGCGGGGTGGCGTTGGCCAGGCTCGTCAGCGAATCCCGCGCGAACACCGTCAGCTCCCGTTCGCCCAGGGCCAGGCCTGCGATAAACAGCAGCGAAGTGTCCTTAATCAGGATAACGAGTTCGTTCGTCAGCGGCGGGGTGATGATGCGGAACGCCTGGGGGAGCACCACCGAGACCATGGTCCAGCTCGGGTTCATGCCCAGCGACCGGGCCGCCTCGACCTGACCCTTGGGCACCGCTTCGATGCCGGCACGGATGGTCTCGGCGATGTAGGCGGCCGAGACGACGATCAGGCCGATCAGGCCCGCTCCCACGCTGCCTCCCGGCGGACGCCAGGAGAAGGCGATGGGGACGGCGTACGCGAAGCCGAAGATGACCAGCAGCGCGGGCAGCCCGCGGAAGAGTTCGATGTAGCCGGTGGCCAACCAGCGGTAGGGCAGGACCGGTGAGAGCTTCATCAGGGCAAGGAGCAGCCCGAGGATCAGTCCGCCGATGAACGCGATCACGGTGTAGATGACCGTGTTCTTGGCCGCGATGACGACAATCTCGGGGAAGGTCGCCGCGGCGACCTCCAGGTTGAAGAAGTTGGTGCGGATCGCGTCCCAGTCAGCGACGAGCGCGACGATGAGGAGGGCGACGATCAAAATCGCGTAGAGGACGCCCTGGAACAGGCGCCGGCGCGTAGAGGGTTTCACGCTGGGGGATACCTTCCTTCAGGAGGTGGCGCGCTGGTGCCCCGGCGGCGCTCGGCCACCGGGGCACCGGCAGTGTATTTCTACTCCGCGAAGTAGGTGTCGTAGATTTCCTGGTACTTGCCGTTCTCACGCATGGTGGACAGCTGTTCGTTCACCGCGGAGACCAGTTCCTCGCTGCCCTCCTTGGCGAAGGCGAAGCCGTACTGCTCGTCCGTCTTGTACTCATCGGCGATGGTGAACTTGCCGTCCTCGGTGTGCCCGAGGTTCACCGGCAGGTCCTGGAGCAGCGCGTCGACATTGCCGGCCTGGATGGCTGCGTACATCTCGGCATCGGACGGGAACGCGACGACCTTGGTGTCCGCGGGCACGTTCTCTCGGGTGTAGGTCTCGCCGGTGGTGCCCTGCTGGACGCCGACCGACTTGCCTGCGAGATCCTCGATGGTCTTCACATCGGAGTCGGTCGGGACCAGCAGCGACTGCAGGGAGTCGTAGTAGGGCTCGGAGAAGGTGAGGTTCTCCTCACGCTCGGGCGTGATGGTCATGGCGCTGGCTCCGACGTCGCACTGGCCGGCGGCGATGACGGCGCCGCTCTGGAGGCCGTCGAAGCCGACGTCCTGCACCTCGAGCTCGAGGTCGAGGCCCGTGGCGATCTCCCTCATCAGGTCCATGTCGAAGCCCGTGTACTCCCCGTTTTCCTCGAACTCGAAGGGCGGGTAGGGGATATCGGAGCAGACGGTCAGGGCCCCTTCGTTCACCAGGTTGAGGCCGCCCGCCTCGCCCGAGTCGGTGGATCCTTCGGAGCCACCGCCGCCGCCGCAGGCGCTCAGTGCCAGCGTTCCGGCGGCCAGTGCGGCCAGCATTGCGGTTTTCGTTGAGAACATCGGATACCTCTACGTTTGGACGGGTAGGAAAGGTCGTGTTGATTCTAACTGCACAAGAGATGTGCGTCACAGGCTACAGGAGATGCGTATTGGTAACCAAGCATTTTCCATCGGCGGTGCCCACGGCCTAGCGGGAAAGGCCCAGCGCCTCGATCATCGGCCGGAATTTGCTCCACGTTTCGGCCAGTTCCGCCTGTGGTTGCGAGCCTTCGACGATCCCGCAGCCCGCATACAACCGGACCCGGGTGGCGCTTTCGATCACCGCACCGCGCAGGGCGATGCCCCACTCACCGTTGCCTTCGGCGTCGATCCAACCCACCGGCCCGGCGTACGGACCGCGCTCAAGGTGTTCAAGCTCACGGATCAGCGCCCCCGCCACCGTCGTCGGAGTGCCGCAGACCGCCGCGGTGGGGTGGAGCGCCTCGACCAGGGCGAGCGACGTTGGGACGGCACCGTCCCCGTCCCGGGAGAGCCGGGCGGAGACATCCGAGGCGAGGTGCCAGACATTGGGCAGCTGCAGCACGAACGGCTCGCTGTGGGAGGTCATCGAGCTGGTGAACGGCTCCAGCTGGCGGGTCAGGGAATCGATGGCGATCGAATGCTCGTGCAGCTGCTTGGCCGAGCCGGCGAGCACCCGCTCGGCATACCCGGGATCGTCCGCCGGGGCTCCCGCACGGTCGAGGGTGCCGGCGAGGACGCGGGCCTGGGCCGTCGAGTCCTCGACCTTGATCAGCATCTCCGGGGTTGAGCCGATCAGCCCGTCGACCGAGTAGGTCCAGCAGTCCTCGTAGCGCACCGCCAGCTCGCGCAGGACCTGCGCGGTGGCGACGGGTGATCCGAGTTCGGCCACCACATCGCGGGCCAGGACGAGCTTGCTCAGCTCCCCGGCCTGGATCCGCTCGACCCCGCCGGCCACCGCCTCAAGATACTGCCCTTCGGTGAGGACCCCCGGTGCGAGCCGGTCCTCGGGGTGTGGCGTCCGGGTGGGATCCACCTCCTCGAGGTAGACGGCCAGGACCGCCTCAGCGGCCTCCGCGCTCAGCTCGGCGTCCGCGTCCTTGGTGATATAGGTCAACCAGCTCTGCCCGTCGCGGCAGCCGATGACGATCTCCGGCACGATCAGCCGCGAGGGGTGACGGGATGTCTTGGAGAACGCGAAGGAGCCGAACGCCACCAGGCCGGTGCCCGGGCCGGAGAGGGGATTGACCACCTCGGCCGCGTCCAACTCCCCGCGCCACCACTGCTGGGCGTCGGCGAAGCGGCCCGGGCCGGAAGCGGTGAACCGCGCCACCTCGCCGAAGGCGACGAGGCCGCCGCCGCGCCGGATCCAGGTATGGACGTCATTGCGCACAACATAGTCGAGAAGACCGGTCTCGGGTTCGATCCGTCCCCGGGAGATGGTGATGCTTCTCAGGCCGCCCGAGCGCCCGTGTGCAGGGGCAAGCGCGGCGGGAAAGGGATTGCTCATGATGATCCAAGCCTACTCCGGCGCGGGAGTGCCCCTTCCGGTCCGAAGCCCGTCCGGGACCGGCGCGGTCGGGCGGGCCGGTTTTGTTTGAGACAATGGGCGGGTGAACCGTGCATCACTGGAAAAGCGCCCTGATGAAGTAGCAGCCATGTTCGACGGCGTCGCCCCCCGGTACGACGTCGTCAACGATGTGCTCTCCCTCGGGCAGACCCACCGCTGGCGCCGCATCGTCGTGCAGGCGGTGGGCGCCGAACCGGGGCAGCGGGTCCTTGACCTCGCCGCCGGGACCGGAACCTCCAGCGAGCCCTACGCCGACAACGGCATCGACGTCGTCGCGTGTGATTTCTCCCTCGGCATGCTCACGGTGGGCAAGCGCCGCCGCCCCGACATCGACTTCGTCGCCGGGGATGCGACGAACCTGCCGTTCGCCGATAACTCCTTCGACGCCAGCACCATCTCCTTCGGGCTGCGCAACGTCAACGAGCCGCGCAAGGCCCTTGAGGAGATGCTGCGGGTGACGAAGCCCGGTGGCCGGCTCGTCATCGCCGAGTTCTCCCAGCCCACGGTGGCGCTGTGGCGCAACCTCTACACCGAATACCTGATGCGCGCCCTGCCGGCGATCGCCGAGAAGGTCAGCTCCAACCCCGATGCCTACGTCTACCTGGCCGAATCCATCCGGGCCTGGCCGAACCAGGATGAGCTCGCCGCCTGGATCACCGACAGCGGCTGGGGCGAGGTCGCCTACCGCAACCTCAACGGCGGCATTGTCGCCGTCCACCGCGCGGTGAAACCCGGTGGAGCCTCCCGGCCCGCCGTGGAGCCGGCCGCCCGCGCCCGGCTCCGCCGCCGCAGCACCCGGGCAGTCAACTAGTGTCGGTCCTCATCATCGGGGCGGGCCCCGCGGGATCCACGGCCGCCTACTACCTCGCCCAGGCGGGCATCGAAGTCACCGTCCTCGAGAAGACGTACTTCCCGCGGGAGAAGGTCTGCGGTGACGGACTGACGCCGCGCGCCGTCCGCGAAATGCAGCTCCTCGGCCTGCCGCACGATGAGCAGGACGGCTGGCGGCGCAATAAGGGCCTGCGGCTGCTCGCCGGCGGCCGGACCGTCGAGGTGCCCTGGCCGGAACTGAGCGACTTCCCCGGCTACGGGCTGGTGCGCACGCGCCTCGGCTTCGACGAAGCCCTCGCCCGCCACGCCCGCGCCGCCGGTGCCACGATCCTTGAAGGACATTCGGTCTCCTCCGCAATCCGCGACGACTCGGGCCGGGTCACCGGCGTCGTCGCGAACCTGCTCGACGACGCGGGCCGGAAGACGGGCGAATCACGCACCTTCTCCGCCGACGTCGTCCTGGCCGCCGACGGGAACTCGACCCGGACCGCCGTCAGCCTCGGCATGGCCAAGCGTGACGACCGGCCCCTCGGCGTCGCGGTGCGCACCTACTTCACCAGCCCCCGGCACGACGACGACTGGATGGAGGGCTGGCTCGAACTGCCCGATGCCACCGGCAGGCCGCTGCCCGGCTACGGGTGGATCTTCGGGGTCGGGGACGGCACCTCGAACGTCGGACTGGGCATCCTCAACTCCTCGGCCGAGTTCGGGAAGCTCGACTACAAGCAGGTGCTGAAGGACTGGACGGCCGGCATGCCCGCCGAGTGGGGCTTCACCCCGGAGAACCAGGTCGGGGAGATCCGCGGCGCCGCCCTCCCGATGGGCTTCAACCGCACCCCCCACTACAGCCCCGGCCTGCTGCTGCTCGGCGACGCCGGCGGGATGGTTTCCCCCTTCAACGGCGAGGGCATCTCCTACGCCATGGAATCGGCCCGGTTCGCTGCCGAGTTCATCGCCTCCGCCCAGGGGGTCACCTCACTGGCCGGGCGGGACCAGGTCCTGACCGGCTACGCCCCCCACATCCGGTCCCAGTGGGGCAGCCACTTCACCCTGGGCCGGGTCTTCGCGCAGCTGATCGGCAAACCGGCGATCCTGAAGCTGGCCCTGCGCACCGGGATGCCGGTCCCGGTGCTCATGCGCTTCGTGGTGCGCATGCTCGCCAACCTCACCGATGCCGGGGGGCGGAGCTTCGAAGACCGCGTCATCCACCTGCTCGAATCGCTGGTGCCGCCCACCGCCAACCAGCCGCCGGCCCCCCGCGTTACCCGTGCGTCATCCGCCACCTGACTTCGTTAGGCTTATACAGTGACTTCCTCCTTCGACTCCGGCATGACCAGCGTGGACAACGGCGCGCTCGACACCGCTGAGAACCCGGACGACGGCTTTTCCTCCTTCAAGCTGCCGCCCGGCTTCGCCCTCATCGCCGAAGACCCGGCCCTCGGCCCGGCCGTCTCCTCTTGCCTGACCGAAGTGGAGAAACAGCTCCGCGGCGCCATCGCCAGCGCCGATCGGCTCGCCGATGCCACCTCCCGGCACCTGGTGGAGGCCGGCGGGAAGCGCATCCGCCCGCTGCTGACCCTCCTGGCCTCGCACCTGGGCGATCCCGGCCGGCCCGAGGTGGTCCAGGCGGCCGTCGTCGTCGAGCTGACGCACCTGGCCACCCTCTACCACGACGACGTGATGGACTCCGCGCCGTACCGCCGGGGCGCCCCCACGGCGCACGAGGTATGGGGAAACACTGTGGCCATCCTCACCGGCGACCTGATCTTCGCCCGCGCCTCCATCCTGGTCTCCGAGCTCGGGGGAGAGGCGCTGGGCATCCAGGCCCGCACCTTCGAGCGGCTGTGCCTCGGGCAGCTCCACGAAACCGTCGGGCCGCGTGAGAACCAGGACCAGCTCGAGCATTACCTGTCGGTCATCGCCGACAAGACCGGCTCGCTCGTGGCCGCTTCGGGCCAGCTCGGCGCGCTCTTCGCCAACGCCTCCCAGGAAGTCATCGACGTCATGGTGGAGTACGGCGAGAAGGTCGGAGTGGCTTTCCAGCTCGCCGACGACGTCATCGACGTCACCGGGCTGAAGGTGAAGTCCGGGAAGTCCCCCGGCACAGACCTGCGCGAGGGGGTGCCGACCCTGCCCGTGATCCTGCTGCGCCGGGCGGCCGCCGCCGGAGACGCCTCCGCCGCGGACGTGCTGACCCTCGTCGACGGCGACCTCACTTCCGACGAGGCGCTCGAGGAGGCCGTGGCTGCCGTGCGGGCGCACCCGCAGACCCAGGAGGCGTGGGCCTTCGCCCAGCGCTGGGCCGACGACGCCGTCGCCGCCCTCGATCCGCTGCCGGAGAGCGTGGTCAAGCACGCCCTGGCGAGCTTCGCGCAGGCGGTCGTCAGCCGGGACGTGTAGGCCGGGGCTTCCCGGCGCGGACGAGCACTGCTGGAACTGCCGGGAGGTGCGGCTAGAAGCCCTCGGCGGCCCGTTCGGCCAGTTCGATCTCCGCTTCCTGTTCCCCGGTGCCCCGTCGAAACCCGACGCTGACGGTGTCCCCGGGATCGAGCCGGCGCAGCGCGGCCAGCAGGTCCTCGGGTGAGGCGAGCTCCTCGCCGTCGAGGGAGGTGAGGATATCCCCCGGGCGGATTTCAGCCTCATCCGCGGGCCCGCCGCGTGCCACCGAAATCACAACGGCACCGGCGGTGTCCTCGACGCCCAGCTCACGGGCGATCTGGGGCGTGATGGTGCCCGGGGTCAGGCCGAGGTAGGCGTGGTCGGCGGTGCCGTCCTCCAGCAACTCCTCGGCGATGGCGGTTGCCGTGGGGGCGGGAATGGCGAAACCCAGCGAAACGGCGCCGGCCTGCGGCGGGATGTACGCCTCGCTGATTCCAATGATTTCGCCCTGGCCGTTGACCACCGCCCCGCCGGAGTTGCCGGGACTGATGGCGGCGTCCGTCTGGATCAGGTCCACCAGGGACTGGCTGCGCGAGGCAGAGCCGGGGATCTGCCGGTGAAGGCCCGAGATGATGCCCGACGTCACGGTGTTCTCGAAGCCGAGCGGGGAGCCGATGACCACCGCCAGTTCCCCGATCTCCGGCAGCCGCTCCTGGAACCGTGCCGCGGGCAGGTCCTCCCGGTCGGCCTGCACGAGCGCCAGGTCGGAGACGCGGTCCGCCGCGGTCACGGTGCCGGCGACCCGCTGGCCGTCGGCGAAGGCCACCTCCACCTCGGTGTTGTTGCGCACCACGTGCTCGTTGGTGATGATGAGGCCGTCCTCGGTATAGATCACGCCGCTGCCCAGTCCGCCCTCGGTGAAGATCGTGACGACCGAGGGCTGGACGGCGTCGACGATTTCCGGAATGGCCATGGCGTCGTCGTCTGCTCCGGCCGGGGAGCCCGGGCCGGCGCCGTCGTTCCCGTTGCCTGTTGCGGGGGCCTGTCCTGGCTCGGTGGCGTCCACGCCCGCGGAAGGGCCGTCGTCGTTCCCCTCGAAGGCGGTGCAGCCGGTCAGGAGCGCAGGAACCAGTGCCAGTGGCGCCAGGCGCCGCAGCCCGCCCAAACGGCTGCGGCGCGCGGTTCGGGCTCGGCTCATCAAACTCCTCCGGTCGGTCCAGGCGCCGGCGCGTCGCACACCGGGTGCCGGTCCGGACGGGCCGCTCTCGCCACCTTAGTAAGCTGCCTTATTAATTGGGCGGCACGGCCGGACCGGCTGTCAAGCGTGGAGCGGGCGGCAGCTGGGCGGTCCGGGTTGGGGACAGCACCCGCAGGTGCAGTGGAGCCGGGGGAGAGCGCTCCCGGGCCGGAGGCGGGGTCCGGCTGGCGTTGCGCCGCAGTCTGAGGGAGCGGACGGTGCCCCGGCGGGGACCGGCGTCCGGGTGCCGGCGGCGGGCCGGCGCCGCGACACCGCGCGTCCGCGGGGGCGGATCGATCCGGTCGACGAGCTCCTGGAATTCCGCCTCCAGCAGATCGTCATCGAGGCACATCAGTTCGAGGAACCCGGTCACCGTGTCTTCCTCGCGGGACTCAACCGGATGCGTCAACATGGGGACCCCTGCAAAATCAGCTTTCAATTGAACAATGGCCGCTTATGTCTTTGCCGTTCCCGGGACCCGCCCGGGAACACTTTTTAAATAGCACCGTCCGGCGCCGCACCGCAAGGGGTCGGCTACAGGAAGGCGCGCAGTTCCGCCGCCTTCCGGGCGCGGACCTCCGGGTCGACGATGGGGCGTTTCGGCGTGAAATAGAACCCGTCATTGTGCCAGCGCGGCAGGACGTGCTGGTGGTAGTGCCATACGTGCTGGCTGCCCGCGGGCTCGTTGTGCTGCCGGGTCGAGACGCCGTCGGGCTGCCACGCCCGTTTGATCGCCACGGCGAGGTCGCGGGTGAGGAGCATGATCCGTGCCGCCACGTCGTCGGGCAGTTCGTAGAGCAGTTCGAAGTGTGCCCGCGGTGTGATCAGCACGTGCCCGGGGTTCGGTTCAAACCCGTGCGAGGCAATGAAGGCGAGGGCAAGGTCGTCGGCGTAGATGAGGTCACCGGGCCGGCAGAGGTTGCGGGGGTTGTCGAAATTGCCGCGGGCCAGGTCGCAGAAGGGGCACTGGTAGCCGGCGGGTGCGTGGTTGACGAATTCGGACATCTCAGTCCTCGTCGGTGTCTTCAAACACCCACTCGAACAGGTCGAGGACGTATTCGCTGAAGGTTCCCTCTTCGCTCTGCCACTCGCCGCGGGCGTTGTTGCGGCGCCAGACGATGGGGTCGGGCACGGAGAGCTGGTCGGCGCGCATGCCCCAGGTGTACTGCTCGTCCTCGTCCTCCAGGAACAGCAGGAACCCGTCCTCGATTTCCAGCTCGTCCGGGTCCCAGAAGAAGTGGAACGCCTCCATGATGTCCTCGGTGGCGCCGACCGCGAGGTAGAACTCGCGCAGCACCAGGGGGAGCTCGAAGTCCTTCCCCTCCATGAGTTCATCGATCTCGGCCGGCGACAGGCCGTCCTCCTCTTCCCACTGGTCGTCAAAGTAGGCAGGAACCAGGGCGCGGAACTTGTCCAGGAACAGCTCGGTCACAAAAACTCCAGACGGGATTGGGGGAAGGTTCCATCCTATCCTCCAACGCCGGGCGCAATGACCGCCCGGTGCGGCGTCCTAGGTGCGGGATGCCAGCGGCGCGTGCCACCCGAACCGCCACGACAGCAGGCGCAGGGCGAAGACGACGGCCGCGGCGGCGGTGCCGGTGAACAGGTTCATCCACCCGACTCCCACCAGCAGGGCCACCACGGCGGCACCGAGCATGGCGGGCAGGGCGTAGATATCCCGCGGATCGAACAGCTGCGGCACCTCGTTGGCGACGACGTCGCGGAGCAGGCCGCCGCCGACCCCGGTGGTCACTCCCAGCAGGACGGCCGCCACCGGGTTCAGCCCGAAATCCAGGGCCTTCACCGTGCCGGTGACGCAGAAGAGCGCCAACCCGCCCGCGTCGAAGATCACCACCACGCGCTTGACCCGCTCCACTCCCGAGACGGTGAAGTACACAAGCACGGTCGCCAGCAGGGGCGGGATCAGGTAGGCCGGATTGAAGAACGCAGCCGGCGGCGTATCGATGATGACGTCGCGCACGACGCCGCCTCCGAGACCGGCCAGCGAGGCCAGCAGCAGGGACCCGACGAGGTCGAAGCCCTTGCGCGCGGCCAGCAGGGATCCGGAGACGGCGAAGAAAAAGACGCCCACCAGGTCAAGGGTCAGGGCGATGTTGGGCGCGGTCATGAAGTCCTTCCCGAGGGCGGCTCAGCCCAGGGTTTCGATCTCCCGCGAAAGCACCCAGGTCTTCGTTTCGCCCCGCAGTTCCACGGTGATGGTGGTCAGGGCCTCGATCAGTGCGAGCCCGCGGCCGCTCTCCTGGTCGTCGTCGGGCAGTGATGCGGGGGGCATTTCCGGGGCAGGGACGGCGCCGACCTCGGAGATCCTGGCCTGGAGCACCGACGCCATGACGGTCAGGGTGACGGCCAGCCGGAGCTCGCAGCCGGGTGCGGCGACGCTGTGCTGGACGACGTTCGAAGCGGCTTCGATGACCGCGGTGGTGAAGGCCATCTGGTCGAGTGCGGGGACGAAGGAGGCGCTCTCCCACATCGCGTCGAGTTCGGCGTGGAGGTCGTCGATCGCTGCGGGCGTCGCGGGCGCCTGGTAGACGCGCTGTGCGAGCACCTCAGTCATTGGAGAAAGCGCCTTCGGCGGTGGCATGCGGCGTCAGGACGCGGTTCATGCTCGTCAGCTCGAGCACCATCTTCACCTGGGGCTGCACACAGGCGATGCGCAGGTCGCCACCGGCCTGCCGGGCCATCTTCAGGCAGCCGATGAGCGCGCCGAGGCCGGAGGAGTCGATGAACTCGGTGGCCAGCAGATTGACCACGATGCGCTTGTTCCCCGCGGAGACCACTTCCCCGACCACCTCGCGGAGCTTCGGCGCGGCGACCATATTGAGCCGTCCGGTGCCGAAGACCTCCGTGTAGGAGTCCTTCTGCTCAGTGCTGAACCGCATCGATGCTCCTCTTTTCCGGGGTGAACCCCTTGTACTTTACTGCCTTGATCAGCACGCTGAGGACCAGCAGGTCGAAGGCGACCCAGGCCACGTTGACGAAGGTGCCGACCGGCTCGTTGAGCCCGGTTGCAAGGCGCACCACCCCGGTCACCAGGGCAGCGGCGAGCAGCGCCATCACGAGCAGCTGCGGCCGGATCAGGTCCCAGCGGGGGCCGGACTCCTGGCGGGTCTTGGGTGTGACGGCGAACCCCAGCGGCCGCCCGAACCAGACGTTCCGGGCCGCCGTGGTGCACGCCCGGATCCAGGTGGGGAAGAGCGCCAGGCTGTACTGCTGGCCGCGCCAGGTGCGGATGCCCCGGCCGGTGACGGCGAACAACAGCTGGTTCACGACCATGAACGGAATGAAGCGCAGGAAGAACTCGGTGCTGAGGCCCGTCACGGGAAGCACCCCGAGGGTCAGGTAGATGATTGGGGCGGCGAAGTACACGACGGCCGCGAAGCCGCTGAGGTAGGACCACATCGTCGCGAAGTACATCAGGCGCTGCGCCAGGCCGAGGCCGCGGCGGGCCAGCGGGTTCTGCCGGAGCAGCACCTGGATGGTGCCCTGGGCCCAGCGCAGCCGCTGCATGAGCATGGTGGAGAGGTCCTCGGGGGCCAGTCCGGTGGCGAGGACCTCGTGGTGGTAGGCGCTCTGCCAGCCCATCGCGTGCATCCCCATGGAGGTGGCCATGTCCTCCGTGACCGAAATGGTGGCCATCGGCATGATCGGCTGGGCCTCGGCGGCACGCTCGATGGAGATGGCATCGAGGACCGACTGGACCGATTCGAGCGCCGCCAGCGGGGACAGGTCGCGGTGGGACATGCGCTCGATCGCCTCGTCCAGCTCGCCCTCGCCGGGGAGCGCGTGGTCCCCGTCCTGCTCCATCGCGGCGATGGCGGCGAGGTCGGCCTCGAGCGATGAGAAGTCGGAGCCGACGAGGGACTGCACCGCCTCGTCGACGCTCCGGCGCACCCGGTAGGTGACCTCGCTGAGGGACTCCCCGGCCCGCAGCCCGGCGCGCGCCCGCTCGGTTGCGGCCTCGACGTCGTCCAACAGTCCCGCAATCACGGGATCGGCCGCTTCGGGGGACCTGCGGGCCCGGCGCAGGGCGGTGCGTGCGGCCTTCAGGGCCCGCGCCACGCCCTGCTCGACCTCCTTCACATAGCCGGCCAGGCCGAGCTGCATGAGCGCCTCGCGGCGGAGGACGGCGTTGGACCCGCAGAAGAACGCGGCGTTCCAGCCGTCCTTGCCCTGTTGGATCGGACCGTAGAACAGCGGGGCCTGGCTTCCCAGCGGATCGTCGTCGGGCACGTTGGTGAAGTACTGCGGGGTCTGCACGAGGGCGACGCGCCGGTTGTTGAAGTAGCCGAGGGTCTTGTCGAGGATCGAAGGGTCAGGGACCTGGTCGGCGTCCAGGATCAGCAGGAACTCTCCCTCGGTGACCATCAGCGCGTTGTTGAGGTTCCCCGCCTTGGCGTGCCGGGGCCGGCCGGCCCAGTCGGGTCCGCGGGTGAGGTAACCGATGCCATGGCTTTCGGCCAGCCCGCGCACCTCCGCTCGCGCCCCATCGTCGAGGATCCAGGTGCTGTGGGGGTGCCGGATCGCCTTCGCCGCGAGCGCCGTCTCGAGGACCATCGCCGCAGGCTCGTCGTAGGTGGTGATGAAGACGTCCACGGTGGCGTCGGCCGGGGCCGCCGGGGCGGTGCGGTGCTTCTTCTTCCACACGGTCATCCCGAACAGGCCGACGTCGATGAGGCTGTAGGTTTCGGCGGCCACCAGCGGTACCGCGATCCACCAGGCAGCCCAGTTCAGGGATTCGAGCCAGCGCCAGGCGAGGTAGTTGATGCCGAGCAGGAGGGTCAGGACCACCAGGATGCGGACGGGCAGGCGCCTCATCCGGCGCGCTCCACGGCGCGCGGATCCTGGTTTTCGGCGGTGCCGGGCCCTCCCTTGCGGCGGAGGATGACGACGGTGACGTCGTCGTCGACTTCGGGTACGTCGGCAAGTCCGAGGAGCGTCTCGCAGGCCTGTGCGGCGCTCGGGCTGGCATGCACGACCCTGCCCATCGCGGCGGTGAACTCGTCGATGGTGGGGTAGGCGTCGAGCAACCCGTCACTGATGACGGCCAGCGTGTCCCCGGGCGCCAGGACCAGCCGCCCCGACGTCCAGGTCTGCCCGGGCCAGGCGCCTACGGGCGGGCCGCCGGGGGAGAGGCGGGTGCAGTCGCCGCCGGCGGAGATGTGGAGGGCCAGCCCGTGCCCGGCGTCCACGTAGTCGACGACACCGGTGGCGGTGTTGAACCGGGCATGGAAGAGGGTGACGAATGAGCCTGCCTTGTCGAGGTCGGGCTCGGTGGCCCGGGCGGCGGCGTTGAACGCCGCATCGATGTTCGACTGGTTGGAGACCGAACGCATCACCGCACGGACGGTGGCGGCGATCAGCGCGGCGCCCATCCCCTTGCCCATGGCATCGGCCACGGTGAGATGGAGGCCGTCCGCCGTCCGGTACCAGTCGTAGAAGTCACCGCCCACACTGCGGGAGGGCCGGAACTGGCCTGCCAGTTCATAGTCCTCGAGGGAGAGCGCATCGCGGGGCAGCAGGCTCTGCTGGACCTCGGCGGCGCGGCGCCTCTCCGTGGCATTGGCCTCCTCGACGGCGCTCTGCCGGTTCTGGCGGCGGAAGATCGAGTTGATGCGCGCAACGAGTTCGCGGGGGCTGAACGGTTTGGAGATGTAGTCGTCGGCTCCGGTTTCCAGGCCCGTGAGGCGTTCGATCTCGTCGGTCCGGGCGGTGATCATCAGGATGTAGGCGTCGGAGAAGGTGCGCACCTCCCTGCAGATTTCGATACCGTCGCCGTCGGGCAGATTGAGGTCGAGGGTGATCAGATCGGCCCCCAGCCGCGCCGCCGCGAGTCCCTCCGCCGCCGTACCCGCCTCGGTGACGTCGAAGCCCTGCATTGTGAGGATCTGCACCAGGAGGTTCCGGATGTCGGCGTCGTCTTCAACCACCAGGGCACGTCGTCGGTCCGGAGCGTCAGTCATGGTCCTCATTAAACGCTACGTCCGCGAATGGCCGCGGAGCGGCACGGTGCACCGTGTCGCCGCACGAAGAAGGGGCACCACGGCGCCCGGCGCCGGTGATGCCCCTTCTTCATCGTGCTGGCCTGCGCCTGGTTAGGCTGCGGGCTCGGGCGCCGGTGCGGGCTCGGGTGCCGGTGCGGGCTCGGGCTCCGGTGCAGGGACGGGCTCGGGCGCCGGTGCGGGCTCGGGTGCCGGTGCCGGTGCGGGCTCGGGTGCGGGGGCGGGCTCGGGCGCGGGGGCGGGCTCGGGCTCCGGTGCAGGGACGGGCTCGGGCTCCACGGGCTTCGGCTTGTCGATGTTCTTCTGGTAGCCCTTCGAGTGGAGGTGGGCTGCGGCGGAGTTCGACGTCCCGGGTGCCTTGGCCTGGGCCGCGGCGGCAACGGGGTTGGACTTGGCCTTGACGGGGGCGTCGGCCACGCGTGCCATGGCGGCGGCCGCGGGGGCCTCCGGGGCGACCGGAGCCTTGGCCTTGGCTGCGGCGGCAACCGGGTTGGCCATGGCGACCGTCGAGTTGGAGGTGCCGGCCGGCTTCTCCTTGGCTGCGGCGGCGACCGGGTTGGCCTTCGCCGTGGCGGACGGGGCGGCAGTTGCGGCACCGGCTCCGAGGGTCAGGGCGAGCATACCGGTGAGACCGGCAGCGGCGATCTTATGTACAACGTTCACGAATACCTCACTTCGGTGGAGCCGGCCCAGCGCCAGCTCCTCCATCGACCGTATAAGCCGCTTTCCCCGGGGGTCAGCGGATTGCGGGAAAGCTGTGGAGTTCCTCGGCCAATCCTTGCGAACCTGCGTTTTTCCTGCGCCTAACGGAGCGCCCGCACGTTCAGGGCCAGGTAGAGGTGCACCCGGTCGGCGGTGACCGTCGGGTCGTAGCCGGTGAGGTCGGCGATCTGCTGGAGCCGGTAGCGAACGGTGTTGCGGTGGAGTTGAAGGGCATCGGCGACGGCGGCGACCGATCCGTTGAGGGCCAGGTACTTCTCGAGGGTGGGGATCAGCCCGCCGCCGTGTTTGGCGTCGAAGGCGGCCAGCGGGGAGAGGGCCTCGGCGGCGAGGTCGGCGAGGGGGACGTCCTCACTCGAGAGCAGCAGCGAGGTGAGGCTGAGCCGGTTCGGGGCGTTGACCGGACCGCCGCGGGTCAGGGACTCCCGGGCCTCGAAGTAGCTCCACCGCAGCCCGTTGGGCTGGGTGTAGGCTCCGCCGATGCCCACCCGGGCGGTGAAGCCCGCCGCATGCAGGTAGGCACCCAGCCGGGTGCCCAGCCCGGTGCCGTCCGGTTCGGCGGCCACGACCAGCAGCCGGTCTTCGAGCAGGGCCGTGAGGGCGCCGGCGCAGTCCTCGGGCAGCGGCAGGGTGCGCAGGGCCTTCCGCTGCCCGGACGCCACCTCGACGGCCACCACCACATGCCGCGCCGCGCAGTCCAGGCCTGCGCTGCCGAGGCGGGCGACGGCGTCGGGCCCGGCGAGTGCCCCGCGCACGATGTCCTGCAGGAGCTGGCCGGCCGTGACCCGCTCACCCGCCCGGCGCCGCGCCTGGTTGCTCAGTTCCACGCTGATGAGGCTCTGGGCATAGTCGACGATCGCGGCCGGCAGGTACGGTTCGGCGATCACCAGGGTGCACCGGTCCTTGAGCCCGGTCGCCACCGGAACCCGGTGCCAGCCCCGGTCCGGGCCGGGCTGTGCCGTGCCCGCCGGCGCCTGCCCGCCGGCGATGCGCGTGCCGTACTGGAACAGTGCGACGTCGGTGCCGAGCAGCCCGGCAAGCTCCGTCAGCAGCCGGGACAGCCCGCCGCCGCCCAGCAGCGCCGCGGCAAGGACCTGGTGGCCGCGGAGCAGGTCCTCGAGCCGGGAATAGTGGTCGGCCGACAGGGAGTCGGCGACGACCTTCCCGATCGCGATGAAGGGCGTTTCATAGGGCACCTCGAAGACCGGCAGTTCCAACCGGCGGGCCTCCTCCAGCAGCGCCGCTGGAATGTGCTCGTGGGACAGGCCGACGCCGAAACCCACGGCGAGGGCCCCGGCCTCGGAGACCCTGCGCACGAACCGGCGCTGGGCGGCGGGGGTCTTCTGCCGCACCCCCGTCGTGAGGACCACCTCGCCTCCGCTGAGGAACGGCAGCGGGTCCTCGAGCTCGGTCACGGCCACCCACTCAATCGGCGCGTCCCGGAGGGGAGCGCCGTCGGCCGGGACCAGGCGGAGGCCGGGAAGGGCAAAAAGACCTGCGAGGGAGATAGCCATTGACCTATCCTAGGATCGGGTTGTGCGGATGCATGAAGGTGTCCGGGGAATCCTGTGCAAGAGTACCTAGTGAACAGTCCGCTGCGGCGGATAGGGTCAGCACTAAATTTGGCGCCCAGTCCGCAACGCCGACATGTCCGGCCGCACCGGTGGCCCAACCCCGCAATGAAAGGGATGAACGCTGTGGTCCAGACCCTGCAGAATTACATCAACGGCCAGTTTGTCGACGCCGCCGGCACCGAGCTGCTCGACATCGTCAACCCCACGAACGGCGAACTTGTCGCCAAGGCCCCGGTCTCGGTCGCCGCGGACGTCGACGCCGCCATGACCGCCGCCGAGCAGGCCTTCACCTCGTGGAAGCACGTTCCGCCGAGCCAGCGCCAGCTTCTGCTGTTGCGCCTCGCCGACGCCCTGGAGGCGCACAGCGAGGAACTCGTGGAGGCCCAGCACCGCAACACCGGGCAGGTGCGCGAGATGATCGCCGCCGAGGAGGTCTCCGCCGGAGCCGACCAGCTGCGCTTCTTCGCCGGAGCCGCCCGCCTGCTCGAAGGCAAGTCCGCGGGGGAGTACCTGGAGGGGCACACCTCCTACATCCGCCGCGAACCGATCGGCGTCGTCGCCCAGGTCGCCCCCTGGAACTACCCGCTGCTCATGGCCGTGTGGAAGATCGGGCCCGCCCTGGCCGCCGGCAACACCGTCGTCCTCAAGCCCAGCGACACCACCCCCGAGTCCACCCTCGTCCTTGCCCGGCTGACCCAGGACATCCTGCCCGCGGGTGTGCTCAACGTGATCCTCGGCAACGCGGACACCGGCTCAATGATGGTCGAGCACCGGACCCCGGGCCTGGTCTCGATCACCGGCTCGGTCCGGGCCGGCATCGCCGTCGCCTCCGGCGCGGCCAAGGGCCTCAAGCGCGCGCACCTCGAACTGGGCGGCAAGGCGCCGGCCATCGTCTTCGCCGACGCGGACCTGAAGAAGACCGCCGCGGCCGTCGCCGAATTCGCCTTCTTCAACGCCGGCCAGGACTGCACCGCCATCACCCGCGTCCTCGTCCAGGAGGCGGCGCACGATGAACTCGTGAGCGCCATGGTCGAACACACCAAGACCCTCAGGACGGGCAGCCAGGACGACACCGAGAACTACTTCGGACCGCTGAACAACATCAACCACTTCAACGCCGTCAATGCCGTCATGGACGCCCTGCCGGCGCACTGCTCCATCGCCACCGGCGGCAAGCGGGCCGGCGACAAGGGCTACTTCTTCGAGCCGACGATCATCACCGGCGCGAAGCAGGAGGACGACATCGTCCAGAAGGAGACCTTCGGCCCGATCATCACCGTGCAGAAGTTCCTGACCGAGGCCGAGGCCATCGAGATGGCCAACGACGTCGAGTACGCCCTCGCCTCAAGCGTCTGGACCACCGACCACGGAACGGCGATGCGGGTCTCCCGCGACCTCGACTTCGGCGCCGTGTGGATCAACACCCACATCATGCTCACCGCCGAGATGCCCCACGGCGGCTTCAAGAGCTCCGGATACGGCAAGGACCTCTCAATGTACGGCGTTGAGGACTACACCCGCATCAAGCACGTGATGAGCGCGCTGGATGCCTAGGAGGGACACCATGACAACACTTCCAGCAGTCCAGCCCACCTTCCGCCTCGAGCAGAAGCGGCACCTGACCGGCCCGTTCCCCGGCCCGCAGTCGGCAGCCCTCGATGCCCGCCGCGGCGCCGTCGTCGCCAAGGGTGTCGCCTCCGGCGTGCCGGTGTACGCCGCCGACGCCGACGGCGGCATCGTGCGCGACGTCGACGGGAACTCGTTCATCGACCTCGGCTCGGGCATCGCCGTCACCAGTGTCGGGGCCTCGGATCCCGCCGTCGTGCGGGCCGTGCAGGAGCAGGTGGGGCACTTCACCCACACCTGCTTCATGGTCACCCCGTACGAGGGCTACATCGCCGTCGCCGAGCAGCTCGCCGAACTGACCCCCGGTGACTTCGAGAAGCGCACCGTGCTGTTCAACTCCGGCGCCGAGGCCGTGGAGAACGCCGTCAAGGTGGCGCGCCTGGCCACCGGGCGGAATGCCGTGGTCGCCTTCGACCACGCCTACCACGGACGCACCAACCTCACGATGGCCCTGACGGCGAAGTCGATGCCGTACAAGACCAACTTCGGTCCGTTCGCCCCCGAGGTGTACCGGATGCCGATGAGCTACCCGTACCGGGAGGAGAACCCCTCGATCACCGGTGCCGAGGCGGCCCAGCGCGCCATCACCATGATCGAGAAGCAGCTCGGCGGAGAGTCGGTCGCGGCGATCATCATCGAACCCATCCAGGGCGAGGGCGGCTTCATCGTGCCCGCCGAGGGCTTCCTGCCGGCGCTTGCCGCCTGGGCCAAGGACAACGGCGTCGTCTTCATCGCCGACGAGGTCCAGTCCGGTTTCTGCCGCACCGGTGAGTGGTTCGCCGTGAACCACGAGGGTGTCGTGCCCGACATCATCACCATGGCCAAGGGCATTGCCGGCGGCATGCCCCTGTCGGCCATCACCGGCCGGGCCGACCTGCTCGACGCCGTGCACCCCGGCGGCCTCGGCGGCACCTACGGCGGCAACCCCGTCGCCTGCGCTGCGGCCCTCGCGGCGATCGGCACCATGAAGGAACAGGACCTGGCCGGGCGTGCCCGCGCCATCGAGGGCCTCGTGGTGCCGCGCTTTACGGCACTGCAGGAGGAACTCGGCGGCTCCGGAATCATCGGCGAGGTCCGCGGCCGCGGCGCGATGCTGGCCATCGAGTTCGTGAAGCCCGGAACCACCACCCCGAACCCCGAGGCCACCAAGGCGATCGCGGCGGCCTGCCTCAAGGAGGGAGTCATCATCCTCACCTGCGGCACCTACGGCAACGTGATCCGGCTGCTGCCCCCGCTGGTCATCGGCGACGAGCTGCTGCTCGACGGCCTCGACGTCCTCGAGGCGGCCATCCGCTCCGCCGCGTAAGGCACCGCCGGCGCCGGCCACGAGAAAATCCGCGGGCCGGCGCCTCCGCGATTCTGCAGATCACCACGTTCTTCCTCCGGGATGGCGTGGTGATCTGCATTTTCGGCGGGGGTGCTGAAATAACGCCCCGTCGAGTCTGCAATTAACCACGCTATGGGCCCGGGATAGCGTTGTGAGCTGCAGTCTCGGCGTGCCGACGCGCGGGCTTATTCCTTGAGCTGCAGTCTCAGGCCGGTGATGAGCGCCTCGAGGCCTGTACTGAACGCAATATCGGCCGCATTGCTCCCGCCCTGCGCGGAATCGTCCGCGCCGCCGGCCGAAGACCCGCCGCCCGTGGCCCGCGCCGCGCTGCGGACGGCCGAGGTGAACACCGGGAACTCCGGCCCCAGGGCGCCCGAGTCGAAGATGTTGCTGGGCGCGGAAACATCGAGCGCCGAACCGTAGATGAAGGACTCGAGCGCGACGATCGCCGGCACCACGCGCTCCTCGGGCCAGCCCGCCGCGAGGAAGCCGCGGGCGACCTCCTCGTACATCCGCAGCGTCTCCGCCGCATCGGTGACGGGCATGACGGCGATGACCGGGACCAGGGGCGCATGCCGCGCGAACACCTCACGGTAGGACCACGCCCAGCGGCGGACCGCCTCATCCCACGGCTCGGTGGCGAAGGCGCTGAAGTCCACCATGGTCATCACATGGTCCTGCACCCAGCGGAGCACTTCCTGCTTGGAACTTGCATGGTTGTACACGGCCGAGGGGGCCACCCGGAGGCGCCGTGCCAGGGCCGACATGGTCAGCCCCTCGTAGCCTTCAGCGGCGATCTGGGCGACCGCGGCGGAGGTGATCCGTTCCCGGGAGAGCACTCCCCGAGGGGGCCGTCCGGCACGCCGCGGCGTCCCCTGTGCAGCTGCGGTCATCAAGCGGCTCCCGTCCGTCGTTCGAATTTATCCTACGGCCCTTCCCAAAGGCGGGTCGGTTCGCTAGAGTCCTCACAGTAAATGAATACCATTCATTTTGTGGCGGGGATCACCGCCCGTGAGGAGACCATGAAAACGATTGAACGCGACGTCGTCGTGATCGGCGCAGGGCCTTCGGGCCTGACCGCCGCACGCGAGCTGCGCAGGGCCGGCCACACCGTGGCGGTCCTCGAGGCGAGGGACCGGGTCGGAGGACGCACGCACACCGACGTCATCGACGGGGCCACCCTCGAAATCGGCGGACAGTGGGTCTCCCCGGACCAGACCGCCCTGAAGGCCCTGCTCGAGGAGCTCGGCCTCGACACCTACTCCCGCTACCGCGAGGGCGAGTCGGTCTACATCGGCGCCGACGGCACCGCCAGGCGCTATACGGGCGAATGGTTCCCGGTGGCCGAGCACACCCGGGCCGAAATGGAACGCCTGACGGCACTGCTCGATCAGCTGGTGGAGGAGGCCGGACCCGAGGCGCCCTGGGAGCACCCGCTCGCCCGCGAGCTGGACACCGAGTCCTTCGCCGCCTGGCTCCGCCGGCATTCCGACGACGAGGAGGCCTGCAACAACATCGGCCTGTTCATCGCCGGCGGCATGCTCACCAAGCCCGCCCACTCCTTCTCGGCGCTGCAGGCCGTGCTGATGGCCGCCACCGCCGGATCCTTCTCCAACCTCGTGGACGAAAACTTCATCCTCGACAAGCGGGTGGTCGGCGGCATGCAGGAGGTCTCCAAGCGCATGGCGGCCGAACTCGGCGGCGACGTGTTCCTCAACGCCCCGGTGCGCACCCTGCGCTGGAGCGGCGGAACCGACGGCGGCGACGACACCAGCGTCACCGCCGTCTCCGAGACGGTCACCGTCCACGCCCGGCGCTGCATCGTGGCCGTCCCGCCGAACCTGTACTCCCGGATCTCCTACGACCCGCCGCTGCCCCGGCTGCAGCACCAGATGCACCAGCACCAGTCGCTGGGCCTGGTCATCAAGGTCCACGCCGTCTACCCCACGCCGTTCTGGCGCGCCGCCGGGCTCTCCGGCACCGGGTTCGGCGCCGGCTCGATCGTGCAGGAGGTGTACGACAACACCAACCACGGAGACGCCCGGGGCACCCTCGTCGGATTCGTCTCCGACGAGAAGGCCGACGCGATGTTCGAACTGCCGCCCGAGGAGCGGCGGCGGCGGATCCTCGAATCCATTGCCGCCTTCCTCGGCCCCGAGGCCCTGAACCCCGAGGTCTACTACGAATCCGACTGGGCCTCCGAGGAATGGACGCGGGGCGCCTACGCCTCAAGCTACGACCTCGGCGGGCTGAGCCGGTACGGCCGCCACCAGCACACCCCCGTGGGGCCGATCCACTGGTCCTGCTCGGACATCGCCGCCGAGGGCTACCAGCACGTCGACGGGGCCGTCCGCATGGGCCGGCGCACCGCGCAGACCATCAGCAGCATCCTTGCTCCACCGCCCGGCACCGCTTCCGGTCCGGGTTCCCTCTTCACGAAGGTGACCCAATGAGCACAGAGGTACGCACCACCGGCCGCGGGACAGGCCTCAGCAGGAAGGGCCTCAGCGCGGGCGCCGTCGGTCTGCTGGGCGCCGTCGTCATCGGCGTCTCAAGCATCGCCCCGGCCTACACCCTGACCGCGGCACTCGGCCCCACCGTAGCCGAGGTGGGAGTGAACCTTCCGGCCATCTTCCTCGTCGGCTTCGTCCCCATGCTCCTGGTGGCCCTCGGTTACCGCGAGCTGAACAAGGCAATGCCCGACTCGGGCACCTCCTTCACCTGGGCCACCCGCGCCTTCGGCCCGTGGATCGGCTGGATGGCGGGGTGGGGCGCGATCGCCGCGACGATCATTGTGCTGTCGAACCTGGCCGCCGTCGCCGTCGACTTCTTCTACCTGATGCTCGCCCAGCTCACCGGCAACGAGGCCCTGGCCGACCTGACCCTGAACCTTCCGGTCAACATCGCCACCACCCTGGTCTTCATCGCGGCGGCCTGCTGGGTCTCCTACCGGGGCATGGAAACGATCAAGACCGTCCAGTACGTGCTGGTCACCTTCCAGGTCATCGTCCTGGCCTGGTTCGCCATCGCCGCGTTCGCCCACGTGGCCAACGGCTCGGCCTTCGACGCCACCCCCATCAGCGCCGAATGGTTCAACCCGTTCGCCGTCGGGTCCTTCTCCGCCTTCGCCGCCGGGGTCTCGCTGTCGATCTTCATCTACTGGGGCTGGGACGTCTGCCTCACGATGAACGAGGAGAGCTCCAATCCAAAGAAGACTCCGGGACGCGCCGCCGGGGCCACCATCGTCGTCATCATGGCCATCTACCTGATCGTCGCTCTGGCCACGCTGTCCTTCGCCGGTGTCGGCGACGGCGAACTCGGCGCGGGCAACCCCGACAACCAGGGCAGCATCTTCGCCGCGCTCGCCGGGCCGGTGATGGGCCCGTTCGCCATCCTGATGTCGATGGCCGTCCTGAGCAGCTCGGCGTCCTCGCTGCAGTCGACCTTCGTCTCGCCCGCCCGGACCCTGCTCGCCATGGGCCACTACGACGCCCTGCCGGCCAAGTACGGCACGGTCAGCCCCCGGTACAAGTCCCCGCGCTACGCCACCGTCGCCGCCGCCGTCGCCGCCGCCGGGTTCTACGTGGTGACCCGCGTCCTCTCGGAGAACGCCCTGTGGGACACCATCACGGCCCTCGGCATGATGATCTGCTTCTACTACGGCATCACCGCCCTGGCCTGCGTCTGGTACTTCCGCACCGAGGCATTCCGCGGAGCGGGCAACTTCTTCAGCAAGTTCCTCGCGCCGCTGCTGGGCGGGGTCATCCTTCTGGTGATGTTCGTCAAGACCGCAATGGACTCGATGGATCCGGCCTACGGCTCGGGCTCGGAGGTCGGCGGGATCGGCATGGTGTTCATCCTCGGAATCGGCGTGCTGCTCCTCGGCGCCGTGCTGATGGGCATCCAGTACCGGCGCAACCCCGGGTTCTTCAAGGGTGCCGGGCTGCGCAAGGGCACCTCCGAGGACGCGTTCGACGACGCCCTGACCGACTGAGCACCGACTGAGCACCGACCGGACCGCCGGCGGCACCCCCAGGGGTTCCGCCGGCGGTCCTGTTGTTGGAGACCTTGCATGGTGCCGGTGCCCGTGCCGCATGGCACCCGGAGCCCGGTATGCCCCCGGGCTCGACGGCGTCCATCAGGGGGCTTACCATCGACGTACGAAGCATCCCGGACGCCTGCCTGCCGTCCCGAGGATCTGCCGACGGCTCGGCCGCAGATCCGCCCGGCAAGTCCCCGCCGCAGGGTCACCCCGGAGCCCCGCGGCAGGGGAATCCGCCGTGTGGCAACCCGCCTTCCAGCGGATCACAACCTTCCGGTGGACGGGCCAGCGCAAGGGAGTCGGAATGCGGATTGGGCTGATCGCAGGACCGTGGCTTCCGGTTCCGCCCGGAGGATACGGCGGGGTGGAGCTGATGGTCGACACCCTCGCCCGGGGCCTCGCCGGAGCCGGCCACCAGGTGCTGCTGGCCGCGCCGGCGGACAGCAAATGTCCGGTCCCCCTGCTGCCGGGCGCCGATGTGTCGGATCCGTCGACCCTGGGAATCACCGGGTCCGAACTTCCCTATGTCGCCCGTGCCTACGCCGGGCTCGCCGATGTCGACCTCATCCACGACCACACCCCGACCGGCCCCGCCTACCGGCACCGGCCCCCCGGGGTGGCGGTGGTGGCAACGATCCACAACCGGCTGACTCCGGCGGCCCGGGAGATCTACCGGGCCGCATCACAGGACACCGCCATCGTCGCGATTTCCCGCAGCCAGGTCAGCGGGTCGCCGGATATCCGGGTGGCCGCCGTCATCCACCACGGCATCGATGTGGCCGCGGTGCCGGTCGGCCGGGGCAGGGGCGGCTATGTGTGTTTCCTCGGGCGGATGTGCGCCGAGAAGGGCGTGGTCGAGGCGATTCGGACCGCCCGGGCCGCAGGTGTTCCCCTGAAGATTGCGGCGAAGATGCGCGAGGCCGTCGAACTTCAGTACTTCCGCGAGGCCGTCGAGCCGATCCTGGGGCCGAATGAGGAATTCCTCGGCGAGATCGGCGACGGCGACAAATACGCCCTCCTGGGGGAGGCGATCGCACTGCTCAATCCGATCCAGTGGCCGGAACCCTTCGGGCTGGTGACGATCGAGGCACTGGCCACCGGCACGCCGGTTGTCTCCACGCCGCTGGGGGCCGTACCCGAAATCGTGGAGCCCGGGGTCACGGGATACCTTGCCGGAACTCCCGACGCACTCGCACCGCTCGTTGCCCGGGCGGCCGGACTCAACCGCCGGGTCATCAGGGCCCGCGCCGAGGAGCGTTTCAGCGCCGAAAGGATGGTTTCTGAGCACCTGGCCCTGTACCGGCAGACCGCGGCGGCGGGGTGAGCCGTAGTATCTTGCCGCGCAATTTGCGTTGCGGGACCATGGAGCACGGGTGACGGCCCAACAACTTGTCGGTAGCGGTGCGTCGATAGGGAGCGGTCCATGAGCATATGGAATGCGGATGTTGCTGCGGGTTCACCGGGCCTTGGCGCGGTCACCATTGTCGAAGGGTCCTCATTCTGCATATCGGCCCAGAGCGGGGACATCTTCCCCGGCCTGCCCCAGGGCGCCTTCTACCAGGACACCCGCATCCTCTCGCGTTGGCAGCTGACCGTGGACGGCTCGCCACTCGAACCGCTGACCGCGGGCACCCGGGAACCCTACCGGGCGGTCTTCGTCGGCAGGCCGGGCGGTTCCGATGGCGCAGGCGACACCCCCATTGTGGTGGAACACGAGCGCGAGGTCGGCCCCGGGCTGCGCGACGACCTCCGGGTCCGCAACTTCTCGCAGCGGCAGGTCAGCTGCCGGATCCAGATCCTTGCCGACGCCGACCTCAGCGACCTGTTCGAGGTGAAGGGTGGGAGGTTGTCCACCTCAACGGAATGCACGCGGCAGGTCCGCGGGGACGAGCTGCGGATTGAGACGGTGGGGAACCAGGCGCGGCGGGGAGTGGCGATCAACGCTCCGGGAGCCGTGGTCACGGAGAGCGGGCTCCTGTTCCTTGCGGAACTTGAACCGCGGGGATCCTGGTCGGCCCGGATCATCAGTACGCCCCTCGTCGAGGGGGTGGGCCCGGTCGAGCCGTTCTCCCCGACCGCAGATTCCATGCACCATGTCGCGGCGCGCCGGTATGCCGACTGGGAGCGGGAGGTTCCCCGCCTCGCCGTCAGCGACCGGAACGTCGAGCACGTCCTCACCCGCAGCCAGGAGGACCTGGGCGCGTTGAGGATCTTCGACCCCGACGAGCCCGGACGCGCCGCGGTGGCAGCAGGCGCCCCGTGGTTCATGGCGCTGTTCGGGAGGGATTCGCTGATCTCCTCCTACATGGCCCTGACCGTGGATCCCACCCTGGCCACCGGCACCCTCCAAACGCTCGCATCGATGCAGGGAGAAAAGGTTGACCGGGAAACCGAGGAGGAACCCGGAAGGATCCTGCATGAGGTCCGGTTGGGAACCGGCGGCGGACTGGCCCTCGGGGAAAACCAGGCGTACTACGGCACTGCCGATGCCACCCCGCTGTTCGTGGCCCTCCTCGGCGAACTGGGCCGATGGGGCCTGGCCAGCGACCTCCTCGCCGATCTGCTGCCGCATGCCGACCGCGCGCTGGAATGGGTGGAGCGCTACGGCGACCGCGACGGCGACGGCTTCGTGGAATACGGGCGGCGGAACAAGCACGGACTGGTGAACCAGGGCTGGAAGGACTCCTGGGACGGCATCAACTTCGCCGATGGCCGCCTGGCCGAGGCCCCGCTGGCGCTCTGCGAGGTGCAGGCCTATGTCTACAACGCCTACCTGGGGCGGGCGCTCCTGGCCCGGCAGCTCGGAGACGATACGGGCGCCGCGAAGTGGGCGCACAAGGCGGCGTACCTCAAGGCCGAGTTCAATGAGCGCTTCTGGCTGCCGGATCGGGGCTACTTCGCGGTGGCCCTGGACAAGGACAAGAAACCGGTGGACGCCTGCGCCTCCAACATGGGCCACTGCCTGTGGCTTGGCATCGTGGACGAGGACAAGGCGCCCCCGGTGGTCGAGCGGCTCATGTCCGAGGAGATGTTCACGGGGTGGGGGATCCGCACCCTCGCAGCGGACATGGGGGCCTACAACCCGGTCAGCTACCACAACGGCTCCGTCTGGCCGCACGACACCACCCTGGTCGCCGCCGGCATCATGAGGTACGGATTCGTCGACGAAGCGGTGAGGGTCGCCCGGGGCATGTTCGACGCCGCAGAGTACTTCGACGGCCGGCTGCCCGAGCTTTTCTGCGGCTTCGCCCGCGACGAGTTCGCCGATCCGGTTCCCTACCCCACGTCGTGTTCACCCCAGGCCTGGGCGTCGGCTGCCCCGGTCCACCTCATGCGCACGCTCCTGCGCTTCGACCCGCTCCTGCCGCAGGGGGAGGTGTGCCTTGCGCCGGTGCTGCCGGAGGACTTCGGGACCTTCAGCGCCGGGAACGTCCGGCTCGGATCCTCCCGCGTCACCGTACGAGGTGCCGCCGGCACCGGGACAATCGACGGACTCCCCGCAGGCCTGAAGCACCGCCCCGCGCCCCGCGGCCCGCTCGAGGACCTCGTCTAGGACGGCTCACACCGCGGTCGGGGCCGCGCCGGGCAGGGGATAGAGTGAAAGCCATCCTGCACCGGCGCGGCCATTCCGCAGCGCCGGGCCACCCGCCGAACGAAGGAATCCCAGTGCGCTACGTTGTCGGATACACGGAAAACGACCGCGGGCAGGACGCCCTGGCGCTGGCGACCTCGCTCGCCTCGACCCAGGGCGCGCAGGTGGACCTTGTCACGGTGCTCAGCAGGCCGCGGACCGGTGGTGCCGCACCCGGCGCTGAGCGCGCCGAGGCCTCCCTCGCCGAGGCCGCCGCCGGCACCCCCGCCCACCTCACGGTACGCACCCACGTCAGGACCGCCGACTCGTTCGCCGAAGGCCTGCTTGAGGCCGCCCGCGAGTTCGAAGCGGAGCTGATCGTGATCGGCGCCTCAAGCAACGGACTGCTGCGCCGGTTCACCGTGGGCAGCGTGGCCAATGCCGTCCTGCACTCCTCGCCGGTGCCGGTGGCGCTCGCCCCGCGGGGCTACCGCCACCGCGACACCATCACCCGCATGTCCTGTGCGGTGGGCACCCGGACCGGCGCTGGCGCGGTAATCGACGTCGCCGTTGAATCCGCCGCCCGGCACGGGGTGCCGCTGCGCCTGATCTCGCTGGTGGCCCTTGACGTGAGCGACCCGAGCGGATCGGGGGAGGCCGTCAACCAGGCCCACCAGCACGCCAACACGGTGCTCGTCAACGCCGTGGAGCAGCTTCCGCAGGGCCACGAGGCCTCGATCGCCGTCGCCCACGGGCGGACCATCGAGCAGGCCATCGACGACCTCGAATGGGACGCCGGGGAACTCGTGATCGTCGGCTCCAGCCGCCTCGCCCAGCACAGCCAGCTGTTCCTGGGCTCAACGGCCAACAAGATGCTGCGTGCCCTGCCGGTGCCCATGGTCGTGGTGCCGCGCGACTGGAACCTCGCCGCCGCCTGAGCCGGTCCCGGGAGCCGGGTCCTGAGGCGCTAGGAGGAGACCCGCGCGGTCCGCTCCGCCTGCCCGGCGGCACCGGGAAGGGCCCCGCCGGTGGCGCTGCGCGGCCGGGCCGTGCGCCGCACGGTCCACAGCATGTCGACGGTCAGCAGCACCAGGCCCGACCAGACAAGTCCGAAGCCGACCCAGCGCTCGGGCGGCATCTCCTCCCCGAAGACGAAAAGGGCCAGCAGGAACTGCAGGATCGGCGCGAGGTACTGGAGCAGGCCGATGGTGGTCAGGGGCAGCCGGCGCGCGGCCGCTCCGAAGAAGATCAGCGGAACCGCGGTGATGACGCCGGAGGCCGCCATGATCCAGAAGTGCGCCGGACCCTCCGTGGTGAGCGTCGCGGCGCCGGTCGCAGCCAGCCAGATCATCACGGCCGCGGCGACCGGGGTGAGCAGGGCCGTCTCGATGCTCAGGCTGGAGACGGCATCGACGCGCGAGCCGACACGCTTCTTTACGAACCCGTACAGGCCGAAGGAGAACGCGAGGATCAGGGCGATCCACGGCACCGAGCCGTACCCGACGGCGAGGACGATGACGGCGACGAAGCCCAGGCCGATGGCTACCCACTGGAGGCGCCGCAGCTTCTCCCGGAGCACGACCACGCCGAGCAGGACCGAGACGATCGGGTTGATGAAGTAGCCAAGGGCCGCCTCGATCGCGTGGCCCGTGGTGACCCCGTAGGTGTAGGTCAGCCAGTTCAGGGCGATGAGGGCGCCCGCCACGGCCAGGATCCCGACGATGCGCGGGGCGCGCACCGCGGCGATCACCGTCCGCCAGGCCCGTGTCACCGTCAGCAGCAGCACGCAGAAGATCAGCGACCACAGGACGCGGTTCGCCACGATCTCCACGGCACCGGCCGGATGGAGGATGAGGAAATAGAGCGGGAGTAGGCCCCAGAGGCCGTACGCACCGATTCCGTAGAAGATTCCGAGCGAGTTCTCGCTCCGGGCAGGCCGCGGGGATTTCACCACTGTTGCGTCGCTCACACCGACAGGCAACCGTCCGGCGGTCCGAATTATTCCGGACCGGGCCCCACGTGATCCCTGCCACTCTTTTAGCCCCCCGCGCCGCGCTCATTTAGAATAGGGAAATGTGCGCAAATTATGCGCGTTGACGGGTTACCTGGAGTGTTTCCACGACGGAAGAAGGCAAATCAGTGTCTACCTCAGCTGCGGGCCGTCCGCTGCGGGTCGCGATCATCGGAGCCGGTCCCGCCGGCGTGTATGCCGCGGACATCCTGACGAAATCCCACCAGGTCCAGGGAGGGGATTTCGAGGTCAGCATCGATCTCTTCGACCAGTATCCCGCCCCCTACGGGCTCATCCGGTACGGCGTGGCGCCCGACCACCCGCGCATCAAGGGCATCGTCAACGCCCTGCACAAGGTACTTGACCGCGGAGACATCCGGTTCCTCGGCAATGTCAATTACGGCCGCGACCTCACCCTCTCCGACTTCCGCCGCTTCTACGACGCCGTCATCTTCGCCACCGGCGCCGTCAAGGACGCCGACCTCGACATCCCCGGCATCGATCTGGAGGGCTCCTTCGGCGGGGCGGACTTCGTCTCCTGGTACGACGGCCACCCCGACGTCAGCCGCGACTGGCCCCTTGACGCCAGGGAGATCGCCGTCATCGGCAATGGCAACGTGGCCCTCGACGTCGCCCGCGTGCTCTCCAAGCACGCCGACGACCTCCTGACGACCGAAATCCCGGACAACGTCTACCAGGGCCTGAAGCGTTCGCCGGTCACCGACGTCCACGTCTTCGGCCGCCGCGGACCGGCGCAGGTCAAGTTCACCCCGCTCGAACTGCGGGAACTGTCCCACTCGCGCGACGTCGACATCGTCCTCTACCCGGAGGACTTCGACTTCGACGAAGCCTCCGAAAAGCAGATCGCGACGAACAACCAGACCAAGACCATGGTCAAGACCCTTACGAACTGGCTCGTCGAGGACGAGCCCACCGGAGCTTCCCGCCGGCTGCACCTGCACTTCCTGCACACCCCGGTGGAGATCTACGACTCTCCCGAGACGCCGGGCCGGGTGGCCGGCATCCGGTTCGAGCGCACCGAACTGACCGGCGAGGGAACCGTCCGCGGCACCGGGACCTTCCTCGACTACCCGGTGCAGGCCGTCTACCGGGCCGTGGGCTACTTCGGCTCGGAACTGCCCGAGGTCGGCTTCGACTCCCAGCGCGGAGTGATCCCCAACGAGGGCGGCCGCGTCATCGACCAGGAAGGCAACCCGGTGCCGGGCATCTACGCCACCGGCTGGATCAAGCGCGGCCCCGTCGGGCTCATCGGCCACACCAAGGGCGACGCACTGGAGACCATCGGGTTCCTCCTCGAGGACCGGCTCAACCTGCCGCCGGCCGAGGACCCCTCCGAGGACGCCATCATCGGCCTGCTCGACTCCCGCGGCGTGCAGTACACGACGTGGGAGGGCTGGCTGCGCCTCGACGCCCACGAGATGAAGCTTGGCGCCAACTTCGTCAACACCACGGGCAACGGCGAGCTCGTCCGGGAACGGGTGAAGCTCGTGCCGCGCGAGGACATGATCGCCATATCGCGCGGGGAGTGACCTCGGTTACACTGTGAGTCCCGCCCCACGTGCGGCGGGATTCATGATGTGGAGTGCCGATGTCGCCGTTCCGACCGACCTCCTCGGGGGACCTTACATCCCGAGTGGCGCAGCAGCGCGCCGTCAACGCGCACAGCACCCTTGGCCGGGGCGAACCGGCCGAGGGCAGCCTCCGGCGCGTGGTCCAGGAGTCCTGGCTGCGCTCGATGAGGCACCTGACCGGGCCCGAGCGGGCCGGCGCCCGGCTCTCCTACACCCCCGATGAGCTGGTGGCTTACCGGGAGAGCCATCCACTGGCCGCCGTGATGCCGGTGATCGACCGGCTGCTCATCCAGCCCAGCCGGGACAGCGGGCTGGTGGTTGCGGTCGGCGACGAGCACGGCAGGCTCCTGTGGGTCCACGGCGACCGCACTGCGCTGCGCCGGGCCGAGGACATGATGTTCATGGAGGGCGCCGACTGGTCGGAGTCCACCGTGGGCACCAGCGCCCCGGGGACCGCGCTGGCGCTCGACAGCAGCGTCCAGATCGCCGGTGCGGAACACTTCAGCCCGCAGGCCCACCCGTGGAGCTGCACCGCCGTGCCGCTGCACGACCCCGATTCCGGCACCGTCCTCGGCGTCGTCGACATCACCGGGACCTCCGACGCCGTCGCCGGGCACACGCTCTCCCTCGTGCAGGCGAGCGTCGCCGCCGCCGAGGCGCAGCTGACCATCCAGCGCCTGCGCAGCAGGCTGCCTGCGGCACGCCGCCCCGCGGGCCCCTCCGGCGCCGGGCCGGCGCTCTACCGCAGCAACCTGCAGATCCTCGGGACCGACTACGGGATGGTGCACTCCGGCGGCCGGGCCACCGAACTGACCCTCCGGCACGCCGAACTCCTCACCCTGCTGGCGATGCACCCCGAGGGCCTCAGCGCGGAGCAGCTCGCCGTGATGGCGTACCCCGAGCACGCCTCGGTGACCACGGTGCGCGCCGAGATGCTGCGCCTGCGCAAGGCGCTCAGCCCACACGGGGGTGACCTGATGCCGACGTCGCGGCCCTACCGCCTGCCGCAGGAGCTGGTTGTCGACGCGGTGCAGGTGCTCAACCACCTGCACCGCGGCTCACACCGCCTGGCCCTGGAGATCTACCGGGGGCAGGTCCTCCCGCGCTCCCAGGCCCCGGCCATCACCCGCCTGCGCGGGGAGGTCAGTTTCCTGCTGCGGGACGCCGTGCTCAACGACGGCGGGGCCGCGGCCCTGCTGCAGTACCTCCAGCTTCCGGAGGCCGAGTTCGACGCCGACGCGTGGATGACGGCCCTGAAGGTCCTCCCGGGCCGCTCGCCCCGCAGGTCCGCGGTGGTGGCCCACATCGAGCGCCTCGAGAGGGAACTGGGCAGCGACTGGCACCGCTGACCCGGCGGGTGAGCGCCCGGCCACCGGCCGGTTGCAACGTCGGTGCAACGTGCCGCGCCCTAGGCTCGGGGCGTGGACGACGGCGTCCACCGGAGTTTCCAAAGCCCAAGGAGTTACACAATGACTGTTTACGCCCAGCCTGGCCAGGACGGATCCAAGGTCAGTTTCAAGCCCCGGTACGAAAACTGGATCGGCGGTGAATGGGCTGCCCCCATCAAGGGCCAGTACTTCGAAAACGTGTCCCCGGTCAACGGCAAGGTGTTCTGCGAGGTCGCCCGCAGCACGGCCGAGGACATCGATCTCGCCCTCGACGCCGCCCACAAGGCGGCCCCGGCCTGGGGGAAGACCCCGGTCGCGGACCGGGCGCTGGTCCTGAACCGGATCGCCGACCGGATCGAGGAGAACCTCGAAATGCTCGCCGTGGCCGAGACCTGGGACAACGGCAAGCCCGTCCGGGAGACCCTCGCCGCCGACATGCCGCTGGCGGCCGACCACTTCCGCTACTTCGCCAGCGCGGTGCGCGCCCAGGAAGGCGGCATCTCCCAGCTCGACGACGACACCACGGCCTACCACTTCCACGAGCCCCTCGGCGTCGTGGGCCAGATCATCCCCTGGAACTTCCCGATCCTCATGGCCGTCTGGAAGCTCGCCCCCGCGCTTGCCGCCGGCAACGCCGTCGTAATCAAGCCGGCCGAGCAGACCCCGGCGTCGATCCTCGTGCTGATGGAACTGATCAGCGATCTCCTGCCCCCGGGCGTGGTGAACGTCGTCAACGGGTTCGGCGTCGAGGCAGGCAAGCCCCTTGCCTCCTCCAAGCGCATCCGGAAGATCGCCTTCACGGGTGAGACCACCACGGGCCGGCTCATCAGCCAGTACGCCAGCCAGAACCTCATCCCCGTGACCCTCGAACTCGGTGGGAAGAGCCCCAACATCTTCTTCTCGGATGTCGCCGAGAAGAACGACGCCTTCTACGACAAGGCGCTCGAAGGGTTCGCGCTGTTCGCCTTCAACCAGGGCGAGGTCTGCACCTGCCCCTCGCGGGCGCTGGTCCAGGGCTCGATGTACGACTCGTTCATGGCCGACGCCGTGGCCCGGGTGGAGAAGATGGTGCAGGGCAATCCGCTCGACACCGACACCCAGGTCGGCGCGCAGGCCTCCAACGACCAGCTGGAGAAGATCCTCTCCTACTTCGACATCGGCGCCCGGGAAGGCGCGAAGGTCCTCATCGGCGGTGAGCGCCTGATGCTCGACGGCGACCTCGCCGAGGGCTTCTACGTGAAGCCCACCATCTTCGAGGGGACCAACTCGATGCGCGTGTTCCAGGAGGAGATCTTCGGCCCGGTGGTGTCGGTGACCCGGTTCGGCGACTACGCCGAGGCGATGGAGATCGCCAACGACACCCTCTACGGTCTCGGGGCCGGGGTGTGGTCGCGCAACGGCAACGTCGCCTACCGTGCGGGCCGGGAGATCCAGGCGGGCCGGGTGTGGGTCAACAACTACCACGCGTACCCGGCGGGGGCGGCGTTCGGCGGGTACAAGTCCTCCGGCATCGGCCGCGAGAACCACGCCATGATGCTCGACCACTACCAGCAGACCAAGAACCTCCTGGTCAGCTACTCGGAAAACAAGCTCGGCTTCTTCTAGGGAGCGCGGTGACTGTCGAAGCCTCGGTGGTGATCCCGGGGGAGGACTTCTCCCGGGTCGCCCTGACCCCTGAGGCCACCGAGCTGCTGCGCAGGCTCTGGGACCAGCATGGGCCGCTGATGTTCCACCAGTCCGGCGGCTGCTGCGACGGGTCGTCGCCCATGTGCTATCCGGAGGGAGAATTCCTGACGGCGGAGGCCGACATCCTGCTCGGCGTCCTCGACATCTCGGAGGACGGCGGCAAGCCCATCGGCTTCTGGATGTCCCGCGAGCAGTTCGAGTACTGGAAGCACACCCACCTCACGGTGGACGTGGTGCCCGGGCGGGGGAGCGGCTTCTCCGTCGAGGCACCCGAGGGCAAGCGGTTCCTCATCCGGTCGAGGCTGATGCCCTAGGCCGCGGCCTGCGGGCGCAGTGCGGTGGAAGGGAGCTCCGGCCTGGCCGGGGCTCCCTTTCGCTTGCCGGCGGACTTCCATCGCCCGCCCAGCGGGGACTACCCTGCGAATCCCCCCTGTGAATCCGCCGTGGAATCCGCCACTGGGCCGGTCCTTGGCTTTACACTTCCCTCAACACTGCACGAGGAGAAACGTGACACGTATTGGCATCGTCGCCGAAGTGGACCCGGAAACACGGGTGGCAGCAACGCCTGCCACGGTGAGGCAGCTGTTGGACCTGGGCTACGACGTCGTGGTCGAGAAGGGTGCGGGGGAGTCCGCCGCGTTCCCGGATGACGCGTACGCCGAAGCCGGGGCCCTCATTGGAGGCGCCAATGAGGCGTGGGGCAGCGAGGTGGTGCTGAAGGTGAACCCGCCCACACCCGATGAGGTCGAGCGGCTGGCCGCGGGCGCAACCCTGATCGGGATGCTGAGCCCGGGCCTGCGGCCGGACCTGGTGGAGATTCTGGCCGGGCGCCCGATCACCGCGCTTGCGTTGGACGCGGTGCCGCGGATCTCGCGGGCGCAGTCGATGGACGTCCTGAGTTCGATGGCCAACATCGCCGGCTACCGGGCGGTGATCGAGGCCGCCCACGAGTTCGGCCGGTTCTTCACCGGGCAGGTGACCGCGGCCGGGAAGGTGCCGCCGGCGAAGGTGCTGGTCGCGGGGGCCGGCGTGGCGGGACTGTCGGCGATCGGGGCCGCCAGCAGCCTCGGCGCCATCGTACGCGCAACGGACCCACGGCCCGAGGTGGCCGACCAGGTGAAGTCCATCGGCGGAACCTACCTCCGGGTCGAGGCCGGGGAGGAGATGACCTCCGCCGACGGCTATGCCATGGCCACCAGTGAGGCCTACAACGCCCGCGCGGCGCAGCTCTACACCGAGCAGGCGCGCGACGTCGACATCATCATCACCACGGCGCTCATTCCGGGACGTCCCGCGCCCAGGCTGCTCACGGCGGCGGATGTGGCCGGCATGAAGCCGGGCAGCGTGATTGTCGACATGGCGGCCGGGCAGGGCGGAAACGTCGAGGGATCGGTCGCCGGGGAACGGGTGGTCACCGACAACGGGGTGGTGATCCTCGGCTATACGGACCTTCCGGCCCGCCTGCCGGCGCAGGCCTCCCAGCTGTACGGGACGAACATCCTGAACCTGCTGAAGCTCCTGACCAAGGACAGGGACGGGCAGCTGGCAATCGACTTCGACGACGTGGTGCAGCGGTCGGTCACGGTGGTGCGGGAGGGGGAGAAGACCTGGCCGCCGCCACCGGTCCAGGTTTCCGCGGCGGTGCCCACCCAGGCCACCCGGGCGGAGGCCCCCGCCTCCGGGGCAGCTCAGAAAAGGACGGGCCTGGGCGCGGGACGCAGGGCCGGGCTCCTTGCCGGAGGCATCGCGGCGCTGTTCCTGGTCAATGCCGTCGCGCCGGCGCCGCTGCCCCAACACTTCACCGTGCTGATGCTCTCGGTCGTGGTGGGCTTCTACGTTATTGGCAAGGTCCACCATGCCCTGCACACACCGCTGATGTCCGTCACCAACGCCATCTCGGGGATCATCGTCCTCGGGGCGTTGCTGCAGGTCACCTCGGAGGACCTCCTCGTGCAGGTCCTCGCCGCCGCCGCGGTCCTGCTGGCGAGCATCAACATCGTCGGCGGCTTCGCCGTCACCCGGCGCATGCTCGGAATGTTCGCCCGCGGGGACAGGACCCGTCCATGAGCGCCGGCACCGAAGCAGCAGCAACCCTATCGAGGAGCCTGACAGTGTCCGATGCCGTCTCCGGCCCGTTGAGCGCGGGCTCGGTTGCGGGCGCCGCCTACATCGCCGCGGCCCTGCTGTTCATCCTCAGCCTTGCCGGGCTGAGCCGCCACGAGAGTGCCAGGGCCGGGGTCGTCTACGGCATCGCCGGGATGGCCCTTGCGCTGGCGGCCACCATCTGGCTCACCCTGCAGGGCGCCCCGGGAACGGGCCGGGGCCCGACCGGCCTGGTCCTGCTCGCCGCCGCGGTCCTGATCGGCGGCGGCATCGGGCTCTGGCGGGCCCGCGTCGTGGAAATGACCGGCATGCCCGAACTCATCGCCCTGCTGCACAGCTTCGTCGGCCTTGCCGCGGTCCTGGTCGGCTGGAACGGGCACCTTTCGGCCCCGGCCCTGCCCGGGGACCTGATGGCGGTGCACCACGCCGAGGTGTTCATCGGCGTCTTCATCGGGGCGGTGACCTTCACCGGATCGATCGTCGCGTTCCTCAAACTCTCGGCCCGGATGAAGTCCGCACCGCTGATGCTGCCCGGGAAGAACGCGATCAACCTCGGCGCCCTCGCCGCGTTCGCCTTCCTGACCATCTGGTACGTCAACGACTCCCGCCTTGAGCTGTTGATCGCCGTCACCGTCCTTGCCTTCGGACTGGGCTGGCACCTCGTGGCCTCCATCGGTGGAGGCGACATGCCCGTCGTGGTCTCCATGCTCAACAGCTACTCCGGCTGGGCCGCGGCGGCCGCTGGGTTCCTGCTCAACAACGACCTGCTCATCATCACCGGCGCCCTGGTGGGATCCTCCGGCGCCTACCTTTCGTACATCATGTGCAGGGCCATGAACCGGTCCTTCCTCTCGGTGATCGCCGGTGGGTTCGGCATCGCCGCGCCCGCGGCAGGGGACGCCGACCAGGGTGAGTACTCCGAGATCACGGCCCAGCAGGCCGCCGACCTGCTCGGCAACGCCTCCAGCGTGGTCATCACCCCCGGCTACGGCATGGCGGTGGCCCAGGCCCAGTACCCCGTCGCCGAACTCGCCCACCAACTGCGCGCCCGCGGGGTGGAGGTGCGGTTCGGCATCCACCCGGTCGCCGGACGCCTGCCCGGACACATGAACGTGCTCCTCGCCGAGGCCAAGGTGCCCTACGACATCGTGCTGGAGATGGACGAGATCAATGACGACTTCGCCGGGACCTCGGTGGTCCTGGTGATCGGGGCCAACGACACCGTCAACCCGGCAGCGGCCGAGGACCCAAGCAGCCCCATCGCCGGCATGCCCGTGCTGAGGGTCTGGGAGGCGGAGAACGTCATCGTGTTCAAACGGTCGATGGCGGCAGGCTACGCCGGCGTCCAGAACCCGCTGTTCTTCCGGGACAACTCCTCGATGCTCTTCGGCGACGCCAAGGAACGGGTCGAAGACATCCTCCGCCTGCTGCCCGGCAGCGCCCTGCCGCCCGCCCTGGCGGACGCCGCTCCGCCCGGCACGCGCTGAGGCGGGTGCGGCGGCCCATCAGGGCTGCGGTGCGCCGCCCGGGGCGAGGGAGCCGCGGGCCGCGCCGACCATGCCTTCGACGGCGCGGGCAAGATGTACGCCGCGGTCGTTGACGCCGTTCCAGCGCACCAGCGCCTGGGCGTTCAGCCCGTCGATCATGCCAAGGATCTGCCAGGCAACGGACGCCGCGTCCGGGGTGTCGAACTGTCCCCCCGTGATTCCCTCCTCGATGACCTGCTGCAGCACCGCCTGCCAGGCGTCCATCTGCTCCCGTACGCCCGCCGCAAGCGCCTCGTTGCGGCGGCCCAGGAACCAGGCCTCCACCCAGACCGCCGTCACGTCCAGGCGCGCCCCGTCCAGGAGGGTATCCAGGAGCAGGGCGAGCCGCTGCGGCGGGCCGGGAAGCCGGGCCAGCAGGGCCGCGACCTCCGCCGTCTCGGCCGCGGCGATCGTGGAGAAGGTGCCCGCCACCAGCGCGTCGACGTTGGGCTGGTAGTGCGCAACGAGGCCGGAGGCGACCCCCACCCGGGCCGCAACGCTGCGGAGCGTGATCGCGGCAAGGCCCCGCTCCAGGGCGAGTTTCCGGGCGGCTTCGGTGATTTCGGCCGCGCGCTCGGAGGGTGCTTTCCGGGCCGCGCGCCTCGGTGGAGTGCTTGACATCACGCTTCAGTCTAAAGTAGTTTTCGAAACTATTGATCATGTGATCAATAAGGGTTTGCGGCCGCGGCCGCGGGACCACCGACAACCCGTCCGGCGCCGTGCCGGGTGGGGCACTGGACGAGGGAGTCACCCATGGCGTGGAGAATGCCAGCCGAGACAGCACCCCATGAGCGCACCTGGATGGCGTTCCCCCGGGCCGGTCGCACACTGGGGGACGATGCCGCCTCGGCGGCCGAAGCCTATGCGGCGTGGACCGCCGTCGCCCACGCCGTCGCGCAGTTCGAGCCGGTCACCATGGCGGTGGATCCCAGCGAGCGCGGCCGCGCCCGGAACCTGCTCGGCAGCGGCATCGAACTCCTCGAGGCGCCCCTCGACGAATTCTGGATGCGCGACGTCGGGCCGACCTTCGTGCTCGACGACGAACGCCCCGGCGTCCTTGGCGCGGTGGACTGGACCTTCAACGGCTGGGGCGCCCCGGCCTGGTCGGAGTGGGAGAAGAGCGCCGGGATGGCCCGCTTCGTCGCGGCCCACAGCGGCGCCGAACTGGTCAGCTCGATGCTGGTCAACGAGGGCGGGGCGATCCACGTCGACGGCGAGGGAACGGTCCTGGTCACCGAGACGGTGCAGCTGGATCCGGGACGCAACCCCTACGCGGACAAGGCCCGCGTCGAGGCGGAGATGGCGCGCACGATCGGCGCCACGAAGACCATCTGGGTGCCCCGCGGCCTCACCCGGGATTACGAGGACCTGGGCACCCGCGGCCATATCGACATGGTCGCCACCCTGCCCTCGCCCGGCCGGATCCTGCTGCACACCCAGACGAACCCCGACCACCCCGATTTCGAGGTCACCCGCACCCTTTCGGTCTTCCTCGAGACCCAGACGGACGCCGCGGGCAAGCCCTTCGAGGTGATCGGGCTGCCCGCACCGGCCACCCTGCGCGATGGGGAGGGGTTCGTGGACTGGAGCTACGTCAACCACCTCGTGGTCAACGGCGGCGTGATCGCCTGCGGCTACGGGGAGGAACGCGCCGACGCCCTGGCCGCGGAAATCCTCGCCGAGGCCTACCCGGGCCGCCGCGTGGTGACCGTCGATGCCCGGCCGATCCTCGCCCGGGGCGGCGGCGTCCACTGCATCACCCAGCAGCAGCCCGCCGTCGACGGAGAGAACGCCTGATGGCCCGGTTCGACGTCGTCGAGGCCTCCATCGCGCAGCTGCGGGCCGCCCTGGAGTCCGGGGAGACGACCAGCGAGGAGCTCACCCGGGCCTACCTCGAACGGATCGAGGCCTACGACCGCGGCGGCCCCGCCCTGAATGCGGTGGTCGTGCTGAACCCGGAGGCCGTGGCCGACGCCCGCGCCTCCGACGAACGGCGGGCCCGCGGCGCCGTGCTCGGGCCGCTTGACGGCATCCCGTACACCGCCAAGGACAGCTACCTGGCCCGGGGGCTCACCGCCGCCGCCGGCTCCCCGGCCTTCGAGCACCTCACCGCCCAGCGCGACGCCTTCACCATCGAACGCCTCCGCGGCGCCGGCGCGGTCCTGATCGGGCTGACCAATATGCCGCCGATGGCCAACGGCGGCATGCAGCGCGGGCTCTACGGGCGCGCCGAAAGTCCCTACAACGCCGACTACCTCACCGCCGCGTTCGCCTCGGGATCCTCGAACGGCTCCGGCACGGCGACGGCGGCGAGCTTTGCGGCCTTCGGCCTGGGCGAGGAGACCTGGTCCAGCGGACGGGCACCGGCGTCGAACAACGCCCTGTGCGCCTACACGCCCTCCCGCGGGGTGATCTCCGTGCGGGGCAACTGGCCCCTGGTGCCCACCATGGACGTCGTCGTTCCCCACACCCGCTCCATGGCCGACCTGCTCGAGCTGCTCGACGTGATCGTCGCCGACGACGCAGAGACCCGCGGTGACTTCTGGCGCGCCCAGCCGTGGGTGGAGATCCCGCCCGTGTCTGCGCTGCGCCCGCCGTCCTACCCCGCGCTGGCCCCCGCGGGCCCCGACGGCGCCCGGGCGGCGCTTGAGGGAAGGCGCTTCGGGGTGCCCCGCATGTACATCAACGCCGATCCGCAGGCCGGGACGGGGGAAAGCCCGGGCATCGGCGGACCGACTGGGCAGCGCATCGAGACGCGCGCCTCCGCCATCGCCCTCTGGGAGGCCGCCCGCCGCGACCTCGAGGCGGCCGGCGCCGAGGTGGTCCCCGTCGACTTCCCCGTGGTCTCCAACTACGAGGGCGACCGCCCCGGCGCCCCCACGATCGCCACGCGGGGCCTGGTCGGCCCCGACTACCTTGAGCGCGAAATCACCGACCTCTCGTCGTGGGCGTGGGACGACTTCCTCAAGGCCAACGGCGATCCGGCCCTGAACAGCCTCGCGGCGGTGGACGGCGCGGCCATTTTCCCTCCTCCGCCGGGGGCGCTGCCGGACCGCTACCACGGCTTCGACGACGACATCGCCACCTACCCCGACCGTGTCCGCGACCACCCCCTGGAGTCCTTCCTTTCGATCCCGCACCTGGGCGAGGGGCTGCGTGGGCTTGAGGAAACCCGCCGCGTGGACCTCGAGGACTGGATGGACCGCCTCGGCCTGGACGCCGTGGTCTTCCCCGCCGCCGCCGACGTCGGGCGGGCAGATATGGACGTCAATCCGGCCTCGGCCGACCTCGGGTGGCGCAACGGGGTCTGGGTGGCCAACGGCAACCTGGTGCCGCGGCACCTGGGCATCCCCACGGTCACCGTGCCGATGGGGACGATGGTCGACACCGGCATGCCCGTCGGCCTCACCTTCGCGGGCCGGGCCTACGACGACGCCGCCCTGCTGGGGATCGCCGCCGCGTTTGAGGCGACCGGGGAGCGCCGCATCCCGCCCCCGAGGACCCCGCCGCTGGACTGAGTCCGACGGCGGACCCGGCCGCCCACGTCGGGGCGCTTACCTCCGGCCGGGGCTCCGGCTCAGCGGTTCACCGTGGACATGTCCGCATACCGGTCGCCGACCGGCGCGGCGACGGCGCTGAGCGCCGCGAGGTGATCGCCCGAGAGCTCGAGGGCCTCGGCGGCGATGTTCTCCTCGAGGTGCTCGATCCTGCGGGTGCCGGGAATGGGGGCGATGTTCCCGCCCTGGGCGAGCAGCCAGGCGAGGGCCACCTGCCCGGGGGTCGCGCCGACCTGCTTCGCGACGGCGTCGACCTGTTCGACAATCCGGATGTTCGCCTCGAGGTTGTCCCCGGCGAAACGCGGGTTGTAGCGCCGGACGTCCGCCTCGTCGAGCTGGTCGAGGCTGCGGATGGTCCCGGTCAGGAATCCGCGGCCCAGGGGCGAGTACGGCACGAACCCGATCCCGAGTTCGCGCACCAGCGGGAGGATCTCCTGCTCCGGGTCGCGGCTCCACAGCGAGTATTCGGTCTGCAGCGCCGTCACGGGGTGCACGGCGTGGGCGCGGCGGAGGGTGGCCGGGGCCGCCTCCGAAAGGCCGATATGCCGGATCTTTCCCTGCTCGACCAGGTCGGCCAGGGCACCCATCGTCTCCTCGACGGGGACGGCGGGGTCCATCCGGTGCTGGTAGTACAGGTCGATGTGGTCGGTGCGGAGGCGCCGGAGGGAGCCTTCGACCGCCAGTCGCACATTGGCCGGGCTGCCGTCCAGGCCCCGCTCGCCCGAGCCGGTGTGGCGGAGAACGCCGAACTTGGTGGCGATCACCACCCGGTCCCGCCGGTCGGCGAAGGCCCGGCCCAGCAGTTCCTCGTTCGTGTAGGGACCGTAGATCTCGGCGGTGTCGAAGAAGGTGATGCCCAGGTCGAGCGCGCGGTGGAGTGTGCGCACGGCGGCGTGGTCGTCGGTGCCGCTGCCGGTGTAGAAGGCCGACATCCCCATGCAGCCAAGGCCCAGCCGCGAGACCTCCAAGTCCTGTCCAAGGGTGAGGTGTTTCATCCCAACGCCTTTCGGTGAGGTTCTCGACCAAGCCTAGACCGGGACGGGCGCCCGGTCTCCAGCCGATTTCCGGACGCCCCGAATATTTCTTGCACGGTGTGCAATTTTTGGCGTAGCCTCGGAGCGTGGAGATTGAGGACGGCGCGGCCGGGCCCCGTGGGCGCCGGGAGCAGAACAAGCTCGACACCCACAAGGCGATCGCCGAGGCCGCGCTCACCCTGGCCCGCAGCCAGGGGGCCGGATCCTTCACCGTGGACCAGATCGCCGCCCGGGCCGGCGTCTCGCGGCGCACCTTCTTCAACTACTTCCACAGCGCCGAGGAAGCCCTGAACGTCAGCACCGAATCCTTCCTTGAACTGGCCATCTCAAGCTTTGCCCGGCGCCCGGCGGAGGAGCCGCTGCTCGACGCCGTCATCGCCGCCCTCGCGGCAACGGCCAAGGTGCAGGACCTCGCCGTGCACGGCGAGCTCTTCCGCATGGCCGCCGGCAGTCCTGAGCTGCTGCGGGCACAGCTGCACGCCTGGGAGCGGGCGGAAGCCCGGATCGTCGAGGCGGTCAGCGACCGGCTGGGAGACGGCGCGTCGCCCCTCTACATCGGCGCCCTCGTCGGGTCGGTGCTCTCCTGCGCGAAGGCGGCGATGCAGGACTGGGCGGCCCACGGCCCGGAACCGGGCGAGGATGCCGGCGCCGCCCTCGAGGAGCGCATGGTGCATGCCCTCTCAATGCTCCGGGACGGCTTCGCCCACCCCGCCTGACCCGCACCCCCTTCAGTCTCTGCCCCTTCGTCACCCCTAGGACACCCTCATGGCATTTCTGCTCTACCGGCTCGGCAAGTTCGCCTACCGCAGGCGGTGGTGGGTGGTCTCCGCGTGGCTGGCCGTCATGGTGGCCGTCGGGGCCTGCGCCGTCTTCTTCTCCGGCACCCTGACCAACAATTTCTCCATCCCGGGCACCGAATCGCAGCGTGTCGCGGACCAGCTGCGCCGGGAACTGCCCGAGGCGGTTGGCGGCACGGGCACCGTGGTCTTCACGACCGGCGACGGCACCGCCTTCACGCCCGGGCAGCAGTCCGCCGTGCAGGTGTCCCTGGCGGCGGTCGCGGCCCTGGAGGGTGTCCGCTCGGTGGTCGACCCCTTCGCCGTGACCGAGCAGCTCGAAGGTGGAAAGGCCGAGCTCGACGCCGGCCGGGCCGAGCTCGCCGCCGGCGAGGAACGGCTCGCCGCGGGCCGGCAGCAGCTCGAGCAGGGCCAGCGGGACCTCGATGCCCAGCGGGACCAGCTCGCATCAGGCGCCTCCCTCCTTCCCGGTCCCGCCGTGGCCGCCGCCGAGGAACAGCTGGCGGCGGGCCAGCAGCGCCTTGACGCCAGCCGGGCCGAACTCGAAAGCGGTGCCGCGGAGCTGGAGCAGGGGCGCACCGAGCTGGAGCTTGCCGAACGCCGGCTCGAGGCCTCCTCGGGTGTCCGGCTGGTGGCCGGGGACGGCTCCGCCGCCGTCGCCAGCGTCCAGTTCGAGAAGTCAATCAACTCTGTCCACCCGGAGCTGCGCGAGGCCGTCCAGGAGGAGGCCGGGACCGCCGCCGGTGCCGGCGTCACGGTGGACTACAGCAAGGACATCGTCGAGGACGTCTCCGAAATCTTCGGCTACGCCGAGATCATCGGCCTGCTCGTCGCCGCCCTGGTCCTCGTCCTCATGCTGGGCACGCTCGTCGCCGCGGGCCTGCCGCTGTTCATGGCCGTGATCGGCGTCGGCGTCGGGGTGGGCATCACCTTCGCGCTCTCCGGGGTCATCGAGATGAACAGCATCTCCCCGGTCCTCGCGCTGATGCTGGGCCTGGCCGTGGGCATCGACTACTCGCTGTTCATCGTCAACCGGCACCGCACCCAGCTCCTTCACGGAATGGACCTTCAGGAGTCGGTCGGCAGGGCCACGGGCACCGCCGGCAATGCCGTGCTCTTCGCCGGGCTCACTGTGGTGGTGGCGCTGGCGGCGCTCGCCGTGCCCGGCCTGCCGTTCCTCACAGTTATGGGACTCTCCGCCGCGGGGACCGTCGCCGTCTCCGTCCTGGTCGCCCTGACCCTCACGCCCGCCCTGCTCGCCGTCCTCGGCCCGCGGCTCATCTCCAAGCGGGCGTGGGCCCGCAATGCCCGCCGGTCCGCGCTTGCCCCCTCCGGCGAGGACCAGCTGAACCAGGACCGGATGGCCGAGCGCGGCCGCGGCTGGGGCGGCCTTGTCACGCGGAAACCCGTCCTCACCCTCGTGGCGGGGATCGTGCTGCTCGGCGTCATCGCGGTGCCCGCGGCGCAGCTGCGGGTGGGCCTGCCCGACGGCGGCTCCGAGCCCGCCGACTCCACCGGCTTCAAGGCCTACGACACCGTCGACGAGAAGTTCGGCGAGGGCGCCAACGGTCCGCTGATCGTCGTGGGGGACATGCCCGAAACCGGGAACGCGGCCGAGCTGGCGGAACTGCAGCTCGACGTCAACGACCTGCTCGCCGAGATTCCCGACGTCGCCGCCTCCGTTCCCGCCTCGGTCAGCACCGACGGGCGCACCGCCGTCTTCCAGGTGCTCCCGGAGGAGGGCCCGGCCAGCGAATCCACCGAGGACCTCGTCCGCGCCCTGCGTGCCTCCTCCGACGGCATCGAGGACCGGACCGGGGTCTCCGTGTCGGTGACCGGCCAGACCGCGGCCAACATCGACGTCTCGGCCCGGTTGATGGAGGCCATGCCGCTGTACCTGGGCATCGTCGTCGGGCTCTCGCTCATCCTGCTCCTGCTGGTGTTCCGCTCGGTGCTCGTGCCGCTCATCGCCACCGCCGGGTTCCTCCTCTCCCTGCTGGCCAGCTTCGGGGCCACCGTGGCGATCTACCAGTGGGGCTGGTTCGGGGACCTCTTCGGCGTGACCAACCCCGGGCCCATCCTGAGTTTCCTGCCGATCATCCTGATCGGGGTGCTGTTCGGCCTCGCCATGGACTACCAGATGTTCCTCGTCTCCGGGATGCGCGAGGCCTACGTCCACGGCGGCAGCGCCCGGTCCGCGGTCCGGGTCGGGTTCAGCCACGGTGCCCGCGTTGTGACGGCCGCGGCGATCATCATGGTGTCGGTCTTCGCCGGGTTCGTGTTCTCCCACCTCACCATGGTCCGGCCGATCGGCTTCGGGCTCGCCTTCGGCGTGCTCCTCGATGCCTTCGTGGTGCGCATGACCCTCGTGCCGGCGGCGATGTACCTGCTGGGCCGCAGGGCCTGGTGGCTGCCGCGCTGGCTGGACCGCATCCTGCCCGACGTCGACGTCGAGGGGGCGAAGCTCACGGCCCGCCCGGAACCGCAGCGGGAGGCCGTGCCGGCGGCCTGACCGTCCCGGCGCCCCTTCGCACCGAACGCGCCCGAGGACGACCGCCGCGCCCCTTCGCGACCGAACGGTCCGAAAGCGACCGCCGCGCCGGATATATCCGGTCCGGCGGTCGTTTTCGCGTGTGGTGGTCGCTTTCTGGCTCGCGGACGGTCTCCGTGGCGCACCCTTAGGGACCACATAGTGGCCATCAACAACTATCTCAGTATGTGGACGGATTCCGTCCCAGCGGCTGGACCTCAATACGCTTGTGTGGGCAGTTTTCCCTTGACTGCCGCCCCCTTGTTGAAAGATGCAGGCCATTGAACCTATTGCGCACAAAGTCGATTGAGCAGTCGATAGCAGACTCCGATGAAAAGGGGCGCCGGCTCAAGCGCTCCCTGAACACGTGGGACCTCATGATCATGGGCATCGCCGTGGCCGTGGGTGCGGGGATCTTCTCCGTCGGTGCCCAGGCGGCGGCGTTCAACGCCGGCCCGGCCGTCACCATCTCCTTCGTGCTCGCCGCGATCACCTGTGCGCTGGCCATCATGTGCTACGCCGAATTCGCCACGGCCATTCCCGTCGCAGGCAGCGCCTATGTCTTCACCTACGCCACCATGGGCGAACTCGTCGCCTGGGTCATCGGCTGGAACCTCATCCTCGAGCTCCTCATGGCCGCGGCCGTCATCGCGAAGTTCTGGGGCATCTACCTCAGCGACCTGTTCGCGGTGCTCAACCTTGACGTCCCGTCGGAGATCAGCTTCTTCGGGCTGCCCCTGTACTGGGGCCCGCTGCTCATCGTGGCCATCTTCACCGCCGTGCTCGTGCTGGGCACCAAGCTCTCGGCCCGCGTGAACAGTGTCTTCACCGTCATCAAGATCGCGATCGTGCTCTTCGTGATCGTCGTGGGCTTCTTCTACGTCAGCCCCGAGAACTACACGCCGTTCGTGCCGGAATCCCAGCCGCCGGCCGACACCGGGGCCGAATGGGCCGACCAGCCCTTCCTGTCCTTCCTCTCGGGCGCCACCCCGTCGGCGTTCGGCTTCACCGGCATCATCTCCGGCGCAGCCCTCGTCTTCTTCGCCTTCATCGGCTTCGACGTCGTCGCGACCTCGGCCGAAGAAGTCAAGAACCCGAGCCGGACCCTGCCCCGCGGCATCTTCGCCGGCCTCGCCGTCGTCACCGTGCTCTACATCCTCGTGACCCTCGTGGTCACCGGCATGGTCTCCCACACCGAGCTCGGCGCCTCCGGGGCCCCGTCCCTGGCCACGGCCTTCCAGCTCGTCGGCGCCGACTGGGCCGCCGGGGTCATCTCCATCGGCAGCCTCATCGGCCTGACGACGGTCATCATGGTGCTCCTCATGGGCCTGGCCCGCGTGGTCTTCGCCCTCAGCCGTGACGGGCTCATGCCCCGCTTCCTGAGCCGCACCTCCGACAAGCGCGGTACCCCGGCCCGCACGCAGATCCTGTGCGGCGTCGTCGTCGCCCTGCTCGCCGGCTTCACCCAGGTCGAGATCCTCGCCGAGATGATCAACATCGGCACGCTGTCGGCCTTCATCATGGTCAGCGTCGGCATCCTGGTGCTGCGGCGCAAGCGCCCCGACCTGCGCCCGTCCTTCCGGGTGCCGTTCGGCAAGATCATCCCGATCCTGTCCGCGCTGCTGTGCATCTACCTGATGCTCAACCTCGCCACCATCACCTGGGTGTTCTTCGCCGCATGGCTGGTCGCCGGGTTCGCCATCTACTTCGCCTACGGCTACCGCAACTCGCGCCTGAACGCGAAGGACGGTGCGGGACAGCCCGACCCGGACGCGGACGAGATGATCGGCGCCGGGACGCGCTGACGCCTCCGTTCACGACGAACGCACCCCAAAGCGACGGGTGCACCGGAAATATCCGGTGCGCCCGTCGTTTTCGTGTGCCCTAGCCGCACTGCGGCGCCGCGGACCTGTGGATCGCTCCCCGGGAATGCCGACGGCCCCGGAGCGGCCCCCTAGGACGCGCTGGCGCCTCCGTTGAGGACAAAGACACCCCAAAACGACGAACGCACCCGGAAAACCGGGTGCGTTCGTCGTTTTCTGGCGCGTACGGCGCGAAAGGGGCTCCTAGTACAGGGCCGCTTCCGACTCCGACGCCGGGGTCTCACCGGCGCCGAGGTTGGCGCGCAGCTTGGCGCCCAGGTCGGCGTCCACATTGGTCCAGTACTGGATGGCCCGCTCGCGGATCTCGGCGCTCACGACGCCGCCGACGGCACCGGTGATCGTCTCCAGGAACCGGGCCCGGGCCGCGTCGTCGAAGACCTCGCGGTAGAGCGTGCCGGCCTGGCCGAAGTCGTCGTCCTCGGCGTGCAGCGTGTGGGCTGCGCGCACCAGGTCGCCGTCGTTCTCCCAGCCGCCGTGCGGGCCGTACAGGGCCGGGTCGGCCGCCGGGCCGCCCACCGAGTTCGGCGCGTACACCGGGGTGGAGGCGGAGTTGAAGTGGTACCGGCCCGCGCCGTCCTTCGAGTAGCTGCGCACCTCGCTCTTGGGCATGTTCACCGGCAGCTGCGCGTGGTTGGTGCCCACGCGGTAGCGGTGCGCATCGGCGTAGGAGAAGATGCGCGCCTGCAGCATGCGGTCGGGGCTGGCGGCGATGCCGGGCACGAAGTTCGACGGCGCGAAGGTGGCCTGCTCGATCTGCGCGAAGTAGTTCTCCGGGTTGCGGTTCAGGGTCAGCTTCCCGACCGGGATCAGCGGGTAGTCCGCGTGCGGCCAGACCTTGGTGAGGTCGAACGGGTTGAACCGGTAGTCCTTGGCGTCGTCGTAGGGCATGACCTGGACCTTGAGGTCCCAGCTCGGGTGGTTGCCCTTGGCGATGTTCTCGGAGAGGTCGCGCAGGTGGTGGTCGGCGTCGGAGCCGGCCAGCGCCTCGGCCTGGTCGACCGTGAGGGTCTCGTGGCCCTGGTTGGACTTGAAGTGGTACTTGACCCAGAACTTCTCGCCGGCCTCGTTGATCCACATGTAGGTGTGGGAGCCATAGCCGTTCATGGTGCGCCACGAGGCGGGCAGGCCGCGGTCGCCCATCAGCCACGTCACCTGGTGCGCCGATTCGGGGCTGAGCGTCCAGAAGTCCCACTGCATGTCCGCATCGCGCAGGTTGGTGCCGGGCAGGCGCTTCTGCGAGTGGATGAAGTCGGGGAACTTGATGCCGTCGCGGATGAAGAAGACGGGGGTGTTGTTGCCCACGAGGTCGTAGTTGCCCTCGGAGGTGTAGAACTTCAGGGCGAAGCCGCGGGGGTCGCGCCAGGTGTCGGGGGAGCCCTGCTCGCCGGCGACGGAGGAGAAGCGCAGCAGCGTCTCGGTGACGGCGCCGGTCTGGAAGAGGGCCGCCTTGGTGTACATGCTGACGTCTTCGGTGGTTTCGAAGACACCGAAGGCTCCACCGCCCTTGGCGTGGACGACGCGCTCGGGGATCCGCTCCCGGTTGAACTGGGCAAGCTTCTCGATCAGGTAGTGGTCGGTCAGCGGGATCGCTCCGTCGCGGCCGATCGCTGACGAGTTGCTGTCGTCGACGACGGGCGCCCCGGACTGCGTAGTGCTGAAATTGGCGTTCACTGTGCTCCTGTTTCTGTGGTGCTGCTGGGGTAAATCGTTGGGCCGGCGGCGGGGGCGCGGCAGTCGCCGCACAGCCCCTGGTAGAGGACGTCGGCGATCTGGATGGTCATCCCGGCCGAGCCGGGCGACCACTGCGGGGTCAGGCAGGGGGAGTGGCCGACGGCGCACTCCACGTCCTCGATCCGTCCGCAGCCCGTGCACACCGCGTGGTGGTGGTTGTCACCGACGCGGGTCTCGTATCGGGCGGGGGAGTGGGGGGTCTCGATGCGGCGCAGCAGGCCCAGGGCCGTGAGGTCGGCGAGGATGACGTACACCGACTGCACGGCGATGTGCGGCAGTTCCTGGCGCACGGCCGCGGCGGCATCGTCGGCGGTCGCATGGGGGAAGCGCTCGACGGCGGTGAGGACGGCGAGGCGCTGCCGGGTCACCCGGCGCCCGTGGCCCCGCAGCTCCTGCGACCACTGCGCCTCGCGCGCGGTGGGATGCGGAGCGGTGTCGGTCATGAAGGGAGTCAACCACTAGTTCTGAGAAATTCATAATAAGGTCCGTCTAACTTGCGTTCCGCCGCACGGCCCGGCTAGGTACGGTGAAAGAATGGATCTGTTGCGGCGGGCATGGGCCTGGACACTCGATTATGCGTACGTCGGCTTCTGGCAGGTCCACGGACTCCTCGTGCGGGACGACCCCGCGCGGTACCTTGACGCCGCGCCGGCGGAGCCTGGATCACCGGCGAAGCTGCCGGTGCTGCTGATCCCGGGTGTCTACGAACCCTGGCAGTTCCTGCGGCCCGTCGCCGCCCACTTGCACCGGGCCGGGCATCCCGTCCACGTCGTCGAGAAGCTCGGGTACAACCGGGGCAGCGTGCCGGCGATGGCCGCCCTGGCCGCGGGGTACCTCGAGGAGCGCGGCCTGGAGGACGTCGTCGTCGTCGCCCACAGCAAGGGCGGGCTGATCGGCAAGTACCTGATGACCCTGCCGGAGAGCCGGGTCAGCCGGCTCGTCGCCATCAACACGCCCTTTTCCGGGTCGATCTATGCGAACTTCTTCCTCCTGCCGAGCATCCGGGCCTTCGCCCCCCGGAACCGTACCCTGGTCTCGCTCGGCGGCAACCTCGAGGTCAATTCGCGCATCACCTCGATCTACGGGCGCTTCGACCCGCACATCCCGGGCGGCAGTTTTCTCAAGGGCGCGCGGAATATCCGGCTCGACACCATGGGCCACTTCCGCCCGATCGCGGACCGCCGGGTGCTCAAGGTCGTCGACGAGGCGCTCGCTGCCGCCGAATAGTCCCGCCGCAGGCCGTCCCCACAGGTGGTAGTTGCCGTAACGAACCACATGGCGGCTACACTTCTGGGGTGCCCAGACTCCTTGCCGACATCACGCCACTGAAGGAGAGCAGGGCCTTCCGCCGGCTCTACATCGGCACGACCCTCTCGGCCACGGGCACCCAGCTCACCCTGGTGGCCGTCAGCCTGCAGGTCTACGCCCTGACCTCCTCGAGCCTGAGCGTGGGCCTGCTCGGGTTCTTCGCGCTCGTGCCGCTGGTGGTGGCCGGGCTGTACGGCGGGGCGATCGCCGACGCCCACGACCGGCGGACGGTGGCACTGTACTCCGGGCTCGCCCTGTGGCTCACCACCATCGCCATCGCCGCCCAGGCCTGGGCCGGCCTCGACAACGTCTGGCTCCTGTACCTCCTCGTCGCGGTGCAGAGCGGTGCGGCCGGCGTCAACCAGCCCACACGCAGTTCCATCATCCCGCGGCTGGTGCGCCCCGAACTCCTCCCGGCCGCCAACGCACTCAGCATGCTCACCTTCGGGCTGGCCTTCACCGTCGGACCGCTGCTGGCCGGCGTCCTGGTGGCGCAGGTCGGCTACGCCTGGACCTACACGATCGACGCCGTCACCTTCACCGCGGCGCTGTGGGCCGTCTTCAGCCTCCCGCCCCTGCCGCCCGAGGGCCCCACCCGGCGGGCGGGGATCGCCTCCGTGCTCGAGGGGTTCCGGTTCCTCGGCACCCGCCCCAACATCCGGATGACCTTCCTCGTCGACCTCGCCGCCATGATCCTGTCCCAGCCGCGGGCGCTGCTGCCGGCCATCGGCGCCGTCCTGATCGGCGGCGGGGAATTCACCGTAGGCATCCTGCTCGCGGCGGTGGCATTCGGTTCGGTGCTGGCTGGCCTGTTCTCCGGCCCGCTGGGCAGGGTCCACCGCCAGGGCCTGGCCGTGCTGTGGTCCATCGTCGGCTGGGGTGCCTCGGTGAGCGCCTTCGGCCTCGTGGTGGTGGCGGCCGGAACCAGCGGTACCGGGGCCGGCGGCGCCGTCACCCCGTGGATCATCCCCGCCGCGCTCTGCCTCGTGCTCGCCGGCATCGCCGACTCCGTCAGTTCGGTGTTCCGCCACACCATCCTGCAGTCAGCCACCCCCGATGCGATGCGCGGGCGGCTCCAGGGGGTCTTCATCGTCGTCGTCGCGGGCGGCCCGCGCCTGGGCGACATGGTCGCCGGCGGGGGCGCCGAATGGCTGGGGGAGGGCTGGACGCCGGTGCTCGGGGGCCTCCTGTGCATCGCCCTGGTCGGGCTGCTGGCCCGGTGGCAGCCCCGCTTCGCCCGGTACGACTCGCGCACCCCCGAAGCCTGAGCCGGCCGCGCCGGCGACCTCGGCCACCGTCCGGACCGCATAAAGCACGGCGGCCCCACCCGAAGGTGGAGCCGCCGCCGACGTTCATGTATGCGTCTTAGCGCATGTTGACGAACTGAAGGTCCGCCTCGTCGAAGTTCTTCAGCAGGGCCATGGTGGCCTGCAGGTCATCGCGGGACTTGGAGCTGACCCGGAGCTCGTCGCCCTGGATCTGGGACTTGACGCCCTTGGGTGCTTCGTCGCGGATGAGCTTGTTGATCTTCTTGGCGATGTCCTGCGCGATGCCCTCCTTGATGGAGGTCTCCAGCCGGAACTCCTTGCCGGAGGGGTAGGGCTCCCCGGTGTCCAGGGACTTCAGGGAAATGCCGCGCTTGATCATCTTGGACTGCAGGACGTCGAGGACCGCGAGCACCCGCTCCTCGGAGTTCGCCTTCATGAGGATCTTCTCGCCGCTGAAGTCGACCTCGGCGCCGACGCCCTTGAAGTCGTACCGCTGGGCGATCTCCTTCTGGGCCTGGTTCAGGGCGTTGGCCACCTCCTGCTTGTCCACTTTGCTTACGACGTCGAACGTGGATTCGCTAGCCACTGTGCCTCCTTGAAGTTGGGTTTCGTTCCTGCTTCTAGCCTACTGGCATGCGGCGGGCCGCGCCCTGCCGCCGGTGCGCGCATCGAGGACGCGGTACCGACGTCCCGCGGCGGCGTCCACCGGTTTGTTGTGCGTTCTGGACGCCGATTCGATTCTGGGGCCGATGTTCTGTAAAGTTGTCTTGCCCGCGCTTGCTGCGGGTTGTCTTCATCTGGAGACGTTCGGCAGATTACCCGAGCGGCCAAAGGGGGCTGACTGTAAATCAGCTGGCACAGCCTACGGGGGTTCGAATCCCTCATCTGCCACAGCAAGGAAAGGCCCGCACTTCACTGCAACAGCAGGGGAGGGCGGGCCTTTCGCTTTCTCCAGGTCAGGTCCCTGCCCACATTTTGCCCACACTCGTCAGCGAAACAGCGTGATCCAGGGCGTCGGAAACGGCGTTGAGGTCCTCGTCGAACAGGTCTGCGTAGATGTCGAGCGTCATGGCCGCGGAACTGTGCCCCAGCATCCGCTGTACCGCCTTCACATTCGCGCCGGCCGATACGGCGAAGCTCGCCGCTGTGTGCCGCAGATCGTGCGGAGTGATGCGAGGTATGCCCGCGCGTCGGATGGCGCCTGAGAACCACCCTCCGCGGTCCTCCTGCACGCGGGTAGACCGGAGGTAGCCGCCGTCTTCACCCGGAAATACCAGGTCGTCCCGGCCCTTGTCCTCGCACTGCACGGCAAGGCGCTCAGCCAGGAACCGGGGGAACGGCACGGCACGGCGCTTATGGTTCTTCGGCGTCCCAACCGCGACGCGGCCGCCCACCTCGACGGCGTTCTCCTCGACGTTGATACGCCGCTTCAGCATGTCTAGGTGCCGCACCCGCAGGCCCACAGCCTCACCCCAGCGCAGCCCGCAGTAGGCCAGAACAAGCACAAGCGTCCCGTACTTGGCCTCTGCTGCAAGCGCGTGCACCTGCTCGTGCGACAGGTAGACGTGGGGTTTCCGCCCTTTGCGGGGAAGGTCTACGCCTCGAGCGGGATTGGACAGGATCCGCCGATCGTCGACAGCATCGTCCAGCACCGCAGCGAGGACCCCGTATGCCCGAATGACAACCGTCGCCGACTTCGGCTTGCGCTCGCCGTCTCCCCGCGTCAGGTCAGCAATCCATTGCTGCACCGCGGTCTTGCGAATTTCTGAAACCGGTTGGTCTCCCCAAGTGGGCAAGACATGATTTCGAAGAGCGGCTTCCACCGGACGGTAAGAGGACGGCTTGAGGTGAGTTTGCCTGGTCAACCACTCAGGGCCCAGCTGCGCGATGGTCACCCGCCCAGACGTGACGTCGATGAATTCGCCTTTCAGCTTGGAGACTTCGACCGACGCCGCAAAAGCTTCAGCATCCCGCTTAGTCCGGAACCCGCGCTTATCAGTTTGCTTGCGTTCCGGCGTCCTGTAGCGCACTCGATAGCGCTTACCGCCGGCCGTCTCATAGGACTCGATCGTCGCCAAGATCTACTTACCACCCTCAGGCGATTGCGTATCCATGCCAAGCGCCTTCATCTTCTTCTTGGCATCGTCGATCTTCTGACTAATCTCTGCCACCGAAGCATCGGATTCGGGACTTCCACCGCGCTGCTCAATCAGCAGCTTGGCCAGCCGCAGATGGTCGGTCAGAGTGTCGAGCAAGCAGATGTTGCTGATCATCAGCTGTGTTACCAGCATGCTCGGTGAATCGTCCTCGGTGCGTCGGTAAACCCGATCCGGATCATCCATCAACCACCACCTGACAGCTTGGTGAGTAGGTAGAACCCCATCGTCTCCTGCTAGGGCCAGTGATTTGTAGGGCGCTTGTATCGGCATCGCCAATGCGACGGGATTGATGTCCAGCGCCCAGGAGAGGGCAATGAGCTGGTCGACGCTCACCTCGGTCTTCCTACCGCTTTCAAAGTTTGCTATGACCGAGCGTGAAATCTCTCCACCTGTCCGGTGGCTCAACTGCTGGGCACTGAGTCCAGCCAGCTTGCGGTACTTGCTTAGTCGCTCTCCGAAGCCCACACTGCTCTTAATCGATGTCATATTGACACATTACATTGAGACTTGACACAAGTCAATCACAAGAGTATTATTTCGTTTAGACACAATAGTGTTGAAAATGACACAGCATTGAGGAGGGGATGGGCTTGGAAGAAAACAAGTTGCTCAAGCCGCTCGAGCTAGCGAAGTGGCTAGGGACAAGTGAAGGCGCGTTGGCCCAGATGCGATACATGGGGAACGGCCCTCGCTTCGTCAAGCTCGGGGGAAAGTCAGTGCGGTACCTGGAATCTGATGTCTTGGAGTGGCTATCTGCACACACCCGTCAGCAAACCGGCGCTGCCTGATGGCAATGGTGGAGAGCGCCGGCGGCGCCGCCTCTATCGACATAGTCGCCGAAACTCCGGGGAGCGTGTCGTTCAATTTGGCGGACGGGACCGTGCAGTTCTACCGAGTGGCCGATCTGATGAAAGCGCTCGAAGACGAGGGGGTTCTCGACTGAAAGTACATCCGGGAAACGCTTTACACAGCCATGTCTGTCCCTGCGTGGGGCACAAAAAAGAAGCTCCGATACCCCGTCGCCAAACCAGGTATCGAAGCTTCCAAAGTGAATTCATCCGGTCTCAAACAGAAGGAATAGCACCTTGTTCTCTACAACTAGTGTACCTGACGCGTCCTCAATCTCGGTACTCGATAGCGGGGATTTTCCTGTCGTCAACCACCGCATCCGTAAGGATCTCATCACCCGCTCAATTGTGGAAGGCGTAAGAGTCCCAGCCCTGTGCGGCGAGCACGTTCAGGTGTATTCCAGAGGATCCGGTCGGCTCACCCAGGCAACCCGCGGCGTCCTCGTCCTGTGTCCCATGTGTGAGCACATGCTCACGATGCGTCCCGCCGGCGGTGCGGCATGATTCAAGTCGTCCTCGAACTGGACCTCGCCGACTACCCGTCAGACAACGGGCGGACCTTCGATTACCAGAAATTCCACCGATCCAATTTCGATCAGGTGTCGAGGCTGAACCCCGGCGCTCATATTCGCCTCCGGGTCGGCCGATACTCGCCCTGGCCGATGACCGACCACACGTGGATGCGAAGTGACCTGATCTGGCAGATCACCGCCAAAGATGCCTACGCCCTCGACGAGTGGCAGAGCACCCTTGAAGGGACAACACTTGACCAATTCTGAGCCGCACTCCGCCCCAACGATGCTGCAGGGGATGGTCAGTGCCGAGTGGCTGATGCAACAGCGCTTTCCACCGACGGAGTACGTCGTCCCGGGAGTCATCCCGGAGGGGCTTACGCTCCTCGTGGCTGCCCCCAAGATTGGGAAGTCGTGGCTGGTCCTTGGACTAGGTGTTGCCTGCGCGTCAGGCACCTACGCCTTTGGTCACATCAAAGTTGACCAGCGGCCCGTCCTCTACCTCGCGCTTGAGGACGGGCACCGACGACTGCAGTCGCGGCTGTTGTCACTCAACGTCGGCCCACCTCCCGCACAGCTCCACTTCCTGACCAACGTCCCCGAGGGGCGGATGCTCGAGACCATTTCGGAATTCATGGCGGCACACCGGGATCAGGCCCCGCTGGTCGTTCTCGACACCCTCGGCAAAGCTATGCCGCCGGCGTTCGGGAATGAAACCCAGTACAGCCGCGACTACCGGGTTACTGGGGCGCTCAAAGGTCTCGCTGATGCGGTGCCAGGGGCGAGCTTGATTCTGGTCCACCACACCCGCAAGAGCGAAGGGACGGACTTCCTCGACGCGGTCAGTGGAACCCAGGGGATCGCGGGGGCTGCCGACACCATCGCCGTCCTGCACCGTGACCGGAACGAGCATGGGGCCATCCTCAAAGTCACCAGCCGGGATGCCAGAGAGGGAGAGTACGCGCTGATACTCGACGGCAACGGAACGTGGGAGCTCAATGGGTCGAGCTTGGAGGAAGCTGCCGCCGCGGCTGGGACACAGCAGAACATCTCGGGAGTCGGGGACCGTATGGCGGAACTGATCAGCACGGTCAACAAGTACCCGGAAGGACTAACCCCCAGGGACCTCGCGTCACTGCTGCACATGGAGGAGAACCAGGTGCGGACCTACCTGAAGCGGGCCTATGACTCCGGGCGGATTGACCGGCCGAAACGAGGCCAGTACACCCCTGTTACTTCTGTAACAAGTGTTACTTCCCTGCCTGAACTCTTCGAAAGCAACACAAATGACAGAAGTAACACCCCTCTTACTGGGGACGCAGCATGACTGGGGCAGATCGCAACGAAGGGGTTAATCGAGGGGGAACTTCTGCCTCCGCCGATGAACCTTCCCTCGAAGACCTGATCTATTTTCACCGGACCCAAGCTCGGTTCTGGAAGGACCTTGCCCTCCGCTACCACCAGCGACTCATAGCGCTCACCTACAACGAGCCTGAGTCGGATCGACATAAGCGGATCCGATACCAGGACCGCACAGGCGACACCGCCGCAACTAACGCAGACCGAAAAAAGGGAAGTGACCGCCGTGGCTTATGAATGGACCCAGCGACAGATTGAGCGACAGCCCATCGAGGTGCAGTTCGCCATCTACCGGGAGAAATACCTGCACCAGTGCGACCAGACCAGTTACTGGAAAGCTCGGGCCCTTGCAGTCGCGAAGGAGAGTGGACAGTGAACACAGCACCAGAGGTCGCAATCACGTTCCGCCTCATCCTCGCGGCCGGGCAGATGAACACCGCCGCGTGGGAACGCATCGCTCAGGAAATCGAAGCAAGCAAAAACGCTCAGCTCGCCGGCAACATCATTTTCAATCTCGCCAAAACCGCGGCCAACTCCATACGGGCGCAATACCCCGAGACCTGGGAAGCAACCCTCAAGCACGGAATCAGGGGATAGGGACCATGTTCGTCTCACGAGTGAGCATGTACGAGCAGAACGTCATGGATAGCACGAAGCTCAGGATTGATCCGGCGCTGCTCACCAATCTGGCCGGGGGATACGAGCGGGGCGTCGTGCTTTTCAGCGGTACCTGCGTCCGAAATGTCATTCCCGAGGATGAGGCATACCGGCTCGCCAGTCAGATCATCGACGCAATCGAACACCACAAGACCAACGCGTGACGAAGCAGATCCCAGCAAATCAAACGCACACAACACAGGAGATAGTCCCTTGAGAATCAACAACGCACCCACCAACGCGCACCAGGAAAAGGCCCTCAAGCTGCGCGGCGAATACCAGCAGTGGGTTGAAAACATCCGCGCAGACCGGACCCTCTCACCTGAGGGCAAGGCGCAGCAGATCGCCCGCCACTACCTCGAACTCAAACCCCAGCTCGAGCGCCTGCAGGCAGAGCAGAACGCTGCACAGGAAACCCGCCTCAAGAACCTCCGCCGGGAACTGTTCGGGATGCCAGGCACCGCGGACAGCCATACGGCCATCGCCTATCGGGACGCTATGGACCGGGCTGCACGTATCACCGACGAAGACGAAGCCGCCCGCCTGCTCGGCATGGCTGAGATGTCGGGGGATACCTGGCTCGCTAAGGCCATCGCCGCACGCGGGTTCCAGGACGGTTGGAACGGCGTAGTGAACGCTTACGCGGATCAGTACCCCGCCAGCACCAGCAAGTTCCAGGAACTCGCCGACCTCGAAGCGTCAGGCGGCAGCAGCGCGTCAATGGCGCGGCTCCTGGGTGAGGCGATGACGTACAACGTGGACAAGCCCCACGAGCTCATCGGCTACCACACCGACGAAGCAATCTCAGCAGTAGCAGCAAGCTAACCCCCAAACCAACCTAAGGACTACAGACCCATGAGCCTCACTGAAACCGCCGACCTCCGCCGGGCCCAGCAGATCCAGTCGCAGTTTGTCGACACTCTCCAGCAGATCCGAAACGACGAACACCTCACCCCCGAGGGTAAGAAGGAACGCATCGCCGCCGAGTACCAGAGCGTCTCCAACGCTATCGGCACGATCAAGGATTCATTCAAGAACGCGAAGAACCTGCGAACCCATGTACTCCGACGTGACCTGTTCGGCAGCACGGCAACCGACCCGCAGACTGCCATTAGCTTCCGCGACGCTCAGACCCGCGTTGCTGAACTGGGACAGTTCGATCAGGAGAAGGCGCTGCAGCTCCTCGACCAGGCCGAGCTAGCCAATGACACGGTCATGGTCAAGACGCTCATGCAGAAGGCCATCGACCTCTCCTGGAATCAGGTGGCCGACCGCTACGCCGAGCGCCACCCACAGTACGCAGCACAGCTCAAGGAACTGCTGTCACTGCAGACGCCTAACGGGATCTTCACGAACAAGGAGTCATGGGAGCGCGGCGTCGCTCTCAACCTTCAGAAGCCCGAAGAACTCGGCTTCTAAAGCCGATACCTAGGGGGGATACCCCTCTCACGCAAACGCCCCGTACCTCTGGGGCTAGGCAATATCTCTCCCCGTGATTTTTTTCCCAATGTTGGTGCCCCCGGATTGAACTCGGGGGCACCAACGATGCGTCACCCGATGTCCTGGACTGCTGACTGCTCGAACCATCGGACCTCGTGTGTCTCGCTGAAGTAGACCGGAACGAAGTGAATGTTCCAACCATCAGTGGTGTGGAACATCTTCGTGTTCCCGCCGTAGGTTTCAACGGCACGGGTACCTACCAACCCCGTCCCAACGATCCGAACTTTCGCGCGTGTGTCGCTCATTGTGTTGCTCCCTCTCGTCGATTGATTGCAACCCATTGTTGGGACGCATCCTGCACCTATTGGGGGACCCCGTAGGGTGTCGCCCGCTCGACGCCAAGCGTCATACCCCCAGGGGGCAGACCCAAAGGGGGGACGACACCAGACCGCCGGTGAGGTCGCCCGGATGTTTGGCAAGCAGATAGACCCAACTGAAAGAGAGAGAACATGCCTGGACCGAAGGCGAACCCGACTAAGCCGAACTCGCGGCATCGCGGCACTGGTGCGCGTTCCGGGCTGATTGAGCTACCCGCTGGGGGCTGTGAGCTGAAGATTCCCAGCCTGCCAAAAATGCGCGAATGGTCGAAGGAAGAACGCAGTTTATGGAGGAATTTGTGGAAAAGTCCGCAGGCAAATGAATGGGATGACTCCTACATCGCCGCAGTAGCCGCCTATATCTGTCACGCCGTCGCTGTCTATGCCGGGACTGCTAGCGCGTGGCAGGCGCAGGAGATGAGGCACCTTGGGGGGCAGTTGGGGCTAACCCCGGCGGGGATGTTGGCCCTTGGTTGGGTGGTGCGGCATGAGCAGTAGGAGGGCGCAACGGGCGGCCGGTAAACAGGCGCCTAGAGGTGTGCCGCCGGAATTGCTTATGGAGTGCGTGCCTGGCGGCTTCTGGGATAACCGGGCACAAGTTGAGGCGTGGCTGTCATTGCACGGACTCCCAGACGCACCTGAGAGCTACTACAAGCTTCCTCCGGGCCTCCGGCAGTGGTGCATCGTGGCGTGGGCGCAACGCCAGGGGCTGGTGAACAAATGGGCAAACGTCGACAAAACGAACCTTCGGGAGATGGGCATTACCTTCGGTCCGGGGAGCTACTACGTGAGGGGGCGCCACTCCCACATGTTCTCGCATATCGAACTGAACCGATGGAGAGTCGCCGAGTGCGGAAAGTAGGGCTCGTCCGCCATAGCTGAACGAGATGGGCAGAGTCTCTACACTCAGAGCCCGACAGAATTTTTTCCTTAACGTGGTCTGAAGATGACAAGTTCTCCTTCGGGGTAGAAAGCAATGATTCGCACTTCGTACTCGTCCGCGATGCCTTCCAAGGCCTGGCTGAAAGCCCGAATCTCCGATTGTCCACCGGAAAGCATGGTCACCTGAAATGAAATCCCGTCCATTGGTAAAACTTTAATGACGACCCCAGTTCGATCACTTGCCACTTGAATCTCGTCGAGGACTCTAACCACTTCATTTTGGGGCCAGGGCGCAAGTTTTTCGCTGGCGGCCTGATTACCTATCGAAGGCAGCCCCAAATTATCGAGTTTCGCCATGAGAAGGTCCATTCTCGCCGCAATAGGATCAGTTGTTGGGAGGGTCTGCTCCGCCCGCTGAGTCAACCCGAAATAGGACCACATCGAATTCTTGCCGTCCTGTCCTTCACCGGCGTGTTTGACATGCTTCGCAAGCGAATTTCGTTGCTCATCGATGATCCAAGACGCGATGGAAGCGTCATAGAAGTGCGTGTTGATCATGTTCGTGTCGAAGGGGAGCCCGGTAAGCCCATCGCTGACCAGTGCAACAGGACGGTCTAGGGCCGTCCGAATACCAAGTTCGAAAAAGACGTTGGGGTTCTGATCGCTTACGTCACACAGGACTAAGTCGGCGCGCTCCAAGTTCTTGATGATCTCAGCTTGGATCATGTCGGAACCCTTCATTATCGGGACGATCGCATGGTAGCCCGCCGCCTCAACTGCTGGGACGAAAAGTTGTTCGAGCACGTGAATGAAGTGGCGCGGGTCACCGTATCGCTTCGCAGCCTCCTCGCTGGTGGTGAGGGGCATGGCGATGAAACATGTTGCGGTCGACATGTACATAGAGTCCCACATCATCGCGTAGATCGAAATGCCGTGGAGATATGGCATCCAAGCTAATACCTCCATTGCACACTTCCCGTTCAAAGCTTGTGACACCTGAATCACCCAAAGGCTGGCTTGATGGCTGGCCACTTTTCGTTTAAGGAGATAAACAGATGGCCGATAGAAGCATCAGCATCCGGCTAGGTGTGAACGTAGCCGGATTTCAGGCTGGTATGCGTACCGCTCAGAGGGCGGCCCAGGATTTCGGGTCGCAGACTGAGAAGTTCGCGCAGAAGAATCGGCAGTCGCTCGAGCAGGTTGGGGCGGCTGGGCTCGGTATGGGCGCGGCTCTCGGCGGCGGGCTTGCACTGGCGGTGACGAAGTATGCCGGCTTCGACAAAGCCCTCAGCGGGATCCAGGCGGCAACCCACGCCACCGAGGCCGATATGGCGAGCCTGAGAGACGTAGCGGTGCAGGCGGGGGCTGACACGGCGTATTCCGCTGAGGAAGCCGCTAAGGGCATCGAGGAAATGGCGAAAGCCGGAGTCTCGACCGCTGACATCATCAGTGGGGGACTCGACGGCGCTCTAGCACTGGCGGCAGCGGGAGCACTCGACGTCGGGCAGGCCGCCGAGCTGGCAAGTAGTGCCATGACGCAGTTCGGGCTGTCGGGTCAGGACATCCCCCACATCGCTGACCTGTTGGCCGCGGGGGCCGGTAAGGCTCAAGGGTCTGTTGAAGATATGGGTATGGCGCTGAAGCAGGCTGGGCTAGTCGCTGACCAGGCTGGGCTAACCATCGAAGAAACCACCGGTGGACTCGCTGCGTTCGCTTCGGCGGGGCTCACAGGGGCCGACTCGGGAACCTCATTCAAGTCAATGCTGCAACGCCTCACCCCGCAGTCTAAAGAGGCAGCTACAGCAATGGCTGAGCTCGGGATCAGCGCTTACGACTCCCAGGGCAATTTCGTGGGGCTCTCAGAGTTCGCAGGGCAGCTCAAGGATTCAATGTCTGGGCTCACCACCGAACAGCGCAACGCCGCAATGTCGACCATCTTTGGATCCGATGCAGTCAGGGCCGCCGCGGTGCTATACGAAAACGGGGCCGAAGGTGTCCAGAAGTGGGAAGACGCCGTTTCGGACTCGGGGTATGCCGCCGAAACCGCTGCGCTACTCACTGACAACCTCGCCGGCGACCTCGAACGGCTCGGGGGATCGTTCGACACGGTATTCCTCAAATCAGGATCCGGTGCCAACGACGCACTCCGCGGACTCGTGCAGAACCTCGAGGACGTAGTCGACAAAGTGGGGCAGGTTCCAGAACCGGTCCTCAACGGGGTTGCCGCCGTTGCAGGGCTCACCGGCGGTGCGCTGCTTCTGGGTGGCGCGTTCATAACCGTAGTTCCCCGCATCGCGGACACCGTTGGCGCGTTCCGTGACCTCAAAACCCAGACGCCAGGTGCAACATCGGCGGTGGGGAAGCTGGGCAGGGCGGCAGGGATGGCCGCTGTCGCTTTAGTGGCCCTTGAAGCCGCCTCCCGTCTCGCTGGAACCGGAATGGATGAGATTGGTTCGAGTGAAGAGTTCCGTTCGGCTATCCAGCAGTTGAGTGGTGATGCAGACGCTGGCGCAGCATCATTGAACCGCCTCGCCACAGTGTCCGGATCCTCCCTTACAAAGGTGGATGGTCTTGGATCGGCCCTAAAGACGGTTGATCTGAATGGTTTCCTCAAAGGCCTAGATTTCGTTGGCTCGGGCTTCGGCGTCTTCGACACCGAAGTCGGTCTGGCGCAGGAAGTGCTCAAGACCTTCGATCAGTCGCTCGAGGATCTCGTTACAAGCGGGAACCTTGAGGGGGCTGCTACCGGCTTCCGGCAGGCCGTCGCCGAGGGTGAGAAAGTCGGTCAGAGCATGGACAAAGTCGCTGAGTCTTTCCCGGGCTACATCGACGGGCTCCGGGAGATCGAAAACGCCGCGGGCGTGACCTTGACCCAGGAGGAGCGACTGAACTGGGCTATGGGTGAGACCCCGGCGAAGATGGAGGCGGCTGCGGCTGCGGCTGATCTTGCGGGCGGGGCGATCACTGGTGTTGGTACTGCTGCTGCTGGTGCCGCTGAGCTGACTGAGTCTGTGAACGAGGCGCTTGCTGAACTTGGCGTTTCCGCTGACGGCGCTGTGGTGTCGTTCGACGCGTTCCTACAGGCCCTGTTTGATGCGGGCTTGGCGGCCCAGTCCGCCCGCTCCGCAACGGCTTCCTACGAGGAAGCTATCGACTCGGCGAAGGCTATGGCTGACGAGTTGGCGGCGGGCACTATCGCGTTGGGTGACGTACTGAATGCGAACGCGTCCGACTTCAACCTGTCCACGGAGGTGGGCCGTGCAGCTAACGCCGCGTTCCAGGCGGTGGCTAGTCAGGGCATGGCGATGATTGAGGCAAAGGCCCTTGACGGGATGGGGCAGCCCGAGCTGCAGGCGCAGCTCCGGGGGACGTACAACTCTCTCATCACCGCGCTCGGTGGGATGAACATAACGGGTGCTGCGGCTGATGCGCTGGCGCGCGATGTGCTGGGCATCCCGGATAACGCCAACATCGATACGTGGATGTCGGATGAGGCTAAGCGTATGGCGCAGGAAACTACGGGCGCCATCAACGCTATCCCGTCTTACAAGCGGGTGGATGTCGACTACGTGAACACGACCACGAACATTGTGAAGTCAATCCATGACTCGTCCCACATTGCGGAGGGCCCGGGTGGTCGTGGCGGAATGACGAGGGCGACCGGTGGTGCGGTGTATGGGCCGGGCACTGGTACGTCGGATAGCATCCCGGCTCGCCTGTCGAATGGTGAGCATGTTCTGACTGCCCGTGAGGTGCAGGCGATGGGCGGCCAGGCGGCCGTGTACGGGTTCCGGTCACGGTTGAGGTCGGGTGCGCAGGGGTTCGCTGAGGGCGGGGCTGTAATGCGGTCCCGGTCTGTTGGTGGCGGCAGCTCGATCTTGGGTGTGCCGGCTACTGCGTCGGGGCCGATGGAGATGACGGGGACCCTTGTCATGGACTCCGGCGAAGTCCTCGGGACGTTCCGGGGCATCGCTACTAACGCGGCGCACCAGGTCATTGGTGCTGCCGGCCGGGATATTCGAAGGGGGGCGTCTGTATGAGCGTTGTGACGCGTACGAATAGGGCGACGAATCCTTCGCTGTTGTCTGTTGCGACTGGTTGGGCTTCGGTTGCGGGCACGGGCGGCCTGCGTGACCGTCCTTTGCGGCTTGTTGTGGGCGTCCACGGGGCCGACGCCTATTTTGATGACCGGGTCGGCGCTGGTATCCGTACGAGTATGAGGGGGCCTGATGTCGACTGGCACACCTTCCCCGGCGGCTGACCTCACCTCTAGGTGATCGCATGAGGCCCCACTGAAGGCCTTCTGAGTGGGGCCTCATGCGACAAGCTCAGACTTTCGAAGCAGTACCACAAGAGACGCGGTGCAAGTAACCCACCTAGCCAATCATTCCCAATGAACAAACTTGCTATAGACTTCTGACAGCTCTACCGTCAAGTTGCGGTCTTGGCTATTATGGGGTATAAGCGAAAACTGTGGAGGAAATTCGCATGGAAAACGACAAAGAGTACGCGCTGGACCAGCGCGAAATCGAGGGAGTCTTCGCACGACTGGGGCTTAGCGGCTATGCGGATCGAGTTCGTTTCGCTGAACCTGCCGGTGCGGCCCGAGCAAGTGGATACGACGTGGTATTCAGCAGTACCTCCAATCCGTTCGCGGCGTAATGCCCAGTTGGTCTCACATACGAACTGAAACAAGCGCTGCTGGAACAACACACGATGTGATCAGAAGGAGGTACCTCAAGGAACTTGCCGATTACACGGGTCGTAACACGATTCTGTACTACTCCGGGTGGTTGGAGAAATCATTCTTCGCACAGCAGGGTGTTCCTGGGTTCGAGGTCAACGACAGTGACAAAAATGGTTTCATGGCCACGGTTCACGAGCTGCCTCGAGGCGACGGGCTCGATCTTCTGTTGCATACCCCAGGGGGCAATGTAGCGGCGACCGAATCGCTCGTCGATTATCTGAAGTCGATGTTCACGGACATTCGCGTCATTGTTCCGCAGTTGGCAATGTCCGCGGGAACGATGATCGCTCTTGCCGCCAATCAGATCGTGATGGGCAAGCATTCAAGTCTGGGTCCAATCGATCCACAGATTGGAGGCCTGCCTGCGCATGGAATCGTCGAAGAATTTGAGCGGGCTAAACAGGAAATTAGTACTGATAACTCAACGATCCCGGTATGGCAGCCGATTATTGCTAAGTACAGCCCGACCCTGATTGGGGAGAGCGAGAAAGCAATCGACTGGGCCAATGACATGGTCAAGCGGTGGTTGACCGAGGGAATGTTCATCGGGGACCCAAAGGCAGAAAGCCTAGCGGATACGGTTCTCGCTGAGCTAGGAAGTCACGCACTGACCCTTTCTCACGATCGTCACATCTCGGGCACCAAAGCTAAGTCTCTAGGTATAAAGGTCATCGATCTCGAAGATGATCAAAAGCTTCAGGATGCGGTACTTACAGTTCACCATGCCTGCATCCAAACGCTTTCTGAGACCCCCGCGATGAAGATCATTGAGAATCATCAAGGCATCGCATCTATCATGTCTGTTCGTCAGTCTGCGTGAAGAAGCTGTCTTAGCGGCCATCTCGTTGATGGCCGCTAAGCATGCGGGGTGATCTAAATGTCAACATGGCGAGACTGCATTCCGCCACACCCATCCTTCCCGCTCGGTTCCAATTGCAGGCTCAAGGAAACGAATTTTTATCGCCCTGCTGTTCCAGGCGATGGCGTGTGCTTGGAGTTGGATAGCTTTGGTGGGGTAGCGGATCCAAACGTACACGCGGCGGGGGTTGTCGAACTCATGCGGGGGGTCATTGGGTAGGTCAACCTCGACGGCGGTGAGCAACATCGGCTCCTCCCTGAGGACCCAGCCCTCGAGCCACTTGTCGACTGAGGCGGCCCCGTACCGCTTGTTCTGGCCCACAGCACGCTCCATCTCATCCCGGATCCTCGCTGAGAATTAAAGTAGAACACATGTTCGATTCAAAGGATCGTGCGGGGGTTGCCTTCCGCGCTGGCTCCGAGGCGAAACACGCACCAAGCGCCTTTTCCACTGCTCTCGTTCCTCGAAGTTTCATGTAGCTACTGCACTGAAGCCTCCGGGCTGCCTATCCTGTGTCCGTGCATCCGGATCCAGATTTGCAGGACGAGCCTTGGGGACAGTGCGCCTCTAAGCAGGAATGGCTGCTCATGTACAAGCAGGGAGTCCCACCAGAGCGCGTTTCCGATGTCTGCCGAGTGAGCCGTCAAACCGTGCGTCGTTATATCCGGTCGGCTGAGAAACGAGACCCTACCCTCTTCGACCGCCGGCTAGTTCGCCACGATGAGCCACGCCTTCCGAAGCAATACCCGCGTCCGACGTGGGATGGCCAGTTCAAGGCACTCGAACGATTCGTCGGCGCCGAGGGTCGCTTCCCGAGTCAGCTTGGTCCAACGGTCGCTGAGAGGCGACTGCGAAGCTGGTTGTACCGCCAAAGACGGGCACTACACGCCGGCACTCTTCCAATGGGCCAGGTGAGCCGCCTGGACGGTCTGGGGCAGTGGCGTGGAATCAGTCGTCACCCTAACCAATGGGAGCAGCGGCTGAATGAGCTAGCTCAATTTGTTGATCGTCAGGGCCGCTGGCCGCGCCTTAGAAGCCTGACAGGTAGCAAAGAACACACCCTCGCGATCTGGCTTATGACGCAGCGGCATCATGAGAAGCGAGGAGCGCTTTCCCCCTACCGTGGGTCACAACTCTCGGTGCGAGTTCCTGGCTGGGTTGGAGGATCCCGGGCCCACGCCACTCATTGAAAGACCGCATCTCCAATCTCCGCCAGACGCTGGTGCTCCTCGGGCATCAAGTGGCCATATACCCCGGCTGTCATAGTGATGTTCTGGTGACCCAGCCGGCGGGATAGGGCGTGCAGGTCGGCGCCGCCGTGGAGGAACATGCTGGCACTGGTGTGCCTGCAGTCGTGAAGCCGGGGTTTGTTGTCATTTGTGAAGCCCGCCTTCAAGCAGGCCGGCCCCCAGACTTTGTGGATAGCGGATGAAAGAATCCGACCGCCGAGAGTGTTCCGGAAGACGAGACCATTGCCCGCGGCCAGCACAAGGGGCTTCATTTCCTCAGTCAGCAAGGCGGTAAGAGCGATGTCGCGCCTTGACTTCGCCGTCTTGGGCGGCCCGACGAACGACTCATTTCGCTCATCCATCTTCCAGGCTTTGGTCACATGAACGAGCGGAGGGACGTGAGTGAAATCAAAATCCGACCCGTTGAGAGCAGTCGCCTCAGAGAACCGCATTCCAGTAACCCGCAGGAAACCGAAGAACGGCCGATAATGGTCGGGCGTGTTCGCGATGATCGCGTCCCATTCGGCGCGTTTGATGATCCGAACTGGCGCCTCGATGCTTTGGGAGTTCGGTAGCCTCACGCCGGTGCAGGGGTTGTCGGTCCGGATACCGAGCCTCACAGCCGTCTTCATGGCCGCGGAGAGGAAGCCGAAATGGTTCTTCACCGTCTTGGGGGCTAAGCCTTTGTTCTGCATCTGCTTCACCCACAAGGCGACGTCCTCGAAGTTCAATGCGTCCGCACGGACACTGCCGAAATCCCCCCCAAAGTGATCCTTGAGGCTTCGCCCGTATCTGGTTGTCGTGTAGCCCCCCACGGCGGTGCGCAGCTCAATGTGTCGCACCAGTAGTTGGTTGATGGTCATTGATACCAAGGAAACTCCTCTGTAGTCGAAGAGCGCATCATTGCGAACCGGACAAGAGGATCACAAACGAGATGCTCTCTGTTACTGCCAGACTCAAGATACGCACCGCCCGAGATGGCCCCCCGAAACTTCATTTTTCCTTCCGTTTCACCGTCAATCCTGCGAATATCTTTCTGATTAGCTCGCACTTTTCTTCGTATTTCGCGGAATGTTGTGGCTCCTGCCGGATGACCGGGGGAAGGATTTGTTACGCGGGTGCCTTCGTCCGTGACTCACCAACCACCATGTCGGAGTAACCCAAGTGCATACGGGCTCAGGTAGCGTGACGAAATGACGAACCAAAATTTATCTGAGGCCCCTCGGTCCGATGACGGAGAACACGCACAAGCATGGCGGGAGTGCATCAATCTCGATGATGCTTGCGAACTCACTGCTAGGTGGCTCGAAGGCAAAAGCTTCTATATGCCAGGGTATTCGGCTGCACAGCCTGCGACTGAAACAAACCAGATGCGGGACGCTCTCGCTCGGCTCAACAGGCTCGGCTTCCTTACTGAGGATTCGCAGCCTGGAGTTGGTCTGGGTACAGGGCAGGGCCAGCGAGCGTATGTCGTTGGGTTCTGCGAGGCCGGATTGGCAGAGCTGGTGATGAGAGAGTTGCTGGAGACGGAGCTTGTATGCGTCGCCCACCCTCCCGGTGACGCTGATTACAGTCGGATATGCGTATCTATTGACGGCGGAACGGAGTTCACTTGGCTTGGGAGCTTTGCGTCAGCGGCGGAAGTTTTGGAAACCTACACCCAGGAGGCTAACGGATCGTTGGCTCAACTGGTAAGCGAGTGCTGGCAGTTACAGGTATTTGACCCGCACTGGGGCCGAAATAGCCGCCTGTTGCCCGCTCTGGAGGATGCTTTGAAAGCCGCGACCGGGGTCTAGTACGGTCCGCGCCGCCCATGAGCTCTTCGTTCATCTCCTTCGCGGCCGGAGCAAGATCAGGGTGCGGCATTGATGACTAGAACCAGCACGTTGATGGATACTCGACGGGGGATGTCCGAGTGAGGGACGCTTTGTGCCCACATTTTGCCCACACTCCCACCTCAACCTAGTGATCCTGCGTGATCCGGCGTGAGCGTGATCCGCGGTCTGGCAGGGGTATCATCCCTGACCTGCACCTTTGAGAGGTTTCGAATCCCTCATCTGCCACAGCAAGGAAAGGCCCGCACTTCACTGCAACAGCAGGGGAGGGCGGGCCTTTCGCTTTTCTGGAGACGACCGTCCCGGCCCGGGGCGTGGCATACCTCAGCATCCGGCACGCACAGCACCGGGCCGGGAGCCAAGTTTTCCCGCAGTTTTTGCCCAGTCCGGGCCCGCCGGCCTGGACGGCGTGGGAGGCTTGTTGAAGTGCCTGCCCGGGCACGCTTTTCTTCTGGAGATCCAAGCATGAACCTCAAGTCCGGTCTCATGGCGCTGCTCACCGCAGGCCTCCTCCTCACCGGAACCGCGCCCGCCTCCGGCGCAGCCTCGTACGACACCACCGTCCAGGAGGCAGCCCGGGCGCTCCCCGTGGCGGCCGAAGACAACCTCGGCTACGACCGGGACCTTTACTTCGGCCGCTGGGCCGACCCCGATGGCGACTGCCAGGACACCCGCGCCGAGGTGCTCATCCGGGAGAGCAAGACCGCGCCGGACTACACCTCGCAGCGCCGCTGCACCGTGGCGAACAGCCGGTGGCTGACCACCTTCGACGACCGGATCCACAAGTCGGCCACTACCGTGCAGGTCGACCACACGGTGCCGGCCCACGAGGCGTGGGGCTCCGGAGCCCGTTCGTGGACGCAGGACCGGCGGATCGCCTTCTACAACGACCTTGACTACGCCGATTCCCTCAGTGCGCAGTCGGGCACCCTCGTGGCCCGCAAGCAGGCCCTCGGCCCCGAAGAGTGGGTGCCGCCGGTCAACCGCTGCACCTACATCGCGCACTGGATCGCGGTGAAGGCCCGCTGGGGCCTGACGGCCGACCCCGTCGAGAAAGAGGCATTGATCCGTATCGCCGACGGGTGCCCGCCCTCCAGCCTCACGATCACCGAGGTCTGAGAGGGGCCCGGGGCGCTCCTGTAGGCCCCTGACCCGCGAGCTCTCCGGGGCGGGCCGCGGCGGGAGCTGGCCGGGACCCGGGATTCTACGGGAGGCCCGGGTGCAAAGCCAGCTATTGGGGCCAAATGCACGACGGATGGCGCTGGTCTAGATTCGGACGGGACAGCGTACATCTGCGAACGGAGCACCACGATGAAAAACAAGCTTGTTTTCGCCTCGGGCATGGCCGCCGGGTACGTTTTGGGCACGCGGGCCGGCCGGGAGAGCTACGAGAAGATCCGGACCAAGGCGACCCAGCTGTGGAACAGCCCCAAGGTCCAGAGCACCGTGTCCAGCGCCACGGACACCGTCAAGGACAAGGCCCCCGCCGTCCAGGGCAAGCTCTCCAGCGCCCTGAAGAAGCGGGGCAACGGCTCCGGTTCCAAGGACACGGGCTACGACGGCACGCCGGTCGCCGTCGTGCCCCCGCCCGTCACCGATACGGGCCTCTCGGGGACCGGGCTCGATGACCCCACCATGGTCGATCCGATCCCGACCCTGGCCGACGATCCCAACTCGCGTCCGCCGCTGAGCTGATGCCGAGCTGATTCAGGGGCTCCTGCGAGCCCGGGGCCGGGCGGGCACGCGATGCCTGCCCGGCCCTTTTCAGTGCCCGCGGGACCGCAGTATCTCGAGGTGCTCCCGGCGGGCCGCGGCATTGAGCGGGCCGATCAGGGCGAGGTACAGGCCCAGCGCGATGAAGAACGCCACCCAGAACTCGACGAACATCATCAGGACGGCCGCGAGCACCAGGGCCGCAGCGAATCCGATGGAGGCCCACTTTGTCAGGCGCCGGGCCATCGGCGGCAGCGAGTCGTAGCCCTTCATCCTCGGTCCCTTCGTCCCTCCCATTTTAGTAACCGGAGCCCGCGCCGTCCCGCTTTTCCTTCGGCGGATGCCGGCTGGATCCGCCCCTCGCCGGTGTCACCGCGCAGGTCTACCCTGTTGGCATGGCACAGGCATCGGGGTGGCACGGCATACCGCCGGCGGCCGACCGCTACGGGCCGCCCCTGCAGTTGGAGCGGCCCGCCGGGACGGTCACCGCACCGCTGAAGTCCCCTGCCCTGTGGGCCCGGCTGCACTATCCCGACGGCACCACCCGGACGGTGAAGGGCTTCGCCATGGCCTGGACCGCGGACACCGTTCGGGTGCAGTGGATCGAGCACTCCCGGGCGCGCGAGGCCTGGCTTCCGGCCGGCCAGTGCACCCGGAGGACCCTGCCCGCCCCCGGGCGGTTCGCCGCCTGAGCGCTCCCGGTCGCCACCTCAGTGGCGCGGGGACTGCCGCGTCAGCTCCGTGGTCAGCAGCTGGTCCTTCGCGGGTCCGGTGACGTCCCACTCGTAGTCCAGCCGGTCTTCGGACAACGCCTCGTACCGCACGCGGTAGGTATCGGGGGAGCACCAGTGCTCATCGGTCCAGGAGCCGCCGGCGAGGGCGAGGTGGTGGAAGGGCCTGCCGTCCTCGAACAGGACCTCCCACGGTCCGGACGGCCCGCCGGGAACGATCAGGTACTGCCGGCTCGCCGGTCCGGTAAAGGCTGGAACGGGTCGGCCGGCGGGGGAGCGGGAGCCGGGCCAGTGGACTGTGCCTTCTTCGCGCCAGCGCAGCCCCGGGCCGCCGTCGGGCACGGGGAGGAAGGTGACGGTGCCCGTGAAGGTGCCCCGGGTGGCATCGGCACGGTTGAGCAGACCGCGCCGAACCCGCCAGGTGCCGAGCAGGTAGGACCTGAGGTCGGAGACCGGAAAAATCATCGCGCTTCAGCCTAGCGGCGCGGGCTCAGGGTGACGAGCCCGCGGCCGTCCGGAGGGCCGCCGTGCGCTCCTCGACTTCGGCGCGTCCCTTGCCGGTGAGCCGGACCTCGGCGGTGTCGCGGGGGGAGATGAGGCGCTCCTGCGCGGTGAGCAGCCCCTGCTCCTCGAGGCCCGCCGCCACCGTGGCCAGTTCATCGGCGGCAAGCCCGACCGCGGCGCCGATGCTCGACGGGGAGGCGCTGTGGACCCGGGCCAGGGCGGCCAGGAGGGTGAACCTGCGGTCGCGCGGCGGGGCCGGCGGCTCCGCCCGGCCCGCGGGGGAACCAAGGGCCATCGAGCGGACGATGAGCCACAGGGCGCAGGCAGCCAGCGGCTGGACGGCGGTGAACCCGGCGGTGAAGGCGTCGGCGAGCCCGGCACCGGTGCCGCGGAAGTGCCGCAGGTAGGCCGCGCCGAGGAGCACCGACGCGGCAATGGCGGCGGTCTCGATGACCGGGAAGTGCCGCGGGCGGATGGTGCGGTGCCGGCGCAGGAGGAACGGAAGGGCGACGCCGAGGACGGCGATGGCGACAAGAAGCACCACAAGGGCGGTGCCGGTGAGCTGCGAGGCCCGCACGCCGAGGAAGGACGCCGCGAAGTAGCAGGCGATCCCGGCCGCCACCACAAGGAGCAGCCACCCCTCGGGCGCCGTGGACGTGCCGTGGAGCCGGGTCGCCGCCGATTCGCCTGCTTCGAGCGTCCTGCGCGCCTGCACCGCATCGGGAGCGGCAGCATCTGCCGGGGATTCGCTCATGACTGCCTAGGGCTGGAGGTATATACCTGCCACGCTATGCCTGCGCTGTGCAGGGCGCAAACACCGCCCGCGGCCGCTGCGGCGAGCCGGTGCCGTTGGGTGCCTCCCTGTGGGGCCGGAGGCACCACCGGGACGGCTTCATCGACAGCGAACACACGCGACAGCACCCACCGGACTCGTTACGGTTGGATGATGGCAACCATCGATATCACCGAGGCAAGCTTCCCCGAGACCATCGAGGGCAACGACATCGTGTTCGTTGACTTCTGGGCCGAATGGTGTGGCCCGTGCCGCCAGTTCGCGCCCGTCTACGACGCCGCCTCCCAGAAGCACGACGACGTCGTCTTCGCGAAGGTCGACACCGAGGCGGAGCAGTCCCTGGCCGCGGCGGCGGGCATCACCTCCATCCCGACGCTGATGGCGTTCCGCGAGCAGGTTCTCGTGTTTTCCCAGCCCGGTGCACTGAACTCCTCGCAGTTCTCCGAGCTGGTCGAGGCTGTCAAGGGCCTGGACATGAAGGCCGTCCACGAGCAGGTCGCCCAGCAGCAGGCCGCCCAGGCCGACCCCACCGACGGCCAGTAGGCGCAGCAGGCCCCTTCCAGGATCGACGCCGAAGCCCCCAGGTTCCACGCGGACCCGGGGGCTTCGGCGTGCCCGGGCCGTGCGGTTCAGGAGGTGGCCGACGGTTCCGGTGGACGCCGCCGGAATCAGTGGTGGCGGTGGTCCTCCGGCCGGAGGCGCGGTCCGTAGGCCTGCTTGCGGAAGCCGCTGGCGTAGAGCATGCGCACCACCCGCTGCCGGTGCCCGGCCCAGGGCGCGAGCAGCTTGAGCATTCCCGCGTCGTCGGTCCTCCGGCCGGTCAGGGCGGCCCCGACGAAGGAGGCGAGGTGGTAGTCCCCGACCGAAATGGAGTCGGGATCCCCGTGGGTGCGCTGCATGACCTCCGCCGAGGTCCACACGCTGATGCCCGGCACCGAGGAGAGCCCCCGGCGCACCAGCGGGCCGGCGGGCACGGCGGCGAGCCGCTCAAGCCCCGAGGCGACGAGTGACGCCCTGAGCAGGGTGGCCGAGCGGCGGGGGTCGACGCCGGCGCGGTGCCAGTCCCAGGAGGGGATCTTCCGCCACTGCTCGGCCGTGGGCGGCAGCCGCAGCCGGGCGGGAGCGGAGCCGCCGGGGTTCGGGGCGGGATCGCCGTACCGTTCGAGAAGGTAGCGCCAGGAGCGCCTCGCCTCGAAAGTGGTCACCCGCTGCTCGAGCACGGCCCGTGCCGTGGCGTCGAGGATGCGCCCGGTCGTGGGAAGGCGGAGTCCCGGGCTGAGGTAGCGGCCCTTCTTCGCGAGCTCGGGCAGGCCGGCGCGGAAGCCGGGGCTGTCGAAGGCGCTCCAGTCGTCCTCGGCGCCGAGCATCCGCGGCAGCCCGTGGAGGGCCGCCCCGGCGCCCGGCCCCCAGGCGGCGGCCTCGATCCGGGCGGACTGCAGGGTTCCGCGTTGCCGCAGGCGCAGGGTGGTGGCGCCGTCGGCGGTGCGGAAGGCGAGCCAGTGGACGCCGTCGACGGTCCGGAACGCGGGGTCGTACGCGCCGCACTGCAGGGGGCCGATCGTGCCGGCCAGGTGGTAGGGGCCGTCGGGCTCCCAGACCGTCGTGACGCCGGCGGAACCGGCGACAACGGGGGAACTGCTCATTGCTCAATGGTGCCACGGACCCGCCGGCCCCCGGCGTGGCCGGCGTGCGACACTCCGCACTCCGCCACGGCCAGCGGACCCCTTTACGACCGGCGCGCCCCAAAGCGACGGACGCGCCCGATAAACCCGGCCCGTTTGTCGCAAACGGGCGCGGTCGTCGCAAACGGGCGCGGCCGGCCACAGAGAAACCCGCCCGCGCAAGTTGGGGTCCCCGTGTTTCAGGCCGCGCCCCGGCCCGGGCGCCACCCGGTAGCTTTAGGAGTATGAAGTATGCGAACTCAGTAGTCGACCTGATCGGCAACACCCCCCTGGTCAAGCTCAACCGGGTCACCGACGGCATAGCGGCGACGGTGCTGGCCAAGGTTGAGTACCTGAACCCGGGCGGCTCGGTCAAGGACCGCATCGCGGCGAAGATGATCGACGCCGCGGAGGCCGAGGGCAGGCTGCGGCCCGGCGGGACGATCATCGAACCGACCTCGGGCAACACCGGGGTGGGCCTGGCGCTCGTGGCGCAGCAGCGCGGCTACAAGTGCGTGTTCGTCGTGCCCGACAAGGTGGGCGAGGACAAGCGCAACGTGCTCGCCGCGTACGGGGCCGAGGTGGTGGTCACCCCCACGGCCGTCGCGCCCGACAGCCCCGAGTCCTACTACGGGGTCTCCGACCGCCTCACCCGCGAGATCCCCGGCGCCTACAAGCCCGACCAGTTCTCCAACCCCAATGGTCCCCTGAGCCACTACGAGACCACCGGGCCGGAGATCTGGGACGACACTGACGGCAAGATCACCCATTTCGTCACGGGCGTCGGCACCGGCGGCACCATCACCGGCACCGGACGCTACCTCAAGGAGGTCTCCGCGGACCGCGCCGGCGGCCCGGTCCGCGTCATCGGCGCCGACCCCGAGGGCTCGGTCTACTCCGGCGGCAGCGGGCGCCCCTACTTCGTCGAGGGGGTGGGGGAGGACATCTGGCCCGACTCCTACGACCCGTCGGTGCCCGATGAGATCATCGCCGTCTCCGACGCCGAGAGCTTCGCCATGACCCGGCGCCTGGCCCGCGAGGAGGGACTGCTGGTCGGCGGCTCCTGCGGTATGGCCGTGGTGGCGGCTCTGCGCGCGGCCAAGGGCCTGACCGCCGACGACGTCGTGGTCGTGCTGCTGCCCGACGGCGGGCGCGGCTACCTCGGGAAGATCTTCAGCGACGACTGGATGCAGTCCCACGGCTTCCTGGACGCCGGCGGCGACGCCACCGTCGCCGGGGTGCTCACCGCGAAGGCGGACACCGAGCCGGACCTCGTCCACATCCGCCCCGACGACACCGTGGGCGATGCCATCGCCCTGATGGGCCGGTACCGGCTCTCCAGCCTCCCGGTCCTGTCGCACGAGCCGCCCGTCGTGCTGGGCGAGGTGCTCGGCTCGGTCGATGAGCGCTCCCTGACGGAGAAGATCTTCGCCGGCGAGGCCAAGCTCGCCGACAGCATCGCGGACCACCTGGGCCCGAAGCTGCCGCTGATCGGCTCGCTGGAGTCGGTCGGCGCGGCGCGCCAGCGCCTCGAGCACAACGACACGGTGCTGGTCACCTCCGCCGGCGCGCCGGTGGGAATGCTGACCCGCCATGACCTGCTGACCTATCTGGGCAGCTAATCCCCCCTAAACCTGAGGAGCAGTGTGACGCAGTCAAACAACCAAGGCTTCAACACCCGCGCCATCCATGCGGGGCAGGTGCCCGATCCGACGACCGGGGCCGTCATTCCACCGATCTACCAGACGACGACGTTCGCCCAGGACGGCATCGGCAAGCTGCGCAACGGCTACGAGTACGGCCGCGGCACCAACCCCACGCGCGACGCCCTGCAGGCCCAGCTCGCCGCCCTCGAGGGCGGAACGCACGCGTTCAGCTTCTCCTCGGGCCTGGCCGCCGAGGATGCGCTGATCCGGGCGGCGCTGCGGCCCGGTGACCACATCGTGCTCGGAAACGACGCCTACGGCGGAACCTACCGGCTGATCGACCGGGTGCTCTCGCAGTGGGGCATCACCAACAGCGCCGTGGACATGTCAGACCTCGACGCCGTCCGCGCCGCCGTCGCCGGCGGGCAGACCCGCATGGTGTGGGTGGAGACGCCGTCGAACCCGATGATGAAGATCACCGACATCGCCGCGGTCGCGGGGATCGCCCACGAGGCAGGGGCGCTCCTGGTCGTCGACAACACCTTCGCCTCCCCGTACCTGCAGCAGCCGCTGGGCTTCGGGGCCGACGTCGTCGTGCACTCGACCACCAAGTACATCGGCGGGCATTCCGACGCAAGCGGTGGTGCCGTCATAGTGAAGGACGGGGAACTGGCCGAAAAGGTCGGCTTCATCCAGTTCGCCGTGGGCGCGGTGTCCGCGCCCATGGAGGCCTGGCTGACGACGCGGGGCCTGAAGACCCTTGGCGTGCGGATGGACCGTCACAGCTCCAACGCGGCCGCGATCGCCTCCTGGCTCACCGGGCAGGAGGGCGTGGAGCGGGTGTACTACCCGGGGCTGCCGGAGCACCCGGGCCACGACCTCGCCGCGGCGCAGATGAAGAGCTTCGGTGGCATGATCTCGGTGACCTTCACCGGCGGCGAGGCCGCGGCCCGGACGGTGGCCGAATCGACGAAGGTCTTCACCCTGGCGGAGTCGCTCGGTGGCATCGAGTCGCTCATGAACTACCCCTCGGCGATGACCCACGCGTCGGTGAAGGGCACCGACCTGGCGGTGCCGGAGAACCTCATCCGCCTCTCCGTGGGCATCGAGGACCTCGAGGACCTCATCGGCGACCTCGCACAGGCCCTGGAATCCCTCCGGGGGTAGGCGCTCACTTCAGAGGGGGCTGCCCGGTCAGGTACCGGGCAGCCTCCGCTTTTTCCGGGCCTTGGGGTCGGTCACCCGGAAATAGGCGCTGCTGGCCGGCAGCCACATCAGCACCACCGCCACCAGCATCACGACGGCGACGACCGAGAGCCCGGGCGTGCCGCGCACCAGCACCGGAAGCCCGGCGATGATCCCCACGGTGCTCAGCAGTTCGCGGGCGCTGCGTCTGCCCCGGCGCAGGCCCAGCAGCAGTACGAGCTGCAGGACGGCCAGGGCCCCCAGCACGACCGCCAGTCCGGTGAGCGCCGTGCCGTCCGAGCCGGGCAGTGCCGCCGACCCGGCGAAGGAACCGGCCGCCACGAGCAGCAGCGCCGCGGCCACCAGCCACAGCACCGAGGCCGCCCGCAGCGTCCGCGGGTGGCGTGGGCGGGCCGGGTCGTGTTTTCCGACGGCGGGGGCCCGTCTCATGCCCCGCGCGGGGCGACGACGCCGGCGCGCGCCGCGGTGTCGTAGCGGTAGACCTGCCGCCCGCCGATCCACACCGTCAGGGCGCGCTGCATGACATCGAGCGGGTCCCCGCTCCAGAGCACGACGTCGGCATCCTTGCCCACCGCGAGGGAACCGAGCCGGTCGGCCAGCCCGAGGACCTTCGCCGGGTTCAGGGTGATCGAGCGCAGCGCCGTGGTGCGGTCCAGGCCCTCCTTGACCGCGAGGGTGGCCTGGTGCACCAGGAAGTTGATGGGGATCACCGGGTGGTCGGTGATGATGGATATCTCCACGCCGGCCGCGGCCAGCCTGCCGGGGTTGGCCAGGGAGCGCCCGCGCAGCTCCACCTTGGACTTGGTGGTGAACAGCGGACCGATGAGCACCGGGGTGCCGCGTACGGCCAGCACGTCCGCCAGCAGGTGGGCCTCGGTGCCGTGGTCGAGCACCAGGTCGTAGCCGAACTCGTCGGCGAGCCGGAGGGCGGTGGCGATGTCGTCGGCCCGGTGGGCGTGCTGGCGCCAGGGGATCTCGCGGCGCAGGACCATCGCCAGGGCCTCGAGGTGCGGGTCGCGGGCGTTCTCGTCGTCCTTGCCCAGGTAGTTCTGGGCGTCCTTGAACGCCTTGCGGATGATCAGTGCGGTGCCGAGGCGCGTCGAGGGGGTCTTGTCCTTTCCTCCGTACACCCGCTTGGGGTTCTCGCCCAGGGCCGACTTCAGGCCGCTGGGGGAGCGGAGCAGCATCTCCTCGATGTACCGGCCGTGGGTGTGGATGGCGACGGCGAGCCCGCCGATCGGGTTGCCCGAGCCGGGATTGACGTTCACCGTGGTGACGCCACCGGCCAGGGCGTCGTCGAAGCCCGGGTCGTAGGGGTTGATCGCGTCGAGCACCCGGACCCCCGCCATCACCGGGTCGGTCATCTCGTTGGTGTCGTCGCCGGCGGAGCCCTCGCCCTCCTCGTGGGTGCCGAGGTGGACGTGCGCGTCGACGAAGCCCGGCAGCAGCCATTTGCCGGCCGCGTCCAGGGTCTCCATTCCGGGCGGTGCCTCGACCCCGGCGCCCAGGGCGGTGATCTTCCCGCCCTCAAGGACGACCGTCCCGTCGAAGGGGTCGCCGTCGATCGGGACAACGTGGGCGTTGAGGATGGCCAGGGCCGGGGGCACGGCGTCGTGCGTTCGAGGGGTGGTCATGGAGAAGACCTTTCGCGCTCGTCGGTGGTTCACCCACCATAACCGCAGGGCGCCCCTGCCTAGACTGGAACGGCCGCGCCCGTAACGGCGCGGCGGGGCTCCGATCCGAAGGACATCCATGACGCGCAGCACTCCGGTGGCCGGCATCGTGCGGGCCGTTGCCGCCACCCTGGCCGCGGGCCTGCTCGCCGCCGGGGCCCTCGCCTACGCCGGCTTCATCGGCCTCGATTTCCGCGTGTACCGCATGGGCGGGCAGAGCGTGGTCGACGGCGGCGGCACCCTCTACACGGACACCCTGGGCTCCGGGCCCGGCTCGCTGCTGTTCACCTATCCGCCGTTCGCGGCCCTGATCTTCACTCCGCTGACCCTGGTCAGCGCGGAGGCCGGAGCCTGGGTGTTCGTGGGCCTGTCGATGGCCGTCGCCCTGCCCGCCTCCCTGTACACCGCCCGCTACCTGGGCCGGTTCCCCACCCTGGGAGGTGTCCTGGCCCACCCGGTGGCCCTGCCGGCGGCCCTAATGGGCGCCGGGGTAATCTGCGCGCTCGGACCCTGGCGGGAGACGATGGCCTTCGCCCAGATCAACATCCTGCTGTTCGCACTGATCGCGGGCGACCTGCTGTCCGGGCCGCACCGGTGCTGGCCCACGGGGGTCCTCACCGGCGTCGCGGCGGGGATCAAGCTGACCCCGCTGGTCTTCGGGCTCTACTTCCTGGTGCGCGGGGACTGGCGCGGGCTGCGGAACATGGCGCTCGGGTTCGCCGGCACCATCGGGCTGGGCTTCCTGCTGCCGCCGGGAGAGTCCCTCACCTACTGGGGACTCCTGCTGCGCGACACGGGCCGGATCGGCGGTGCGGGGTACGTCGACAACCTCTCGGTCAATGGGGCCATCCTCCACTTCGCCGGCCCGGAGTACCCCGCCCGGGTGCCGTGGCTGGCCGGATCCGTACTGCTGACCACTGCGGCCGCGTTCATCATCCGCGGGGCGCTGCGGCGGGGGGACCGCTTCACCGGCATCGCCGCGACGGCGCTGCTGATGCTCCTGATCTCCCCGATCTCCTGGTCCCACCACTGGGTCTGGATCCCGGTGATCCTGGCCGTGCTCGCCGGACAGTTCCTTTACCTTCCGGCGGACCTGGTGCGGTACCGGCTGGCCGCGGGGTGCCTGTTCGCCGCCACCCTGCCGGTGTTCGCCGCGTCCCCCAAGACCATCGGGCGGGCGCTGGGCGCTGGGGACCTCGACTCCCAGCAGCCCACGGCCTGGTTGATGGCCTCAAGCGCCGGGGTGTTCTGCGGCATCGCGGTCCTCGGGTTCTGGGTGCTGTTGACCCGCGCCCTGGACCGCCGCGCAGCGGACCGTGCCGCCTCCACCGCCCCCGGCGTCCCCGCCCGCGGACGCATAGGATGACCGCATGAACCACGGAACCGTCCTCGCCGTCTGCCTGGTCCACGGGCTGCTGCCAACCCGCGACGCCGTCGGCGTGACGGCGATCGACAAGCGCCCGGTCACCGGGCGCGTGAAGGTCCATCCGCTGGGGCTGAGCGGCGACCTGCAGGCCAACCGCACGGACCACGGCGGCTCCACCAAGGCGGTGTACGCCTACGCCCAGGAGGATGCCGAATACTGGGGTGCGGAACTAGGCCGCGCCGTCGAGCCGGGACTGTTCGGGGAGAACCTGAGGGTCGCCGGGATCGACGTCAACAACGCGGTGATCGGTGAACGGTGGGGCATCAACGGCGTGGAACTCGAGGTCACCATGCCGCGGAGCCCCTGCGGCAACTTCGCGCAGCGCCTGGGCGAGCGCGGGTGGGTCCGGCGGTTCACCGAAGCCAACCGTGCCGGAGCCTACCTCGCCGTGGTCAAGGGGGGGACGGTGCAGGCCGGGGACGCCGTCGCCGTTCTCTCCCGCCCGGACCACGGGGTGACCCTCGCGCAGGTGTTCGGCGGCCTCGGGGCCGCATCGGCCAGGCGCCTGCTGGAGGCCGGGGAACAGGAACTCGCGCTTGCCCCGCAGGTCCGCGAGGCGGTGCTGAGGGCCCTCGCCACGGCGTAACGTGCGCAAGGTCACCCGCTCCGCACGGGCCCTGCGGTGGTCCCGGAGCGCACATGCGGTAGGATAGAAACATCCCCCACACCGGTATTCCCTTAATTTCCGTCCCTTCCGGACGGATAGGTTGTGTTGGGGCTCGTCGAGATTTCAAGCGAGCAGATTCATCAGGGAGCGCCGGCTAGAAGAAAACGTCACACATTCCCGCTCCTTGAGCAGGAAGACCAGTTGTGACGGGAAGTCCTGCCGCGGGATTGAAACAGTGCCGGATTTCGTTGTAAGCACGGCACCTGTTGGCTTCCGCCTTCCGGGCCGTCCGGCATCTACCTGAAGGTCCTTCCTCCATGCCTGAAAACCTGCCCCTTGAAACCTCCGAAACCGTGAACGCCCCGGCTGCCGATGACGCCGGAGAGCTCCTGTTCACCGATCTCAACCTCGATGCCCGCGTCCTCGCGGCGCTGACCGACGTCGGCTACGAAAAGCCCTCACCGATCCAGGCCGCCACCATTCCGGCCCTGCTCGAGGGCCGCGACGTCGTCGGGCTCGCCCAGACCGGCACCGGAAAGACCGCAGCATTCGCGGTTCCCGCGCTGTCGAAGATGGCCGAACTCGCCGACATCAACGGCGTCAGCAAGAACACCCAGGTCCTGGTCCTCGCCCCGACCCGCGAGCTCGCGCTCCAGGTCGCTGAGGCGTTCACCTCCTACGCCCGCCACATGGACGGCTTCTCCGTGCTGCCCGTCTACGGCGGATCGCCCTACGGCCCCCAGCTCGCCGGCCTGCGCCGCGGCGCCCAGGTCGTCGTCGGCACCCCCGGCCGCGTCATCGACCACATCTCCAAGGGCTCCCTCGATCTGTCCCACCTCGAGTACGTCGTGCTCGACGAGGCCGACGAGATGCTCCGCATGGGCTTCGCCGAGGACGTCGAGCAGATCCTCGCCTCGACCCCGGCCGAGAAGCAGGTGGCGCTGTTCTCCGCCACCATGCCCCCGGCCATCCGCCGGATCGCCAAGAAGTACCTGAACGACCCGGCCGAGATCGCGGTCAAGGGCAAGACGACCACCGGCACCAACACGCGCCAGCGCTACCTGCAGGTCATGGGCCCGCACAAGCTCGACGCGATGACCCGCATCCTCGAGGTTGAGGACTACGACGGCATCATTGCCTTCGTCCGTACGAAGATGGCCACCGAAGACCTGGCGGACAAGTTGCGTTCACGGGGCTTCTCGGCCGCCGCCATCAACGGAGACATTCCCCAGCAGCAGCGCGAGCGCACCGTCGAGGCCCTGCGCGAGGGCAAGATTGACATCCTCGTCGCGACCGACGTCGCCGCCCGCGGGCTCGACGTCGAGCGCATCTCGCTCGTCGTCAACTACGACATCCCGCACGACACCGAGTCCTACGTCCACCGCATCGGCCGCACCGGCCGTGCCGGGCGCTCGGGCGACGCGATCCTGTTCATGACCCCGCGCGAGAAGTACCTGCTGCGCTCCATCGAGAAGGCGACCCGCCAGCCGGTCGAGCAGATGCAGCTTCCCTCCTCGGAGACGATCAACGAGCTGCGCCTGAACAAGTTCGCCGAGAAGATCACCGAGACCCTTGCCAGCGAGGACGTCGCGGTCTTCCGCGACCTCATTGCCAGCTACGAGCAGGAGCACAACGTTCCCGCCGCAGAGATCGCCGCCGCCCTGGCGGTCATGGCGCAGGGCGGGAACCCGCTCCTGGTCAAGGACATCCCGGTGGCCCCCGCCGGGCAGCGTGAGCGCTCGGAGGGCCGCAAGGACGCCTTCGGCTCCCGCGGGCCGACGCGCACGCTCACCGAGGGCAACGCCACCTACCGGATCGCCGTTGGACGCCGCCAGCGCGTCATGCCCGGCTCCATCGTGGGTGCCATCGCCAACGAGGGCGGGCTCTCCTCCTCGCAGATCGGCGGCATCGACATCCGCGCCGACCACACCCTGGTGGAGCTCCCCGCGGATCTCTCCAAGGATCAGTGGCGCGCCCTGTCGAAGACCCGCATCGGCGGTGAGCTGATCCACCTCGAGCTCGACAAGGGCCGCAAGCCCAACCGCGAGCGTCCGGCCGGCGAGTTCAAGAAGCCCTTCAAGAAGGAATTCAACAGGGACTCGAAGGACTTCAAGAAGCGCGATGGCGACACCCGGTTCTCCAGCGACAGCGCGCGCAAGCCGCGGTCGGGCAAGGCTGCCGGAGCCGGTCTCGGCCGCTCCAATGCGCAGTCCGACCAGTGGTGAAAATCACCTAGGCTAACCCCTTCGGATCCCCGCCACGGCGGGGATCCGAAGCGAAATCAGGGGTCCGCACGCCAGGGCGGTTGTTGATTTCGCACAGCGGCTCGGAACTGGTAAAGTTTCTTGTCGTTGCCCCCCTAGCTCAGTGGTAGAGCGCGTTCTTGGTAAGAACGAGGTCACCGGATCGATTCCGGTGGGGGGCTCGTAAATGAGGGGGCCCGTGACGATCATCCGATCGGTGCGGGCAGACTCATTTAGGGCGGTGTAGCTCAGCTGGTTAGAGCGCACGACTCATAATCGTGAGGTCGTGGGATCGAGTCCCACCACCGCTACAGACAAGACCCCCGGAATCCTTGAGATTCCGGGGGTCTTTCAATTGCGAAGAGGCAACCTGGTCTCGTGGTCTACCACGGGATTCTCCCGGAAGCCCCTCGCTTCTCCAGGGCATGGATGTTTTTTGGATGTTTTGAGCCGACCCCGAGTGTGCGTTGGCGGAGGCCGCAACTTCGGAGACGCCCCGACCGGAGCGTGTGCTGGTTAGGCCACATGACCTACCGAACGCTGCTCGGGGCTCAGGCAGCCGCCGACTCAGTGGAGAGAACGACCGGTGCGCTGTAGAGCTAGATTGCCGTGCTGGGCCAGCGCACTGTAGGCCCCGGTGGGGGCCGGCGGGCTGGCAGCGGGGAATTCGTGCTCTATGTGCCTCCTGGCCCGTCACGCAGGCCGTGGAAGGCCCTAGGAAGGCTCTAGGAAGGCCTTGAGGAGGGACGCGCTGCAGGAGAACTAGGGAAGTTTGTGTCTGCTGTAACTTAGAGCAGGGGCAAAGACGTCCCCATTCAGCTAGAAATATGGGGGTAGTTGGCGTGGAGGGCATCAATCTAGGGCTTAGGTGTCAGGACGTGCACTCAGGAGTTCGCAACGTGGACCCCAATTCTCCACTCCTTAGTCCCCTGAACGACACTCGTATCATTGGTATGGCCGCGACCATCGCAGGTCTTATACGGGGTCGAGACGTCATTCAAGATGGCCAAGCGCTGATGACGGTGGCCGCCGCTCAGCTCGATGTCAGCATGCTGTCGTTCGATTCCGTGATCCGCGTACTTGAAGACGTAGATTTTGTTCAAGGCGTACAGCGGACCGGCGGAAAGATCACGTCGTTCACGGAGAACGTCCCTTATTACGAAAGCCTCTATGAACGACTTGGGGAGTCCTGGCAGGACCGCCAGCCGACCGAGATTGAGCAGCAGCTCTTGACGGTTGTTGATGGACTGTCAGGCGCGCCGGTGCCGGTTGAGGAGATAGAGAACAAGTACGGCCTGGACCGCTCGGACCTGAGTCACGTCTTGGCCGTGGCCAAGGGTGGCGGACTCATTCAAGTCCTGAAAACAACGGATGGGGATATCGCCTACTCGCCTTTCTTTGGATTCGAAAATCCGGAGCTCCTGACCGAGCTTGTCAACGACCACGGAAGTGGGCAGTTGAGCGAGGAGTTTGATGCCGTCCGAAGGCACCAGGGTCTCGCTATCTCGAAGGAACAGTACCCACTGATATCCGATGCCATTGCTCGCGGTCTGGTGATGGCTCCGGCGGTGCAGCTTCCGGGCGGGAATTCGCAGGCGTTTGCCGCATTGCCTTACGTGCCGGATAAGAGGCTTCTGACAACCCACAAGGCTGTTCTCGACAAGGCTCTGACCGTGCTTGCTTGTCTACGTTGTGCTGAGTACGACGGCGGTCACAATAACTTGTCGCAGAGTGCCTTGGTGTCCGTGATCGACAAGTTGTTGGACAAGAACCGAGGTTTCCTCGCGCCTCATAGTTCCCACGAAAGGCAGTACAACCTTATGTATCGTGCGGGGCTAATAGTTTTCGATCCGGATTCGATGCCGGGAGGCAACTGGAAAATGCCGCGGTTTGTGGATACCGAGGATAACCGGGCTGCGTTGATTCTAGCCAGAGACCTGATCACACATGGTGAGGGCGTTCAGAGGCGGGTGAGCGACCAGGAAGCTCGGAGTGCATTGGACGCAGGCAACGCTTACGTTGCCCCTATGCAGACCATGTACCGCAGCAGGCAGAGCGCCATCCAGGATCCGAAGCACTACTCGCAAATATTTGAAGCAGCGATGGGACGGTTCGTATAGTGTCGGAGCTTGATCTGGGACTTAAGGTAGGAACGCGCCGCCTCTTTTGGGACATGGGGTTGTCAACGCGTCTCGACGTGGAGCTCAGAGGGCACAAGGCTGCTAACCAGCGCGGAGGCGCTCAATCTTTCACTGACCTCGACGTCCTTGGCATCTCTATTTCGCCCGACGTGCGTATGACCACCCTGATAGCTGACTGCAAAACGAGCAAACGCGACAGCACGTCACGCATGTTTTGGGTCAGGGGAGTCGCCGAATTCTTTGGAGCGGACCATGCATATCTGGTTCGAGAACACGAGGTCACTGACGCCGCCAGGCAGCTGTCGGCGCGACTCGGCATCGGCATCCTCACTAGTCCTGAACTCGCGAGACTGCAGACAATCCACAATCCGCGTCCCAATGCTGAAGCGGCTGGCCTCGATGTCCTCTTTGATAGACGGGCAGTGGCCAGCCACCTGAGCGCGTTCAACGGGTTAAATAGCAAACTTGATCACCTCCTCGAGTTCTGCCAGTTCAACTACTGGGTGAACCAGCCCCACAGAAACCCGACTCAGCTTGTTGCTCACCTTTCCAAGGCCAGCAATCTTCTGAATCCGATGGATCCGGCGCACCGCGCTGTGTTTTTGGATCTCTGCTGGCTTTACCTGCTAAGCCTCACCCGCGTTACCGGATATGTGCGGGGTGGCTTCCTTGGCGACCCGGACAGAGCGGTCCAAGAGTACCTCTTCGGGGGGCCGACAGGGCTGGACGAGAAGCGCGTGACAGCTGCACTCCTGAACCAGGCACGTCCGGCAGGCACGCCGGAAATGGACCATCTGCCTGCTTACTTTCGGCCAATGCTCGAATTGATCACCCGACTTCTGAAGCGTCCTCAGCATCTTCAGACCTCCCTCCGGTATACCGAAGTGGCTACCGCTTTTGCTACGGCGGGGAACGTAGAGCCGATCCCCCAGGCGCTCAAACCCGCAGACTTTGATCCAATCGCCGCAAAGCTTGCGGCCGATGTCTGCGGTTTCGTTACAAGGGTTTGCGGCCTCAACCCCAAATTTCGAGACCACGCTCGTCGAGTGCTGCTGGGCGAGGAACCGTCCGCTTCATCTGCAGTTGCCGACGCCGCAGTCAGCAGGCCGTCGAGTCTTGAATTCAACTCAAGACGAACGTCACGACCTGCGGAAGACTCGACGTCGAGCCTCCCCCAGTTGTCGCTTTTGGACTTGAATGACTGGGAGCCCGATGGAGACGACGAAGGAGGTCTTGGCGAACAAATCAGCGGAGGTTCGGGCCGGTAACCGGGTCTTGCAAGTGAAGACCGTAGGCCGGCACCCGCATGATGCAGGCGCCCAGAACAAGGGACTCCCGTGCCCTGGCGCTCAGGTGCACATAGAGCCGAAGATGTTGCAGCCTTCCCATGGCCTGCCAGCGTCGCCGACCTTCGCCCTCGTTATGAGAAGGTCGCCAGTTCGACTCTGGCAGGAGGCTCATAAGATGCCCCCAGGTTCTGCTGAATCTGGGGGCATCTGTCTCTCAAGTCGACATAAGCCTAAGTTTGCCAGTACCTGTCCTATCGATGGATTCCCAGTGGTTTCGTCACTTTCTCGTCACCTCCAAGAGTTGGGACATGCGCGGCATGGGGCGACCGAGACCCCCGCGTTTTCGGAGACTGCTCGGCGCGGAGGGCAGTTCGTGACCCACCCCGTGCCCCGCCGGTTGGCGCTCTCTACTACGCGGTGGGGCGAGCGTGGTGCGCACTCTGATGTCAGTTCTTACCCATAGGATTGCTCAGAGGACACGGACACATGGCCCTGGATGGGCACGCGTAGCAATGAGGAGAGTTTTGGTTCGGAACATTAGTGAAACGCGCACCGAGGACCTCACGCGTGACCTGCTCGCAATCCGAGGCTGGGACACCGCTCGACCTCCAAAAGGTCAAACCCTTCGGCAAGGTGAATACCGGGGACACCCAGAGCTCACGCAGATCTTCGCCGGGTGGAGTAAGACGGGCGCGGGCGATGCGATCCCCGACTTCATGCTTCTGTCAGGTAGCAACAACCTGCCGGCACTAGTGATCGAAGCGAAGTCCGATGTGCGGCGGGTTGATGAAGCCATAGGCGAGGCTACGGCCACCTACGGGAACGCCTGCCACGCGGCGGGACACCCAGTAGTCGCCGTTGGTATTGCAGGTCAAGACGGTGACGACTTCGCTGTGCGGGTTCAACGACGAATCGGGGATGACTGGGTCGACGTTTCATACGAGAACCGGCCCATCGGGTGGATACCGAATGAGGAGGAAGTGCAGCGCCTTCTCGACAACGCTGACCTAACAGACCTCATGCCGTCTGTGCCGTCACCTGAAGTTCTCGCGGAGAAAGCAGAGCTGATTAACAGGATTCTGCGCGAAGCAAGCGTGCGGGATGGACAACGGCCGACTTACGTAGGCGCCCTGATGTTGGCGATGTGGCGCACCAGGGGACGGTTAAGGAAGTTCGAACCAGATTGGATCCTCAAGGACGTTAATGAGGCATGCAAGCTCGCGTTCCGAGATGCCAACAAGGCTGAACTTGCTCGAAGCCTTCACATCGACGAGGAGAACGCGGCCTTGGCTGGCTCCGTGCATCGAATCATCGCCGAGTTGGAGAAGCTGAATGTAGTTAGTGCTTCGTTCTCCCACGATTATTTAGGGCAGCTATACGAAGCGTTCTTCCGGTATACCGGCGGCAATACGATTGGCCAGTACTTCACACCACGCCACATCACCCGATTCATGGCGGACCTTTGCCAAGTAACACAGCACGACAAGGTGTTGGACCCTACATGCGGTACGGGAGGCTTCCTGATAGCCGCCCTGAACCGAGCACAAGAGGTGGGACACCTCTCTTATGCGGACGCAGTGGAGGTTGTTAAGCACAACCTGATTGGCTTTGAGAGCGAGCCAGCTACAGCCGCACTTTGCGTTGCGAACATGATCTTGCGAGGGGACGGTAAGAGCGGGATCCATCGAGCGGACGTCCTGACGACGGGCGAGTTCCCTGTAGACGGTTGCGATGTAGGCCTGATGAACCCACCGTTCCCGCATAAGAACACCGACCACCCCGTACAGGCTTTTGTGGAGCGGGCCTTGGAGGGTATTCGCCGCAGAGGGAAACTCGCGATCCTCATGCCGACGAGCCTTCTGGCGAAGAAACCTATCGGTGCTTGGCGAAAGAAGATACTGCACAACCACACCCTCTTGGCTGTCATCGAGCTCCCTGACGAACTCTTTCAGCCCTACGCGGCGGCAACAACGTCGATCGTCATCCTCGAGAAGGGTGTACCGCATGCCGCGGCGCACCAGACTAGTTTTGTGCGCGTGAAGCATGATGGGTTCGCACTCAGGAAAGGGATCCGTGCTCTGGATGCCGTCCATGAGAATCAGATTCCAGCCGCCATCGAGGCCGTGCTCAACAAGTCGACCGTGCCTGGCTTCGCTGGCTTGGCATCCATAACAGGTGAATCCGAGTGGACGGCTGGAGCGTACGTGCCCTCGGCACTCCCTGAACCGGACGAGTTGGAGCTGAGTGTCCATGAGCTCATGCGCAGGTTGTACTCCTTCTATGTAAGGTACGCAGGAGAAATTGCAGGCCAACGCCGTGCCGTCGAAGAAGGCAGACTGAATCCGAAACCATACCGTTCTATGTTGTCCGCCGCCCGGCTTGCTAACGCTGCAGCCCTTCCATCCGTCGAAGGAACGATCGGCGGCTACTTTGATGTTTTTTACGGCCAGAAAGAACTTCACAGCCGGGAAGGAGTTGCCCCTGGTGAAGCGCTCGTCATTTCTCCGACTGAGGCATATAACGGGTGTTATGGATGGCTTCACTTTGACAAGATCCTCACGCCGGGGTTCGTGACAGTTGCGCAGACTGGAAGCATCGGTGAAGCGTTTGTGCAGCTTGAGCCTTGCGCGGTGAACGATGACTGCCTCATTTTGCTTCCGAAAACGAACCAGGCGCTGAGTGAGGCTCACCTCATAATCGCCGCAGCGACCATTCGGCTTGAGAAATGGCGTTTCAACTATGGCCGCAAGCTGACACCGGCTCGAATAGCTCAGTTTCCCCTGCTCTTGGATGAGGACCTCGTTTCGTCGGTTACGGCCGAAGTTACGCGGTGGACAGCCATTGCGGAGTCAGCTGTAGGAATGTACGCGCCCCGAGAGGATGCAGTCGTCTGAATGGGCGAAGACAACATAGGAGATCTGTGAGCAGGGTCGCCAGGTGAGCCTCAACGGGAAGAAGAGGCCCTGGACCTTTTGGGGCAGCCTTGCCGTTGTCATCCTCATCGCCTTGTGTGCAGTGGTGGCGGCTGGAATACCGGTTTGGAATTCGATCGACCCATATTGGGATCCAGCTGCCCCGAAAGGGGACCTAGCGAGGTACCGTCACCCCCGCTTCTTCTTGCCTCTGGGCGCTGGCATCGTGGCTGCTGTCCTCCCTCTGGTGAATCAGCACATGACCGCGAAACGTGCCACCATCAACGGGGAGTTTGTCGCCGCCAAAGCTTTCGAGGTACTCCAAGACCTTGAAATGGCAATGGGGCGGCTATCGGCCGACGACAAGTACCAAGCCTATTTCGATGACTTGATCAAGAAGTGTGGACCTAAGTTATTCCAAGGGCGCGACGTCCGTATAGGTTTCTTCATCTTGGAAGGGGGCGAATCAGAGGACCTTGCAGACCTTTCTTATCTAAGGAAACGCGCAGCGTATGAGCGGAGCAACGTCATGCCGATCACTTACATAGTTGGAACGACTGACGCGGATGGAAGAGATCAGGCCGCCGAGATGATCTCGCGCGCGAAAGCTGGCAAGGACCTGTGGGTCAAGGACATCTATCGGGACAGTACCGGCTGGACGAGGCGTAAGAAGGTTCGGAAGACCGCCTATCGGTGCTTCATATCAGCACCTGTAACTGACGCCTCCAAGTCCAGGTCCCTCGGCTTACTCACCGTTGACGCAGCAGAGGTTGGAGACCTTACGGAGTCTGACGGTGAATGGGTGAGGATTCTGGCCGGCATGTTGTCCCACGGGCTTCGTGACGAGGTCGCCGAAGTACCCAAGCCCACCAAACCCGCATGATTGCTGTTCAACGGCCCGCCGAAGTGTCGGGACGCAGCCGGACCGGGACTGTACTCTGAATGAAAGTAGTGATGATTACATGACAAGTCAGGATGGAGGACCGATGGCGAGTACCAGCATCGTCGATGTCGCGCAGTTCATTCTGTCGGAGAACGGTCCGATGTCGACGATGAAGTTACAGAAACTCTGCTACTTCAGCCAAGGTTGGTTTTTGGCTTGGACATCGCGTCCGCTGTTTCGTGAGGACTTCCAAGCTTGGGCGAACGGGCCCGTATGCCGGGAGCTCTACAATCTGCACCGGGGAGATTACGGAGTCGACAAGCTCAACGTTAATTCGCTGGGACAGGTTACAGACCAGCAGAAGCGAATGATTAGAGCCGTGCTGGAGTCTTACGGGCAAATGTCTGGTTACCAACTCAGCGAACTCACCCATAAGGGTCGCCCCTGGAAGAGCGTACGGGATCGGCTGGGACTCGTGGACGGGCAGCGAAGCGAGGCGGTCATTGATAAGGAAGCGATGCTGGACTACTTCAGCAATCTTTAATCGCTCGTACAGCGGGGCAACTACAAAACCGTGTTTCGCTGCCGCACACTAGTTGGCGAGCACAGCCGATTCCCGTACTCGGCATGTTCGACCACCTCCTCGTCACAACCGAGCACCTCAGCACCACTCACGCCGGGAAATTAAGCAAGCGCCCGTGCAACGTCGTAACCCGCCGCCTTGTTCAGGCTGTGCCGCGCCCGGTCATACCGGCGTGTGGTGCGGGGGTCTGCGTGTCCCATGCTGTCCTGCAAATCATGCAGCGCGGTGCCTGAGTTCAGGGCGATGGTTGCGAAGGTGTGCCGCAGGGAGTGGGGACTGACCTCGCCCTCAATGCCGGCCTTTCGTGCCAGCCGTTGAATGGTGCGGAACGCCTCCGATGCAGCCCAGGGCTTGCCCGTTGCCGTGGTGAAGATCGGCAGGCCCGCGCCTGCCGCGCTCACCAGGTCTTTCCCTGTGGTGTCCAGCAGGGTGTTCAACGCTTCCACTGCGGGGGCCGGCACGGCAACCTTCGCCGTTTTGCCGCCCTTGCGCCGGACCGTCAGGGTCCGGTGCCCATTGTCGTGGCCGTAGTCCACCGTTGTGGAACCCAGTGCCTCACTGAGCCGGATGCCGGTGAACAGGAGCAGGCTCACGAGCGCGTGTGAGCGCCCGCCGTCGGCGCGTGCCGCATTCAGGAGGGCACGTGCCTGGTCTTTGGTCAGGCCCTGCGTGGAGCTGTGGTCGGCGTCCACCACGGGGCGTTTCACCAGCTCCACCGGATTGCCCGGCACGGCCCCCTCCGACATGGCGAAGCGGTAGAAGCTCGAGACCGCTGCCAGCTTCCGTGCCACCGTGGCCGGCGCGCCCGTCAGGGTGTGCCGGTACCCGTCGATGACGGTGCGGGTGGCGCCCAGCAGATCCAGACCGTGCCCGTCGAGCCACCCTGCAAAGTCGGTCAGGTTCCGGGTGTACGCCCGCAGGGTGTGCGGGGAGGACTGGGCCAGCTGCCAGCCCGCAATGAGGCGGGCGTGGCGTTCCTGGTTGGAAACAACGTTGTTTTCCTCAACGGCAATTAGGGTCATAGACACATGATAACTGACATTATCGTGTGTCTTCCGGCCGCTTCACAGCTCGGATGAACAACCACACACACAGCAAGGCGAAAGCCAGGTTAACGGCCTGCGTAACCCAGTAGAACCCAGTGGCGATGCGCCCCTCGGCCAGTACGGAATACGCATTGCTGGCCATCCAGAGCAACGCTTAAACGCACCCAGCCAAAGCCTGGCCTTTGGTCGGCCATTTCCTACGCTTGGCACCCATGCTCCGAGCCTAACGGCGCCGTCAACAGCGCGTCCTGCGGGCCGAACGACTGCCATTGCCGTGCGGTTTCTGTAGGGACTGAAACAGGCGCTTCGCCGCGTCGCCGTTCTGGGTTCGCCGCGTCGCCGTTCTGGGTATGTCGCTCCGCGCTACCTCACGATTCGCCCATGGAGCGCCGACCGCCGCGGTAGGGGGCCCTCTTTGCCTCGGTTGACGGTTCTGTAAAGAGGGCCGCTACGGGCAAATCCAACACCTCAGCGATGTCCCAAAGTCGTTCATAGGCAATACTTCGGCGGCCCCACTCAATTCCGATAACCATGTTGCGGCTCAGGCCGGACTCCAGCGCCAGGGACTCCTGCGACAAGCCCTGTGCGAGGCGAACCTCACGGATGCGAGCACCCACCTTCCGCCGCCGCGCCAGCCATCTTTCACTCTGCTCCTGAGAGGACTGTTCCGGGCGGGTTGGCACCCTCCTATGTCAATCAAAAGCGTCAGCGTTGTCTGCTCTACTAGTGGCACATGCATCCAATGGCGGATACAGGAGCCACAATGCCAAAAGACGAGAGCCATCCGATACACGAGGCAGTGATACTGCCGGGGGCGGAAACACAAGGAGTCAATCCCCGCCCGTCTGGATCCCCGCCGGAAGACCGAAGCCGCCCCGGAGAGGAAAAAGGGTCCTGCATTGGCCCCGGCCATGACGAGGGCGGCCTGTGTAGCCGCCCCGTCAAATCACCTAACAGCACGCTCTGCCGGGCGCATCACGAGCAGACTCAGCGCGGGGATCGGCAACTACGACCCATTCAGAAGCGGTCCGGGCCCGTGCCCGAGCAACAGTGCCCTGGTCCAGGCCGTGACGGCAACATTCAATGTGAAAACATGGCCGCGCACACCTCCGGCTTCTGCGACCCCCACCACCGGCAAGAAAGGAAGGGGAATCCGCTCACGCCTGTCCGGCACATCAATGTTCCAGACGGACCGTGTGTAGGACCGGGGCCGGGTCCTGAACAACCCGCCTGCGGCCGGCCGATCATGAATAAGACGCACAGTTTGTGCGCGGGGCATTACGGTCAACACAACCGGAAGATACCTCTGAAGCCGCTTAGGCTGAACCGGCGCAAAGGTGAGGCGGAGCCTTGCTCCTTCAATGGTTGCCGATACATGAACGCGCCACGTGGCGAGGGACTCTGCCATCACCACTGGCGCCAGAAGCAGGACGGCAAAGACCTATCAGCCCTGCGCGGCACTCCAAATCGTGGCAATGCCGTTCTGGACAGAGACCAGGACGGCAACAAGCTCTGCCCTGTGTGCGGTGAGTGGAAGGCAGTCGAGGAGTTCTGCCTCTCCACATACTCCCGGGACGGACTGAACTACAGGTGCAGGACCTGCCATGCTTCGGTCACCAAAATGTCCCGCTACAACATGGATCTTGATGGGTATGAAACCCTATTGGCCCGCCAGGGAGGCGGGTGCGCCATATGCGGTAGTTCCCTGCGGGCCGATGGGGCCCGCCTGTCCATCGATCACGACCACCGTTGTTGTGCCGGTGAAGCATCCTGCGGCAACTGCATCCGCGGAATCCTCTGTCCCAACTGCAACCGGGGGCTTGGGCTTTTCCAAGATCAACCAGATTTGTTGAAAAAAGCCATCGCCTACCTCGTACTCAACTCGATCTACCCCCCGGTACTCGTTCCGGAGCGGACAACGTCGACGGACAGGTCATAGTCAGGGCTGGAGGCCATGCCACAGAGTAAGACGTGTTCCTATCTCCTTGAAAGGGGCGGGGGGGGGGGGGGTGGGGGCACCTGGGCTGGATGCCCCCCCCAGTGGTGATCGCCCCCTTGGGAGCGGGCAGGATGAAAAGCTTTTTGCGGGCTTCGGATCCGTCGCCGTTAGTGTGCAGGATGTTGGCCACAAGCGCCAGAGCACCTGCTGTACAGCCTAGGATGCAAACCTCAGGTTGGTCCGGCGGTGGAGTTCAGCGGCAGGTGCTTAGCGGGAGGACCAACCTAAGATCGACAGATGCGGCTGCTGATCTCCCATGGGACCCCTACCGTTGTCTGGTCTCGCTGCGCCACGGGCCAGGTTCATTTCGCCGGAAGCCGAGTACCGTCGGCATGCATGCCCGGCACGGTGCCTTCACCTGTCGAAAGCCAAGTTGGTGACCCCACGCAGCTTGTGCTGCGCAGGCATGGCAAAGCCCGGCGCGCAGATATCGTCTCTTCCGCAGGTCCCATTCCTTTGCCTGGGACGGTGACTCGGGTGCTGTGGCGTTCTTGATCACCTCACCGTCGCGCCTGCGGGGCGCGCACCGTGGGGGTGAGACTGTCAGTTTCGTTGTCATTGTGAAATTGGTCCAATCTGTAGTGGTAGGTTTGCCCGGGGCTGGGGCCCCGGCATATCGAATGTTGTTCTCAGCGCAAGGGGCGTTCCGCCCGGCGGCGCTGAACGCACCAATCGCCTTTGGTGGGGGAGGCGGTGTGAAGCCGGAGGCGAAAGACCGCGGAGCATGTCGACGAGGACGTCAATCTCTCGCCAAGGAAAATCACTTCCGCTCTTTCCTTAGAATTGGGTGCTCAGAACGGGGGGCGGTCCGCGCCCCACGGGGGTTCATGACGGTCCTTATCCGCCACACGGTGCCACTGGTGATCGGAAGACGTCCAGACATGCTCGAGGAGGGCTCGAGCTGAGACTTCGAACGGTTGCGCGCGAACAGCCACCGTTCCGAGATACCGAATCGAAGTCTTGTTGAACCTGGGCGCCGACAGCAGGAGACCCAAGCGCTCCGCTGATTTCCAATGCTGGGTGGTGGTCCAATCGCTCCATCCCGTGAGCCCGGAGATTGTCGCGCGGTCAACCGTGGTGACGCCGCGGGCGTTGGCCTTGGAGGCCGTGGCCAGCATGGTTGCCTTCGCTCCGTCACTGAGAGATGACGACGAGATGGAAGCAGCGAACTCGGCATATGTCCATCGAGAGGAATCGATGCGAGCTGCGCGGGCCGAAACCCGCGCAAGGTACCAGCGGGGGGCGTCGGGGTGTTGTGCCGCGGGCAATCTCCGAAGTGTCGCCCTAGTCAAGGCGAAACGGCGGTGTGCAGTATCTTGAAGCCGTTTGATCGCCCCGGGGAAGAGCACCAGTAGGCACCCACATGGCCGGCGTTCCGCAGATCTGAAATGGCGGAACGCACCACGGCTTGGTCTTGACCGGTCGCCTTCGTCAGCTTTACCCAGGTTGTGTACGCAGTGGGCGCGAGGCCGGTCATGCTTGCACCCAGAGCTTCTGCTACTTGGAGGGCAGGCTCTCGCAAAGTGGGGTCGGTTCTGACCTGGGCCAACCAAGCGTCCTTGTAAGGGTTCAATTGGTCACCACCTGGTGGTCCATCCAGCGGTCAACGTCGGACAGCCGGTAGATCACCTTTGATCCGATGAGCCGCCGCGGCGGGCCGTCGCTGAGGTGTGTTGCGAGGAACTTCTCGGAGACGCCCATGTACGCCGCACATTCCCGGCGGGTGAGGTACAGGTTCCCGGTGATCTCCCGGGCCGTGGCGGCAGTGATTGCACCCGAAAGGGTGCTATGCAAGGTTGTACTCAATGGTTCACTTCCTGATTCAAGGCAGGCGGCGTTAACGCCGGCGCCGATGTGGAAGCACGTCAGGTCTGCCCGCTGAAGAAGCGCGGCAAGAAGGCCTGGAGTTGCTTAGATCTGCTCTGTGGAGGATCCCCCTCGACCATTCAGGTTGAACCGCGGCCCGCGCGTCGATGGGGAGTGCTCTGGTGGCTCGCAGCTGAGTCCACCTCAGATTGCGCTCAGCGTTCAGTTGCCGTACAATCCGATGACCCAATCGTACATCTGGTGCGGGTTGCCGATACAGACCACAATGTCAAGCCCATCAAGACTGACAAGTATGGGTGATGTCAATCCACAGCCGCGTCCGAATTTTCCACAGGAGTTCCGGGCGCGAAGTGCGGAAGCATGGTGGACTGTGGCACTTCTCCACGGGCTGTGGATAACTGGGCGGCCGCACGGTCTAGCTGCGTGGCGCATCTTTCCCGGCGTGTCGCCGTGGAGTGAGCGCACGACCCACTGGATAGACTTCTGCGGTGGCAATCAAGAAGCTCCCGAACGGTAAGTACCAGCACGACTACCGGATCGACGGCAGACGGATTTTCAAGCGGTTTCCCACCTTGGCCGCAGCTCGGGCCAATGAGTTGTCGGTAGCCAATGCGAAAGCTGGCGGCACCCTCGTGGATACGCGCAAGGGCGAGAAGCTGCGCTTCCATGACCTCTACGAGGAGTGGCTCGCGCGGATCGGTTCTGTGGGCGCGGATGGAAAGAGGCCAGCCTCGCCCGTGACTGTCGCGGGATACCGGCGCATCTACCTCAATCACATCCGCGACCACTTTGAGTACCGTCCGCTGGGGGCGATCACGCTGGGGGTGGTCAATAGTTGGCTGGGTACGTTTCGGACGGATGATGCACGACAGCGCGCGTATCGGCAGCTGGGGAGGATGCTGCAGTATGCGGTTGACAGCGGCTACATCGCTAACAACGTCGCTCGAAACGCCAGGATGAATCACGTGGCCAAGCCGGAGCCTGTGCGTGAGGCGAGAGCGCTTACGGCGAATCAGCTCAAGACCCTGGCTACGGAATGCTCACTTGGTGGACGGGTCGAGGAAGTGTCACATGCTCACTACAAACTGCTCGTCCTGTTTGCTGGTACGACAGGCTTGAGGTGGTCGGAGATCGCGGGTCTCCAAGCCCGCTCCGTACACCTGGGGGAGAACTCGTACGTCCTTGTGGAGTCCGCACTTGTACCAGTGGATGGTCGGTTGGAGCTGCGCTCCACGACCAAGGGTCGACGCCCGAGGCGGGTCCCAATCCCGGATTCCGTGGCAAGCCTGCTGAGGGCGCACATCGAAGGTATGGACCCGGGCGCGTTGGTATTCACCGCGCCGTCCGGTCGTGAGCTGAGATCCTCCAACTTCGCGCGACGGATACTGCACCCGGCGGTGAATCGATGCCGCGAACGAGACCCAGCCTTTCCCCGGATCGTCTTTCACGACCTTCGCCGGACTGCTGTCAGCCTCGCAATCAGCGCAGATGCCAATGTCAAGGTGGTGCAGCAGATCGCGGGGCATCGATCGGCCGTGACTACCTTGGACACCTACGCTCAGTATTACGAGGATGATCTACACGCCTCTGCCCGCGCTGTTGATCGAATGTTCAGCCCCGGGGCCGGCGAGCTCATCTAAGTACTACGAGTTGTTGGATGAAAGTTGGATGGTTTCGGCAGCAAAATCCTTGTTAGGTCACAGTATTATGCAGCGACTCATAATCGTGAGGTCGTGGGATCGAGTCCCACCACCGCTACAAAACGCAGACCCCCGGAATCCTGGATTCCGGGGGTTTTTGTCTTAACGCACTGCAGCACCTGCGGCGCCCCGGTGAAGAGGCCAGGATGACGGACGCGGCGTGGAGCGCATCGGCCCCCACGCGGACCCCTCGTAACAGGAGGGACAACTCTTCCCCTCGGGCCTGCGAAGACGTAATTTACTTCCAGGGACCGCCGGGAACAACCCGCTATGCGGATCCGTGAATTCAAATCCCATGGCCTGACGCTGGTCCACCCCAGTCCTCTCGGGCCCTTTTAAGACCCGGCCGCGCGCAGTGCTGCCACGGCCTCGGCGTAACGGTCAGTCCGCCCTCGATACGGACGCCGTGAAGCTTCAGGAACCCGCTGGGGGAGGGATGGACACTCAGAAAGTGTGAACGGAGTCAGCTATGCAGATTACTCCGAGGTATCTGGAACGACCCGCGCGCATGGTAGTGGCACTACTCCTTGTGGCGAGCACCCTACTCGGCTCCTCCCCCGTCCCGGCCGTGGCCGCTCCGCCCGACCCCCTCACCTGTGCGGGTTATCCCGAGAAGCGGATCTTCGTTGATGCGCAGTCCTGGTGGACACCCACCGCGGGGGCAACTCCCGCAGGCACGAACCACGGCCATATCCATGTCGGGGCGTGTATTCCCGAACGTGAAACCATGACCGGGCCCTTCACACTCGATATCCGGATGATGCTGCATAATCCAGGCCGCCAGGAGGCCGATACCGGCGAGACCCTGACGCCCTACGTGGCGGTTGTCATGAAGGGTGCCTCAACCGAGAAGACGCAGTCCAAGCTCTACCAAACCGGCTGGACGTGCCCGACCCCGGGTACGTGCACCCGTTGGGGCCAGGTGAGGGTTGATCCGTCCTTCTTTTCGACCGATGGCCTGAAGGAAACGCGCCTTCGATTCTTCTCCGACGTCGTAGACCCTGCTGCGGGCGGCAGGACAACCACAGCCCGCATGACCGCCTCCCTCAATTTTCAGTACTATGTCGATCTTTCGCCTACCCGCACCGTGAGCGATGTCTCCCAGGATCCCTATCTGCGCGGTAAGGGATGGTACTCGGCGCCCGGGAGGGATCTGGCGAAGGGCGGCTACTGCGAAGCCGATCTCCTGACTGTTCCGGTTCCGAATACTCCCGTCAGCGGCATCTGGTCACCCGCCGTCAGAATGGTTTCGCACGGCGAGGCGGGCGACCCGCCCGTGACGGCCCATGAGATCCGCATCGACCCGGATCTCCATGCCAATGTTCCCGGCCTGATCCTCCGGCGGGCGGGCGGGGAGTACGACGGGCGGATCAGTATCGACACCACCAAGCTGACCAATAGCAGCCACAAGCTGTTCCTGCGCGCCGACTGCAATGACCAGTACCGCCGCAACTCGACCACCTCGGGCATCCTGATCGTGTCCTTCGAGGTCGCCAACGGCAGGTAGGACAATCCGCCCTGCGGCAGTGCTTCCCGGGCATGGGCGCAGGCGCGGAGCGGCCTCCGGCGGCCGTCACCGCCGCGGCGTGCGCCTGCGGCGGTGATGTTACACCGGTCCCGCAGCGGGCGGCGCCGGTGCCGGGCCGGTCTCCAGCCGGCGGGCCTGGAGCACCGTGTCATGGATTGTCGCCTGGTGCCCTTCAACGTCGGCCGCCGACCGGGGGCGCGCCTCGGAGGCGGTGATGTCCCAGCCGCCGTCGAGCAGGGGGATGAGGTCTTCCGCGGTGTAGAACAGCTGGGGCAGCGGGGGCCGCCGCACCGTCGTGTGCAGGTCGGAAAGATGGTGGCCGACGATGAGCAGGGTGCCGCCCGGCGCCACGGCCTCCGCGAGCCCGGCGAACAGCGCCGAGCGCGCCGGCTCGGCGAGCTGCATGAACTGCGCCGAGACGAGGTCGAAGCTGCGCGGTTCCGGCGGCGCCTCGAGGAGGTCCGCGTGCACCCACTCGACGCGGGCGGCCACGGCGGCGTCCTCCAGCGCGGCCTGCTCCCGGGCGCGTCCGAGGGCGACCTCGGAGATGTCGACGCCGGTCACCCGCCACCCGTTGCGGGCGAGCCACAGGGCGTCGGCGCCCTCGCCGCAGCCAACGTCGAGCGCGCGCCCGGGCGGCAGCGCGGAAGCGGTCGTCACGAGGTGCACGTTCGGGTTCCCGCTCCACACCCTGCGGTGCTCCGCATACCGCCGGTCCCAGAACTCCTGATCCATTTCAGTGTGCATGGCTCTCCCGCTTTGCTGCGCCGTCGGCCGTCCCGGCCGGAGTTCCATTGTCGGACGCGGCCGGTGCTCCACCAAGCACCGGTTCGGCGCCCGCCCGGCGCCGCTGAACCGCCGACGCCGCGTCCTCGGCGATGAGGTCCCAGTTGATCCCGGCGCCTGCCCCGAGGCCGGCCGCGGCCGAGGCCACCACCTGGGCGGTGGGGTCGGCGGCATTGCCCGCCGCCCACACCCCCGGGACGGAGGTGCGGCCCTGCGGGTCGACCTCTGCCGCGTAGCCGATGCCCATCGGGTGCTCGGCGGTCCGCACGCCGAGGGACTCGAGCAGCGCCGACCGCGCGGCGAAGCGCGGTGCCACCACCAGGGCGTCGAGCGCGACGCTGGAGCCGTCCTGGAGGCGCACCCCCGAGAGCGCCCCGGCCGAGGCCTCGACCGCTTCGACCCTGCCGGTGACGACGCGGACCGACAGCGCCGCCAGGAGTTCCGCCTCCTCGTCCGTCGGCTCCGGCGCGGTGTGCCGGAACAGCGTGACCTCGCTGCTGAGCTGGCGGAACATCTGCACCTGGTGCATCGCCATCGGGCCGGTGGCCAGCACGCCGATGGCCTTGCCGCGGGACTCGTACCCGTGGCAGTAGGGGCAGTGGATGACGCCGGTGCCCCAGTGCGCGGCGAGGCCCTCGACGTCGGGCAGTTCATCGGTGAGCCCCGTCGTCACCAGCAGGCGTCGGCCACCCAGGCGCCGGCCGTCCCCGAGCGTGGCGGTGAACCCGTCCGACCCCCTCTCGACCCGGACCACCTCCGCGTCGATCAGGACCGACCCGTAGGATGCCGCCTCCGCCCGTCCCGCCGCCACGAGGTCGAGCGGCGGCATGCCGTCCCGGGAGAGGAAGTTGTGCACCCCGGCCGCGGGGGCGTTCCGCGGGGAGCCGGAGTCGATCACGGCCGTGGTCCGCAGCGAGCGGCCGAGGGCCACCGCGGCGCTGAGCCCGGCGGGTCCGCCTCCGACAATGACGACGTCGTAGCGTGGGTCCTGCATGATGGTTCTCCTTTGTCTCCGGCGCCTACGCTCGGCGCCTTCTTCTCCACGGTGGCGGCATGGCGGTGGGATGGCAATATTCCTTGCCGCTATGGCAAAATGCGGGGATGGAAAACGATTTGTCGCCGGTTTTCGACGCCATGGGCCCGCGGTTGCGGGCGCTGCGCCAGCAGCGGGGCCTGACCCTCGGCGAGGTGTCCGGGGCCACCGGGATCTCGGCGAGCACCCTGTCCCGCCTCGAGGGAGGCCAGCGGCGCCCGAACCTCGAACTGCTCCTGCCCCTCGCGCGCCTGTTCCAGGTCCCGCTCGACGACCTCGTCGGGGCACCACCCACCGGGGATCCCCGGATCCACCTGCGGCCCATCAGGCACGGCGACATGACGGCCCTTCCGCTCACCCGCAGGCCCGGTGGGCTCCAGGCGTACAAGATGGTGCTGGCCGCCGGCGCCAGGCAGGGGGAGCCCGAGCTTCGGGTGCACGAGGGGTATGAGTGGCTGTACGTCCTCAATGGGCGCCTGCGCCTCGTACTCGGGGACAAGGATTTCGTCCTGGGCCCGGGGGAGGCCGCCGAGTTCGACACCCACACCCCGCACTGGTTCGCCAGCGCCGATGAGCGCGCCGTGGAGTTCCTCAGCCTCTTCGGCCACCAGGGGGAGAAGATGCACGTCCGGGCCCGCCCCAAGGCCTAGGAGCCGCGGTCCCGGGTGTGGGTGGCATTCCGGCGGGAGGCCCGGCACCGGCCGCGTTACGCCGGAGAGTGGCTCCCGCGGATCTCCGCCCGCTTGTCCGCATAGACGCTCGTCTCGACGACGACGAGCAGGGCGCACAATCCGAAGACCAGTCCAAGGGCCACCAGCGGCGCGAATCCTGAGGCGGCCGGAACCAGGGCCAGCAGGACGGCGGCGGTGCTGAGCCTCCACGTTTTCCAGTACCCGCCGACCCTGCGCCAGAACGCCGCGTGGGCCAGGAGGTACAGCGCGGTCCCGCCCAGCAGGGCGCCGGCGCCCAGCCAGCCGTAGCCGGAGGTTTCATCGAGATGCGCCAGGGCATCCTCGACGCCGAGCGCCGAAAGGACCACCCCGGCGATCAGCGGGAGGTGGAGATAGGTGTAGGCGTCGACGGCGAGTGCCGACCGCGCCCGGCCGCGGAGCCGCGCCAGCACGTGCTCCGCCGCGATCGCCATGACGTCGAAGTAGAGCCACCACAGGCAGATCGAGAGCCCGACGCCGAACACCGCCCCCAGGATCATCAGGGTGCTCACCGGACGTTCCGAGGCGCCCACACCGATGGAGATGATCGATTCGCCCAGGGCGAGGATCACGACCAGGCCGTACCGCTCGGTCCAGTGGGCGGCGGAATGGACCCGCCAGTTCCCTCCCGCGGAGGTGAGGTAGGTGAGCGCGATGTCCGCGGCGAGGCCGACGAGCCAGAACCAGGTCTGGGCCGGCCCGCCGATGAGGGCTCCGGTGATGATGATGCCCGAGCCGGTGAACATGGCGCTCGAGGTCTTGATCACCTGGCGCCGGAGCGGGACGTCGTCCCCCGCGGCGAGGAGGTACAGCCCGATGTGGACCAGCCGGACGACGAAGTAGGCCAACGCGAACACCAGCGGCCCGTCCAGGCCTCCCGCCATGTCGTCGAAGGCCTCCGGGATGGCCAGGGCCGCGATGAACATCGCCATCATGGCCAGGGACATCCCGAGCCGCACGACACCCTCGTCGACGTGGGTCTGGTTCGCGAGCCAGGAGTAGCAGACCCACGACCACCAGAGGATGCCAAGGATGATCATGCCCTGCAGGACGCCGAAGCCGGTGTGTTCGTGCGCCATGAAGGCGGTGACCTGGGTGAAGGCGAACACGAAGACGAGGTCGAAGAAGAGTTCGAAGGTCGTCACCCGGTGCGATTCGTCGGACACCCGGACCTGCCGCATCGGCCGAAAGGCGGGAAACATACGGAAAGCATAGGTCGCGGGCCGGGCCGTGTCTGCGGTCGGCGCCCACTGTTACTCGGCTGCGGACGCCGGAGATCAGGGTGCTTATAGGATGGGCGGAGGCAAATGACCGCTAAGCAGCCGCCCCGTCAGGTGTGCGGGGGGATGGACTTACATGACCGAACGTGACTCCGCGTGGAGCGCCGACAGCACGAACGACACCTATCCCACCAGGGCGAGCCGGCGCCGGCAGTCCCTGCTGGAAGAGGATTTCCAGGTCCGGTGGGAGGCCCCGCCCTCCGCTCCGGAGGGCGGACCGGCGGTGTACGGGCCGGATGCGGCGCCGAACTACGCGCCCTCGATCCCCGCCGTGCTGCACGGCGCGGCGCCCTACGGAGCGGTGGCCTCCGACTCTGTGCCCTCCGAGGCAGCCCCGTATGACCCGGCACCTTCCGATGCAGCGCCGTATGGCCCGGCGCCTTTCGATTCGGGGCCGTACGACCCGGTGCCCTACGGCATGGTTCCCTACGAGCCCGAGCCCTTCGCCCCGGGACTCCTCGAGCCGGGAACTTCCGTCGTTCCCGGCCTCCCCGGGACCGCACCGGCGGAACCGGGGCCGCTTGGCGGTTCCCGGCCGGACGACGGAGGGTTCGGGACGGACCCCGTCGCGGAGCTTCCTCCGCAGCCTGCCGAACCGCCGGCCACCCGGCAGCGGGCCTCCGCAGCGCGCACCGGCCGCCGCTCCTTCCTCACCCCCGACACGGCCGTGGTTCCTGCCGAAACCGGGCTCCGCGGGGCGTTGACCCGGATCGGCGTGCGCATCCCGCCCTCCGCCGCCGAACTGGTGGTGCGCGCCCATACCCGCTCCGTCAGCCAGCACTGGCCCGGCCCGCGGACCATCGCCGTCGTGAACGGCAAGGGCGGCGCCAATAAAACGCCGACGACGGTGATGCTCGCGGCGGTTTTCGCCCGCAACGGCGGCGGACCCGTCCTGGCCTGGGACAACAACGAAACCCGCGGCACCCTCGGGTGGCGCACCGAGCAGGGCCCGCACGAAGCGACGGTGCTCGACCTGCTGCCGCAGACCGGCGCGCTGCTCGCCCCGTCCGCCCAGTCGGCGCTGCTGGCCCGCTACGTCCACCACCAGACCGAGGACAAGTACGACGTCCTGCGCTCCAAGCCCGACGTGCTGGCTTCGGAACAGAAGGTCACCTCGCGGGACTTCGACGCCCTGCACGAGGTCGCCTCGAAGTATTTCCGGCTCAACGTCGTCGACTCCGGCAATGACGAAACGGCCGAACGGTGGCTGCGCATGCTCCACCACACCCACCAGCTCGTCATCGCCACCACCACCCTCGAGGAGCACGCCGAGGCCGGCGCGCTGCTCCTCGAGGCCCTGCGGGCCCGCGGCGGGGACTATGAGCAGCTCTCCCGCAACGCCGTGGTCATCGTCAGCCAGTCGGACAAGAACGGCACCGCCGCCCAGGCGCAGAGCATCGCCGACGGGTTCACCGAACTGGCCCGCAGCGCCGTCACCATCCCCTTCGACCCCGCCCTGCTAAAGGGGCGGATCCGCTACGGCTCGCTGCGCCCGGCAACCCAGCGGGCCTGGCTCGCGGCGGCGGCGGCGGTGGCCGAGGGGCTCTGATCCCAGGCCGATGCAGCCCGGTGGACGCTACCTGTGCAGCGGGGTGGCCTGGCACGGCGAGGCGCCGGCCCTGGTCCTCGCCGACCCGGAAGGCGCCCGCACGGACCTGCCGCTGCGTCCGGGGGTGCGGCTCGGGTACCGCGTCCTGGGTCCGGCCGGCGTGCGCTACTGCCTTGGCTCCTACCGGGTTCATGACGCGCAGTCCCGCACCCACCTGCCCTGCCCGCGGCAGGCCGAGGCCGAGCGCGGCTACCAGTGCGGGCCCTGCTTCGCCCAGGACGACCTGCGCTTTCTGCACGACTTCCACCGCTCGGGGATCGCCCCGGAGGGCCTGAAACGCTACCTCGACCAGCCGCACTGGCTGTACGTGGCGACCTTCGCCGACGGCGCCACGAAGGTCGGGACCGCCGCGGACAAACGCAAGCACGGGCGGCTGGTGGAGCAGGGCGCCGTCACCGGCTCGTACGTTGCCCTCGCGGAGAACGGGCGGGTGGTGCGCGTCCTCGAGGATGAGGTGACGCGCAGCGTGGGCCTGCCGCAGGCCGTGCGTTCGGCGGCCAAGGCCGAGGCCCTCCGCCGGCCGCTCCCGCCGGAACGGCTCGCCGGACTCAACGCAGGGTTCGCCGACTCCGCCCGGCAGCTGCTGCGGGAGGGGCTGGACCTTGAGGGCTTCACCGTCGTCACCGAGCGGTTCGACCCGCCGCCGTCGTGGCGCCAAATGCTGACGGCGCAGGGCGCCCAGCCCTATCCGGGGGACCTGGAAAGCGGCGAGCACGGCTTCGTCATCGGCCCCCTGATCGGGTCCTGCGCCCTCGTCACCCTCGACGGCGCCCCGCTGCGCTTCCTCGCCGACTTGTCCCGCCTCAAGGGGCGCCGGCTCGGGCTGGGGGCGTACACCACCCCGGTGCCGGCGGTGCAGGAGTCCCTGTTCTAGCGCGGCGGTAGGATTGGGGGATGCTCAACACACCCTGGGACACCGGATCGGTGCTGTACCGCAGGCTCCTGATCGCCGCGCTCATCCTCACCGGCGCCGGCATCGCGCTCGCCGTGGCGGGGGCGGCGGCCAATGCCGAGGCCGCGGTGTTCGCCGCGATGCCGCTCATCGGCACGGGCCTCCTCTGCCACATCGCCGGAATGGTGGTGCGGACCCGCGACGCACGGCGGCGCAGGAGCCCCGCAGCGCCCCGCTGACACCCACCGGCCGCCGAGCCGGCCGCTCCGCTACGCTTGAACCCAGCCCCCGCCCGCGACCTTCCGGAGGACTTCCATGACTCTCAACCCCGACCTGCAGGGGCGCACCTACCCCGCCGGTGAGGTGTACACCGTCGGGCGCGAGGCGATCCGCGACTTCGCCCGGGCCGTCAAGGCCACCCACCCCTCCCACTACGACGTCGACGCGGCACGGGCCCTCGGACACGCCGACCTGGTGGCGCCCCCGACGTTCGCCATCATCGTGGCGCAGCGGGCGGACGCCCAGCTCATCACCGATCCGGGCGCCGGGATCGACTTCTCCCGGGTGGTCCACGCCGACCAGCGCTTCACCCACCACCGGCCCATCGTGGCCGGGGACGAACTCGTCGCCGCCCTCCACGTCGACTCCGTGCGCGCCATGGGCGGCGGGGCGATGATCACCACGCGCGCCGAAATCTCGACAGTGGACGGCGTGCGGACCGCAACCACAACGTCATCCCTGCTCGTCCGGGGAGAGGAGCAGCAGTGAGCATCCCAGCAGCCGAACTGACCGTCGGGCAGGAGATCGGGTCCGTGACGATCCCGGTGACCCGCCAGGACCTGGTGCGCTACGCCGGGGCCTCCGGGGACTTCAACCCGATCCACTGGAACCCCGACTTCGCCCGGGAAGTCGGCCTGCCCGGGGTCATCGCCCACGGCATGTTCACCATGGGCGCCGCCGTGCAGCTCGTAACCGACTGGACCGGCGACCCGAGCTCGGTCATCGACTACCAGACGCGCTTCACCAAGCCCGTCGTGGTGGCCGACACCACCGGCCAGCCCGGAGTCCCCGGCGCCGTCCTCGAGGTCCGGGGGACCATCGGGGCCCTGAACCCCGAGGAGTCCACGGCGCGGATCGACCTCACCGTCACCTTCGAGGGCCAGAAGGTCCTCGTGAAGGCCCAGGCCGTGGTGCGCCTGTCATGAGCACGCCGCTGACCGGTTCGTCCCTGGCCGCGCTGACGACGGCGGGCGTCGGCGGACCCGCCCGCACGCTGATCGAGGCGCGGTCGGAAGCGGAGATCATCGACGCCGTCCGCACCGCCGACGACGCCGGCGAGCCCCTGCTCATCCTCGCGGGCGGCTCCAACCTGGTGATCGCCGACGAGGGCTTCGACGGCACGGTCGTCCGCATCGCCTCCGACGGCTTCACCGTCAACGATGACGACGCCACCTGCGGCGGCGTGATGGTTAAGGCGCAGGCCGGCCAGGACTGGGACGCGCTGGTGGAGTACACGGTGAAGCACGCCTTCTCCGGCCTCGAGGCGCTCTCGGGCATCCCCGGCTCCACCGGGGCCACGCCGGTCCAGAACGTCGGAGCGTACGGCTCCGACGTGTCCCAGACGATCGCCACCGTGCGCACCTGGGACCGGCAGGCCTCGGCGGTGAAGAGCTTCACCAACTTCGAACTGCACTTCGGGTACCGGGACTCGCTGCTCAAGCAGACAACCGTCGACGGCTCGCCGCGCTACGTGGTGCTCACGGTCGAATTCCAGCTGGGCCTCGGGCGCATGAGCGCACCGGTGAAGTACGCCGAACTGGCCCGCGCCCTGGGGGTCGAGGTCGGCAAGCGGGCCTACGCCAACGACGTGCGCCGCGAGGTGCTTCGGCTGCGCGCGGCCAAGGGAATGGTCCTCGACGCGCAGGACCGGGACACCTTCAGCACCGGATCCTTCTTCACCAACCCGGTCATCGACGCCGCCGACGCCGCGGCCCTGCCCGAGGCCGCCCCCCGGTATCCCGTCGCGGACCCGGGGAAGGTGAAGCTGAGCGCGGCCTGGCTGATCGAGCACGCGGGCTTCGCCAAGGGCTTCGGCCTGGCCGGCGACGCCGGCTTCGCTGCAGCGGGCGGACGGGCCTCCCTGTCGACCAAGCACACCCTCGCGCTGACCAACCGGGGCGGCGCCACCGCCCGCGACCTGCTGGCGGTGGCCGGCCTGGTGGCGGACGGGGTGGAGAAGGAGTTCGGCATCCGGCTGCAGCCCGAACCGCTGCTGATCGGCTGCGCGCTGCCGGCGCGCAGCGCCCGCTGAGCCCGGCCGGCGGCTGACGGCCGCTCCTACGTGACCGAGGTCCGCCGCGCATGCTCGGCGGCGGCGCGGGTCAGCAGGACATCCCCCCACTGCGCCTTGCGGTCCACCAGCTGCCGGGTGCACAGCCACTGCGCCAGCCGGGAGGCGAGGCTGATCTGGGCCAGGCGGTCGTGGAAGTCCGCCGCGAGCCAGCGCACCCCGAGGAACCCGGGCAGGGCGTGGAGGAGCTCCGCGGCGCCCATCAGGCGCACGTAGGCGGCGTCGGGGCGGAACTGGCGCTCAAGCTCCAGCAGCGCCGCCGCCTCCGGCGGCAGCGAGCGGGCACCCTCGCCCTCCAGGTAGGACCTCAGCCCCGCCTCCACGCGCCCGTACCGGATCACCGTCTCCGGGTGCCGGCCGCGGGCGCTTGCGGCGAAGAATCCGGTCAGGATGCGGTCGACGTCGGTGTGTTCCATGCCGGTATTCTGCCCCCGCCCTCTGACAGTTCGGTGCGCCCGGAGGCCGCTACAGGTTGCCCGTGGCGATCAGGAGCATCCGGCGCAGGGGCTCCGCCGCGCCCCACAGCAGCTGGTCTCCCACGGTGAAGGCGCTGATGTACTCCGGGCCCATCTCGAGCTTGCGGATCCGCCCGACGGGGATCTCCAGCGATCCGGTCGCCGCCACCGGCGTCAGTTCGGCCACGGAGGCCTCCTTGGTGTTGGGCACCACCTTCACCCACTCGTTGTCGGCGGCGATCAGCCGCTCGATCTCGGCCACCGGCAGGTCCTCGGTCAGCTTCAGGGTCAGCGCCTGCGAGTGCGAGCGCATGGCGCCGATCCGCACGCACAGGCCGTCGAACGGGATGCGCCCGCCGTCGCCGGTGCCCAGGATCTTGTTCGTCTCGGCCCCGGCCTTCCACTCCTCGCGGGACTGTCCGTTGCCCAGGTCGGCATCGATCCACGGGATCACCGAGCCGGCCAGCGGCACGCCGAACTGGGAGGCGTCGAGTTCCGGGTTCCGCTGCTGGGCCAGGACGGCCCGGTCGATCTCGAGGATCGCCGAGGCCGGGTCGTCGAGGTGCGTGAGCACGCTCGAGTGCAGGGCGCCGAACTGGGTGAGCAGTTCGCGCATGTGCCGGGCTCCGCCGCCGGATGCGGCCTGGTAGGTCATCGAGGTGCCCCACTCCACAAGGCCGTTGCGGAACAGCCCGCCCAGGCCCATGAGCATGCACGAGACGGTGCAGTTGCCGCCGATGAAGTCCTTCACGCCGCGTGCCAGCCCGGCGTCGATGACGCTGCGGTTGACCGGGTCGAGGACGATGATCGAATCGGATTCCATCCGCAGCGTCGAGGCGGCGTCGATCCACAGCCCGTCCCAGCCGGCGTCGCGCAGCTTGGGGTGCACCTCGGCCGTGTAGTCCCCGCCCTGCGCGGTGACGATGATCGGCAGCTTCGCCAGCGTCTCGACGTCGTAGGCGTTCTCGAGCTTCCCGGCGCCCTCCGCGAAGGACGGCGCCGGCCCGCCGGCGTTGGAGGTGGAGAAGAAGACGGGGTTGAACAGGCGGAAGTCGCCCTCGTCCTGGAAGCGCTGCATGAGGACGGAGCCGACCATGCCGCGCCAGCCGACGAAGCCGACGGAGGGCAGGGGGGAGGTGCTTGCTGCGAAGGTCATTCCTCCAGCTTAGGCGAGCGCGCCGCGCGGGGCAGTGCCGGTTACGTCACCCGCCGCCCGTCAGGCCCCCGTGGCCCCGCGCGCCCACAGGCTCAGCCGGTACCGGGTGCCGGTGGAGCTTTCCAGCCAGCCCCCCGCGGGGGTGACGCCCTTCAGGTCCCACTCGGGGCCCAGCACCGGGGCGTACGTGTCGCCCTCGGCGTTGCCCTCGATGACGGTGACCACCGCCGTGTTGGCCACGGCGACGGCGTCCGCGTACAGCCGGCCGCCGCCGATGATCCAGATCTGCTCCGCCCCGGGGGCCCGCTTCGCCTCGGCCAGGGCGGCCTCGAGCGAGCCGACGACGGCGGCGCCCTCCAGCGGACCGGAGGAGCTCACGACGATATTGGTGCGGTCCGGCAGCGGACGGTACTTCCGGGGGAAGGACTCCCAGGTGCGGCGGCCCATGATGACCGGGTGGCCGGTGGTGGTCTTCCGGAAGTGGGCCAGGTCCTCCGGGACATCCCAGGGCATGCCGCCGTCCCTGCCGATCACCCCGTCCTCGGTCTGCGCCCAGATCAGGCCGATGACCGGCCCGCCGCCCACGGCGCCGGTGACTGTGACATTGTCGAAGCTCATACGGCGATCGGGGCCTTGATCGTGGGGTGGTGCCGGTAGTCGAGCACTTCGAAGTCCTCAAGGGTGTAGTCGGAAATGCTTGCCGGGGTGCGGGTGATCCGCAGCCGCGGGTACGGATAGGGTTCGCGCGAGAGCTGCTCGGTGACCTGCTCGACGTGGTTGTCGTAGATGTGCACGTCCCCGCCGGTCCAGATGAACTCCCCGGGCTCCAGCCCGGCCTGCTGGGCCACCATGAGGGTCAGCAGGGCGTAGGAGGCGATGTTGAACGGAACGCCGAGGAAGGTGTCCGCCGAGCGCTGGTAGAGCTGGCAGGAGAGCCGGCCGGGGCCGTCGGCCGAGGGCTCGACGTAGAACTGGAAGAACGCGTGGCAGGGCGGCAGCGCCATGTTCGAGATCTCCGAGACGTTCCAGGCCGAGACGATGTGGCGCCGCGAGTCGGGGTTCGCCTTGAGCCCTTCGATGACGGCGGCGATCTGGTCGATGTGCCCGCCGTCGGGGGTGGGCCAGGAGCGCCACTGCACCCCGTAGACCGGGCCGAGTTCGCCGTCGGCGTCCGCCCATTCATCCCAGATCGAAACGCCTTGCTCCTGCAGCCACCGGACGTTCGATTCCCCGCGGAGGAACCAGAGCAGTTCGAGCGCGACCGACTTGAAGTGCACCCGCTTGGTGGTGATCAGCGGGAAGGACTCGCGCAGGTCGAAGCGCAGCTGGCGGCCGAAGACGCTGCGGGTTCCGGTGCCCGTCCGGTCGGACTTGGCGGTGCCGTTGGCCATCACATCGCGCAGCAGGTCTTCATACGGGGTCATCAGGGGTGTGCTCACCGTGCCAGTCTAGCGAGGACCCGCCGGTGCGCCGACCTGTGCGGGCCCAGCGCAACGGCGTGTCAGTCGTCGTAGGCGCGGTACTGTTCCACCGAGACGATGCGCCCGTGGTTGACGGAGCTGACCTGGCAGATGACCGCCTCACCGGGCGCCAGGTAGGGGTCGGCGACCGGCAGCAGCGCGGCAAGGGGCGCCGGCATGTGGGCGCGCAGGACCCCGAAGACCAGGGGCAGGACCGGCCGGTGCGTGCAGATGGCGACGGGGTGGCGTTTGTCGAAAACCTTCTCCACCGCCGTGCGGGCCCGTCCGGGCTTGCGCGCCGCGTCGTGTTCGGTGAGCGCGTCGACGAGCTTCAGCTTCGCGTCGGCCTTGGTGACGTACGGGGTGACCGTCTGGACGCAGCGGACCCACGGGCTGCTGATGATGCGTTCGGGCCGCCAGGCCTGCAGCAGCCGGCTGACTGCCGCCGCCTGGCGCCGCCCGGTGGCGGCCAGGGGCCGTTCGCCTTCGGCCCGGCTCCAGGAGGAGCGGGGCTTGGCCTTGGCATGGCGGACGATGATCAGCGGCCAGGTCCCGAGGTCGCGGCGCGCGTGGGCCTCCTCAAGGGCCTCCAGCGGCTCGACGTCGGAGGGGTTGGTCAGCAGGTCCCGGGCCTTGTCGGGGGTGCACCACAGGTACTCATCGACCTCCTTGCCGTCCGGGACGGGCTTGAGGCGGTCGGCCTTCGCCGCCCAGTAGTGAACCACCTTGCGGCCGGAGGACACCTCGTAGGCGATTGACGGCAGCGGGATGCCGAGGTGGACCTTGAGGCCCACCTCCTCATGGGTCTCCCGGGCGGCGCACTCCGGGGTGGTCTCCCCGTCGTCGAGCTTGCCCTTGGGCCAGGACCAGTCGTCGTAGCGCGGGCGATGGATCAGCAGGACCTGGAGGTGGCCCTTCTCGGTCCGCCAGCACAGGGTGCCGGCGGCGACGACGGCGGCCTCGGCCGTGTGCGCCGGCGCCGCGTCCGCTGGCGCCGCGTCCGCCGGCGCCGTGTGGGCCGGCGCCGCGTCGGCCGGGGTCTGGAGGTTGGCGGACATCAGCGGCGCATCGCGGCGCGCTGCCGGGCACGGGAGGCGAGCAGCCACGACTGGATGTCGCCGAGGTCCTCGCCGTTTTCGTCCTTGGCGTGCCGGGTCCAGGCCCCGGTCTCGTCAAGGTGCCAGCTGGAGGTGCGCGGGTCCATGTACCGGTCCATGAGCGTCATCAGGTACTCGATGTCGTCCGGGGCGCTCAGCTGCACGAGGGTCTCGACCCTGCGGTCGAGGTTGCGGTGCATCATGTCGGCCGAGCCGATGAACACCGCCGGATCGCCGCCGTTGGCGAAGGCGAAGACGCGCGAGTGTTCGAGGAACCGGCCGAGCACCGAGCGCACGGTGACGTTCTCGCTGAGCCCGGGCACCCCGGGCCGCACCGAGCAGATGCCGCGCACGATGACGTCGACCTTCACCCCGGCCTGCGAAGCCCGGTAGAGGGCGTCGATGATGGCCTCGTCGACCATCGAGTTGACCTTGATGACCACGCGGGCGGCGCGCCCGGCGTTCTTATTGGCGATCTCCCGTTCGATCCGGTCGATCAGCCCCGAACGCACCGACCGCGGTGCCACGAGGAGCCGCTTGAACGTGGACTTCGGCGCGTAGCCCGAGAGCTGGTTGAACAGCCGGGACAGGTCCTCGCCCACCTGGTCGTTGGAGGTGAGCAGGCCCAGGTCCTCGTAGTAGCGGGCCGTGCGGGGGTGGTAGTTGCCGGTGCCGATGTGGCAGTAGCGGCGCAGCCCGTCCGTTTCCTGGCGGACGACCAGGGAGAGCTTGCAGTGGGTCTTGAGCCCCACGATCCCGTACACCACGTGGACGCCGGCCTGCTCGAGCTTGCGGGCCCAGGAGATGTTGGCCTGCTCGTCGAAGCGCGCCTTGATCTCCACCAGGGCGAGCACCTGCTTGCCGGCCTCCGCCGCGTCGATCAGGGCGTCGACGATGGGGGAGTCCCCGGAGGTGCGGTAGAGGGTCTGCTTGATGGCCTGCACCTTGGGGTCGGCCGCGGCCTGCTCCAGGAAGGCCTGGACCGAGGTGGAGAAGGAGTCGTACGGGTGGTGCAGCAGGATGTCGCGGCGCCTCATGGCGGCGAACACGTTGGCGGCCTTCGAGGTCTCGCTCTCGTTGAGGTGCCTGCTGGTGTGCGGGACGTGCTTGGGGTAGTGGAGCTCCCCGCGGTCGATCTTCCCGATGACGCTGAGCCCGCGCAGGTCAAGGGGCGCCGGGAGGGTGAAGACTTCGTCCTCCTCGATGCCCAGCTCCCGTGCCAGCAGCGCCCGGATGCTCGGGTTGATGTCGGTGGCGACCTCGAGGCGCACCGGCGGGCCGAACCGGCGGCGCAGCAGTTCCTTCTCGAGCGCCTGCAGCAGGTTCTCCGCGTCGTCCTCCTCCACCTCGAGGTCCTCGTTGCGGGTGACCCGGAAGGTGTGGTGCTCGAGCACCTCCATGCCGGGGAAGAGCTGGTCGAGGTGGACGGCGATGACGTCCTCGAGCGCGATGAAGCGGGCGGTGCGTCCGGCGATGCTCCCGGCGCGGTGCCCGTCCACGGAGATCAGGCGGGGCAGCTGGTCGGGCACCTTGACGCGGGCGAACAGTTCCTTCTGGCTGATGGGGTTGCGCACCACGACGGCGAGGTTCAGCGACAGCCCGGAGATGTAGGGGAAGGGGTGCGCCGGGTCCACCGCGAGCGGGGTGAGGATGGGGAAGACCTTCTCGGTGAACAGCTTGTTCAGCTCGCTCCGGGCCGGTTCGTCGAGCTCGTCCCAGGAGGTGAGGTGGATGTGCTCCTTGGCCAGGGCCGGGCGGATCTGCTCGGCGAACACCGCCGCGTGGCGCTGCTGGAGGCGGTAGCCGTCCTCCATGATCTTCTCAAGCTGCTCGATCGGGCTGAGCCCGGCCGCTGAGGGGACGGCCAGGCCGGTGGCGATGCGCCGCTTCAGGCCGGCGACGCGCACCATGAAGAATTCGTCGAGGTTGGAGGCGAAGATCGAGAGGAAGGCGACGCGCTCCAGCAGGTACAGGTCGGGATCCTCGGCAAGCTCAAGCACCCGCGCGTTGAAGTCCAGCCAGCTGATCTCCCGGTCGAGGAACCGGTCGGGGCGGATATCTCCGGTGGGCAGCAGGCTCGGCGCGAATTCGGGGATGTCGATGCGGTCCTGGGTGGCCCGGGCGGGCGAGGTCTCCGAGGAACCGTAACGGGATGGGACTCGGGCGGCTGTTTCAGATGCCATGGTGTCTCCTGCGGCGTTCAGTGGTGTCTCGGGCGCGCGTAGAAGCGGGCACTGTGCTGGAATCCAACCTTACAAGCTGGGCGTGCCTTCGCCACCTGCGTACATGACATCGACGTCCCAGCGCGTGAAGCCGAGTGAGCGGTAGAGGGACACCGCGGAGGTGTTGTCGGCATCGACATAGAGCATGATGGCCTGCAGTCCGCGCCGGTGCAGGTGATCGATGCCCGCCACCGTCAGGGCCCGGCCCAGGCCGCGGCCCTGCGCCTCGGGGGTCACCCCGACCACGTACACCTCGCCGAGCGGCGGGTGCGCTCCCTGCCCGGCATGCACCTTGGTCCAGTGGAATCCGAGGAGGCGGGAGGAGTCGGTGTCCTCCGCCAGAAGGAAGCCCTCCGGGTCGAACCAGTCCTCGGCCATGCGGGCCTGGAGGTCGGCGAGGGTCATGGCGCCCTGTTCGGGGTGGTGGGCGAAGGCGGCGCGGTTGGCCTCGAGCCACAGCTGTTCGTCCTGCCCGGGGACGAAGGCGCGGAGCCGGACCTTGTCGGGCAGGACCAGGGCCGGGGCGAGCTCTTCGGCCGCGGCCCGGGTCTGGCGCATGCGCCACAGCTCCCGGACGGGCCGGAACCCGTGCCGGGCGGCCAGGACGGCCGCGGCGGAATGGTTGCCGTGGGACCAGGCCCGCAGCCCGGGCAGCGCCTCGGCGGCGACCGCCGCGGCCAGGGCCGAACCGGCCCCCTCGACGCGGCTGTGCGGGGCGACGACGAGCTCGAGGACGGCGGGCTCCTGCCCCGCGGCCCCCGCCCCATCCCCGCCGCCGGTCGCGCCCGAAGGGAGGCTGACGACGGCGACACCGGCGAGCTCGGCATCCTCGCCGGGGCCCGGCGCGGCGCCCGGCCGTGCGGCGAAGACCAGGACGCCGGCCGCCCCGGGCGCGGAGGAGCCCAGGTTCACCAGGGTCTGCTCGGACAGGGGAGGGTTACCGTCGGCCTCGACCGCCCGCGCCGCGAGCTCGCGGATTTCGGCCAGCAGAAGCTCCGGCGGAGCGCCGGAGGTCCGGGTGATGGTCCAGGAGGGAAGCTGCTGTTTGGCCGTCATGGGCCAAGCCTAGTGCCCTCCGCCGCGCCGCGGCGGGCCGCCGGGCGTCCCGGCCGCCACCGGCCCGGACCGCCGGTTTGGCGGGACACCCGGGGGTGGGGTAGCGTTGGAAACCGTTCAGGGGGGATGCACCACTGGGGTGCCCGCGATACGTTCGACCCGTATGTCCTCCACTTCCGGGCTCCGCCCGCCCAGGAACCCCCATCCGCACGGATGGGGGTTCCGGCGTTTAAGCGCCGTTCCGCATGCTCCGGTCAGGCATCCTGGGGGATGTCCGCCCCGGCCTCCTCGGGCATCCTCGTCAGCGTGAACCGGTAGCCGACATTGCGCACCGTGGCGATGAGCTGTTCGTGGTCGGTGCCGAGTTTCGCCCGCAGCCGGCGCACGTGGACATCGACCGTCCGGGTGCCCCCGTAGTAGTCGTAACCCCAAACCTCGTGCAGCAGCTGGTCGCGGGTGAAGACCCGGCCGGGGTGCTGGGCCAGGTACTTCAACAGTTCGAACTCCTTGTAGGTGAGGTTCAGCGGCTCCCCGCCGACGCGGGCGGTGTAGCTGGCCTCATCGATCACCACGCCGGAGGCCCGGATCTCGGAGCTCGCCTCCTCCCCGGCCGCCTGCGCCCGGGCGATGGCCAGCCGCAGCCGCGCCTCGACCTCGGCGGGGCCGGCCGAGTCCAGCAGGACGTCATCGGCCAGCCAGGCCGCGGTCACCGCCGTCATTCCCCCCTCGGTGAGCACCAGCATCAACGGCGCGCTGAGCCCGGTGGCCTTCAGGAGCTGGGTGAGCGAACGCGCCCCCACGAGGTCCCGGCGGGCGTCGACCAGCACGACGTCGCACGGTTCGGTCTCCAGCAGGGCGGTGGGTTCGGCCGGCAGGATGTGCACCTTGTGGCTCAGCAGTTCAAGGGCCGGGAGGATGTCCACGGAGGATCCCGCACTGTTGGTGAGCAGTAAGATGTGCGGCATGTGTCCTCCACTGGTCGGGACGCGCATCATCGGGCGGGCGGACCGGAGCTGAACCGGGAGAACCGGAAGCCGCCGGCGGTAAAGATTTGGACAAGTATAACCGCAGGGTGCCCGCGGCGGCCGCTGCCGCAGCGGGGGCCACATGCGGCCCCTTCCTGGGAGCGGGCCCGCGGTTTCCCAGACCCGAGAGGCATAGGGCAGTATTGGCCGGGTGAGATTCTGGATTGTGGCCGCGGCAGCCGCCGCCTCGGTGGCGGGCCTGGTCGGCGCATCCTTCGTCTCCCACCTCGCCGTCGCCGCCGTCGCGGCCATCCTGTGCGCCGCAGCGGCCCTCGGCTGGCCCCACCTGCTTGGCGTTCCCGCCCGCAAGAGCCAGTCCACGGCCATCGGACTCAGCGCGCTCGCTGCCACCGCCGCCGCCGCCTTCACCCCGGGCCCGGGCTTCATGGTCTGGTTCCCCGGCGCGGTGGCCCTCGGTGTCGGGGCGGTGTTCCTGATTCAGCTGCTCCGCGGAACCGGGCAGAGCCACCGCCTGGAGTCGACCCTCGGGGCGAGCTCGGGCGTCTTCGCCGTCGCCCTGGGCTCCGGCTGGGCGGCCGCCGACCGCCTGCCGGTCAATGCAGCCGGGACGGGCATGATGGTCGTGACCGGAGTCAGTGTCCTGGCGGGACTCGCGGCCCTGCTGCCCCGGTGGCCCGACCGCGTCGCGGCCCCGCTGGGCCTGGCCCTCGCCGCCGCCGCCGGATGGGCCGGGGCGCTCCTGCTCCCCGGGGTTCCCGCGCTGCCTGCGGTCCTCGTCGGCCTGGTCAGCGGCGCCGTGCTCGTGAGCAGCCGGCGCCTGCTCGCCTCCCGGGAGGCGCCCCTGAACGCGGCCGCGGCGCTCTCGGCGGGAATCACCCCCGTCCTTGCCATCGGCGCCCTCGTCTACTTCCTCGACACCCTGCTGCTCTCCTGATCCCGCCGGGCCGGGAGGGGGCGTTAGGATGGGAATATGTCGATCCTCGCACTGGAAATTTTCTTTCTCAGCCTGCTCGTTATTGCCGGCCTCGCCATGGGCGGCTTCGCGGCGCTGGTGATCGCCCGCCTGTACAAGGGCCAGAAGTAGCGGTCAGGCGTCCCGGCAATGTCAATCGAACTGCCCACCGACCTCACCCCTGAACTGGTTCCGCTCTCCTGGCTGCTGGGCACCTGGGAGGGGACCGGCCGCCTCGGCGAGGGCGACGCGGACTCGGAGCACTTCGGGCAGCGGATGACGTTCGAGCACCACGGGCTGCCGTACCTGCAGTACACCGCCGAAAGCTGGCTCACCGACGAGCAGGGCTCCCGGCTGCGACCTCTGTCGGTGGAAACCGGTTTCTGGGCGCTGGACCGCAAGCTCAACGACGCCGACGTCGGGCCCGGGCTCTCCCCGGCCGACATCGTGCCCGCGCTGAAGACCGCGGACGAGGTGGAGCAGTTCCGCAACGACGCGGGCGGGTTCGACATCACCGCCACCATCGTCCACCCCGGCAGCATCGCCGAGCTCTACTACGGCACCATCAAGGGCCCGCAGATCCAGCTGTCGACCGACGTGGTGATGCGCGGGCAGCACTCCAAGGAGTACGCGGCGGCGACGCGCCTGTTCGGGCTGGTCGGCGGCGACCTGTACTGGCGCTGGGATGTCGCGGCGGCGGGCAACGCGCTGCAGGCCCACGCCTCGGCGATCCTCAAGAAGCTTCCCTGACCGCATGCCGCGCCGTCCGGCAGGCGGGGTGGGGGAATAGCACCGCCTGAAAGGCGTTACATCCACATGACCTACACCAGCCCGCTCCTCAGCCTGCCCGGAGCCGTTCCGGGCGGTGCCCCCGATGAGGCCGTCGCCGCCCACTACGGGGACCCTTTCCGCGAGCAGCGCCTCCTCGCCCAGGGGCAGGCGGTCGTCGACCTCTCCCACCGCGGCGTCGTCAGCGTCACCGGCCCGGACCGGCTGAGCTGGCTCAATACGCTCTCCTCCCAGCTGCTGCTCGGCCTGCAGCCCGGCGGGTCATCGGAGACGCTGCTGCTGAGCGTCCAGGGCCGCATCGACTTCGGCGTGCGCATCGTCGACGACGGCGCCACCGCCTGGCTGCTGGTGGAGGGCGCCGAGGCGCCCGGGCTCGCCGAGTGGCTCCAGCGCATGAAGTTCATGCTGCGGGTCGAGATCGCCGACGTCTCGGCGGACTGGGCCGTGGTGGGCGCGACGGCCCGGATCGAGGCCTTCGACGGGTCCACGGTGTGGGCCGACCCGTGGCCCGGCGTGGGCACCGGCGGCTTTCCGTATTCGGTGGTCGGCGAGGAGGCGCACCCGGGGCGCGAACGCCCCTGGTTCGAATACCTCATCCCGCAGGCCTCCCTCCCTGCGGCCGTTTCCGGGCTCGAGGGCTACACGCCCGCCGGCATGATGGCCGCCGAGGCCCTGCGGGTGGCCGCATGGCGGCCCCGGGTCGGGTTCGAGACCGACGACAAGAGCCTTCCGCATGAACTGGACCTGCTCCGCACCGCAGTGCATCTGGCCAAGGGCTGCTACAAGGGCCAGGAAACCGTGGCCCGCGTCCACAACCTCGGACACCCGCCGCGCCGGCTGGTCTTCCTGCACCTCGACGGCAGCCAGCACACCCTTCCGGCGCGCGGCAGCGGCATCGTCCTGGAGGGCCGCACCGTGGGGCGGGTCACCTCCGTCGCGCACCACTGGGAGATGGGCCCCATCGCCCTGGCGGTGGTGAAGCGCTCGGTCGACCCGTCCGCCCGGCTCCTGGTGCAGGACGCCGACGAGCAGTACGCGGCGGCCCAGGAGGTCATCGTTGCCCCCGACGCCGGGCAGGTCATCGGACGCGCCACCGGCTTCCTCAAGGGCCCCCGGTGACCGGGGACACCGGTGCGGAGGCGGCGTTCGCCCTCGCCGGCCGGCTCTTCGACGCGGCACGCCACGGCGACGCCGCCACCCTGGCGAAGTACCTCGACGCCGGGGTTCCGGCGGACCTGACCAACGCGGCGGGGGACTCCCTGCTGATGCTCGCCTCCTACAACGGACACCCGGCCATCGTGAAGGACCTCCTGGCGCGCGGCGTCGACGTCAACAAGTCCAACGACCGCGGGCAGACCCCGCTGGCCGGCGCGGTGTTCAAGGGCCACACCTCGACCGCCCGCGTCCTGTACGAAGCGGGCGCCGACCCCGACGCCGGCACCCCGAGCGCCCGTGCCGCCGCTCGGATGTTCGAGCGGACCGACCTGGCCGACCTGTTCGGCTGAGCCCGCCCACGCGGGCGGGATGCCCGGGCCGGGCTGTTGGACAGCCGGGCCGCCGCGCCGCCGGACGGGCCCGGCGGAACACGGTCCGGGTCCGGTGCGCTCAGCCGAGGGTCACGGTGGTCTGTGTGCCGCCGAAGGAGAACCCGGTGCGCCGCGCGGCCCGCTGGGAGGCCGGATTGTCGACGCGGGCCCGCCACTGGGGAACGAACCCCGCGGCCATGGCCTCCTCCACCGCGACGGAGGCAATCCGGGCCGCCAGGCCCCGGCCGCGGTGCTGGGGAGCGGTCAGCACGCTGAGGTGGGCGAGGATCCCGGCCCACGGCTCGTAGCCGGCGCCGGCGAGTGGCACCGGCTCCTCCGGCCGGCTGTCGTCGACGAGGACGAACCGGTGTTCGAGGCCGCCGAGGCCGGCCTCGGACACATCGTCCGGCGGGCACATCCGCTCGAGCCCCTCGACGAACTCGCGGTCGCTGGACACCGCGGCGCTGCGCAGGGCCTCCAGCGCCGGCAGGGTGTCGCTGAAGTACAGCTGAGCCTCACCCAGGCCCCTGCCCCCGTGCTTCCGGGTCAGGTGGACGAGGGTGCTCTGCTGCCGCAGCTCGGTGGCCGGAAGCCGCCGGGCCGCCTCCACCGCCCACTCCGGCCCAACCAGCGCCTCCTTGCCGAAGAGGGTGACGAAGGTGAGCCGGCCGGAGGCGTTGTCGACCCGCACGATCCGTTCGGCGGGGTCACCGGCCAGCGCGGAGTCCTCGAACTTGAGCAGCCGCGACCAGGCCAGCTGGATGATGGCCACGGTGCCGGGGTCGAGTTCCATGACGGCAAACTAGCACGGACACCCCCGGCCCTGCCGCCGCGCGGCTCCCGGGGACGGGGATCACCCGAACAGGATGGCGGCCTCGTCGTAGCGGTGCTGGGGGACCCGCTTGAGCTTGCCGAGGGCGTCCTCGAAGCCGACGTGGGCGATCTCGGTCCCGTGGAGGGACACCATGGTGCCCCACAGGCCGTCCGCCACGGAGTCGACGGCGGCCATGCCGAGACGGGTCGCAAGGACCCGGTCGAAGGAGGAGGGGACCCCGCCGCGCTGGATGTGCCCCAGGATCGTCGCCCGGGTCTCGATGCCCGTGCGGGCTTCGATCTCCGGCGCCAACTGGTCGGCGATGCCGCCCAGACGGGGACGCCCGAAGGTATCGAGCCCGCGCTCGGAGTGGGGCTGCTCCATGTGGGAGGGCACGAAGCCTTCGGCGACCACGACCAGCGGCGCCCGGCCGCGCGCGTTGGCCTCGCTGACCCACCGGGCGATCTGTTCAATGCTTGTCTGCTGTTCGGGAATGAGGATGGCGTGGGCCCCGGAGGCCATGCCGGCGTGCAGGGCGATCCAGCCCACGTGGCGGCCCATGACCTCGGCGATCATGCACCGGCTGTGCGACTCTCCCGTGGTGCGCAGCCGGTCGATCGCCTCGGTGGCGATCTGGACGGCCGTGTCGAACCCGAAGGTGTAATCGGTGGCGTCAAGGTCGTTGTCGACGGTCTTGGGGACGCCGACGATCTTCAGCCCGGCGTCCGTGAGGCGCTTGGCCGCGGCGAGCGTGCCCTCGCCCCCGATGGCCACCATGGCGTCAATGCCCAGGCGGTCCATCGTGGCCTTGATGGCCTCGGGCCCGCCGCCGCCGTCGAAGGGATTGGTGCGGGAGGTGCCCAGGATGGTGCCGCCCTGCTTGGAGATGCCCCGCACGTCGTGCCGCAGCAGTTCGACGGCGTCGCCCTCGACGACACCGCGCCAGCCGTCGCGGAAGCCGACGAACTCCTGGCCGTGGACCTTGATCCCCTTGAGCACCGCCCCCCGGATCACAGCGTTCAGGCCAGGGCAGTCGCCGCCGCTCGTGAGCATTCCGATTTTCATAGGGGTGTGTTCCTTCAGCTGGGTTGACGGTACATCGCAGAGCGCGCCGTCGAGCTCAATTATGATTCTAGACACAGGGGAGGGTTGCTGACGCACTCATCGGCCATGGGAGGCCCGTAGTGTTGGCGGAAGCGTCCGGGCGGTGGCCGTTCGTACGCCGCCCGCGCCGCCGCCACCGGCGGCACGGCCGTGCGGGAGCGCGGACCGACCCGGTCCGACCGGCTTTTATCCGCGAACGACCCGAGCCAAGGAGGACCCGCCGTGCCCCGATCAGGGTTGCTGGCCGCCCCGCAGAGGATGGTGGCCATTTCCCGGCCCGTGCTGTGGATCAACACGCTGGGCACCGGCGCGGTGGGCATGTGGCTCGCCGGAGCGCTCTGGGATCCCGGGGCCCTGGCGCTGCTGCTCTGGCTGACCCTGCCCTTCAACCTGCTGATCTACGGCGTCAACGACATCTTCGACCAGGACACCGACGCGCTGAACCCGCGGAAGGGATCCCTGGAGGGCGCACGCATCCGGGCCGCCGAGGTCCGCTCCATCTGGACCTGGGTGGCCGCCACGAACCTCCCCTTCCTCGCCTACTTCCTGGCCACCCTGCCGTGGCCGGCGCTGGCCTGGATCGGCCTGTACGCGGCGGTGTTCATCGCCTATTCGGCCCCTCCGCCGCGCTTCAAGGCCCGGCCGTACCTGGATTCGCTCAGCAACGCCGCCTACGCCTTCCCCCTGGTCTTCGTCCCGCTCGCGCTCGGCGCCGCACCCCTGTGGCCGGCCGCCCTCGGCCTGATGGCCTGGAGCGCAGCCAAACACACCTTCGACGCCGTGCAGGACATCGAGGAGGACCGTGCGGCCGGCATTCCGACGACGGCGGTGCGGCTGGGCGCGCGCGGCGTCGTGGCCTGGAGCGGATTCTGGTGGGCCGTCTCCACCGTCTGCTTCGCCCTGGTGAGCCTGCCCGTGGCCATCGTGAGCGGCGGGATCGCGGCCTGGCTGCTCGTCTCGCTCCTGCGCTCGCCGTCCCCGGCGACCGGCCACCGGCTGTACCGGTGGTCCATCGCCTTCCCCTACATCGCGGGCACGGTGGCCGGGGTGCAGCTCACCGGGTCGCTGCTGCTGGGGCTCTACCGGTGAGCCGGATCCTCGTCGTCGGAGGAGGCATCGGGTCCCTGGCGGCCGCCGCGCTCCTCGGGGCCGCCGGGCACTCGGTGACCGTTCTGGAGGGCGCGCCCACCCTCGGCGGGAAGAGCCGGCGCATCGGAGTCGCCGGGCAGCGCATGGACACCGGGCCCTCCCTGTTCACCTTCCCCGGAGTCTGGGAGGAACTGCTCCGCCGCATCGAGGTGCTGGGAGGCCGCGAACCGGGCAGCGCCGCGGCCACCGCCGGACTGACGCTCGAGAGGCTCACCGAGGTGGGAACCTACTACTACCGGGGCGGGGAGTGCAGCCTTCCGGTGCCGCCCGGACACCCCTGGCACGCCGCCTGGGAGCGGTTCGCCGCCCTGCACGGGGGTCTCGGGGAGGACGTCACGACGCTGCTGACGACCGACCCGCTCGACCGGGCCGCGTATCCCGCACTCGGCCGGCTCGCCGGGCTGTACGGGCACCGCCTTACCACCCGCAGCTACCTGGACAGCCTTCCGTGGCTCCCGGGGGGCCTCCGGGAGGTCATCGCCATCCACACCCTCAACGCCGGGGTCAGTCCCACCCGCACCCCGGCGCTGTATGCGAGCATGCCCGCGGTCATGGCCCACGACGGCGTCTGGGTGCCCCGCGGCGGGGTGTATGAGCTGGTGCTTTCGCTGGAGCGGCTGGCGCTGGAGGCGGGAGTGGAGATCCGGACGGGGGAACCGGTGGAGAGGATCCGGCGGGGCAGCGTGCGCACGGCCCAGGGAACCTACCCGGCCGACGCCGTGGTCGCCGGCATCGATGCGCAGCGGGTGGCCGGGCTGCTGTCGGGCCGGGCGCCGCGGACCCCGCGGAAGCTTTCCTGCTCGGCGGTGGGGCTCTACGCCGTGCTTGAGCGGCCGCTGCCCGAGGGGACGCCGCGGCACAGCGTGATCCTGCCCGATGCCCCGGCGGAGCTCTACTCCGCACTGGAGGCAGGAGCGGAACCGGAACAGACGATGGTGTTCGCCAACTACTACCCGGCGGGCGCGGTGTACCCCAATGCCGCTCCGACGCTGGCCCTGCTGCTGACCAGCCCGCCGAACGGGCGCTCCTATGCCATCGGCGACCGGTTCATCGCCGGGGAGGTCGACCGCGTGTCCCGGGTCCTCGGGCTCCCGGAGCGCCTTGACCGCTATCTGGGGGAGCATGTCATCGTCGACCCGGCCTACTTCAGCGCCGCCGGCTCGGCCGGGGGGGCGCTCTATGGAGCCGTTCGGCCCTCCTGGCTGAGCGGGCCGTTCCACGTGCCCGCCCAGTGGAGCCCCCGCCGGCCCTGGCTGTGGCGGGTGGGGGCCTCGGTGCACCCCGGCGGTGGCCTCCCGGCGGTCCTGGGCGGGGCGATGATGGCCACCGGACGGCTGCTGCGCTCGCTGCCGCCGGTCCCGCGGCCCTGACCGGTCCCGAGGTCCGGACCGGTCCCGCGGATCAGGCGGGGCTGCCGGCCGGGGCGGGGCGGGGTGCGGCCGAGAGCAGGACGCGGCGCCGCACGAGGAAGGCCAGGAGCGCCGCCGCCAGCACGGCGGGGAACACCAGGGCCGAGAAGATCGAAACGCCGAGCCAGAAACTGAGCGAAAGCAGCAGGCTATCGAGCAGCCCGGGCCGCAGCGGACGGTCGGTGAGCCGCGGTCCGGCGAGCAGTGCCAGGATGGCCGCGGCGCACAGGCCCGAGAGCAGCCACCCCGCGTAGTTGCTCAGCGGCACCCCGTAGTAGGGTCCGCCGTCGGCCCAGGTCCAGAACCGCAGCGAGACAGCCCCCGGGTCAAGGACGCCGTCGATCAGCACCAGCAGCAGGGCGGACGTGACGATTGTGCCAAGGAGTGTCCTGCGGCCGGCCACGGCCGCAACGGCGCCGATCACCAGCGGAACGTAGGACAGGGGCAACAGGAACGGCACAAGGCCGAAGGCCTTGGGCCCGAGCGGCTCGCCGTAGGAGAAGCTGCCGTAGGGAAAGCCGGTGGCCACCCCGACGCCCTCGATCAGGTACCCGAACATGGAGACTGCCGCCAGCGCGGCGGTCGCCCGGGCCCGGCCCAACTGGTGGACCAGGGCGACGAAGGAGGGCAGGGCGATGAGCAGGTTGAAGAAATAGGAGGCGACGTCGGCCCCCGGTGCGTCGGGGAACCGGACGACGAAGTACCCGGAGATCAGCAGGAAGAGGCAGGCTCCGGCGAGCAGAGGCGGGAAACGGCGGGTTCTGGCGGGGTGCGGCACCGTCCCATCCTTGCAGGTGCGCCCGGCGCCCGCGTCCGGTGGCGCGGCCGGGCCGTTAGTTAAACGGCAACGGCCGGCGCGCAGCATGCGCACCGGCCGGTCGATGTCCCCTCTCAGCCCTGGCGGGCCTTGATGCGGGGGTTCTTCTTGTTGATGACCATCGTGCGTCCGCGGCGCCGGACAATCTGACCGCCGGGGATGGCCTTCAGGGCCCTGAGCGAATTGCGTACCTTCATGATGATCTCCTTGCTGCTGGGTCGAGCGGATGTTTGCGGGGTGCCGGCAGGCGGTTCAGCTTTCGCACTCGGAGCAGTACATCGCTCCGTTGTGCGTCCGGGCCAGCTGGCTGCGGTGGCGGACCAGGAAACAGGACATACACGTGAACTCGTCGTTCTGCTGCGGGATCACCTGGATCTGCAGCTCTTCGTGCGAGAGGTCCGCCCCCGGCAGGTCGAACCCGTCCGCCAGATCGCTTTCCTCGACATCGATGACCGCCGTCTGCGAGTGCGCGCTGTGCTTGGCCTTGATCGCCTCAAGCGACTCGTTGACGGGCTGGTCCTCTTGGCTGACGCGTGGGGCGTCGTAATCGGTTGCCATAAAGTGCTTATTCTCCTTCAGACGAGACCAGGATTCCCCCAGCTCGTGCCCTCCATAACAGGGGGCGGGCTGCGTCTATTCCCCGGCAGCCCTATGTCGCACGGGCGGGTTCAAGCCCGAGGAGGGAGAGGCTGTTCTGCCACAGGGCATCGAGCTGGCCGGGATCGTTGAACAACTTGGCGAAGAGAACCATCCCTTCGATCTGCGCGACGATCGACTTGGCCGTGCCGCGGGGGTCGACTCCTGCGAATTCCCCGGCAGCGGCGCCCTCCCGGACAGTGGCCTCGATCAGGTCGATCTGTTCCTCGAAGATCTGCTGCAGGCGTTCCCGGACCGGGTTATCCTGCGCGCTGACTTCAAGGGCAAGATTGCCGAATAGGCACCCCGTGACCGAGCCCGTTCCCTCCAGCGCCGTCGTCTGCACCTCCGCCGTGGCGAGAAACAGCTTCCGCAGGCGGTCGAGGGCGGGTTCCGAGGAGGTGAGGATGCCCGACCACTGGGCGCCCTGCTTGATCCAGTGCGCATTGATCACTTCAAGGGCGAGCGCCTGCTTGGACGGGAAGAAGTGGTAGAAGCTTCCCTTGGGCACACCGGCCGCTGAGCAGATCTCGGCAACGCCGATCGAAGCGTAGGCGCGCTGTTGGAAGAGCGCCGTGCCCGCATCGAGGATTCTCTGGTGTGCGTCTGATTTTCGTCCCATGTTGCAATTATAAGACCAGTCGGCTATAACTGTGTACTCGGTAGTTGACCGATCGTCTAAAGAAAGCTGCATACTATGGAATCTCGCAAAGTCGCCATCGTTACCGGGGGATCACAGGGTATCGGGGAAGGGCTCGCCGCAGCCCTGCGCAACATCGGCTATGCCGTCGTCGCAAACTCCCGTTCCATCGCCCCCGCCGACGAGCCCGACTTCGTGACCGTCGCCGGTGACATCTCGGATCCCGCCGTCGCCGAGAAGGTCGTCGCCACGGCAATCGAGAAGTTCGGCCGCATCGACACGCTCGTGAACAACGCGGGCATCTTCGTCGGCAAGCCCTTCACCGAGTACACCAAGGAGGATTACGACCGGGTGGTGCAGGTGAATCTCGGTGGGTTCTTCTATGTGACCCAGCAGGCGATTTCCCGGATGCTCGAGCAGGGCTCCGGGCACGTAGTGAATGTGACCACAACCCTGGTCGAGTACGCGAACTCGGGGCTTCCCTCCGCCCTGGCCAACCTCACCAAGGGCGGCGTCTCCTCGGTCACCAAGTCGCTCGCCGTCGAATACGCCGGCCGCGGAATCCGCGTCAACGCCGTCTCCCCGGGGCACATCAAGACCCCGCTGCACGCGGGACACAACCACGACGAGCTCGCCGGCCAGCACCCGATCGGTCGGATGGGCACGGTTGAGGACATCGCCAAGGGCGTCCTCTACCTGGAGCAGGCACCCTTCGTCACCGGCGAGGTCCTCCACGTCGACGGCGGCCAGAGCGCCGGCAGCTAGGATCCCCGGAGCGGGCCGCACTCCCGCTCCTGCATCGACAGGGACACCGGAGGTGTCCGCACACCAACCGAAGGACAAAGAGACATGGAAGCGTCTGGACCCGAAGCAGCTGCTTCGACCCCGGCGGACACCGGCACGCTCGGTATCGTCACAGCGGTCCTCACCGCCTGGGCGAACGGAATCCGGGACCATCGGCCGGAGGAGGTGGCCTCCCGGTTCACTGAGGACGCCCTCTTCCAGGGCCTCGACAGGAGCCACGGCATCGGCCGTCCGGTCGTCGCTGCCTACTATGAGAAGCAGCCGGCCGGGCTGCGGGCCGACTTCCGGATACTTGAGCATCGACGGCTTTCGGTGGACGCTGTGCTGGCATACGCCGGCGTCGATTTCACCTTCCGGGATGGCCGGGTCATTCCCGTGCACCTGACGGTGGTGCTGCAGCGGACCGGCGGGAACTGGCTCATCAGCCACTACCACGTGTCGAAAATCCAGTAGCGCCCGGCCCCGCCGTCAGTCGTACGCTCCGGCAAGCGAGGCGAAGATTTCGGCGGCGGGGCCCCTCCGGGCCAGGGGAGCCGACTGTCCGGCCCAGAAACTCGCGAGATCGGCCCGGCCCCGCTCCTCAGCGGCCCGGCGGAACGGCGAGGTCATCGCGCCAAGGGTCGGGTACGGAACCTGGGCGTCCCACCCCGACGCATCCCGGGTCACCCGGTTGCCCAGACCCCGGGCCAGGCGCCCGGTGAAGGCCCCGGTAAGCACCGTGCTACGGCCGGCCGGCCCGGTGACCGCCTCCTTGTGGACCGCCGAGGCGGCCGACTCGTCCGACACGAGGAACGCCGTTCCAACCTGCACCCCCTCGGCCCCCAGTTCGTGTGCCGCCCGAACCTGGGACGGCGTGGCGATGCCGCCGGCGGCAACGACCGGCGTATCCACAGCCGCCACCACTTGGGGCACCAGTGAGAACGTCCCGACCAGGGATTCCTCCGCTGAGGCAAGGAAGGCGCCGCGGTGCCCGCCGGCGTCACTGCCCGAGGCGACGATCACGTCCACGCCGGCCTCCTCAAGGGCGGCCGCCTCATCGACCGTCGTTGCCGTTCCCACGAGAGGGATACCGGCGCGGCGCGCGCGGTCCACGGCGTCAGCCGCAGGCACGCCGAACACAAAACTGATGACCGGTGGTGCCGCCGCAAGGAGTGCATCAAGCTGGGCTTCGAAGTCGATGGGCGCGCTCACCGACGGCTCCGGCGGGTCGATGCCCAACTCCTCGAAATACGGAGCCAGCAACGCCGCCTGTGCCACCAGTTGGTCGATACCGGTCGTTGATTCACCGCCCAGCGGTATCCAAAGGTTGACCGCGAAGGGCCGGGCCATCGCGTCCTTGAGCCGGCCCACCAGCGCCGTGATCTCGTCGGGAGGAAGGTGGTGGGCGCCGAAGGAGCCAAGTCCGCCGGCCTCGGACACGGCGGCGACAAGGGGCTCGGAGGAGAGGCCGCCACCGAACGGCCCCTGGACGATGGGGAAATCCAGGTCAAGCCGTTGGGCCACCCGGGTATGCCGATGCAGCGAAGTCATGTTTGCAAGCCTTTCATGTCGTGATGTTTCGTGGTTTGCCTTCCCATCCTTGACATGATATTGGGCGCTCACCTATAACTGGAGCGCCATAGTAGACCGAACATCTAGAAAGGCGATCCCCCATGTCTGCAGACCCGGAAGCCCCCTGGAAGCCGTTCAGTTTTACCGAGGCCGCAGCGTCGCTGCGGTTGGTTCCCACAGCTCCTGTTCCCGAAGTCGCCCGCGGGCCGAAGGTTCCGGATGAGGGATATTACGTCGAGGAACTCGCCGATGGGATGTTCATGTTGAGCGACGGCACCTATCAGATGATGTTCGTCGTCACCGATGATGGAGTCATTGCCGTTGATGCTCCGCCGACCCTGGGTCACAATATCCTTCGGGCGATCAAGGGCGTGACGTCGAAGCCCATCACCCAAGTTGTCTACAGCCACCAGCATGCCGACCATGTCGGGGCGATGTCGCTCTACCCCCAGGAGGTGCCCCGGTATGCCCAGCGGATCACCGCCGAGCGGCTGCGGAAGCTGGGGGATCCGAACCGCCCTCTTCCCACGGTCGAGTTCGACGACGGCTACACGCTGCAGTCGGGAGATCACACCCTGCAGCTTGACTACAAGGGTCCCAATCATGCCGAGGGGAACATCTTCATCCATGAGCCCAAGCGCCAGGTGCTGATGCTCGTAGATGTCATCTTCCCGGGATGGGTTCCCTTCTCGAACCTCGCCGTGTCCGCCAATATCCCCGGGTATGTCACTGCCGTCGACCAGACCCTGGGCTACTCCTTCGAGAAGCTGGTCCCCGGACACGTGACCCGCTCCGGTACCCGGCAGGACGTGGAGCTGCAGGCCGAGTACCTGACCGACCTGCACAACACAACGGAGGCGGCGCTGTCCTCCCTCGATCTGGGGGAGATCATGGCCCCCGTCGATATGTCGAATGCCTGGGCGGTCTTCCGGGCCTACCTCGATGCGGTCGCGGCGAAGTCGGCCGACGAACTGATTCCGCGCTGGGTGGACCGGTTGGGCGGTGCCGACGTGTTCACCCTGCCCAACGCCTGGGCGATGATGGAGGCGCTGCGCCTCGACTATGGAAGCCTCGGCCCCTTCGGCGTCGCTGACTAGCTGCCCGAAACCCCGGGCCCGCCACGGCCGCACGCCCCGGCAACCCGTTCACCGAGGCCGGCTCCGGCCGGTCCGCGGCACCCGGGAATTATCTCCACCTACTCCGAGTTGATACGGCTACAGAATCACGAACTCCTGAATTAGGAGTAAAAGGCCGGCGGAATGACGCACCCCGGCCCGGCAGGATGCAGAACCCGCTCGCTACGCGGTGGCCGGCAGCACAAGCCCATCAGCACAAGGATTCCTTATGGACCTCAAGCTCGAAGTAGTCATTATTCCCGTAACCGACGTGGACCGGGCCAAGGCGTTTTACGAAAAGGCCGGCTTCCAGATCGACGTGGACTCGTCCGCCGGTGAGGAGCACCGTGTGGTGCATGCGACACCTCCGGGCTCGGAAGCGTCGATCATCTTCGGTACGGGTGTCACCACCCGCGCCCCGGGGTCACTCCAGAATCCGATCCTGGTCGTCAAGGACGTCGTCGACACCCGGGCAGGACTCCTCCAAAGGGGCGTTGAGGTCTCGGAGATCTTCCACTTCGCCCGGGGCTCCTTCTTGCAGCCGGGCACCGGGAGCCGCATCCCCGGGCCGCACCCCATCCGCGCCGACTACCAGTCCTTCGCCGCCTTCAGCGACCCCGACGGGAACGAATGGTTCCTCCAGGAAGTCGTCATTCCCGGCCATGGCCGGTGAGTTGCACCTACTGAAGCCGCAAGCGGCAGCCACCACATCAACACCAACCGGAAACAGCACTGATCAGGAAGAGGGTTTGTCATGGATTTCAAGATTGAGGTAGTTGCGGTACCCGTCACGGACGTGGACCGGGCCAAGGATTTCTATGCGTCGCTGGGCTGGCGCTTCGATGCCGACTTCACCGTCGATGAGGACCTTCGGGTCGTCCAGTTCACCCCTCCCGGATCCGGTGCCTCGATCATGATCGGCAAGGGCATCACCGCCGGCGCCCCCGGAACCCTGCAGGGCCTGTACCTGGTCGTCGAGGACATCAACGCCGCCCGCGAGGAGATCGCCGGCCGTGGCGTGGAGATCTCGGAGGTCTGGCATGACGCCAAGGGTGTCTGGCACCACGAGGGCGAGAAGGACCGCCTCGCCGGACCGGACCCGGAGCGCAAGAGCTACGCCTCCTTCGCCTCCTTCACCGACCCCGACGGCAACGGCTGGTTCCTCCAGGAAATCACCACGCGCCTGCCCGGCCGCATCTAAGCCCGGCCGCTTTCAACGCGGCCCCCAAAGACTCCGGCGCGGTGCCCTGAACATTCGAGCACCGCGCCGGAAACCATCACCGAAACAACAAGCACCACTGATCAGGAAGAGGGTTTGTCATGGATTTCAAGATTGAGGTAGTTGCGGTACCCGTCACGGACGTGGACCGGGCCAAGGATTTCTATGCGTCGCTGGGCTGGCGCTTCGATGCCGACTTCACCGTCGATGAGGACCTTCGGGTCGTCCAGTTCACCCCTCCCGGATCCGGTGCCTCGATCATGATCGGCAAGGGCATCACCGCCGGCGCCCCCGGAACCCTGCAGGGCCTGTACCTGGTCGTCGAGGACATCAACGCCGCCCGCGAGGAGATCGCCGGCCGTGGCGTGGAGATCTCGGAGGTCTGGCATGACGCCAAGGGTGTCTGGCACCACGAGGGCGAGAAGGACCGCCTCGCCGGACCGGACCCGGAGCGCAAGAGCTACGCCTCCTTCGCCTCCTTCACCGACCCCGACGGCAACGGCTGGTTCCTCCAGGAAATCACCACGCGCCTGCCCGGCCGCATCTAAGCCCGGCCGCTTTCAACGCGGCCCCCAAAGACTCCAGCGCGGTGCCCTGAACACCAGGGCGCCGCGCCGGGCCATGTAAACCGGCGCGCAACCAGCACTCCGGCAGACAATCCAACTGGAACTAGAGAGATTTTGAGGGAAAACACGTTCATGGAGAAAACTGAGTACGACCTGATCGTCCTGGGCGGCGGCGCGGTAGGCGAGAATGTGGCCGATCGGGCCGTGCAGGGTGGCTTGACGGCGGTGGTCGTCGAGGCCGAGCTGGTCGGAGGCGAGTGCTCGTACTGGGCGTGCATGCCTTCGAAGGCGCTGCTGCGCTCGGCGCAGGTGCTGCGAGCGGCCAAGCACGTGCCAGGAGCGGCCGAGGCCATCACCGGGGACCTCGACCTGGGCGCAGTGCTGGCCCGGCGGGATGCCTTCACGAGCCACTACTCCGACGCGGGCCAGGTGGCCTGGCTTGAGGGTGCCGGGATCGACCTGGTGCGCGGCCACGGGCGGATCAGCGGCACCAAGGAGGTCACCGTTACGGCCGCCGACGGCTCTGTCACTGTGCTCACCGCCCGCCACGCGGTGGCGGTGACCACCGGCTCGGACGCGGTGATTCCCCCCATCGAGGGCCTCGCCGAGGCCCGGCCGTGGACGGCCCGCGAGGCAACGAGCATCAAGACAGTGCCCGAGAGTGTCGCCATCATCGGCGGCGGCGTGGTGGCAACCGAAATGGCCACCGCGTTCGCCGGCTTCGGCACCAAGGTGACGCTGATCGCCCGCAGCGGCCTGCTCTCCGAGATGGAGCCCTTCGCCGGGGAAATGGTGGGCGCCTCCCTGCGGGAACTGGGTGCCACGGTGCTGACCGACACCAAGACCACCAAGGTCACCCGGGACGGGGACACCGTCACCATCGAAACCTCCGACGGCGCCACCATCACCGCCGGAGAGGTCCTGGTCGCCACGGGCCGCACTCCGCGCAGCACCGACATCGGGCTGGACGCCGTCGGACTCACCCCCGGTGACTGGCTGGCGACCGATGACACCCTGCGGGTGCCGGGCTTCGACTGGCTCTACGCCGCCGGAGACGTCAACGGACGGGTGCTGCTGACCCATCAGGGCAAGTACCAGGCCCGCGCGGCCGGAGACGTGATTGCAGCCCGGGCCACCGGCGCGGCGGTCTCGGATGGTCGTTGGGGCACGCACGTGGCCACCGCCGATCACGAGGCGGCTCCGCAGGTTACCTTCACCGACCCCGAAGTCGCCTCGGTGGGCCTGACCGCAGCGGCAGCCCGCCGCGCGGGTTACGAGATCCGGGTGGTGGACTATGAGATCGGCTGGACGGCCGGGGCATCGGTCCACGCCGACGGCTACAAGGGGACCGCACGCATGGTCATCGACGAGAAACGCAAGGTCGTTCTCGGAGTGACCTTCGTCGGTCCCGACGTGGCCGAACTGCTTCAGTCGGCGACCTTCGCCGTCGTCGGTGAGGTGCCCCTCGACCGGCTCTGGCACGCGGTGCCCGCGTACCCGACCGTCAGCGAGGTCTGGCTGCGCCTGCTCGAGACCTACGGCCGTCCCGAGCCGGTTCAGGCCAAGTAGCAGTTCCTTTCCGGTTACCGGCCGCCGGTCACCACACCGCCGTCGGGGGCGGCCCTGCCCGGGCCGCCCCCGCGGCACCCCATGTGCCGCACTCCGCGGCGCACCCAATCTGCCGCCCCGCGGCGCACCCAATCTGCCGCCCCGCGGCGCACCCCATGCCGCCCCGCGGCGCACCCGGCGGCCCTGCCGGGCTTAGAAGGAGAATTCGATGGCGCTTTCCGAACACGAGCAGAAGCTGTTCGACCAGCTGGAGAAACAACTCGAGGACGAGGACCCCAGGCTCGCCGCTACACTGGCCACGGCCGAGCCGCCCGCCCTCTCAACCCGGCGGATCGTCCTGGGCGTGCTCATCGATTTCTTCGGCATCCTCACCGTGTTCCTTGGTGTGATGCTCTCTGGGCTGGCGCCCAGCATTTTCGTCGGCGTCTTTGGCTTCGCCGTGATGGTAGTCGGCATGTATGTCGCGATGAGCGCAGCCGAACCGAAGCCCCGCACCCCCCGGTGGCTGCTCCCCGAACCGGGGCGTTGACCGCTTGATCGCGGCCGCTGCCGGGTTCAGCCACTGAGCCGTTTAGCCACTGAGCCGGGCCAGGATCGACAGCGCGGGGCCCGCCGTGCAGCGGTCGAACCCGGTGCCGGCCCACAGGTTGAGGCGGTGGGGGTCGTTGGCGGCCGCGGCGGCAGCCCGCAGCGGACTGGTCAGGTGGTGGATCTCGGGGTAACCGAACGGCGCCGCCGGGTCATGCCGCCTCATGAAGTCGTTGGAGAGGCCCCGGGCATACCGTCCGGAGAAGGCCTTCGTCACGGCCGTGGCCGTGAACGCAGGGGAGGCCAGCGCCTCCCTGTGTGCGGCCCGGGTCCCTGCTTCGTTAGCCCGCAGGAACGCGGTGCCGGCCTGCACGGCAACGGCACCCCGCCCGAGGGCCTCCAGCACATCGGCGCGGGTGGCGATGCCACCGGCTGCGATGAGGGGGATCCCGATCCCTGAGAGCTCCTCGAGGAGTCCGTGCAAAGGCACCGGGTTTCCCGGCGCGGTTGCGTCGAAGGTTCCCCGGTGCCCGCCGGCCTCGGGCCCCTGGACCGAAAGCGAGTCCGCCCCGGCGGCGGCGGCGAGCTCCGCTTCGCGCATCGAGGTGACCGTGACGGCCACCGCTACCCCCCGGTCCTGGAGCGCACGGATAATGCCGTCCTCCGGCACATCGAAGGTGAAGGACACGACGGCGGGGGCCAGTTCGAGCAGGACCCCGATCTTGTTGTCCCAGTCGTCGTCGTCATGCCGGGGCTCACCGAGGTCCACCTTCAGGCGTTCCGCGTCGGCGGTGAGGGACCGCGCGTACCGCTGGAGGTCTTCGGGGCGGGCGGTCGAGGGCTGCGGGACGAAGAGATTGACGCCGAACGGGGCGTCGGTGAGCTCCCGCACCGCGTCAATCTCGGCGCGCAGGGCCCCTGCCGTCTTGTAGCCGGCGGCGAGGAACCCCAGCCCGCCCCCGGCACTGACCGCTGCGGCAAGCCGCGGCGTGGACGGGCCACCGGCCATCGGCGCCTGGATCACCGGCCGGGGAATGCGCGTAACAGCAAAACGGTTAGCTCTATCCGTGGAGGCGTTCACAATGCCGGCCCCTTTCGTGCGTCAGTGCGTGGGTAGGACGGCGAAGCCCGCTGACGCGGACACTCCCGATCGCTTCCAGTAATCCACATTTAGTCAAAGTCGACCGCACGTCCAGCTTTTCAGGCCGGGACCCGTCGACCACGACCTGGCCGGCCAGCGTGCGGCGGCCAACTTCACCTCGCGGGCATCCGCGGCACCAGGAGAATCATTTGTCCACCAACCAGTCATCCTTCGGCAGCTCAATACCTGCTGCTCGTTCCCGCTTCACCCTTCCCGCCCCGGTAGCCTTCGTGGGAAGCGCGATCGCCTTCACCAGTCTGTACCTCGCGGCGGGGGCGCCGACACCCCTGCTGCCGCTTTACCAGGAGCAATGGAACTTCCCGGCGGTCGTTCTGACGGTGGCGTTCGCCGCCTACGCCGGAGGTTTCCTTGCGGCCCTCCTGACTGCGGGCTCCCTCTCCGACCACATCGGCCGCAGGCCCGTGCTCATCGGCGCCCTCCTGGTGCAGCTCGTCTCGACCATCATGTTCGTTCTAGCGCCTGACGCCGGCTGGGTGATCGCTGCGCGGGTTGTCCAGGGCATCGCCACGGGCGCCGCGACCAGCGCCTTCTCGGCCTCGCTCGCCGAGCTCGCCCCGGTGAAGCACAAGAAACTCGGTGCCATCCTAGGCAGTGTCGGCGTGACCGGCGGCCTCGCCCTGGGCGCCCTGCTTGCCGGGTTCGCCATCGAGTTCACCTCTTCCCCGAACGGCCTGATCTTTACGGTCCTCGCTGTCATCGCGGTCCTGGGGATCATCGTCGTCGCCCTGACCCCCGAGAGCGCGACGCGCCGCCCCGGAGCCTGGCGTTCCCTGATCCCGCGCGTGGCCGTCCCTGCCGCTGCCCGGAAGGAATTCGCCGCCGCCGCCCCCGTCATCGCCGCGACCTGGATGCTCGCCGGGCTCTCCCTCGGGCTCGCGCCGACGCTCGTGCGGAACGTTTTCGAGATTGACAGCGCCCTGCTCAACGGCCTGGTCGGCTTCGTTGCAGCGGGCGCCTCGGCGGTCTCGGGCATCGTGTTCTCCCGCCTGGCCCCGCGCGCCGGAATACGGCTCGGGATCTACGCCGCGGCCGTCGCTGCCATCGGCAACGTGACGAGCGTGCTCACCGGGACCCTCGTTCTGATGGTCGTCAGCTTCGTGATCGGGGGTATCGGCTTCGGCAGCGCCTTCTCGGCATCCCTGCGTCTCATCGTGCCGCTGACCGACCCGCAGCACCGCGCGGGAACCATCGCGTCCGTCTTCGTCGTCGCCTACATCGCCTTCGGCCTGCCGGTCGTCCTGGTCGGCCTGCTCGCCGCCCCCCTGGGTCTGCCGACCACGGTTGTGGGATACGGAGCCGTTATCCTGCTCCTCGGGCTGATCGGCCTGATCGCACAGTTCCGCGTCACCCGCGCCGCCCGGGCGTAACCGCCGGGCCTGCACCCCCGCGGCGGGCACCAGCGGCTCGGCCGCAACGAACGCGCCATCGGACAACTCCGGACGGCGCGTTCGTGTATCCGGGGGCCGCCGGAGGGGACGGCGCCGTCCTCCGCTGTCCTAGCCGAAGGTGAAGCAGTAGATCCCGGCGCCGGGATCGAGGAATTCAATCTCGGCCGTAAGGTCGGTGACCCGCCCGTCACGGCGGATGAGCTGGTGGAGGCCGGGTGTGGTGATCGTGCCGTACCCGCGGGCATCGATGTCCAGGCCGTGATCACCGCCGGGCTCCCGTCCCTCCAGCAGCACCCGCAGGCGTACGGGGGAGCCATTTTCCGCCGGAGCGGCAACGAGATGGAGGTCCCGGGCATGGAAACGGCAGGCGAGACGGCCCCCCGGCTCCTGGAGCACCGTCGCCTCGGGGCCCGCCGTCCAGTTCCCCGTGAGCGCCCACTGGCCGCGGCGCAGCTGTGGGGGCGCCGCGTAGGCCTGCGTCCGCTCGGCGGCAAGTCCGCCGCGGGAGGCGAACCCGGCGGTCCGCTGGTACCCGAGGTAGGTCTCGGCCGAGCGGAGCGTGTCCCAGTCCGCGGCGACCTCGATGCCATCGGCGATCACGGGCACCACCGGCGGGCCGAGGCCGGTTGCCCCCGATTCGGTGAGGAGCCGGCGGATCACTGCCTCGATTTCCTCGTATCCTCCCTCGCCGAAGCTGGCGTCGCGGAGGCGTCCCTGGGCATCCACCAGATACACGGCGGGCCAGTAGTGGTTGTCGAAGGAACGCCAGACGGCGAACGAACTGTCGACTGCGACCGGATAGCCGATCGAGAACCGCTCAACGGCGGGCCGGACGTACTCCAGGTCGTGCTCGAACGAGAACTCCGGTGAGTGCACTCCGACCACCACAAGCCCGCGGTCGCGGTAGGCGTCCTCCCACGCCCGGACATACGGCAGGGTCCGGATCCAGTTGATGCAGGTGTACGTCCAGAAGTTGATGAGGACCACCCGACCGCGCAGGGATGCCCCCGTCAAGGGGGGTGAGTTGAGCCAGTCGGTGGCTCCGGCGAGGGAAAACCGCCCATCCTCGGGGCCGGGGCCGTCGGAGTCGTCAACCGGCCAGCGGGTTTCGGCCGGACCAACCTCATGTCCGGAACCGGCAGGGAGCCCGCCGCTGTCGGCGGGCGTGTCGTCCTCTGGAGCCATGGTTCGTCCCTTCGATCATCACGGGACCCGCTGCGCCGTTCCGGACCGCTCTGGCGCGCCCGGTTCTTCCCCGCGCCCGCCGGCAATCCGCGTGCTGCGCTTATGCCACCTATTCTGCGGCGTCCCTGCGCCAAAGCACAGGGGCAGCCGCTGACACTCCCCGGGGCGCGGCCCGACGCCGGCGGCCGCTTCCCGGCGGGGCCCGCGTTGCGCCGGGGGACCGAAACCGGCCAAGGTGGAGGGGAACATTACAGACGGATGAGGGACGGTGCGGCGATGACGACAAGGCCTACGGACGGAACCGGACAGCAGGAGGCCGCAGCGGCCGGTGATCTTCCGGGCCTTCCGTGATCGGGCGCCTGCGCTCCGCCTGGACGGTGGCCGTTCCGGGGGTGGCGCTGCTCCTGCTCCTGCTCACTTGGCAGCGGGACCTGGGCGCCCTGGCCGTCGCCGTCGTCGCCATCGTCCTGGTGGGGGCGATCCTTGCCGCGGTGCACCACGCCGAGGTGATTGCCCACCGCGTGGGGGAGCCGCTCGGATCGCTTGTCCTCGCCGTGGCGGTGACGGTGATCGAGGTCGCGCTGATCGTGACCCTGATGATCTCCGGCGGGCCGGAGACCGCCTCGCTGGCCCGGGACACGGTGTTCGCCGCCGTCATGATCACCGCCAACGGGATCGTCGGGCTGGCACTGCTGGTCGGCTCGGTGCGCTACGGGACCGTGCGCTTCAACCCGGAGGGGACCGGGGCCGCCCTGGCGGTGACCGCCACCCTGGCGACCATGACCCTTGTACTTCCCCGCTTCACCTCAGCCAGGCCCGGTCCGGAGTTCTCCCCGGCCCAGCTCGCGTTCGCCGGGATCGCCTCCCTCGCCCTCTACGCCGCCTTCGTCTCGACCCAGACCGTGCGCCACCGCGACTTCTTCCTGCCGGTGTCCTCGGCCGGGCGTGCCCCGGCCCCGGAGGAGGAGGAGCACGCCGCGCCCCCCACCACGCGCGCGGCCCTCGCCAGCCTCGGCCTGCTGGCCGCCGCCCTCGTGGCCGTCGTGGGACTCGCGAAGACCGTGTCTCCCACCATCGAGGCAGGGGTCAAGGCCGCCGGCATCCCTGAGTCCTTCGTCGGGGTGGTGATCGCCCTGCTCGTGCTCATGCCCGAGGGGCTTGCGGCCACCCGTGCGGCGCTGCGCGACAGGATCCAGACCAGCCTCAACCTCGGCTACGGTTCCGCGATCGCGAGCATCGGGCTGACCATCCCCGCGATCGCCCTGTCCACCATCTGGCTTGAGGGCCCCCTGATCCTCGGCCTCGGCCAGACCGAGATCGTGCTGCTGACGCTCACGGTCGTCGTCAGTGTCCTCACCGTCGCGCCCGGGCGCGCCACCCGCCTGCAGGGCGCCGTGCACCTCATCCTGTTCTCGGCGTTCGTCTTCCTCGCCATCAATCCGTAGCTGGGGAATAGGGAGGGGCAAGATCAGGGTTTAGGAGTGTACGGTCCTACTCTGGGACTAATCCTCCAAGCAAAGGCTTCTCATGCGTATTCAGGGTTCAACTGTCCTCGTTACCGGCGCCAACCGCGGCCTCGGCCGCCTCTTCGTCGAGGAGCTCCTCGAGCGCGGTGCGGTCAAGGTCTACGCGGCCTCCCGTTCCGGCATCGAGATCAACCAGCGCGGCGTGGTGCCCGTGGCCCTCGACATCACCGACCCGGCCGCCGTCGCCGCGGCCGCCGCGGCCGCCCAGGACGTCAACATCCTGATCAACAATGCAGGCATCCTCACTCCCACCAGCCTCCTGGAGGGCTCCACCGCCGAGGTGCGCCAAGAGATGGAGACCAACTTCTTCGGAACCCTCGACGTGACCCGGGCCTTCGCCCCGGTCATCGCGGCCAACGGCGGCGGAGCGATCCACAACGTGCTCTCGGTGCTGTCCTGGGCGCACTTCCCCAACGTCGGCGCCTACAGCGCCGCGAAGGCCGCCTCGTGGGCGATGACCAACGCCGTCCGGCAGGAGCTCGCCCCTCAGGGCATCGCGGTCTCCGCACTGCACGTGGGCTGGATGGACACCGACATGGGCGCGCACATCCCGGCCGACCAGAAGTCCAACCCCGCCGAGGTCGTCTCCGCGGCCCTGGACGCCGTCGAGGACGGCGAGCCGGAGGTGCTCTTCGGTGAACTCACCCACAACGTGCGCGAGGCGCTCGCCGGCGACCTGTCGCAGCTCTACCCCGACATCACCGTCCGGGAACTGAAGGTCGGCTAACCGGCGCTTCCACCGCGTTGATCCGCGACTCCGCCCGCGCGTTCCCACTCCGGGCGGAGGATCGACATGGCGATGGCGTCGATGTACCGGCCGTCGAACTTGAACGCCCCGCGCAGGGTGCCCTCGGCGGTGAATCCCGACTTCTCGTAGGCCCGGCGGGCGCGCGGGTTGAACGCGAAGACCTCGAGGGAGATCCGGTGAAGCCCCGTGGCGGTGAAGGCGTGGTCAATGAGGAGGCGGGTCGCCTCGGATCCGATGCCGCGGTCCCGGCCCACCGGACCGAGCAGGATGCGGAAGTTGCAGGCGTCGTCCTCCGGCGCCCACTCATTGAGCACCGCTTCACCGACGCAGCCCCCGGTGGCATTGTCGACCACGGCCAGGTCGAGGCGGTCGTCCTGCCCGGACCGCGTGTCGTACCAGCGGCGGGTCCGCTCGTCCAGGGTCCGCGTCCCGGCCTCCGCCTCGCCGGTGGAGTGGACGCTCCCGGTCAGGCGCAGCACCTCGGGATCGGCAAGGATCGGCCCCATCGCATCGATGTCCCCGGCCGTGAAGGGGCGAAGGGTGCACAGCGTGCCCCTGAGGGTGGGCTGTTCGGAAAAGAGGACCGGCGGAGACATGCTCGAAGTGTAGGTCACGCGGTGGCGGAGGAGCCCGGCCCGGAGTCGATCATCCGCGCCACCTTCGCCTCAAGGGAGGCGACCGCGGTGTCCGGCAGCACGATCAGTCCGTCGAGCTCCCGCCGTGCCCGCCGGTAGGCCGTCTGCCGCTCGGCGGAGCTGGCGGCGCTGTCCAGCGCGAGCGCGAGAAGGTTCCGCGCCCGGGCCAGCCGCTGCCGCTCCGGGCCGGTGAAGGCGGTGTCCCGGAGCCGGTGTGCCTCCGCCTCGGCGATCTGGAAGGCCACGGCATAGTCGTTGACGGCGGAGCGGTACTCCGCAAACTCCGTGGTGCCGAGCTGGCCGGGGTCGGCCGGGCGGAGCGCATCCGCCGTGCGCTTGGCGCGGAGGAAGGCCACCGTCAGCGGCTCCCGCACGTCGGTCATCAGGGGAAAATCGATCAGCTTCCCGACATCCAGTTCGTAGTCGAGCCACTTCCGGTTGACGGCGTCATGGTCCCCCATCACGGCCTCCACCTCGGCGGTCCGTGCCTGCCGCACCTGCTCGCCCCGGTGCCGGAGGGTGTGGAGTTCCACCTTGCGCTGGTGCCGGCGCTCGCTGGCATGGGACCAGGACCGCCCCCAGGCCGCGAACACCCCGCTCAGCGGGAAGACGAGCCACCAGAAGTTGCCGGCGAATTCGAAGAGGGGATCCACTGCATCATCGTAGTTCGGTGCCCGGGCCCGCGCACCGGAACCGGGCAACGGAAGACCCGGCGCGGAAGCTCCGCGCCGGGTCGTCCGGGAAGGTCACCGCCGGCTGGTCCGGCCCAACAGCTGCTCGAGGGCGATCGTCCCGTCTGTCTTGGGCAGCAGGAGCCACAGCACGCCGTACATCGGGAGGCTCACCACCGGAAGCAGGAAGCTCAGGAGCATGGCGATCCGGACGTAGGAAACCGGCCAGCTGAACTGCGCGGCGATCCCGGCGGCGACTCCTCCGAGGATGCCGCCGGGTGCGCGCTTGACGGGGGAGGAGCGGAGGATCTTGAACAGGGTGTCCATGGGAAGCCTTTCGTTCGGAGGAACTTCGGTCAGAGGCCTTCAGTATGGCCGCTGTCGGCGTCCGGGTCGCTGCCTGCCGCGGAGGGGCGGCGCATCATCGAGGAGATGCCTCCCACCACCAGGGCGATACCGGCGCCGATGAGCAGCCCCAGGAGCACGATGCCCAGGTCGAACCGGATGCCGGTGAGCAGGGAGGTCAGGATCAGCGCCGCGACCACCAGGATCACCGCACCCCAGACGACCGTTCCCGTGCGCACCCGGCGGGATGCTGCTGACTTTTCGGAGGTACTCATTGGTCGAATCCATTCTCGTTTCGTGACACGCTGACCTGGCTCGCGGCACCACCGACCTCAAGGATGATCGAGGGGCCGTCCGCTGTTTCGTTCAGCTTGGTGGTTCCGGGCTGCCAGAAGCCTTCGGCGACCGAGGCGCCGACGCCGTCGCCCGTGCGCACCGAGCCCACGGCGACCTCGGAGCGGACCTCGATGGGAACGTCGCGGGGGACGAGGACCTCCACCTCGCTGGCCAGGACCCGCACCGGGACGACGACGTCCGAGGTGAGGTCGTCCAGGCCGCGCAGGTCGAGTGTGCTCCTCCCGGCCACCACGGTGTAGCCCTCCTCCGCGGCGCGCACCGAGGACGCCGTCAGGGGCGTTTCACTTCCGACGACCGAGGCGCCGCCGTCGAAATTGGCGGCGGCCACCGCGGACGCCACGAGGGCGGCGAAGACCGAGGCTCCGGCAGCGAACCCGACAAACCCGGAGGAACGCCCGAGCAGGCCCAGGGTCACCACGGCGAGGCCGAGCACGGCGGCGCCCGACGCGAGGGCCACTGGAATCGCGGTCCGGCCGAGGTCCACCACGTCCGCATAGTCGAGGGCGAGGATGATGCCGACGGTGAGGACGGCGGCACCGAGGCTGAGCGCCACGCCGCTTCCGGTGGGCCCGGGCGTCCGGGGGCGCGGCGGCGGTACGGGGCGGGGTGCATATCCCGGGGGCATTGCCCCAGGGGGAACCGAGCCACCCGAGAAGTAACCGGTCGGCGTGTACCCGGAGGGCGGCGGATAGGCGGAACCCGGGAGGTCGGTGGGCAGCGGGGCCGTGGAGCCCGGGTCCGCGGTGCCGGGGCGCGGCGCCGCTTCAGGGCCGAAGGGCTCGGTGGGCGGGTAGGGCCGGGCCGTCGGGTGCGGTCCGGCCTGGTAGCTGGCGGCCGGGAACTGTTGGGTGGTGCCGGGTGCGCCGAAGGCGTTCACCGCTCCCGGGGCGCCGGCCGGCCGGCCGCCGGCAGCGTTCCTGCTGTGCGCGGTGAGGGCCCAGTACACCGCGTAAACGGCGGCGCCGACCCAGATCAGGGTCACCAGCACCCGCCAGACGCCGCCGCCCTCGCCATCGCCGAGGAAGGGCAGGTTGGGCCGCCAGAGACCGGCGATGACGAGGACCAGCGCTCCGGTCATCCCCGCGGTCCAGTTGCCGCGCCCGGCCGACTCGGCATGGATGCGCCCATCCGGTTCGGGCAGGAGGGCCCACGCCAGGCCGTACAGCAGGACGCCGATGCCGCCGAAGATGCCGAGGATGACGAGAATGCCGCGCACCAGGACGACGTCGAGGCCGGTGCGATAGGCGATTCCTCCTGCCACTCCGCCCAGCCACCGGTCGGGGGTGCGGGTGATCTGCACGGACCGCATCCGGTCGAAGAAGGAGTTGGACGGTGCAGGACGGGGCGGCGGCGCGGCCGTGGACCCGGACCGGGTGGAGGAGGGGCCGCCGGAGCCGGCGGGGAACCCGGCCGGTTCCGGAATGCGCCCGGCGGGGGCGTCACCGGCGGAGCGCTCGGGAGGCAGTGGATCAAGGGGCGGTTCGGAAGTCATATCCCGATCCTTCCAGTGCGCCGCTGCGTCAGCTATCGGGGGCTGCCCTGAATTTCCCCCTGAGGGAACCCCTGATTGTCCGCTCCGGGCATCCCCGGGGCCCGTCGGCGTGCTTGGATTGAGCTATGAAACCGCCCCTGCTGCGTTCGCCCGACGGCCTCGTCGCCGGCGTGTGCGGCGGACTGGCCATCCACCTCGGCATGACGCTGCGCATGGTGCGCGTTCTCATGGTGCTGCTCACCCTGGCCGGCGGGGCCGGAATCTTCCTCTACGCGTGGCTGTGGATCTTCGTCCCAATGGCCTCCGACCGGCTCGCCGCCGCCGCTTTCCGTCCCGCCGCCCGGTACGGCCCGCCCGCCCCCGCCCTGTTCCCCCCACCGGCTCCCGCCCTGTTTTCCCCGGACGCCTCCGCGGAGCCGGGCGTGGCCTTTCCCGGGCTGCCCGCCGACACGCCGCGGCGGAGCGGCGCGCGCTTCCGCCCCGGGCGGAAGGAACTGCTCCTGGGTGTCGCACTGCTGCTCCTGGCGGCCGTCTTCACCGCCCAGGAACTGGGCTTCGCCGTCAGCTGGCGGCAGATCCTCCCCGTCGCCGCGGCTGGAGTCGGCGCCGTGCTGGCGTGGAGCCAGCTCGATGATGCACGGCGTGAAGGGCTGAGGAACAAGGCCGGCGCCGACCGCGCCGTCGGCCTGGCCCGGCTCCTGCTGGGACTGGTGCTCGTGGTCTCCGGCGTCCTGGTGATGGTGTCCGGGTCGATCTCCTGGGACCTGACGTGGGCCACGCTCCTTGCCACCGGCGCCGTCCTCGCCGGGGTGTCGCTCGTGCTGGCACCCTGGGCGCTGAGGTTCTGGAAGGACTTCGAGGAGGAGAGAGCCGGCCGCGTGCGGGAGGCGGCGCGCGCCGAAATCGCGGCCCACCTCCACGACTCGGTGCTCCAGACCCTCGCCCTGATCCAGAACCGCGCCGGCTCCGAGCAGGACGTCATCCGCCTGGCGCGGGCGCAGGAGCGCGAGCTGCGCCACTGGCTCTATGCCGATCCGGCCGGTCACTCCGGGAACCTCTCCGAGCGCCTGCGCGCCCTGGCCGGGGAGGTCGAGGACAGCTACGGGCACCCGGTCGAGGTTGTCGCCGTCGGGGACGCGCCGCTGAGCGCAGGCCAGGAGGCGCTTGCCCAGGCCGCCCGGGAGGCCATCGTCAACGCGGCCAAGCACGCCGGAGGCACGGTCTCGGTCTACCTCGAGGCGGGGCCGAGCGGGTCCGAGGTGTTCATCCGGGACCGCGGCGCCGGATTCGACGTGCTGGCGGTGCCGGCCGACCGGCTCGGCATCCGCGAATCGATCACCACGCGGATGCAGCGCCACGGGGGCACCGCCACCATCCGCAGCGGTCCCGACGGGACCGAAGTCCACCTCAAGATGCCCGAGCAGGAGAGCCGCAGCCATGACGGATGAACGCGTACCAACCAATGCCCCGGCGGGCGTGTCGGTGGTCGTGGTCGACGACCACGCCATCTTCCGCTCGGGGCTGCGCTCGGACCTCGACAGCCGGATCCGCGTCGTCGGGGAGGCGGCCACCGTCGAGGAGGCGGTCGCGGTGGTCCGTGCCCGCCGGCCGGACGTCGTCCTGCTTGATGTCCACCTGCCGGGTGGACGGGGCGGGGGAGGGGCCGAGGTCATCGCCGGCTGCGGCGAGCTGGGCGCGTCGACCCGGTTCCTGGCCCTGAGCGTCTCGGACTCCGCGGAGGACGTCGTGGCGGTCATCCGCGCCGGCGCCCGCGGGTACGTCACCAAAACGATCTCCGGTGCGGGCATCTCCGACGCCGTCTTCCGCATCGCCTCGGGCGACGCCGTGTTCTCCCCGCGGCTCGCCGGCTTCGTCCTGGACGCCTTCGGCACCGCGGCCGCCGCCTCCGCGGACAGTGAGCTGGACCGCCTCTCCGCCCGCGAACTCGAGGTGATGCGGCTGATCGCCCGGGGCTACAGCTACAAGGAGGTGGCCAAGGAGCTGTTCATCTCGGTCAAGACGGTCGAGACCCACGTCTCGGCCGTGCTGCGCAAGCTCCAGCTCTCCTCGCGCCACGAACTGACGCGGTGGGCCGCCGAACGGCGGCTGCTCTAGGTCTGCCCCTGCTCCAAGGCTGCTTCACCGCAGTGCGGCCGGTTCCCGCCGCCGCGCCGTTCCGGCGTCGTGCGTCCGACGTCGTGCGCCCGGCGCCGCCGTCCTGCCCCGGCCTGGTGCGAGCCGGCGCCCCGGCACCGCCGACCGGCCGCGTCCGCCTGCCTGGTGCCTACTTCGCGCCGGAGAGGAACTCCTGCAGGCGGCCCACGCCGGTGGCGAGGTCGTCGTCGCCGAGCGCGTACGAGAGCCGCAGGAAGCCGCTGGGGCCGAAGGCCTCGCCCGGCACGACCGCCACCTCGACCTGATCGAGGATGAGGGTGGCCAGCTCCGCCGAGGTCTGCGGGACCGCCCCGCCCAAGCTGCGTCCCAGCAGGCCCCGCACGTCGGCGTAGGCGTAGAACGCACCGTGCGGCGTCGGGCACTCGACACCCTCGATGGCGTTCAGCCCGGCCACGATGGCGCGCCGGCGCCGGTCGAAGGCGACCTTCATCTCCTCGACGGCGGTGAGCGGGCCCGAGACGGCGGCCAGGGCGGCCATCTGCGACACGTTCGCCACGTTCGAGGTGGCATGCGACTGGAGGTTCGTCGCCGCCTTCACGAGGTCCTGGGGGCCGATCATCCAGCCGACCCGCCACCCCGTCATGGCGTAGGTCTTCGCCACACCGTTGACGATCACCACCCGGTCGCCCAGGGCCGGCGCCGCGGCGGCGATGGAGGTGAAGGGGACGCCGTCGTAGGTCAGGTGCTCGTAGATCTCGTCGGTGACCACCCACAGTCCCTGGTCCGCCGCCCAATTGCCGATCTCCCGTACCGCATCCTCCGGGTACACGGCGCCGGTGGGGTTCGACGGCGAGACGAACAGGAGCACCTTCGTCCGCGGCGTCAGGGCCGCCTCGAGCTGCTCAACCGAGACCAGGTAGCCCTGCTCGGGCCCGGCGAAGACCTCAACGGGCACGCCGCCGGCCAGGCGGATGGCCTCCGGGTAGGTGGTCCAGAACGGGGTGGGGACGAGGACCTCGTCGCCCGGATCGAGCAGGGAGGCGAAGGCCTCGTAGACGGCCTGCTTCCCGCCGTTGGTGACGAGCACCTGGGCCGGCTCGATGCCGTAGCCGGAATCGCGCTGCGTCTTCGCCGCGATCGCCTGCTTCAGCTCGGGCAGCCCGCCGGCGGGGGAGTACCGGTGGAAGCGTGGCTGGCGGGCCGCCTCGATGGCCGCCTCGACGATGTAATCCGGGGTGGGGAAGTCGGGCTCGCCGACGCCGAAACCGATCACCGGCCGTCCCGCGGCCTTCAGGGCCTTGGCCTTCGCGTCGACGGCGAGCGTCGCGGACTCGGCGATGGAGGCGATCCTGCGGGAAACGCGCGGCAGGGAACGACGGGTGGAAATCTCGGTCATCGGGTCCCGTTTTCTCGTGAAGAAGTGTGGCAGGTCCAGCTTAGGCGGTTGATCCGTCCGCGCGCCGATCCGTGACGCCTGAGCGGTCCCGGGGCCGCCGCCGCGGGTCCCGGTTCGACTCTCCGGCGCGTATTGCGTAGACTAGATCCTCGGTGTTGGATCACTCCAATGGTTCGTGCCCGCGAAACGCCCTCCAGGGGCGGCAGCGGAGCGGATCGCACGGTGGTCCGGTTCCATAGGGTAGTGGCGCAATTGGTAGCGCAGCGGTCTCCAAAACCGCAGGTTGCAGGTTCGAGTCCTGTCTGCCCTGCGCGTAACCGTCGAAGCAGGACGCGGCGGTGCGGCAGTAGAACATCACGAAGTGTCCGGTACAGGCGATGGACCTGCTCGGCATGACTTATGAGTAGTTGGCGCCGCTCCTACCGCGGCCCGGCTGGAAACCCACACAGATTGATGAGGTTGAAGGTGACCGATACGGCCGCGAGCAGCTCCAAGGGTAGCCCCGCCAGCAAGGAGAACCCCAAGCGCGGGTTCTTCGGGCGGATCACGCTCTTCGTGCGGCAGGTCATCGCCGAACTGCGGAAGGTCGTCACCCCCACCCGTCAGGAACTGGTGAGGTTCACCATCACGGTGCTGGCCTTCGTGGTCCTGATGATCCTCATCGTCACGGGGCTCGACTATGTGTTCGGAACCGGTGCGGTTTGGGTGTTCGGCGGCAGTGAAAGCTGAACCGGCCGGCCGGTGACGTTAGAGCCCAAGCAATTCGAAGCTGAAGAACCCCAGAAAGCAGGCAGCTAGGTGTCCGAGCAAGAACTCGAGCAGCAGATCACGACTGAAGATGGTCTGGAGAACGAGGATCAGGCCGTTGAGGCAGGCGTCGCTGACGACCTCGCCGATTCCGACGCGCCCGCGGAGACCGCCGCCGAGGATTCCGACGTCGACGGTTCGGAGGTGTCGGAGGCGGAGGCCGCCGGCCAGGCCGACGACGGCGACCAGCCCGAATCCGGCGAGGCCGAGGCGCCCGCCCAGGAGGACCCGGTCGAGGCCTTCAAGGCCAAGCTCCGCCGCCAGGAGGGTGACTGGTACGTCATCCACTCCTACGCCGGCTACGAGAACCGGGTGAAGGCCAACCTGGAGACCCGCATCCAGACCCTCGACATGGAGGATTTCATCTTCGAAATCCAGGTCCCCATGGAAGAGGTCGTGGAGATCAAGAACACCACCCGCAAGATCGTGAACCGGGTCCGCATCCCGGGCTACGTGCTGGTGCGCATGGACCTCACCGACGAATCGTGGGGCGCCGTCCGGCACACCCCCGGCGTCACCGCCTTCGTCGGCAACGCCCACAACCCGGTGCCGCTGAGCCTCGCCGAGGTGTTCTCGATGCTCGAGCACACCGTCGTCCACACCGACGCCGAGTCCGGCAAGCCCGTCAAGCAGCACTCGACGCCGGTCGCCGTCAACTTCGAGGTCGGCGAGTCCGTCACCGTCAACGAGGGGCCGTTCGAGACCCTGCCGGCCACCATCTCGGAGATCAAGCCCGAATCCCAGCAGCTGGTCGTCCTGGTGTCGATCTTCGAACGCGAAACCCCCGTCACGCTGTCCTTCAACCAGGTCACCAAGATCCAGTAGGACGGCAACGCCAAAGCTTCGTTCTCCCCCGGCCCGCTTAGCCGGGGAGGACGGCCGGTCATCACGCCATGATGACCACCAACCCACGGGACGCTCCTGTCCCGGGGGACCTAATGCAAGAAAAGGACCCTTTCATGGCCCCGAAGAAAAAGGTCACCGGCCTCATCAAGCTGCAGATCAATGCAGGCGCCGCCAACCCGGCTCCCCCCATTGGCCCTGCGCTCGGTCAGCACGGTGTCAACATCATGGAATTCTGCAAGGCTTACAACGCCGCGACGGAATCCCAGCGCGGAAACGTCATCCCCGTTGAAATCACCGTGTACGAAGACCGTTCGTTCACCTTCATCACCAAGACCCCTCCGGCAGCCGAGCTGATCAAGAAGGCCGCCGGTATCCAGAAGGGCTCCGGCACGCCGCACACCGTCAAGGTTGCCAAGCTGACCCAGGCCCAGGTTGAGGAGATCGCCACCACGAAGATGGAGGACCTCAACGCCAACGATGTCCAGGCTGCGGCCAAGATCATCGCCGGCACCGCCCGCTCCATGGGCATCACGGTCGAGGGCTAACACCTCCTCCCCGGCCGACGCGGCACCCGCCGCCGAAGCCACCACCAATTCGAATCGAAACCGTGCGCCCCGCGCGCGGTGGGAGTGTGGCAGGGCCCAGCGCGGTCCGCAGACCACAACTGCATAAGGAGAAAAAGCAGATGGCAAAGCGCAGCAAAGCATACAAGGGAGCTGCCGCCAAGATCGAGGCGGAGAAGCAGTACACTCCGTTCGAGGCGGTTGTCCTCGCGAAGGACACCAACCCTTCCAAGTTCGACGCGACCGTTGAGGTTGCCTTCCGCCTCGGCGTCGACCCCCGCAAGGCCGACCAGATGGTCCGCGGCACCGTCAACCTGCCCCACGGCACCGGTAAGACCGCCCGCGTCCTCGTCTTCGCGACCGGCGAGAAGGCCGAAGCGGCAATCGCCGCCGGCGCCGACTTCGTGGGCTCCGACGACATGATCGAGAAGGTCTCCGGTGGCTGGGTCGACTTCGACGCCGCCGTCGCCACCCCGGACCTGATGGGCAAGGTCGGCCGCCTGGGTAAGATCCTCGGCCCGCGTAACCTGATGCCGAACCCGAAGACCGGCACCGTCACGGCCGACGTGGCCAAGGCCGTCACCGACATCAAAGGCGGAAAGATCGACTTCCGCGTCGACAAGCACTCCAACCTCCACTTCATCATCGGCAAGGTTTCCTTCGATGTTCAGAAGCTGGCGGAGAACTACGCAGCAGCCCTCGAAGAGGTCCTGCGCCTGAAGCCTTCGGCTTCGAAGGGCCGCTACATCCAGAAGGCCACCGTCTCGACGACCTTCGGCCCCGGCATCTCCGTCGACCCGAGTGTCACGAAGGTCCTCACCGACGCGTAAGTGTCAGGTAGAACCTGAACACCCAGCGGGGGTGGCCACAGCTCAGGCTGCGGCCACCCCCGCTGCGTTTTCCGGCACCTTCCTGCCCACTGGCCCCTCCCGGCCAGTGGGCAGACTTGTTCTCGGGCCCGGTCCTGGTCCGTTCTGCCCACTGCTGGAGGCCCGTCAGTGGGCAGGTTCGTTCTCCGGGCCGGTGCCGATCCGTTCTGCCCACTGATCGGCGCCCATGGGTGGGCATGTCTGGATATGCCCACTGGTCGGCCCCGATCGGTGGGCAGGTTCGTCCGGGAGCGTGCCCTCGGAGGCCCTTCACTGGCCGATCGGGCCGGCGGGCCGGGGCGGGCTGCCCCCGGGCCTACAATCGAGCATGAGCGCCGATGCCCTGGCCATCCGCCCGGTCCCCGTCCCGTCCTCGCTTGACTCTCCGCAGGCCGCGGACTTCCGGGAGATCGTCGAACTCGGCAACCTCGTCCAACGCACCCTCTGGGGCAGCGACGACTTTCGCCGCGGACTCCGCCAGGAACACGCCGCGTTCCAGCGCAATCCCTACGAGGAGCGGCTCCTGCTGGCGGCCCGGCGCAACGGTCGCATCCTCGGGCGGGCCGTGCTCGATCTGCCGCTGACCGATAACCTGACCGCCTGCTACTTCGACCTCGCAGTGCACCCGGAGGCGCGCGGCCAGGGCATCGGCGGCGCCCTCTACGCCGCGGTGGAGCGCTACGCCCGCGCCCGCAACCGGTCGAGCCTTCTGGCCTGGACCGAGGTTCCGCAGCACCGGGCCGCAGGGGGAGGGGAACCTTCGCTGCCCCAGGAAGACCTGGTGCCCGCCACCGGCGCCGGAAGCTACCCGTCGGCGGATCCCGCCGCCCGGATGGCGCGCAGCCGGGGGTTCGACCTCGCCCAGGTGGACCGCTGCAGCGTGCTCGACGTCGGCAGGATCGGCGGCACTGCCGGTGCGGCCCTCGCTGCCGCCGCAGCCGCGGCCGGCCCGGACTACGAGCTGATCCGCTGGGAGGGATGCTGCCCGGATGCCCGGCTCGAGCAGTATGCGCAGCTCCGCCAGGCGATGAGCACCGATGCACCGCTCGGTGACCTCGACATCGACGAGGAGGTTTGGGACGGGGCGCGGGTGCGCGAGGCCGAGGACCGCCTGGCGCGCAGCGGGGGAAGCAGCCTCGTTGCGGCCGTGCTCCACCGGCCAACCGGGTCGCTGGCGGGCCACACCGTCCTCGAGCGGTACGAGGCGGCTCCCGTCGTCGCCAACCAGGAGGACACCCTCGTGCTCCGGGCACACCGGGGCCACCGGCTGGGCATGCTGCTGAAGGCCGCCAACCTGCAGGCCCTGCGTGCCGCATGGCCCGACGTGGAGCGCATCTACACGTGGAATGCCGAAGAGAACTCCTTCATGCTGGCCGTCAATGTCGAGCTGGGATTCGTTCCGGCGGGAAGGGTGGCCGGCTGGCAGAAACGGTTGGGGCCGTCCGCCGCGTAGCGGATTTGGAGGGTGCCGCCGATTCACGTAGGCTTGGGGATACCAAAGACCGTCGGTCGATGTGCCTCCACCCTTTCCCGCCAGCAATGCTGCGCGGCGAGGTAAGGAAGTAGATCTGAAAGTTCCCGTCAAGGGCGGCCAACGCAGGTGAACGAAGCTTTCCTCCGCGAAGCACCACGGTGCTGCGTGTCGAGAAGGCCCCGTGCATCTGCGCGGGGCGTTTTTTATTGGGGCTGAAAAACCGGCTTTTATTCCCCGGAAGGAGGGTTATGGCAACGCCAACAAAGGTAGATGCAGTGGAGGAAATCGCTAATGATTTCAAGGACTCCACCGCTGCTGTCCTAACCGAATACCGCGGGCTCACGGTCGCACAGCTCAAGGAACTGCGCCGTTCACTCGGTGCGGACACCAAGTTCGCTGTCGTCAAGAACACCTTGACGGGCATTGCAGCCAAGGAAGCCGGCATCGACGCGTTCGACGGCCAGCTCGCCGGACCCACTGCCATCGCCTTCATCAAGGGCGACGCAATTGCTGCCGCTAAGAGCCTCACGGATTTCGCAAAGGCCAACCCGAAGCTCGTTATCAAGACCGGAGTCTTCGAGGGCAAGCCCCTCAACGCCTCCGAGGTCGCTGCCCTGGCAGCCCTCGAGTCGCGTGAACTCCAGCTCGCCCGGGTTGCCGGTGTCCTCAAGGCACCGATGGCAGCCCTCGCCCGCACCGTTGACGCCCTGCGCGTCAAGCTCGAAGAGAGCAATGGTGCTGCACCCGCAGGCGCCGATGCTCCCGCCGCCGACGAGACCGCTGCCCCGGCAGAGGCTCCGGCTGAAGAAGCTGCGGCACCCGAAGAGAAGTAGTTCTCTTCACCCACCAATCTCGGTGCAGTGCACCACTCACGGAAGGATGCTTTAGCCATGGCGAAGCTCACCAACGAAGAGCTCATCGAAGCCTTCAAGGAACTGTCGATCATCGAACTCTCCGACTTCGTAAAGCTGTTTGAGGAGACCTTCGACGTCACCGCTGCAGCTGTTGCAGTTGCCGGCCCCGCCGGTGGGGGCGACGGCGGCGCAGCCGAGGAGGAGAAGGATTCCTTCGACGTCATCCTCGAAGCTGCAGGCGACAAGAAGATTGCAGTCATCAAGGAGGTCCGCGCGCTGACCTCCCTGGGTCTGAAGGAAGCCAAGGACGTTGTCGACAGCGCTCCGAAGGCCGTCCTCGAAGGCGCCAACAAGGAGACCGCGGAGAAGGCAAAGGAAGCCCTGGAAGCTGCCGGCGCCACCGTCTCCCTCAAGTAGTAGATCCGGCAGCCGGGGGTCCGCCCCCGGCTTCCAGACAGGAAGGGCCCCGACCTCAGGTCGGGGCCCTTCCCGTTTAAGCCGGAGTTGCTAGCCGCGCCAGAGCAGGAGTGCCTCGCCCTGCCCGCCGCCGCCGCACAGCGATACGGCGGCCCTGCCGGAGCCGCGGCGGTGCAGTTCGAAGGCCGCGTGCAGCGCGAGCCGGGCTCCGGAGGCCCCGATGGGATGGCCGAGGGCGATGGCGCCGCCGTGCAGGTTGCACTTCTCTGCCGGGTAGTCGAGGTCCTTGAGGGACTGTACCGCCACCGAGCCGAACGCCTCGTTGATCTCGATGAAGTCGAGCTCCGAGGCCGTCCATCCGGCCCGCTTCAGGGCGTGGTTGATGGCGTTGGAGGGCTGGGAGTGGAGTGAGTTGTCCGGCCCGGCGACCTGCCCGGGCTGCCCGGTGACGGCCAGGATCCGCAGGCCGAGGCGTTCCGCGGTGGCGCGGGAGGTCAGCACCAGCGCCGAGGCGCCGTCGGACAGGGGCGAGGAGTTGCCCGCGGTGATCGAGCCCTCCTTGTCGAACGCCGGCCGGAGGCCCGCCAGGGTCTCGACCGTCGTCGTCGGCCGGACCCCCTCGTCGGTGCTCAGGACGACGTCGTCGCCCCGGCGCTGCGGCACGGTGACCGGCACGATTTCCTCGGCGAAGATGCCCGATTCGATGGCGGCCGCCGCCCGCTGGTGGGACGCCGCGGCCACCTCATCCTGTGCGGTCCGGTCGATGCCGAGCGATTTGTTGCCCCGCTCGGTGGAGGCGCCCATCGACTCGTTGTCGAAGGCGTCGGTCAGCCCGTCGTGGGCGACCGAGTCGAGCGCGGAGATGTTGCCGTAGGTCCAGCCCTGGCGTGAACCGGGCAGCAGGTGCGGTCCGCGCGACATCGATTCCTGGCCGCCGGCGACGACGACGGAGGCCTCGCCGCTGCGGATCAGGCGGGCCGCGTCGATCACCGCGGTCAGGCCCGAGAGGCAGACCTTGTTCACCGTCACCGCCGGAACGTCCCAGCCGATGCCCGCGCGGAGGGAGGCCTGGCGTGCCGGGTTCTGGCCGCAGCCGGCCTGCACCACATGGCCCATAATCACGGTGTCAACGGACTCGGGGGCCACGCCGGCGCTGGCCAGGGCGCCGGCGATGGCGAAGCCGCCGAGCTCAACGGCGCTGAAGGCCGACAACTGGCCGTTCAGCTTGCCTGACGGGGTACGTGCGCCGCCGACGATGACAACGTCATCGGGCGCGTTCGTTGGAAAGGCCATGGCGGGGAGTGCTCGCTTTCGTCATTGAAATCTTGCCGTACTCCCCTTAAGGCTACCGCCCCAGGCACATTTCAGCTAACGATTATTAACTGGTTCCCGGGGGAAATCGGCGGGGTACAGCAGCGGCAGCTGGAGCGTGAGCCAGGGGCTGAAGGCCCACGGCGTCGCCCGCACCGCCCCGACCAGGCGGTCCGGCTCGACCCAGGTGAAGTCCATGACCTCCTCCGGCGAGGGCGCGACGGCGCCGTCGAGGACGGCGGTGAAGACCGGGCAGATCTCGTTCTCGACGATGCCCGAGGCGTCAACGGCCCGGTAGCGGAAATCCGGAAGCGCCGGTTCGATCGAGCGGACGCCCATGCCCAACTCCTGGCGGGCGCGGCGCACCACGGCATCCTCCAGCGCCTCGCCGGGGCCGGGGTGTCCGCAGAAGGAGTTGGTCCAGACCCCGGGCCACGCCTTCTTGGTCAGCGCGCGGCGGGTCACCAGGATCTGCCCGGCCTCGTTGTACACGTGCGTGGAGAACGCGAAGTGCAGCGGGGTGGTCCCGGTGTGGACGCTCGCCTTGTCCTGGGTGCCGATGGGGGTGCCGTCCTCGGCCAGCAGCACCACAAGTTCGGCGCGGTCGGCGGGCTGCTCTTCAAGGTGTCGCGCCATGGTCCTCATCCCGCTCGCCTCCGCCGGATTCAGGGGAGGATTTTCCACGGCGGACACCCGTCCGGCCGTGCTGTTTTCCGCCGGGTTAGTTGAAGGCGGCTTGTCGTGTTTACTTTACCTATGAACATCGACGGTCTGTTGGTCGAGCCGGAAGGGCTTGGGCAGGTCGAGCACGCGCTCCGGTGTTTTTTCGAGCGGTCGAAGCGCCGCGCCGCGGCGGTGGGCCCGGGCTACCTGGGCCTGTGGGAAAGCCTTGAAAGCTCCTCCTCGGGCGGCAAGCGCTTCCGGCCCCGCCTCGTGCTCTCCGCCTACTCCCTGCTGGGCGGATCGGACCTTGACAGTGCCGCCCTCGTCGGCGCCTCCTTCGAACTGCTGCACACCGCGTTCATCATCCACGACGACGTCATCGACCGGGACTTCGTGCGCCGCGGTGTTCCCAACGTGGCGGGCCGCTACCGCTCCATCGCGGGCGCGGCCGGACTGGACCCCGCCGCCGCCGAGCACGTCGGCTTCTCCGCCGGCGTGATCGCCGGGGACCTCGCGCTCTCCAACGCCTACCGGCTCCTCGACCGGGTGGACGCCGCGCCCGCCACGCACCGCCGGCTTCGCAGAATCCTCGACGAGGCGGTGTTCGCCTCGGCGGCCGGGGAACTGCTCGACATCGAGGCGGTGCTGACGCCCCGGATGCCTCCGCTTGAGGACATCCTGAACCTGGCCAGGCTGAAGACCGCCGTCTACTCCTTCGAAGGGCCGCTGCAGGCCGGGGCGGTGCTCGCCGGCGCCGACGAGGGGCTCGTCGACTGCCTCGGGGATTTTGGCCGCGACGCCGGCATCGCCTACCAGATCGCCGATGACCTCCTGGGGGTCTTCGGCAGCGAAACCCGGACGGGGAAGACGAACTGGGGGGATCTGCGCGAAGGCAAGCGCACCGCCCTAATGGCCTTCGTCGCCGCCCGCCCGGAGTGGGAGGAAATCTCCTCCCTCGTCGGGTCGCCGGCGATGTCCGCCGCCGACGCCGACTACGTCCGGCGCATCCTCGAGGACTCCGGCGCGCGGGAGTACTCGGCCGAACTCGCCGTCGATTACGCCTCCCGTGCCCAGCGGCACCTCGAGTCCGACGTCGTGCCGCCGGAACTGCGCAACGTACTTCAACCGGTGGCCTCCGCGGCCGTGGACAGGACTCGGTAGGCATGGTGAGCCAGACAGCGCTCGAACGATACAACGCCGCCGCACGCAAGACCTCGGCCGAGGTGATCCGCTGCTACTCGACCTCCTTCGGGCTGGCCTGCCGGCTCCTCGACGGACCCACCAGGGCGCGGATCGAAGCCGTGTATGCGTTGGTGCGGGTGGCCGATGAGGTCGTCGACGGGCCCGCGGCCGCCGCCGGGCTCGCCCCGCAGCAGGTCGAAGCGATGCTGGACGCGCTGGAGAGTGAGACGGAGACCGCGCTGGAGACCGGATACAGCGCGAACCTCGTGGTGCACGCCTTCGCCCTCACCGCCCGGGACACCGGCATCGGCCCGGACCTCACCCGGCCCTTCTTCGCCTCGATGCGGGCCGACATCACCCAGCGCGAACACACCCCCGAGTCGTTCTCCCGGTACGTCTACGGCTCCGCCGAGGTGGTCGGGCTGATGTGCGTGAAGGCGTTCCTCGCCGACCGCGCCGTGGACCCGGTGCAGGAAAAGGTCCTGGCCGACGGAGCGCAGCACCTCGGGGCGGCCTTCCAGAAAATCAACTTCCTGCGCGACCTCGCCGAGGACTTCTCCACCCTGGGCCGCAGCTACTTCCCGGGGATCCGTCCGGGGAACTTCACCGAGCAGGACAAGCACCGCCTGCTCGACGACATCGACGAGGACCTGCGGATCTCCCTGGCGAGCCTGCCCGGGCTTCCCCCGGCCCCGCGCCGGGCCGTGGCCCTGGCGCAGGCGCTGTTCACCGAGCTCGCCGTGCGGCTGCGGCGCACCCCGGCCCACGAGCTGCTCCGGGCGCGGATCCGCGTGCCCAACACGGTTAAGATGCGCATCCTGGCGCGCACCCTGGCCGGAGGCGCGGCACCGGAGATCCACCTGAAGGAGAGGACACCATGAGCGCTCAGGGAAGCACCAAGGGATCCCGGGCCGGTGGCCGCAGGGTCGCCGTCATCGGCGGAGGGATCGGCGGCCTCGCCACGGCGGCGCTGCTGGCGGCCGAGGGGCACGCCGTGACGCTGCTCGAAAGGCAGGACCGGGTGGGCGGACGCGCCGGGTCCTGGGAGGCCGGCGGGTTCCGCTTCGACACCGGCCCGTCCTGGTACCTCATGCCCGAGGTGATCGACCACTTCTTCCGGCTGATGGGCACCTCCGCGGCGGAGCAGCTCGACCTGATCCGCCTCGACCCCGGCTACCGGGTGATCTTCGAAAAGGACCGCGACGTCGTCGACGTCCCGGCCGACCGCGCCGCCGCCGTGAAACTCTTCGAGTCCCTCGAACCGGGAGCGGGGGAGGCCCTGGAGAAGTACCTCGACTCCGCCGGCGACACCTACGAGATCGCCAAGAAACGGTTCCTGTACTCCACCTTCCAGTCCTTCCTGCCGTTCCTCAGCCCCGATGTGCTCACCCGGCTGCCGCGCCTGGTGCGCCTGCTGGCCCAGCCGCTGCACGGTTTCGTCGCGGGGCGGTTCGCCGACCCGCGGCTGCGCCAAATCCTCGGCTACCCCGCCGTCTTCCTCGGCAGCTCGCCCTTCGACGCGCCCAGCATGTACCACCTGATGAGCCACCTCGACCTCGACGACGGCGTGCTGTACCCGATGGGCGGGTTCACCTCGCTGATCTCGGCGATGACCCGGGTCGCCGAGGGGGCCGGCGTGGAAATCCTTACCGGCGCCGACGTCGTCTCGATCGACACCGTCCCCGCCGCCGGGGCTGATGCCGCGCGGCCCGGACCGCGGCGCCGCCGCCGCGCGGCCCGGGTGGGCGGGGTGACCTACCGCTCCGGCGGCGCCCTGCACAGCGTGGCCGCCGACGTCGTCGTCTCGGCCGCGGACCTCCACCACACGGAGACGGCGCTGCTCCCCGGGCCCCTGCAGACGTACCCGGAGAAGTACTGGTCGCGGCGGGTTCCGGGACCGAGCGCGCTGCTGATGTACCTGGGCGTGAAGGGTTCCCTGCCGCAGCTCGAGCACCACACGCTGCTGTTCACCAGCGACTGGAAGGACAATTTCGGGCGGATCTTCGGGAAGACCACCTCCGTGCCGTCCCCGGCATCGCTGTATGTCTGCCGCCCCAGCGCCACGGACCCGGCCGCCGCGCCGGAGGGGCACGAGAACGTCTTCGTCCTGGTGCCCATCCCCGCCGATGTCTCCATCGGCGGTGGGGGAGTGGACCGCGGGGGCGATCCGCGCGTCGAGGAACTCGGCGACGAGGTGGTGGCCCAGATCGCTGCGTGGGCGAACATCCCGGACCTCGCCGAGCGGATCGTGCTCCGTCGCACCTACGGGCCGCAGGACTTCGCCACCGACCTCAACGCCTGGCGGGGCACCTCCCTCGGGCCGGCGCACACCCTGCGGCAGAGCGCGTTCCTCCGCGGGTCCAACCGAAGCTCAAAGGTCGAGGGGCTTCTTTACGCGGGAAGCTCAACGGTGCCGGGGATCGGAATCCCGATGTGCCTCATCAGTGCCGAACTGATCGTCAAGCGGCTGCGCTCCGATACCAGCACCGGCCCGCTGCCGGAGCCGCCGGCCTGAGGGCGGGGGCCTGCCGGGGGATACCGCCGGCAGGGAACCCGGGCCGCGGGAAAGGCGGACGACACTCCGGGGCGTGGCGAGGTTGACGGGGCATTGGACATTGCGCTAGGAGTCCCGTAGTGTAGAGATTTGCGTCTTCCCTCTAAACCTCAGCCTTCATATAGCGGTGGGCTTTGTTCTGCTCTCGTCATTTAACGGGCCACTTGGTTCAGGTGACGCGTGGAGACATCAGGTTAGCACTCGAATCCCCGCACCTATCTGCGGTGGTTGTGCTGAGGGCGGATCGCTGACAAGCCTGAAGGTCTGTGGAAGGATCCCTCTTGGTCGCCTCGAGCACCTCTAATAATGCAACCGCTACCAGCCAGGTCGACGCCGACGGCGCCGCACCCCGGCTCTCATTCGCAAAGATTCACGAACCCCTCGACGTTCCGAATCTCCTCGCCCTTCAGACCGACAGCTTTGACTGGCTGGTCGGCAACGAGCGCTGGAAGGCGCGCGTTGAGGAAGCGCTGGAGAAGGGACTTCAGGGCGTAGCCACGACCTCCGGTCTGGCCGACATCTTTGAAGAGATCTCACCGATCGAGGACTTCCAGGGCACCATGTCCCTGAGCTTCTCCGAGCCGGAGTTCGCTGATCCGAAGTACACCATGGCCGAGTGCAAGGACCGTGACGCAACGTACTCGGCTCCGCTGTACGTCAAGGCCGAGTTCATGAACAACAACACGGGCGAGATCAAGCAGCAGACCGTGTTCATGGGCGACTTCCCGCTGATGACGGACAAGGGCACCTTCGTGATCAACGGCACCGAGCGTGTCGTCGTCTCGCAGCTGGTCCGTTCGCCCGGCGCCTACTTCGAGCGCACCGCCGACAAGACCAGCGACAAGGACATCTTCAGCGCGAAGATCATCCCGTCCCGCGGCGCCTGGTTCGAGCTCGAGATCGACAAGCGCGACCAGGTCGGCGTCCGCCTCGACCGCAAGCGCAAGCAGTCGGTCACCGTGCTGCTCAAGGCCCTCGGCTGGACCGAAGGCCAGATCCTCGAGACCTTCGGCGAGTACGACTCCATCCGCGCCACCATGGAGAAGGACGCCACGGAAACCCGTGAGGACGCCCTGCTCGATATCTACCGCAAGCTGCGCCCGGGAGAGCCGCCGACGGTTGAGGCTGCCCAGACCCTGCTGGACAACCTGTACTTCAACCCCAAGCGCTACGACCTTGCCAAGGTCGGCCGGTACAAGATCAACCGCAAGCTCGGCATCGACAAGAACCTTGCCGACTCCGACGCCTCGGTGCTGAACATCGACGACATCGTCGCGATGATCAAGTTCCTCGTCGCCCTGCACGCCGGCGAGAAGACCATCACGGGCAAGCGCGACGGCGAAGACGTCGAGCTGCGCGTCGAGGTCGACGACATCGACCACTTCGGCAACCGCCGCATCCGCGCCGTCGGCGAACTGATCGAGAACCAGGTCCGCACCGGCCTGTCCCGCATGGAGCGCGTCGTCCGCGAACGCATGACCACGCAGGACGTCGAGGCGATCACGCCGCAGACCCTGATCAACATCCGCCCGGTCGTCGCCGCGATCAAGGAGTTCTTCGGAACCTCCCAGCTCTCGCAGTTCATGGACCAGAACAACCCGCTCGCCGGACTGACGCACAAGCGCCGCCTGTCCGCGCTGGGCCCGGGTGGTCTGTCCCGCGACCGCGCCGGCATGGAGGTCCGTGACGTCCACCCGTCGCACTACGGCCGTATGTGCCCCATCGAAACCCCTGAAGGCCCGAACATCGGCCTGATCGGTTCGCTGGCCTCCTACGGACGCATCAACGCGTTCGGGTTCATCGAGACCCCGTACCGCAAGGCCGTCAACGGCGTCGTCACCGACCAGATCGACTACCTGACCGCCGATGACGAGGTGGAGCGCCTGATCGCCCAGGCCAACGCCCCGCTCGACGCCGAAGGCAAGTTCGTCGAGGACATGGTCCTGGTGCGTACCCGCGGTGGTTCCGGCGAGCCCGTGCTCGTCGCCGCCGACGAGGTCGAGTACATGGACGTTTCCCCGCGCCAGATGGTGTCGGTGGCAACGGCCCTGATTCCGTTCCTCGAGCACGACGATGCGAACCGCGCCCTCATGGGTGCGAACATGCAGCGCCAGGCCGTTCCCCTGCTGCGCTCCGAGCGTCCGCTCGTGGGCACCGGCATGGAGAAGTACGCCGCCGTCGACGCCGGTGACGCCGTCACCGCCGCCAAGCCCGGCGTCGTGCGCGAAGTCTCCGCCGACCTCGTCACCGTGCTCAACGACGACGGCACCGAGACCAGCTACCCGATCATGAAGTTCGCCCGCTCCAACCAGGGCAACGCGTACAACCAGCGCGTGCTGGTCGGCGAGGGCGACCGCGTCGAGTACAACTCGATCATCGCCGACGGTCCTTCGACCGACCAGGGTGAACTGGCGCTGGGCAAGAACATGCTCGTCGCGTTCATGTCCTGGGAGGGCCACAACTTCGAGGACGCGATCATCCTCTCGCAGCGCATCGTCTCCGACGACGTGCTGACCTCGATCCACATTGAGGAGCACGAGGTCGACGCCCGCGACACCAAGCTCGGTGCCGAGGAAATCACCCGCGACATCCCCAACGTCTCCGAAGAGGTCCTTGGCGCCCTCGACGAGCGCGGCATCATCCACATCGGTGCCGAGGTTGAGGCGGGCGACATCCTCGTCGGCCGTGTCACCCCCAAGGGTGAAACGGAGCTCACCCCGGAGGAGCGCCTGCTGCGCGCCATCTTCGGTGAGAAGAGCCGCGAGGTCCGCGACACCTCCCTGAAGGTTCCCCACGGCGAGTCGGGAACCGTCATCGGCGTGCGCATCTTCGACCGCGACAACGACGACGAGCTGCCCCCGGGCGTCAACCAGCTGGTCCGCGTGTATGTTGCGCAGAAGCGCAAGATCACCGACGGCGACAAGCTGGCCGGCCGCCACGGCAACAAGGGCGTCATCTCCAAGATCCTGCCGATCGAGGACATGCCGTTCCTCGAGGACGGCACCCCCGTCGACATCGTCCTGAACCCGCTGGGTGTTCCGGGCCGCATGAACGTCGGACAGGTCCTGGAGATCCACCTGGGCTGGGCCGCCAAGCAGGGCTGGAAGATCGAAGGGGACCCCGAGTGGGTCAAGAACCTTCCGGACCTGCCCCGCGAGGTCGCCTCGACCACCGTCGCGACCCCCGTGTTCGACGGCGCCACCGAGGACGAGATCGTCGGTCTGCTCAACTCGACCAACGTGACCCGCGACGGCCAGCGCCTGATCGGCGAGTCCGGCAAGGCGCGCCTGTTCGACGGCCGCTCCGGCGAGCCGTTCCCGGACCCGATCTCCGTCGGCTACATGTACATCCTGAAGCTGCACCACCTTGTCGACGACAAGATCCACGCACGCTCCACCGGACCGTACTCCATGATCACGCAGCAGCCGCTGGGTGGTAAGGCGCAGTTCGGCGGACAGCGTTTCGGTGAGATGGAAGTCTGGGCCCTCGAGGCCTACGGCGCCGCCTACACGCTCCAGGAGCTCCTGACGATCAAGTCGGATGACATCCACGGACGCGTCAAGGTCTACGAAGCGATCGTCAAGGGCGAGAACATCCCCGAGCCGGGCGTGCCGGAGTCCTTCAAGGTGCTGATCAAGGAAATGCAGTCGCTCTGCCTGAACGTGGAAGTCCTTTCCACCGACGGCACGACGATTGAGATGCGTGACTCGGATGAAGAAGTCTTCCGGGCCGCGGAAGAGCTGGGCATCGACCTGTCACGGGCCGAGCCGAGCTCTGTCGAGGAGGTCTAGGTTTCACCGCACCGAACCGGCGTTCGAACGCGGCCAACGAAATTTCTTCGGCCGCGGACGGCCTTGAAATATTAAAGGCCGCTTCCTCGAACACCGGTCCGGTGCGGGCCTGGCTGCCCACCGCACCCATCAGACTTCAAGAATTTAGAGAACAAAGAGAGAACAGGGACCATATGTCCAGCGAATCCTCCTTCGGCCTCATGCGAATCGGCCTTGCCACCGCGGACGAAATCCGCGGCTGGTCTTACGGCGAGGTCAAGAAGCCGGAAACCATCAACTACCGCACGCTCAAGCCCGAGAAGGACGGCCTCTTCTGCGAGAAGATCTTCGGCCCTTCCCGCGACTGGGAGTGCTACTGCGGCAAGTACAAGCGCGTGCGCTTCAAGGGCATCATTTGTGAGCGCTGCGGCGTCGAGGTCACCCGCGCCAAGGTGCGCCGCGAGCGCATGGGCCACATCGAGCTCGCCGCTCCCGTCACGCACATCTGGTACTTCAAGGGTGTTCCCTCACGCCTTGGCTACCTGCTTGACCTTGCACCGAAGGACCTCGAGAAGGTCATCTACTTCGCTGCCTACATGATCACCTCGGTTGACGAAGAGAACCGCCACGCCGAACTGCCGAACCTCCAGGCCGAGCACGACCTCGAGAAGAAGCAGATGATCGACCAGCGCGACTCCGACATCGCCGCGATCGCCAAGGACCTTGAGGACGAGCTTGCCCGTCTCGAGGGAGAGGGCGCCAAGGCCGCCGACAAGAAGAAGGCCCGCGACTCCGCGGACCGTCAGATGGCCAACGTGCGCAAGCGCGCCGACGCCGACATCGAGCGCCTGGTCCAGGTGTGGGAGCGCTTCAAGACCCTCAAGGTCGCCGACCTTGAAGGCGATGAGGGCCTCTACCGCGAACTGCGCGACCGTTACGGCCTGTACTTCGAGGGCTCCATGGGTGCCGAAGCGATCAAGAAGCGTCTTGAGAACTTCGACATGGCCGGCGAGGCCGAGATGCTCCGCGACATCATTCAGAACGGCAAGGGCCAGCGCAAGACGCGTGCCCTGAAGCGCCTGAAGGTCGTCAATGCGTTCCTCACCACCACCAACAGCCCCCTGGGCATGGTGCTCGACGCCGTCCCGGTGATCCCGCCGGAACTGCGCCCGATGGTCCAGCTCGACGGCGGCCGTTTCGCGACGTCCGACCTCAACGACCTGTACCGCCGCGTGATCAACCGGAACAACCGCCTCAAGCGCCTGCTGGATCTCGGTGCCCCCGAGATCATCGTGAACAACGAAAAGCGCATGCTGCAGGAAGCCGTTGACTCCCTGTTCGACAACGGCCGCCGCGGCCGTCCCGTCACCGGGCCGGGCAACCGTCCGCTGAAGTCGCTCTCCGACATGCTCAAGGGCAAGCAGGGACGCTTCCGCCAGAACCTCCTGGGCAAGCGCGTCGACTACTCGGGCCGTTCCGTGATCGTCGTCGGCCCGCAGCTGAAGCTGCACCAGTGCGGCCTGCCCAAGCAGATGGCACTGGAGCTCTTCAAGCCGTTCGTGATGAAGCGCCTGGTTGACCTCAACCACGCGCAGAACATCAAGAGCGCCAAGCGGATGGTCGAGCGCTACCGCCCGCAGGTCTGGGACGTTCTCGAAGAGATCATCACCGAGCACCCCGTGCTGCTGAACCGTGCACCTACCCTGCACCGTCTCGGCATCCAGGCGTTCGAGCCCCAGCTGGTTGAAGGCAAGGCCCTTCAGCTCCACCCGCTGGTCTGCGCCGCGTTCAACGCCGACTTCGACGGTGACCAGATGGCAGTTCACCTGCCGCTGAGCCCCGAGGCCCAGGCCGAGGCGCGCATCCTGATGCTCTCCTCGAACAACATCCTGAAGCCCTCCGATGGCCGCCCCGTGACCCTCCCGTCACAGGACATGATCATCGGTCTGCACCACCTCACCACCAAGCGTGAGGGCAGTGCGGGCGAAGGCCGCGTGTTCACCAGCCCCGCCGAGGCCATCATGGCGCACGACGCCGGCGAGCTGCACCTGAACTCCGTGGTGAAGATCCGCGTTCCCAACTTCGTCCCCAGCGCGGATACCCCTGCGCCTGAGGGCTGGGAGCCGGGCGCCCCGGCGCTGATCGAGACCTCCCTCGGGCAGGTCCTGTTCAACGACACGCTGCCCGAGGACTACCCCTGGGTCGAGAAGGTCGCCGACAAGGGACAGCTCTCCACGATCGTCAACGATCTCGCGGAGCGCTACCCCAAGGTCGTCACCGCCGCGACGCTGGACAACCTCAAGGACGCCGGCTTCTACTGGGCCACGCGTTCAGGCGTCACCGTCGCCATCTCCGACATCTCCGCGCCCATCAACAAGGCCGGAATCATGGAGGGCTACGAGACGCAGGCCGCGAAGGTCCAGTCGCAGTTCGACAAGGGCCTGATCGCCGACGAGGAGCGCCGCCAGGAGCTCATCGACATCTGGAACAAGGCCACCAACGAGGTTGCCGCCTCGATGCGCGAGGCAATGCCGAAGGACAACACCATCAACCGCATGGTGTCCTCCGGTGCCCGTGGTAACTGGCTGCAGGTCCGGCAGATCGCCGGTATCCGTGGACTGGTGGCAAACCCCAAGGGTGAGATCATCCCGCGTCCGATCAAGTCTTCCTACCGCGAGGGCCTGTCGGTGCTGGAGTACTTCATCGCCACGCACGGTGCGCGTAAGGGCCTTGCGGACACCGCGCTGCGTACGGCGAACTCGGGTTACCTGACCCGCCGTCTCGTGGACGTGTCCCAGGACGTCATCGTCCGCGAGGACGACTGCGGCACCGAGCGCGGCCTGAAGGTCACCATCGCCGTACCGGATGCCAACGGCGAACTGGTCCTGCACGAAGAGGTCGAGAACTCGGCGTACGCCCGTACGCTGGCCACCGACGTCGTCGATTCCAAGGGTGAGGTGCTGGCGGCTGCCGGCTCCGACGTCGGGGACGTCCTGATCGGCGAGCTGTTCGCCGCGGGCATCACCGAGATCAAGATCCGCTCCGTGCTGACCTGTGAGTCGAGCGTCGGGACCTGCGCCCTCTGCTACGGCCGTTCGCTCGCGACCGGCAAGACCGTGGATATCGGAGAGGCCGTCGGCATCATCGCCGCACAGTCCATCGGTGAGCCCGGCACGCAGCTGACCATGCGTACCTTCCACACCGGCGGTGTTGCCTCGGCCGAGGACATCACCCAGGGTCTGCCCCGGATCCAGGAGCTCTTCGAGGCGCGTACCCCCAAGGGTGTCGCCCCGATCTCCGAGGTCGCAGGGCGGGTCACCATCGAGGATGCCGAGAAGCAGCTTCGCCTGGTGGTCACCCCGGACGACGGCTCGGAAGAGGTCGCGTACCCGGTCCTGCGCCGTGCGCGCCTGCTCGTCGCCGACGGCGAGCACGTCGAGGTCGGGCAGCAGCTCGTCTTCGGCGCGGTCGACCCGAAGCAGATCCTGCGTATTCTTGGCCCCCGCAAGGCCCAGGAATTCCTGGTCGACGAGGTCCAGCGCGTGTACCGCAGCCAGGGTGTCGGCATCCACGACAAGCACGTGGAAGTCATCGTCCGGCAGATGCTCCGCCGCGTCACGGTGATCGAGTCCGGTGAGTCGGACCTTCTCCCCGGAGAGCTGGCCGAGCGCCGCCGCTTCGAGGACGAGAACCGCCGCGTGGTGTCCGAGGGCAAGAAGCCGGCCTCAGGCCGTCCCGAGCTCATGGGCATCACCAAGGCCTCGCTCGCCACCGAGTCGTGGCTGTCGGCCGCTTCCTTCCAGGAGACCACGCGTGTTCTCACGCAGGCCGCCATGGAAGGCAAGAGCGACCCGCTGCTGGGCCTGAAGGAGAACGTGATCATCGGTAAGCTCATCCCGGCCGGAACCGGCCTGGACCGCTACACGAAGATCACGGTCGAGCCCACCGAGGAAGCCAAGGCCAACCTCTTCACCGGTCCGAGCGCGTTCAGCGACTTCGACTACGCCGGCGTCGAGGGTGGCATGAGCCCCGAGTTCCACGCCATCCCCCTGGATGACTACGACCTCGGGAACGACTTCCGCTAGGAAGCCCGTGCTGCACGAGCAGCCGTGAGACACGGCGGAAGGCCCCGGACCCGGAACGGTCCGGGGCCTTCCCCGTCCCCGGCGTCGGGCGCCGTCGTCCTGGCCCTTCGGCCGGCCCGTCGTCCGGGGTCCGCCCGGTGGTGTCCCGGGGTCCGGAGGCCCGCCTTTTTCCGCGGAATTCCGGGGCCGGGACGGGGGAGCGGGGCGGGAGCGGCGCAATCTCTGATAGACTTGGCAGCAATTGTTTGTGTGGCAGTGGATTGGCGTTGCGAAACGTATCTCCGTGTTGTAGGGATCTTGTACAACGAATGCCACATTTTCGCACGCCTACGGTCGTTTTACGGCAGCTTGTCAGGCGGCGCCAAACGACTGAGAACCCCCGCTCACGGGTGGTCCGCTGCCCCCGGGGTTACGGAGTACCGCAAGGGTTGGGCTAACAGAGAACTCATCTTCAGACATTACGGAGAACACGAAAGTGCCTACGATTAACCAGCTGGTCCGCAAGGGCCGGTCACCGAAGGTCGCCAAGACCAAGGCGCCCGCACTGAAGGGCAGCCCGATGAAGCGCGGCGTCTGCACCCGCGTCTACACGACCACCCCGAAGAAGCCGAACTCCGCGCTCCGCAAGGTCGCCCGCGTGCGTCTCAACGGCGGCATCGAAGTCACCGCCTACATCCCCGGTGTTGGGCACAACCTTCAGGAACACTCCATCGTGCTGGTGCGCGGCGGACGTGTGAAGGACCTCCCGGGTGTCCGCTACAAGATTGTCCGTGGGGCGCTGGATACCCAGGGCGTCAAGAACCGTAAGCAGGCCCGCAGCCGCTACGGCGCAAAGATGGAGAAGAAGTAATATGCCTCGTAAGGGCCCGGCCCCGAAGCGGCCGCTCGTTGTAGATCCCGTTTACGGTTCCCCCCTGGTCACGCAGCTGATCAACAAGGTTCTCGTCGACGGCAAGAAGTCCACCGCCGAGCGCATCGTCTACGGTGCACTCGAAGGCGCACGCGCCAAGTCAGGCGGCGACCCGGTCGCTGCGCTGAAGAAGGCCATGGACAACGTCAAGCCGACCCTCGAGGTCCGCTCACGCCGTGTCGGTGGCGCAACCTACCAGGTTCCCGTCGAGGTCAAGCCGGGGCGTTCGACCGCCCTCGCCCTCCGCTGGCTGGTCGGGTACTCCAAGGCCCGCCGCGAGAAGACGATGACCGAGCGTCTGCAGAACGAGATCCTCGACGCCTCCAACGGACTCGGCGCCGCAGTCAAGCGCCGCGAAGACACGCACAAGATGGCCGAATCCAACAAGGCCTTCGCACACTACCGCTGGTAAAACGAGCTCCCGCCTGGGCCTGCCGATCGGCAGGCCCCGGCCCGGGGGTCCAGCAGAACTCCATCTTCGTCAAATAGGGAGACACCGTGGCACAGGACGTGCTTACAGACCTTACAAAGGTCCGCAATATCGGCATCATGGCGCACATCGATGCCGGCAAGACCACTACTACCGAGCGCATCCTGTTCTACACGGGTGTAAACCACAAGATCGGCGAGACCCACGACGGCGCCTCGACGACCGACTGGATGGAACAGGAAAAGGAACGCGGCATCACCATCACGTCTGCCGCCGTGACCAGCTTCTGGCACAACAACCAGATCAACATCATCGACACCCCCGGCCACGTCGACTTCACCGTCGAGGTTGAGCGCTCACTGCGCGTCCTCGACGGCGCCGTCGCCGTGTTCGACGGCAAGGAGGGCGTTGAGCCCCAGTCCGAGACCGTCTGGCGCCAGGCCGACAAGTACGAAGTTCCCCGCATCTGCTTCGTCAACAAGATGGACAAGCTGGGCGCCGACTTCTACTTCACCGTCGACACCATCATCAGCCGCCTCGGCGCCAAGCCGCTGGTCCTCCAGCTGCCCATCGGTGCCGAGAACGACTTCATCGGCGTCGTCGACCTGATCGAAATGCGCGCCCTGGTCTGGCCGGGCGACGCCAAGGGCGACGTGACGATGGGTGCCAAGTACGAGGTCCAGGAGATCCCCGCCGACCTCAAGGAGAAGGCCGAGGAATACCGCGCCGCGCTCGTCGAGACCGTCGCGGAGTCCTCCGACAACCTCATGGGCAAGTACCTCGAGGGTGAAGAACTCTCCGTCGAGGAAATCAAGGCCGGCATCCGCAAGATGACGATCGCCTCCGAGGTCTACCCGATCCTCTGCGGCTCCGCGTTCAAGAACCGCGGCGTCCAGCCGATGCTTGACGCCGTCGTCGACTACCTGCCGTCCCCGCTCGACGTTCCCGCGATGATCGGCCACGATCCCCGCGACGAGGCCGTCGAGATGACCCGCAAGCCGAGCACCGACGAGCCGTTCTCGGCCCTGGCGTTCAAGGTTGCGACCCACCCGTTCTTCGGCCAGCTGACCTTCATCCGGGTGTACTCCGGACAGGTCTCCGCCGGCACCCAGGTGATCAACTCCACCAAGGGCAAGAAGGAGCGCATCGGCAAGCTGTTCCAGATGCACGCCAACAAGGAGAACCCTGTTGAAGAGGCACTGGCCGGCCACATCTACGCTGCGATCGGCCTGAAGGACACCACCACCGGTGACACCCTCTCCGATGCGGGCAGCCAGATCGTCCTCGAGTCCATGAGCTTCCCGGAGCCCGTGATCTCGGTTGCGATCGAGCCCAAGACCAAGGGTGACCAGGAGAAGCTGTCCACGGCTATCCAGAAGCTCTCGGCCGAGGACCCCACCTTCCAGGTCTCCCTCAACGAGGACACCGGACAGACGATCATCGCCGGCATGGGCGAGCTCCACCTGGACATCCTGGTGGACCGCATGCGCCGCGAGTTCAAGGTCGAGGCGAACGTGGGCAAGCCCCAGGTCGCCTACCGCGAGACGATCAAGCGCACGGTCGCCAAGCACGACTACACGCACAAGAAGCAGACCGGTGGATCGGGCCAGTTCGCGAAGATCCAGATCGCGATCGAGCCGCTGGACACCTCCGAAGGCGAGCTCTACACCTTCGACAACAAGGTCACCGGCGGACGCGTTCCGCGCGAGTACATCCCCAGCGTTGATGCAGGCATCCAGGATGCCCTCAACGACGGCGTGCTCGCCGGTTATCCGGTTGTCGGCATCAAGGCGACGCTGCTTGACGGCGCCTACCACGACGTCGACTCCTCCGAAATGGCCTTCAAGATCGCCGGACGTATGGCGTTCAAGGAAGCCGCTCGGATGGCGCAGCCGGTGCTGCTCGAACCGCTCATGGATGTTGAGGTCCGCACGCCCGAGGAGTACATGGGCGAAGTCATCGGCGACCTGAACTCCCGCCGCGGCCAGATGCAGTCCATGGAGGACGCAAGCGGCGTGAAGGTCATCCGCGCCCTCGTGCCCCTGTCCGGAATGTTCGGTTACATCGGTGACCTGCGGTCCAAGACCCAGGGCCGCGCCGTGTACTCGATGCAGTTCGACAGCTACTCGGAGGTCCCCAAGGCTGTTGCCGACGAGATCATCCAGAAGACCCGTGGTGAGTAACTTCGGATCTCCGGTCGGCAACGACTGAGGCATCCGGTGGGACCGGCCCGCGATGAGCGGGCCGGTCCTCCACCAGCCAACGGCCCCCAGGGGCCGGCAGTACCCTGCAATTTCAAGAAAACCAAAGCCCCCAAGTAGACTTGCATGAGTTTCAGCTGCGAAAAGCGCGGCTGGGAAGCAAATCTTCTCAAACGTTCTAGGAGGAACCCGTGGCGAAGGCAAAGTTCGAGCGGACTAAGCCGCACGTTAACATCGGCACCATCGGTCACGTTGACCATGGCAAGACCACGTTGACGGCTGCCATTTCCAAGGTGCTGTACGACAAGTACCCCACTCTCAACGAGCAGCGTGACTTCGCGTCGATCGACTCGGCTCCCGAGGAGAAGCAGCGCGGCATCACCATCAACATCTCGCATGTTGAGTACCAGACTGAGAAGCGCCACTACGCACACGTAGACGCTCCCGGTCACGCTGACTACATCAAGAACATGATCACCGGTGCGGCTCAGATGGATGGTGCCATCCTCGTTGTCGCCGCCACCGACGGTCCGATGGCTCAGACCCGCGAGCACGTTCTGCTCGCCCGCCAGGTTGGTGTTCCCTACCTGCTGGTCGCGCTGAACAAGTCCGACATGGTCGAAGACGAGGAACTGCTTGACCTCGTCGAGATGGAGGTCCGCGAGCTCCTCAGCGCGCAGGGCTTCGACGGCGACGAAGCTCCCGTGGTCCGCGTTTCCGGCCTGAAGGCCCTCGAAGGCGACGCCCAGTGGGTCAAGTCCGTTGAGGACCTGATGGCTGCTGTGGACGAGTCCGTTCCGGACCCGATCCGCGACAAGGACAAGCCCTTCCTCATGCCTGTCGAGGACGTCTTCACCATCACCGGCCGTGGCACCGTTGTTACGGGCCGCGCCGAGCGTGGAACCCTGAAGATCAACTCCGAGGTCGAGATCGTCGGCATCCGCCCGGTCCAGAAGACCACGGTCACCGGTATCGAGATGTTCCACAAGCAGCTCGACGAGGCATGGGCCGGCGAGAACTGTGGCCTGCTGCTCCGCGGCATCAAGCGCGAAGATGTCGAGCGCGGCCAGGTCATCGTCAAGCCGGGTTCGATCACCCCGCACACCGACTTCGAGGCCAACGTCTACATCCTGGCCAAGGACGAGGGCGGGCGTCACAACCCGTTCTACTCGAACTACCGCCCGCAGTTCTACTTCCGCACCACGGACGTAACCGGCGTCATCACCCTCCCCGAGGGCACTGAAATGGTTATGCCCGGCGACAACACTGAGATGACCGTTGCGCTCATCCAGCCGATCGCAATGGAAGAGGGCCTCGGCTTCGCTATCCGTGAAGGCGGCCGCACCGTTGGTTCGGGACGTGTCACCAAGATCATCAAGTAGTCTTCCGACTGCCTGAGTTCTACCGGAAGGGCCCCGCTGCTTCGGCAGTGGGGCCCTTTTGTGTGCCCGGGCCCTTTACGGCTCGTCCGATGATCGGCGCCGCACCCGGCGGGGGCCGGCGCGGCACCGGGCGGGCTGCCCGGTAGGGGTTTGCACGCTTGGTTGCGTCCCGGGTCCCCAAAAGCGACGACGGCGCCGGATTTATCGGGTGCGGGTGTCGCAATCGGGTACGCCGGTCGCAATCAGCGGAGCTGCCGGAGCCCATGCGCAGCTCCCCGGTCGGTGGTGGCGCTGCCGGTGGGTAGCCCGGGTCGTGGTGGCGCTGCCGGCGGGTAGCGCCGGGTCGTGGTGGCGCGGCTTAGGATCGTTTCCACCCCTGGTTGCGTCCCGGGTCCTCGAAAGCGACGGCGGAGCCGGATTTATCGGGTGCGGGTGTCGCAATCGGGTACGCCGGTCGCAAACGGTGGCACCGAGGTCGAGGGGGAGACACACCGTCGGGAAATGGGTTCCGGACTCGGTGCGGACGCCCGTCCACATAACGACGACGGTGGCCAGCTCAGCGGAGCTATGCCGTCAATGTTGAAGCATGACGACGTATTCCATGCTCAGGACATTCCTGCTGTCCACTGCGGAACTCTCGGCCCAGGGCCGCAACTCCCGCCCGCTTCAGCGGAGCTGTGCAGCAGGAGACCTGGTGCGGATCCGGCAGGGGCTCTACGTATCCAGCGAAAAGTGGGCCACCCTCGATCGCTGGGACCGCTATCGGATGAGGGTATTGGCCGTACACCTGGCCGCGCACCGCCCACCCGTCTTCTGCCGTGAAACGGCGGCGCTGGTCCATGGACTACCACTCGTCGCGGTCCCGTCCCACGTGCACGTCCAGCAGGTCGCCGACAGCTCGGCGCACTCGCGCGGAGGGGTCCGACGTCATTGCATCTCCTTGGCTGAGCCCCCGGTGGTCCACACTTCCGGGCTGCAGGTGACCTCGCTCGAGTCGACGATCGTCGCCCTCGCCGTCGGTTCGGGTTTCCCTGCGGGCGTACTCGCTCTCGATGACGCGCTGCGTCGGGGAATGACTGATCTGGAACGGGTATCCGAGCTGGCGCAAATGACACGGACGGCTGCCGCCCAGAGGCGGCTCGCAGCGGTGCTCGATTTCGCCCGCGGCGACGCAGAGTCGCCGGGGGAGTCCCTGAGCCGCGTGCACATGATGGTGATGGGATTTCCGGCGCCCGAGCTGCAGCGGGTGTTCACTGATGCGCGGGGATACATCGGCCGTGTCGACTTCTACTGGCCGCAGGCGCGTCTCGTGGGGGAGTTCGACGGCCTGGTGAAGTACTCGAAGCCGGAATTCCTCACTGGTAGGACGCCCAGCGAGATCGTCATCGAAGAAAAGCGCAGGGAAGACCGGTTGCGGGCCCTGGGGCTGCGGGTAGTGCGCTGGACGTGGGACGACCTCCGCGATCCTGCTTTGCTGCGTGACCTTCTCACCTCGGCAGGCCTTGTTCCGGGGCGACCCGCCATCCCGGGAATCGTCGTCCGCGCCCACGGGTAGGCCCCCGGTTCTCCCGGCGCACGTCGACGCACCCGCCAGGGTGTCAGTGCCCGGCAGGGTGGGTACACTCCAAGACGATAACCGCATGCCAACGCGTCCGCCGCGCCCGAAAGCGACAATCTGCCCCGGTATTCCAGGTTCGGCCGTCGCTTTGGGGCGTGCTGGTCGTACGCGGGCGTAGTTGGCGCTTGGGGCGTGCGGGGCGCACCCGGGCGCAGTGAGCGGGATGGAAGCTCCGGTCAGGACGGCGTCGGTGGCGGGCGGGCGCGGATCGCGCAGCACGGTTGCGACGTGCGCCCCGAAAGCGACAAACCGCCCCGATATTTTCGGTCCGCAGGTCGCTTTCGGGTGTGCTGGTCACATTTAGTCGCGGTCACCGGAATGGAAGCTCCCGCCGGCACCGGCGCGACCTGGGGCCCGGGCGGAGCGCGACCCGGGGTCCGAGCGGAGCGGCTCCTGCAGCCGGAGCGGCACTCGACGCGGCCGGCCGGCCGGGGGAGAGGCTCGTCACCCCCGCGTGTTGCGCGCGCCACGCCGTCCGGAGGGGCGGAAATCCGCGCTGATTGGCGTTTGACGGGCATCTCTGCCAGACTAGACAAGTTGTTCAAGTGCTTGCGCGTGCGGTTTGAGACCCGGGTCCCGGTCAGGATAATGCCTGATGCAGGGTCAAGGTTCACCGGTCAGCGTGGCCCAAATATAATCCATCCCGTTCAGCCTGGCTGAAGAGCGCGGAATGTGCGTGTCGAGAAAAGCGCGACACGCCCGAGCGCGGGGGTCGGAGCCTCAGCAGGGTGAGGAACCCGGAATCGTCCGGATTCAGCCTGTGGGGGAGCGCCGAACAACGGGCGCAGACAATGTACGTACCGGAACTGCCCCGGCAGTTTTCATGTAGAGAGAGAGTCGAGACGCCATGGCGGGACAGAAGATCCGCATCCGGCTGAAGTCATATGACCACGAGGTCATTGATGTTTCAGCGCGGAAGATCGTTGAGACGGTGACGCGCGCAGGCGCTACGGTTGTTGGCCCCGTGCCGCTGCCGACGGAGAAGAACGTTTTCGTTGTGATCCGGTCCCCGCACAAGTACAAGGACAGCCGTGAGCACTTTGAAATGCGCACTCACAAGCGTCTGATCGACATCATTGACCCCACGCCTAAGGCCGTTGATTCGCTGATGCGTCTCGACCTGCCTGCGGACGTGAACATCGAAATCAAGCTGTAAGGGAGAGGGGATACACATGTCTACTTCACTTACGCGCCAGGTCAAGGGCCTGCTGGGCATCAAGCTCGGCATGACCCAGGTCTGGGATGAGAACAACGTCCTCGTTCCCGTCACCGTCGTTCAGGCGGACTCGAACGTCATCACGCAGCTGCGCACCGCGGACAAGGACGGCTACAGCGCCGTGCAGATCGGCTTCGGCCAGATCGACCCCCGCAAGGTGACCAAGCCGCTGGCCGGCCACTTCGACAAGGCCGGGGTCACCCCGCGCCGTCACGTGGTCGAGCTGCGCACCGCCGACGCCGACACCTACGAGCTGGGCCAGGAACTCTCCGTCGAGATGTTCGCTGCCGGCCAGACGGTCGACGTCATCGGCACCACCAAGGGCAAGGGCTTCGCCGGTGTCATGAAGCGCCACGGTTTCCACGGCGTTGGAGCATCGCACGGTGCCCACAAGAACCACCGCAAGCCCGGCTCCATCGGTGGTGCGTCCACCCCCAGCCGCGTCTTCAGGGGAATGAAAATGGCAGGCCGCATGGGTGCCGTTCGTCAGACCACGCTGAACCTCACGGTTCACGGCGTCGATGCCGAGAAGTCGCTGCTGCTGATCAAGGGCGCTGTACCTGGCGCCCGCGGCCAGGTCGTCCTCGTACGCACCGCCGTGAAGGGAGCATAGCCAAATGGCTGTCCAAACAGTAAAGGTCGATCTCCCCGCCGAGATCTTCGACGTTCAGACGAACGTGCCGCTGCTGCACCAGGTTGTCGTGGCCCAGCTTGCGGCTGCCCGCCAGGGTACCCACAAGACCAAGACCCGCGCCGAGGTGAGCGGTGCAGGCCGCAAGCCGTTCAAGCAGAAGGGAACCGGCCGTGCCCGTCAGGGTTCGATCCGCGCCCCCCACATGACCGGTGGTGGCGTTGTCCACGGGCCCACGCCCCGCGACTACAGCCAGCGCACCCCCAAGAAGATGAAGGCAGCCGCCCTGCGCGGAGCCCTCTCGGACCGCGCCCGCAATGGCCGCATCCACGTTCTTGAGGCCCTGGTGGCCGGCGACAAGCCGTCGACCAAGGGTGCCATCGAGACGCTGCGTTCGATCTCCGAGCGGCCCAACCTGCTCGTGGTCATCGAGCGCGCCAACGACGTATCGGCGCTGTCGGTACGCAACGTCCCCGGGGTTCACGTGCTGTACGTTGACCAGCTCAACACGTACGACGTGCTGGTTTCCGACGATGTGATCTTCACGAAGGCCGCCTACGACGAGTTCGTCGAGTCGGCTGACGCAACATCGAAGGAGGAGGCCAAGTGAGCGGCAGCATCGCAAAGGATCCGCGCGACGTCGTCATTGCACCCGTCGTCTCGGAAAAGAGCTACGGCCTGATCGACGAAGGTAAGTACACCTTCCTGGTCGACCCGCGTTCCAACAAGGAAGAGATCAAGCTGGCCGTGGAGAAGATTTTCTCCGTCAAGGTCGACTCGATCAACACCATCAACCGTGCCGGTAAGCGCAAGCGCACCAAGTTCGGCTGGGGACAGCGCAAGGGCACCAAGCGTGCCATTGTGTCCCTCAAAGAAGGCACAATCGACATCTTCGGCGGTCCGCTCGCCTAGAGCGGAGACCACTTTAACGAGGAAATGACACATGGGAATCCGTAAATACAAGCCGACAACGCCGGGCCGCCGCGGCTCCAGCGTTGCCGACTTCGCAGAAATCACTCGATCGACACCGGAGAAGTCCCTGGTGCGTCCGCTCCCCAAGAAGGGCGGCCGTAACAACACCGGCAAGATCACGACCCGTCACAAGGGTGGTGGACACAAGCGTCAGTACCGTCTGATCGACTTCCGCCGCCACGACAAGGACGGCGTTGACGCCCGCGTAGCTGAGATCGAATACGATCCCAACCGCACGGCGCGCATCGCACTCCTGCACTACGTTGATGGCACCAAGCGCTACATCGTTGCGCCGAACAAGCTCAAGCAGGGCGACTTCGTCGAGGCCGGCGCCGGGGCTGACATCAAGCCCGGCAACAACCTTCCGCTGCGCAACATCCCCGTCGGTACGGTCATCCACGCTGTGGAGCTCCGTCCGGGCGGCGGCGCCAAGATGGCCCGCTCCGCCGGTGCGTCGGTCCAGCTCGTCGCCAAGGAAGGCCGTTTCGCCCAGCTGCGTCTGCCCTCCGGTGAAATCCGCAACGTCGACGTCCGCTGCCGCGCGACGATCGGCGAGGTCGGCAACGCCGAGCAGTCGAACATCAACTGGGGCAAGGCCGGCCGTAACCGCTGGAAGGGCATCCGCCCGACCGTCCGTGGTGTGGCCATGAACCCCGTCGACCACCCCCACGGTGGTGGTGAAGGTAAGACCTCCGGTGGACGCCACCCGGTCAACCCCAACGGCAAGGCAGAGGGACGCACCCGCCGTCCCAACAAGGAAAGCGATTCACTCATTGTGCGTCGCCGTCGTTCCGGCAAGAACAAGCGATAGGAGCCTGGGAACATGCCACGCAGCCTGAAGAAAGGCCCCTTCGTCGATCAGCACCTTTACGTAAAGGTCGCTCGCGAGAACGAATCGGGCACAAAGAACGTCATCAAGACGTGGTCCCGCCGCTCCATGATCGTCCCCGACATGCTCGGGCACACGATCGCGGTGCACGACGGGCGCAAGCACATTCCGGTGTTTGTCACCGAGTCGATGGTCGGGCACAAGCTCGGCGAATTCGCTCCTACGCGGACTTTCCGCGGCCATGTTAAGGACGACCGCAAGGGCAAGCGCCGCTAGGCGCTGGCTTTTACGGCTAAGACGAGAGAAGGAAAGCAATGGAAGCCAAGGCAATTGCGCGTCATATCCGCGTAACGCCTATGAAGGCCCGGCGCGTCGTCAACCTTGTTCGTGGTAAGCAGGCGAATGAGGCTCTGGCTATTCTGAAGTTTGCCCCACAGGTTGCTTCAGAGCCGGTATTCAAGGTAGTTCAGTCCGCAATGGCCAACGCCCGCGTTCTCGCGGACCGCGATGGCGTTGCCTTCGACGAGGGCGACCTGGTCATCAGCGAGGCATTTGTCGATGAGGGCCCCACTATGAAGCGGTTCCGTCCGCGTGCCCAGGGCCGCGCGTTCCGCATCAACAAGCGGACCAGCCACATCACAGTTGTAGTAGCTACCCCTGAGAAAGTGGAGGTCCGCTAAGTGGGACAGAAAGTAAACCCGCACGGGTTCCGACTCGGCATCACCACGGACCACCGGTCTCACTGGTTTGCTGACAGCAACAAGCCGGGCCAGCGCTACAGGGACTTCGTCCGCGAGGACATCAAGATCCGTCAGCTCATGTCCACGGGCATGGACCGCGCCGGCATCGCCAAGGTCGAGATCGAGCGCACCCGCGACCGTGTCCGCGTGGACATCCACACGGCACGTCCGGGCATCGTCATCGGCCGCCGCGGCGCCGAAGCGGACCGCATCCGCGGCGAGCTCGAGAAGCTCACCGGTAAGCAGGTTCAGCTGAACATCCTCGAGGTCAAGAACCCCGAGATCGAGGCCCAGCTTGTCGCCCAGGGCGTCGCCGAGCAGCTTTCCTCCCGCGTGGCCTTCCGCCGCGCGATGAAGAAGGCAATGCAGTCGGCACAGCGCGCGGGAGCCAAGGGCATCCGTGTCCAGTGCTCCGGCCGCCTGGGTGGCGCCGAAATGAGCCGCTCGGAGTTCTACCGCGAAGGCCGTGTGCCCCTGCACACCCTCCGCGCGAACATCGACTACGGGTTCTTCGAAGCCAAGACCACCTTCGGCCGCATCGGCGTGAAGGTCTGGATCTACAAGGGTGACGTCACCGCGAAGGAACTGGCAGCCCAGGCTGCGGCAGCTCCCTCCCGCGGCCGCGGCGGAGACCGTCCGGGCCGTGGCCCCGCCGGTGGCGACCGCGACCGTGGCGGAGACCGCCGCCGCCGTCCCGCCGCCGAGGCGCCGGCAGCTGCACCCGCCGAAACCGCCGCAGCACCCGCAGCGGCTGAAGGAGGACAGGCTTAAATGCTTATCCCACGTCGAGTCAAGTTCCGTAAGCAGCACCACCCGGGTCGTTCCGGCGCTGCGACCGGCGGCACCGAGGTCAGCTTTGGCGAATGGGGTATCCAGGCTCTGAGCCCGGCATACGTCACCAACCGCCAGATCGAGTCGGCCCGTATCGCCATGACCCGCCACATCAAGCGTGGCGGCAAGGTCTGGATCAACATCTATCCGGACCGCCCGTTGACCAAGAAGCCTGCCGAAACCCGCATGGGTTCCGGTAAGGGTTCGCCCGAGTGGTGGGTGGCCAACGTCAAGCCGGGACGGGTTCTTTTCGAACTGTCCGGTGTTTCCGAAGAGGTAGCCCGCGAAGCCCTGCGCCTCGCGATCCACAAGCTGCCGTTGAAGGCACGCATCGTGCGTCGTGAGGGTGGTGAATAGCATGGCATTGGGTTCAAAGGAACTAGCAACGGATCAGCTTGACGGGTTCGACAAGGATCGTCTCGTCGAGGAGCTCCGCAAGGCCAAGGAGGAGCTGTTCAACCTCCGCTTCCAGTCGGCCACCGGCCAGCTGGAGAACCATGGCCGCCTGCGCCTGGTCAAGCGCGACATCGCCCGCATCTACACGGTGCTGCGTGAGCGCGAGCTGGGCATCCGGCCCGAGGTCGTTGTAACCGTCGAGGAAGCAAAGACCGAGGAAAAGCCGGCTAAGAAATCCAAGAAGGCCTCCACTAAGGACGCCAAGTCCGTGGACACCGAGGCTTCTGAGGAGGACGCCAAATGAGTGAGCAGAACACCGAAAGCACAACCGACGCCGAGGCACGCGGGTACCGCAAGGTCCGCCGTGGCTACGTCGTTTCGGACAAGATGGACAAGACCATCACAGTCCAGGTCGAGGACCGCGTGAAGCACGCGCTGTACGGCAAGGTTCTGCGCCGTACCTCGAAGGTCAAGGCCCACGACGAGGAGAACACCGCCGGCATCGGCGACATGGTTCTCATCTCGGAGACCCGGCCGCTGTCCGCCACCAAGCGGTGGCGCCTGGTCGAGGTCATCGAAAAGGCCAAGTAGCACCAGCTGCGTGAAATGCCCCGGACACGGATTCGTGTCCGGGGCATTTTCGCGATACGATGAGAATCTTGTCTGTCTGGTGGGTTGGCGCATGCCCTCACACCGGCAAATAGGCAAAAGCCCGATGATCTTGTTCAACACAAATCCGCTCTAAACCGCAGCGCGCCTCGGCGCGCGTTTGTGCTGAGTACCAGTATTACGGGGCCCACCCATATCCGTTCCGCAAGGCTCGATGAGAGAACCAGCGCGACGACAGGAGTAATAAGTGATTCAGCAGGAGTCGCGGCTCAAGGTCGCCGACAACACGGGGGCCAAGGAAATCTTGACCATCCGTGTTCTCGGAGGATCCGGACGCCGCTACGCAGGCATCGGCGACGTCATCGTCGCCACCGTCAAGGACGCAATCCCCGGCGGCAACGTCAAGAAGGGCGACGTCGTCAAGGCGGTCATCGTCCGCACCAAGAAGGAACGCCGCCGCGCGGATGGTTCCTACATCAAGTTTGATGAAAACGCAGCAGTGATCCTGAAGAACGACGGCGACCCCCGCGGTACCCGTATCTTCGGCCCTGTCGGCCGCGAACTGCGCGACAAGCGTTTCATGAAGATCATTTCACTGGCGCCGGAGGTGCTCTAGCCCATGGCACAGAAGACTGGAAAGCTCAAGATCAAGAAGGGTGACCTGGTTCAGGTCATCACCGGAGCCAAGCAGGAGCGCGGCGGCGACCGCGGCAAGCAGGGCAAGGTCCTGAAGGTGTTCCCGGAGACCAACCGTGTCCTCGTTGAGGGCATCAACCGGATCACCAAGCACACCAAGGCCACCCAGCATGAGGGCCACAGCCACGGTGGCGGCATCCAGGTCGTCGAGGCACCGCTGCACATCAGCAACGTTGCGATCGTCGACCCGGAGACCAAGAAGCCGACCCGCGTTGGCTACCGCACCGAGACCGTCGAGCGCGACGGCCGTCAGCGCACCGTCCGCATCCGCGTGGCCAAGTCATCAGGGAAGGATCTGTAATGACTGTTGAAACCGCAGAGACCAAGGTTCTCCCTCGCCTCAAGGCCCGCTACGCCGCTGAAATCAAGTCCTCGCTGCAGGAGGAGTTCAGCTACGCCAACGTCAACCAGGTTCCGCGCCTGGTGAAGGTTGTCGTGAACATGGGTGTTGGAGATGCCGCCAAGGACTCCAAGCTCATCGACGGTGCCGTCAAGGACCTCACCGCGATCACCGGCCAGAAGCCCCAGGTGACCAAGGCCCGCAAGTCCATCGCCCAGTTCAAGCTTCGTGAGGGTATGCCCATCGGCGCCCACGCGACGCTGCGCGGCGATCGCATGTGGGAATTCGTCGACCGCCTGGTGACCCTCGCCCTGCCCCGTATCCGCGACTTCCGCGGGCTCAACGGCAAGCAGTTCGACGGCAACGGCAACTACACCTTCGGCCTCACGGAGCAGTCGATGTTCCACGAGATCGACCAGGACCGGATCGACCGCGTGCGTGGCATGGACATCACCGTCGTCACGACCGCCAAGACCGACGCCGAGGGCCGCGCGCTGCTGAAGGCGCTTGGCTTCCCGTTCAAATCCGAAGATTAATCTAACTACGTTGCAGGTCCGTTCCGGCCAGGACGGGCGAAAGCCCGCTGCTGACCCGGGACCCGGAAACCGTTACGAGGAAGGGCAAGAGCCCACATGACAATGACAGATCCTGTCGCAGACATGCTCACGCGTCTGCGCAATGCAAACTCGGCGTACCACGACTCCGTGTCGATGCCGTACAGCAAGCTCAAGGCTCGCGTAGCCGACATCCTGAAGGCCGAGGGCTACATCGCCGGCTGGAAGGAAGAGGAAGCGGAGGTCGGTAAGAAGCTGACCATCGACCTCAAGTTCGGCCCGGACCGCCAGCGTTCGATCGCCGGCATCCGCCGCATCTCCAAGCCGGGCCTCCGCGTTTACGCGAAGTCCACGAACCTGCCCCACGTGCTGGGCGGCCTTGGTATTGCCATCCTGTCCACGTCCTCCGGTCTGCTCACGGACCGCCAGGCATCCAAGAAGGGTGTGGGTGGGGAAGTCCTCGCCTACGTCTGGTAGCGGGAAGGGTAAGAAAAATGTCACGTATTGGACGTCTCCCCATCACCGTACCTGCGGGTGTTGAGGTCAAGGTCAACGGCAATGAAGTCTCCGTCAAGGGATCCAAGGGCGAGCTGAGCCACACCGTGCCCAGCCCGATCGAAGTTTCGCTCGAGGACAGCACTCTCACCGTCAGCCGGCCCAACGACGAGCGCGTTTCGCGCTCACTGCACGGCCTCACCCGCACGCTGATCTCCAACATGATCGTCGGAGTCACCGAGGGGTACAAGAAGAACCTTGAGATCGTGGGCACGGGTTACCGTGTGCAGGCCAAGGGAAGCGACCTGGAGTTCGCTCTGGGCTACAGCCACCCGGTTGCCGTCAAGGCTCCCGAGGGCATTGTCCTGACTGTCGATTCCCCCACCAAGCTTTCGGTGTCGGGCATCAACAAGCAGCAGGTCGGCGAGGTCGCTGCAAACATCCGCAAGCTGCGCAAGCCCGACCCGTACAAGGGCAAGGGCATCCGCTATGCAGGCGAGATCATCCGCCGCAAGGTCGGAAAGGCCGGTAAGTAACCATGGCAATCAGCATCAATAAGAAGCGCACCTCCAAGAGCAAGTCCGCCTCGCGCGGTCGCCGCCACCTGCGCGTCCGCAAGCGCGTCTCGGGAACCGCGGTCCGTCCGCGCCTGGTCGTCAACCGTTCGGCCCGCCACGTATTCGTGCAGGTCGTCGATGACACCAAGGGCATCACCGTGGCTTCGGCCTCGACGCTTGAAGCGGACCTGCGCGCGTTCGATGGCGACAAGACCGCCAAGGCCAAGCGCGTTGGCGGCCTCGTCGCAGAGCGCGCGAAGGCTGCCGGTATCGAAGCTGTCGTTTTCGACCGCGGCGGTAACAAGTACCACGGCCGTGTCGCGGCCATCGCAGACGGCGCACGCGAAGGTGGGCTGTCACTGTGACCGAAGAAAACAAGGCAAAGGAAGCGCCATTGAATACGGCTACAGAGCAGCCAGCGGCCGACGCCCCGGCTGCCGGTTCCACTGAAACCGCATCGGCCGACAGCCGAGGCGACCGTGGCTCCCGCGGAAGCGGGCGCGGCGGTGAGCGCGGCAAGAGCGACCGTGGCGGCCGTGGTGGCCGTGACGGGCGCGACGGCGGCCGTGACGACAAGGACAAGTTCATTGAGCGCGTCGTCACCATCAACCGCGTCGCCAAGGTCGTCAAGGGCGGCCGCCGCTTCAGCTTCACCGCCCTCGTGGTGGTAGGCGACGGCAACGGCATGGTCGGCGTCGGCTACGGAAAGGCCAAGGAAGTTCCCTCGGCCATCCAGAAGGCCGTCGAGGAAGCCAAGAAGACGATGTTCCGCGTCCCGCGCATCGGTGGAACCATCCCGCACCTGGTGCAGGGTGAGGCCGCTGCCGGCGTCGTGCTCCTTCGTCCCGCGTCCCCGGGTACCGGTGTTATCGCCGGTGGTCCGGTCCGCGCGATCCTCGAGTGCGCCGGCATCCACGACGTCCTGTCGAAGTCGCTCGGCTCCTCCAACGCCATCAACATCGTGCACGCCACGGTTGATGCGCTGCAGAGGCTCGAAGAGCCCCAGGCCGTGGCTGCCCGCCGTGGCCTGCCGCTGGACGAGGTTGCCTCCCACCAGATGCTCCGCGCTATCGCAGCGCAGAAGGTAGGTGCGTAATGACCGCGATCACGCCCAAGCGCGTCAAGGTCAGCTCCGCGAAGCTGCAGATCACGCAGATCAAGTCCGCCATTGGCGGCAAGCAGAACCAGCGCGACACCCTGCGGTCCCTCGGACTGAAGCGGATCGGCCACACCGTGGTCCGTGAAGCCGATGCTGTGACCGTCGGCATGGTCAACACGGTTCCGCACCTCGTGAAGGTTGAGGAGGCCAACTAATGGCAGAGGAAAAGACAACGGCTGTAGCCGAAGGAAAGACGGAGCGCGTCCACGCTCTGAAGGTCCACCACCTGCGTCCGGCCCCCGGAGCCAAAACCAAGAAGACCCGTGTGGGCCGTGGTGAGGGTTCGAAGGGTAAGACGGCCGGCCGTGGCACCAAGGGAACCGCAGCCCGCTACCAGGTGAAGGCAGGATTCGCAGGCGGCCAGCTGCCGCTGCACATGCGTCTGCCCAAGCTGCGCGGGTTCAAGAACCCCTTCCGGGTCGAGTTCCAGGTTGTGAACCTGGACAAGATCTCGGAGCTCTACCCCAACGGTGGCGAAGTGACCGTCGAGTCGCTCGTCGCCCTGGGTGCGGTGCGCAAGAACCAGCCCGTCAAGGTGCTGGGGACCGGCGACATCACCGTGGCAGTCGATGTGAAGGCTAACCGCTTCTCCTCGACCGCAGCCGAGAAGATCACGGCCGCCGGCGGCTCCATCAGCCAGCTCTAGGCGGATCTGCTCGTGGTCCGGCTGTGTTCAACCACGGCCAGGAACTAGACTCTTGGTGGGCCGGTGCTTTCCGGCCCACCAGGAGTTTTCCGGCTTAAGCGCCGGTTCATCACAGCCTGGTGCCAAGAGACCAGGCTTCGACCGTTAGACTCGGTTGTTGTGTACTGTCCGCTTCGGACATTCAAGACCTTCAGGAGGACGCTTGCTAAGCGCTATTGGCCGGGCATTCCGGACGCCAGACTTGCGGCGCAAGCTGTTGTTCACGCTGGGCATCATCACCATCTTCCGGCTCGGTGCCTTCATCCCGGCCCCCGGAGTCGACTACGGCAACGTCCAGCAGTGCCTGAGCCTCGGCAACACGCAGGGCGGCCTCTACGAGTTCGTCAACCTGTTCAGCGGCGGAGCGCTCCTGCAGGTGTCGGTCTTCGCCTTGGGCATCACCCCGTACATCACCGCCAGCATCATCACGCAGCTGCTGCGCGTTGTGATTCCCCGCTTCCAGGAGCTCCATGAGGAAGGCGCCCAGGGCCAGTCACGGCTGACCCAGTACACGCGCTACCTCACGATCGCCCTCGGCCTGCTCAACGCGACGACGCTGGTGTCGCTCGCGCGCTCCGGGGCCCTGCTGGGCGACTGCCCGGTGCCGCTGATCCCGGACGACTCCCTGATCACCATCATCCTGTTGATCATCACCCTCACCGCGGGCACGGGCCTGATCATGTGGATGGGCGAGCTGATCACCGAAAAGGGTGTCGGCAACGGCATGTCCCTGCTGATCTTCACCGCCATCGTCGCGAGCTTCCCCACCTCCCTCGGCGAGATCCTGCGCACCCAGGGCTGGACGGTTTTCCTGGGCGTGATGGTCATGGGCATCGTGGTGGTGGCCCTGGTCATCTTCGTCGAGCAGTCCCAGCGCCGCATCCCGGTGCAGTACGCCAAGCGCATGATCGGGCGCCGCACCCTGGGCGGCAGCAGCACCTACATTCCGATCAAGGTCAACATGGCCGGCGTGATCCCCGTGATCTTCGCGTCCTCCATGCTGTACCTGCCGACGCTCATCGCGCAGTTCAACACCCCCTCGGATGGCCAGACGCCGCCCCCGGAGTGGGTCAACTGGATCACCACCTACCTGGCCACGGGCGACCACCCGCTGTATATGGCGGTGTACTTCCTCATGATCGTGTTCTTCACCTACTTCTACGTGGCGATCACGTTCAACCCGGACGAGGTGTCCGAGAACATGAAGAAGTACGGCGGCTTCATCCCGGGCATCCGGGCCGGCCGTCCCACGGCGGAGTACCTGCAGTACGTGCTCTCGCGCATCACGCTGCCGGGTGCGATCTACCTCGGCCTGGTCGCCCTGATTCCGCTGATCGCCCTCGTGGCGATCGGCGCCAACCAGAACTTCCCGTTCGGCGGCACGTCCATCCTCATCATGGTGGGCGTGGGGCTGGAAACCGTAAAGCAGATCGACGCGCAGCTCCAGCAGCGCCACTACGAAGGGCTCCTCCGATGACAAGAATGCTGATTATCGGCCCTCCGGGTTCGGGCAAGGGAACGCAGGCCGCGCGGATCTCCGAGCGGCTCGGCGTGGTCGCCATCTCGACCGGCGACATCTTCCGCGACAACGTCAAGCGCGAGACTCCGCTGGGCGTCGAGGCGAAGAAGTACATGGACGCCGGGGACTTCGTTCCCGACAGCGTCACCAACAGCATGGTCCGGGACCGGCTGAAGGCCGACGACGTGCAGGAGGGCTTCCTGCTCGACGGCTACCCCCGCACGGCCGCCCAGGTGGCCGAACTCGATGACATCCTTGCGTCGAACTCGCTGACCCTCGACGTCGTCCTCCAGCTCACCGCCGAGGATGAGGAGCTGGTGCGCCGGCTGCTCGGCCGCGCCGCCCTGGACGGGCGCAGCGACGACAACCAGGACGTCATCCGGCACCGCCTGAGCCTCTACCACGAGCAGACCGAGGCCGTCGTCTCGCAGTACAAGGAGCGCGGCATCGTCACCCAGGTGAACGGCATCGGCACCATCGACGAGGTCACCGAGCGCGTCATGAGCGCGCTCAAGGTCGCCAGCTAGGCCGCCGGCGATTTTGCGTCAACCCAAGATCGAGTACAAGACACCCCGCCAGATCCTCAGCATGCGGGAGGCCGGCCTGGTTCTCTCCCGCGGCCTGGACGCCGCGGTGTCCGCCGCCCGGGTGGGGGTGAGCACCCGCGAACTGAACGCGGTGTTCGAGGAGGTGCTCCGGGAGGCCGGGGCCACCTCGAACTTCCTGGGCTACCACGGCTTTCCGGCCAGCATCTGCACCTCCGTCAACGAGGAGGTGGTCCACGGCATCCCCGGGGACTACGTGCTGCAGGACGGGGACATCATCTCCATCGATGCCGGCGCCGTCGTGAACGGCTGGCACGCCGACTCGGCGCGCACCACCATCGTCGGGACGGCCCGGGAAGAGGACGTGCGCCTGTCGCAGGTCACCGAGGAGGCCATGTGGCGGGGGATCGCCGCGCTCGCCGGCGCCAAGCACGTCGGCGACATCGGGGCCGCGATCGACGACTACGTGTCCGAACTGCCGGGCAAGCGCCTTGGCATCCTGGAGGACTACGTGGGCCATGGCATCGGCACGCAGATGCACCAGGCGCCCGACGTGCTCAATTACCGCAGCTCCCACCGCGGCCCGAAGGTCCGCCCGGGGCTCTGCCTGGCCATCGAACCCATGCTCGTGCTCGGGGGACTCGAGACGAAGGTGCTCGACGACGACTGGACCGTGGTGACCACCGACGGCAAGCGCGCCTCCCAGTGGGAGCACACCGTCGCCGTCCACGGCGGCGGCATCTGGGTGCTCAGCGCCGAGGACGGTGGAGCGTCCAAGCTGGCGCCGCTCGGCGTCGTGCCGGTGCCGGTCCAGGCCTAGGCGGTCCGCGGACGCTTCCCGGCCGCCGGGTCCCCGGGGCGCAGGCCGCCCGGGGGAGGGCCCGGCGGGCACCGATTTAACTTCTCCGCGCCCATGGCGTAGTGTTGTCTGTTGGTTGTCTGTGCTTTTCGTGCCCATTTCGGGCCGGGCGGCCCGCCGGCTCACGAGCCGTCGCCGCACCGAAGTTAGCCAATCAAAACCCAAACCCGTCCACCGTGCAAGCGGTGGGCATCGACGTTAGCGGAGGATATGGCCAAGAAAGACGGTGTCATTGAGATTGAAGGCACTGTGAACGAGGCGCTGCCCAACGCGATGTTCCGCGTTGAGTTGGCCAACGGTCACATTGTTCTCGCCCACATCTCGGGAAAGATGCGCCAGCACTACATTCGAATCCTTCCTGAGGACCGGGTAGTAGTGGAACTCAGCCCGTACGACCTCACCCGGGGTCGTATTGTCTACCGCTACAAATAAGAATCAACTCGAAGGAAAACCATGAAGGTCAACCCGAGCGTGAAGCGGATCTGTGAGAAGTGCCAGGTGGTTCGCCGCAAGGGCAACGTTCTCGTCATCTGCGAAAACCCGCGCCACAAGCAGCGCCAGGGTTAATCAGCCTCTTTCGAGGTCGACCCCCACGCGTAGTTCAGTTCATTAAGGCAAAGCAGCACGGCGCATCCGCGCAGTGCACACCCCCGGTACGGAGGCCGGGGACCGGAAAACCTTCCGGGTACGCTTTGGCTCAGACCTCCGGTATCACCAAAGGAGAACAGCCTCTATGGCACGTCTCGCTGGCGTAGACATCCCCCGCGAAAAGCGGGTAGTCATTGCGCTTACCTACATCTACGGCGTGGGCAAGACCCGTGCAGAGAAGACGATCGCGGATACGGGCATCAGCCCCAACACGCGCGTCAAGGACCTCAGCGATGCAGAGCTCGTCCAGCTCCGCGACTACGTTGAAGGAAACTTCAAGGTTGAGGGTGACCTCCGGCGCGAGGTCGCAGCCGACATCCGCCGAAAGGTCGAGATCGGCAGCTACGAAGGCATCCGGCACCGCCGCGGCCTTCCCGTGCGTGGACAGCGCACGAAGACCAACGCTCGTACCCGCAAGGGCCCGAAGCGCACCGTCGCAGGCAAGAAGAAGGCCGGCCGCTAGTTCCCTGACGGCTCCCTCACCGGGCTCGCAAAGCTCGCCCGGCCAGGGGACCCTCGCCATCAGGGGCCCTTTAAGTCAGGGTCTCCGATTGGAACTTCGAGCTAACCCAATGCTTTACCCAATACCTTCGTAGGAGAAGTAATGCCCCCCAAGACTCGTGGAGCGGTGCGCAAGCCGCGTCGCAAGGATAAGAAGAATATCGCGCTCGGCCAGGCGCACATCAAGAGCACCTTCAACAACACCATCGTCTCGATCACGGACCCCAGCGGAGCAGTCATCTCCTGGGCCTCCGCCGGCGAGGTTGGCTTCAAGGGCTCACGTAAGTCCACCCCGTTCGCTGCGCAGCTGGCTGCTGAAGCCGCCGCGAAGCGCGCTCAGGAGCACGGCGTCCGCAAGGTCGACGTCTTCGTCAAGGGCCCGGGATCCGGACGCGAAACCGCAATTCGCTCGCTGCAGGCCACCGGCCTGGAGGTCGGCTCCATCTCGGACGTCACCCCCAGCGCCCACAACGGCTGCCGCCCCCCGAAGCGCCGCCGCGTCTAATCGGCTTTACGGCCACCGCACCGCCTTGCAGCAGCCCCGGCTGCCGCAGGGCGGTTCGGTGCCGTTATCCAAAGCTTTTGAGCCGGCTCACTAGCTATCCCTTTCCACCATTTGTGTTGCGTCATATAGCGGATGCACCCTGAAAGGAAATGTACGTGCTTATTGCACAGCGCCCCACCCTGACTGAAGAAGTAGTCGCCGACAACCGCTCGCGGTTCGTGATCGAACCCCTCGAGCCGGGCTTCGGCTACACCCTCGGCAACTCGCTCCGCCGTACCCTCCTGTCCTCCATCCCCGGTGCAGCTGTCACGAGCATCCGCATCGATGGAGTCCTTCACGAATTCACGACGGTTCCCGGTGTCAAGGAAGACGTCACCGAGATCATCCTGAACATCAAGAACCTCGCGGTGTCCTCCGAGCACGACGAGCCCGTCGTGGCGTACCTGCGCAAGCAGGGCCCCGGCGTCGTCACCGCGGCCGACATCGCACCGCCGGCCGGTGTGGAATTCCACAACCCGGACCTGCACATCGCCACCCTGAACTCGAAGGGCAAGTTCGAGCTCGAGCTGACCATCGAGCGCGGGCGCGGCTACGTTTCGGCTTCGCAGAACAAGTCCGGTGACTCGGAGATCGGCCGCATCCCGGTCGACTCCATCTACTCGCCGGTCCTGAAGGTCACCTTCCGGGTCGAGGCGACCCGTGTCGAGCAGCGCACCGACTTCGACCGCCTGATCGTCGACGTCGAGACCAAGGACGCCATCGCCCCGCGCGACGCCGTCGCGTCGGCCGGCACCACCCTGGTCGAGCTGTTCGGCCTGGCCCGCGAACTGAACGTCGCGGCCGAGGGCATCGAAATCGGTCCTTCGCCCACGGACGCGGCCCTGGCCGCCGACATGGCGCTGCCGATCGAGGACCTCGAGCTGACCGTGCGTTCCTACAACTGCCTCAAGCGTGAGGGCATCCACTCCGTGGGTGAACTCGTTGCCCGCTCCGAGGCCGACCTGATGGACATCCGCAACTTCGGCGCGAAGTCTATCGACGAGGTCAAGGCGAAGCTCGTTGAGCTCGGTCTGTCCCTGAAGGATTCCCCTCCCGGGTTCGACCTTGCCGCCCGCGCCGCTGCCATCGAAGAGGACGACGCCGCCTACGGCGACGAAGAGCTCTAATACGCTAACTGCCTGACCGCCGCTGGGAAGCGGCGGCCAGGTCCACTATGAGGAGAAATAATCATGCCCACACCCACTAAGGGCCCACGCCTCGGAGGCGGTCCGGCGCACGAACGCCTGATGCTCGCCAACCTGGCCGCCTCGCTGTTCGAGCACAAGCGCATCACCACCACCGTCACCAAGGCCAAGAGGCTCCGCCCCTACGCCGAGCGTCTCGTCACCTTCGCCAAGAAGGGCGACCTCGCCTCGCGCCGCCGCGTCCTGGGCGTCATCAGCAGCAAGAGCATCGTCCACGAGCTCTTCACCGAGATCGCACCGGCCGTTGCCAACCGCGAGGGCGGCTACACCCGCATCACGAAGATCGGCAACCGCAAGGGCGACAACGCTCCCATGGCTGTCATCGAGCTGGTCCTGGATCCGCTGTCCGCCAAGCAGGCAGTCGTCGCCGAGGCCGAGCAGGCCAAGGCAGCCCCCGCGGCTCCGGCCGAGGAGACCGCAGCGCCGGTCGAGTCCGCCGAGACCGCTGAGACGACTGAGACCGTCGAAGCGACCGAGACGGCAGAGTCGACCGAGGCTGCAGAGCCCGCCGACGCCGCTTCAACCGACGAGGCAGCAGCGTCCGACGACGCCGAAGCCCCCGAGGCGAAGAAGTAACTTCTTCGACGCTTCTTGAGCACGTTCGTGAAAGACCAGTTGCCCGCCGGCCCCGAGGGGTCCGGCGGGCTTCTGCGTGTCCGGCTCGACATCGCCTACGACGGCGCGCCCTTCGCCGGCTGGGCCCTCCAGCCCGGGAACGTCACCGTGCAGGGGGTGCTCGAGGAGGCCCTGTTCACGCTGCTGCGCCGCACGGCCCGGCTCACCGTGGCCGGGCGGACCGACGCCGGGGTCCACGCCCGCGGGCAGGTGGCCCACATCGACCTGACGCCGGCGGAGTGGCACGGCATCGCCCGCGGGAAGGACGTGCCGCCGGGGGAGGCCCTGACCCGGCGCCTGGCCGGCACGGTGAACCGGGTGCTCTCGGACCAGCTCACCGGGCGGGGACGCTCGATCAAGAACTCCATCCCCGCCGTCGTCGTGAAGCGGGCCGACCTCGCCCCGGCCGGCTTCGACGCCCGCTTCTCGGCGCTGTGGCGCCGCTACAGCTACACCATCGCCGATGCCCGGGTGGAGCGCGACCCGCTGGCCCGCCGCACGGTGCTCTGGTACCCCGGAGACCTGAACGAGGACCTGCTGAACGCCGGAGCCGCCCAGCTGACCGGGCTGCAGGACTTCCGCGCCTTCTGCAAGCCCCGCGAGGGTGCCACCACGGTGCGCGAACTGCAGCGCTACGCCTACCGGCGGCGTCCCGACGGGATGATCGAGGCCACCGTCCAGGCCGACGCCTTCTGCCACAACATGGTGCGGGCCCTCGTCGGCGCCACCCTGCGGGTCGGCAGCGGCGAGCTGCCCGTGGAGTGGCTCGCCGAGCGGCTGGCGGCCCGGATCAAGGACGCCCGGTCCGTGCTGGCACCCCCACACCCGCTGGTGCTCGAGGAGGTCGCCTATCCGGGCGTTGAGGAACTCGGCCTGCGTGCTGAGCTGACCCGCGCACGAAGGGCGGCGGAGGACCCGGACTGAATCCCGCCTGATGCGCCCACGGCGTCGGGGCGGTTCCGGGTTCCCTAGACCTGGTCGCGGAGGAACAGCACCGCGACGAGGGCGGCGAGGACCATCCCGGGGCCGAAGGGAAAGCTGGTGTTGCGCGTACCGCGGCCGGAGGCCAGCAGGGCGACCCCGGCCAGCCCGCCGAAGATGAACCCGCCCAGGAGGGCCGCAAGCCAGGACCCTACGCCCACATACCCGCCGTAAAGCCCCAGCACGCCCGCGAGTTTCACGTCGCCCATGCCCATGCCGGCGGGGGAGATGAAGGCCAGCAGCAGGTAGAACAGGAACATCACGGCGCCGCCCAGCAGCGCGCCGACGAGCGGCTGCCAGCCGCCGCCGAGCGCGGCGACGAGCAGGGCCAACCCGGTCGCGGCGAGGAAGGGGAGCACCAGGGCGTTCGGCAGGAGCTTGGAGCGCAGGTCGATCGCCGCGAGCAGCACGCCGAAGACCGGCAGCACGAGGAACAGCGGGAGCTCCGTGGGCTCCTCCGCCGTGAGGGCCCCTGCGGCGCAGCACAGGGCCGTCAGCGCGGCGACGGGCCACCGCCAACGGCCGGGAAGCACGGTCCGGGGGTCCCGGTCCGCCAGCGGGAACATGCGGTACGCCGTCAGACCGCCTGCGACGGCGCACACGAGGGCAAGGACGGCGCCCGGTGCGGCGTCAGGCACGAGCGGACCCCCGCCGGCCGCGCTCGTGGGACCTGCCGGGAACCTTCGGAACCTGTACGGAAATCAACTTTCTCCTGCCGTTGGACCAACCATCATTATCACTCCTGTTGGTGCAAGAGTGACGAGGGTTACTATTGTGCTATTCAACGGGGGCCTGCGACGCGTGGGCCGCGGTAAGACCCGGATGTGAGGCGCGGAACTGGGCTGGGGGCAGAAGGCGTTATGAACGATCCTGGGGTGGCGGTCGTCATTGAGGACGACGACGATGTGCGGAACCTCCTGAGTGCGGTCCTGAGACAGTCGGGCTTTGAGGTCCATGCCGCGCGCTCCGGCCGTGATGGTGTCCACCTGGTCCGCGAGGTCGAAGCCGCCGTTGTCACCGTGGATCTCGGCCTGCCGGATATCGACGGCTATGAGGTGCTGCGTCGGCTTCGGAACTTCACCGACTGCTACGTCGTCATCCTGACCTCGCGGGCCGATGAACTCGATGCCCTCATGGCGCTGCAGGCGGGCGCCGATGACTTTCTCACCAAACCCTTCAGGCCCAGGGAACTGCGTGCCCGTATTGCGGCGATGATGCGCCGGCCCCGCAGCGGAGCAGGCGGCTTTCCCGATCCGGGCCCTGCCGGCCCCGCCCGTCCCGCACCGGGTGCCGCCGGGTCTGCCCGGACCAGCACCATCAACGTGCTGCGGCACAACGGGCTGGTCCTCGATCACCATGCGCGCACCGTTTCGGTGGACGGCACCGAGCTGTCCCTGACCCGCAGCGAGTTCGACCTCCTTCATGCGCTCCTGCTGGCCGGCGGGGCCGTGAAGACGAAGGCCGAGCTGGTGAAGGTGGTGCGGGGGGAGGCCCCGGGGGAGTCGTCCTACATCAGCGATTCGGACGAGCGGGCCGTCGAGGTGCACATGGGCAACATCCGGCGGAAGCTGTCCGAGGACCCGCGGAACCCGCGGTGGCTGCAGACGGTCCGGGGCGTGGGCTACCGCCTGACGCCCGCGCAGGCCTGATCCACCGGCCTTCGGCTCCTAATGGCAGCCCGAAGTGAGGAGGTAGGTGGTGCGCAGCTCTTCGATGGTTTCCCGTCCGCACCGCTCCACGGCGGACAGTGCGTCGAGGGCCTCGCGGACCTCGAGGCGGCGGAGGAAGCCTTCGAGTCGGGAGGCCAGCGCCGTCAGACGGGGTGCGCCGACCATGATGGATGCGGCCCGAAGATTGACGACGGCCTCAAGCGCTGCTGTGGGATCTCCATCGGCGAGGGAGGAGGTGAGACGGTGGATGCGCTCGTCCCAAAAAGCGACGTAATCGCTTACGAAGGCCCGCACGGTGGCGGTATCCTCGAGTTCCTGCCCGAGCTCTTCCAGGACCGCGTGATCCAGCAGAGGTGCCGCGCCGGCATCGCCCGCGTCGGAGCGACCGGCAAGGGGATGCGCGGAGCGGGTAAGGCCGTGGCTGTCGTGGCTGGAGTCGAACGGTGTGGTTGGCACCCTGTAAGGCTACTTTTGAAGTTCATGGTCCGGCGGAAAAGAATGCCATACTTCGCAAAAACTGCGGCATTACTGTGGTGCAAGAACAGTCGAACGGTTCGGCGCAGGATTATTCGAGAGTTTGCGAGATATTGACCGCAGCGGAACCAGGCATGGCGACAAACATCATGAGAAAAACGGAATAATCTGCGGAAAAGGGTCTTGACCGAGGGCGTAACCGCAGCTCCTTTCAAGAGTGATGGCTGCTGCACTGCCGTTCGTTGAGCAATGGATCCCTCGCCTGGGTGCGTTCGAGGCAGGTCGGTGGCTCCACCGTCGGTGTTGGCGGCTGCGCAGGCGCCATGGGCAGGGTGCGCTGGCGCTGCACCAAAGATGCGGGTGGGACCTGTGGTGCCCGCCCGTGCACGCCGCCACGCCGCTTTTGACCTGAGGCCCTGCCCCGCGCTAACCTTGGTAGTCGTTGTGCGTATCCCAACTCGATACGTCTGCGCCATCCGGAGCGGTTCAGTTGCAGAACCACCTGGCCCGGGGGAGCAGCCGAGGTTTCCGGGATAACTGGTTGTATTTCAGCCCTCACCTGAAGTTCCGGTAACGCATGAATAAGCTGAGCTTGTGGACGCGGATTGACCCGTGGGCGCAGGCGTCACCGAACAAGAAACGAAGGCCAACACCGTGCGTACGTACACCCCGAAGCCAGGCGACATCTCCCGCCAGTGGCACGTCATTGACGCCACTGACGTTGTCCTAGGCCGTCTTGCCAGCCAGACCGCAACACTGCTGCGCGGAAAGCACAAGCCGACCTTTGCACCCCATATGGATATGGGCGATTTCGTCATCATCATCAACGCCGACAAGGTCGCCCTCACCGGCGCCAAGCTCGAGCAGAAGCGCGCCTACCGCCACTCGGGTTTCCCGGGCGGCCTGAAGTCCACCAACTACGCCGAACTCCTGGAGAAGAACCCGGAGCGCGCGGTTGAGAAGGCGATCAGGGGCATGCTTCCCAAGAACTCGCTGGCTGCTCAGCAGATGTCCAAACTGAAGGTCTACCGCGGTGCCGAGCACCCGCACGCTGCCCAGCAGCCCAAGGCCTTCGAAATCACCCAGGTCGCCCAGTAGTCCTGGCCACCACACACTAAGAAATTAATTCAAGGAGAACCGTGGCTCAGAACACTGAAGAGCTGAACGAACCGGCTGAGGAGCTCACCAGCTACACCTCAGAGTCAACCGAAGCCAGCGACACCCCCGTCCGGGAGCGCCCCGCGCTGACCGTCGGCGGCGGCGCTGTTGGCCGGCGCAAGGAAGCCATCGCCCGCGTGCGCCTCGTGCCCGGCACGGGCAAGTGGATCGTCAACGGGCGCGAGCTCAGCGACTACTTCCCGAACAAGCTGCACCAGCAGGAAGTCAACGACCCGTTCAAGCTCCTCGAGCTCGACGGCGCCTACGACGTCATCGCCCGCATCCACGGCGGCGGCGCCTCCGGCCAGGCCGGCGCACTGCGCCTCGGCGTTGCCCGCGCGCTCAACGAGATTGACCGCGAGAACAACCGCCCGGCCCTGAAGAAGGCCGGCTTCCTGACCCGCGACGCCCGCGTGATCGAGCGCAAGAAGGCCGGTCTCAAGAAGGCCCGCAAGGCACCGCAGTACTCGAAGCGCTAATTTTACGCTTTACCTTCAGCATTACCAGCGCCCGTCCGGCCTGCCGGGCGGGCGCTGCGCTTTAAACCAGCATGGGCAAGCCTGCGGGCCCCTGCCACTGTTTCTCACCTAGGATGTACAGCGATGAGCAGATTATTCGGTACCGACGGCGTCCGTGGCCTGGCCAACGGCCTCATCACGGCGGAACTCTCCCTGCAGCTTGCCCAGGCGGCTGCCGTGGTGCTCGGGCACAACGCGGTGGAGGGCGGGCGCAGGCCCACGGCGGTGCTCGCCCGGGATCCCCGGATCAGTGGTGAATTCATCGCCGCGGCCATTGAGGCCGGCCTCGCCAGCTCAGGCGTCGACGTCTTCGACGCGGGCGTGCTTCCCACGCCGGCCGCTGCCTTCCTCGTCGCCGACCTCGACGCCGACTTTGGGGTCATGATCTCCGCCTCGCACAATCCGGCGCCGGACAACGGCATCAAATTCCTCGCCCGAGGCGGACAGAAGCTCGACGACGCACTCGAGGACGCCATCGAAGCCGAGCTGACGAAGCCCCAGCCGCGGCCCGTGGGCGCCGATGTCGGCCGGATCCGGCGCTTCGCCGACGCCGAGGACCGCTATGTCGTGCACCTGCTTCAGACCCTCCCGCACCGCCTCGAGGGCCTCAAGGTGGTCCTCGACTGCGCCCACGGCGCGGCGAGCGGCTGCTCCCCGGAGGTCTTCTCCAACGCCGGTGCCGAGATCGTGGTCATCGGGGCGGACCCGGACGGCAACAACATCAACGACGGCTACGGCTCCACCCATATGGAGCGCCTGCAGGCGGCCGTGCTCGAACACGGCGCGGACCTGGGCATCGCGCACGACGGCGACGCCGACAGGTGCCTCGCGGTGGACCACGAAGGCACGGTGGTGGACGGCGACCAGATCATGGCCGTGATGGCCATCGCCATGAACGAGGCCGGCCGGCTGGCCGACAACACCCTGGTGGCCACCGTGATGAGCAACCTCGGCCTGAAGCTTGCCCTGCGGGATGCGGGCATCACCATCCGCGAAACCGGGGTGGGGGACCGGTACGTGCTCGAGGAGATGCGCGACGGCGGCTACAACCTGGGCGGGGAACAGTCCGGCCACGTGATCTTCGCCGAATACGCCACCACCGGTGACGGCATCCTCACCGGGCTGCAGCTCGCCGCGCGGGTGGCCGCCACCGGCCGGAGCCTGAAGGACCTCGCCGGGGTGATGGCCAAGCTTCCGCAGGTGCTGATCAACGTCAAGGGCGTGGACCGGACCGCGGTGAAAACCGACGCCGGCGTGCAGGAGGCCGTGAGGGAGGCCCAGGAGGTACTGGGCGAGACCGGCCGGGTACTGCTGCGCCCCTCCGGCACCGAACCCGTCGTGCGGGTAATGGTCGAAGCCGCCGACATGGACACCGCACAGCGGATCGCCGAAGAGCTCGCCGGGACCGTGCGCACCCGGCTTGCCCTCGAGCCCGCCCCCGCAGCCTAGGGACGCTTCCCGCCGGTGGCGCCCGGGCGGCGCCACCGGGGGCCGGTCTTCAAACGGGCGGCACCGGCCCGCTGGACGTCAGTAGCCCGGCGCGGCCGGCAGCCCGAAGTGTTTCTCGAGGGTCGGCGTGCCCTCGGCCTTCATCGCCCCGGCGATCTCGGGCCCCACGTACCGGTAGTGCCAGGATTCGGCCGAGAACCCGGTGACCTCGTGGTGCCCCATCGGGTAGCGCAGGATGAACCCGTAGGCCGCGGCGTGCGCGGCGGTCCACCGGGCTGCCGCGGTGTCCCGGAAGCACAGCACCAGCGTGCAGGCGCCGTCGGCCTGGCCGATGTCGAACGCCAGCCCGGTCTGGTGTTCGGAATAGCCGGCGCGCGCCGAAACCTTGTCCGCCTGGCCCGGATCGCCGTACTGGTCCACCCAGTGGTTATAGGTCGCCTCCTGCTCGGCGAAGGAGCGGTAGCCGCTGACCAGGGTGAGCCCCACGCCGTCGGCGGCCGCCGCCGCGAACATCTTCTCGACCGCCGCCGCCGCGTCGGGGCGCAGGCGCACCCGGTCCGCGGCCACGGTGCGCTCGACGTCGGGCACCACCAGCTCCGGCGGGACGAAGTCCCGCGGCGACAACGGACGGCGCTTGTTCACCACGACGCCGGAGGAGGCCGGGTCGGAATGCGCCTTCTCCGACTGGGCCTTGTCGGTATCGGCATGGTCCGGTGGTGCGGCGGCCGGGCTCCGCTGTGCGGGAGCGGGCAGGTCCGCCGCCGTGGCGTTGGGCGCCCCCGTCCCGCCCGGCGTCCCGGCGCAGCCGCCGAGGAGGGCGGCGAGGACGACGGCGAAGGCCGCGGCCCCCGCCGTCGTGCACCGCGGACCCTGCGCCCTCACGTCTTCCGCAGCAGCATCCGCCGGACGGAGTGGTCGGCCTCCTTGGTGAGCACGAGCTGCGCCCGGCCGCGGGTGGGCAGGACGTTGGTCATCAGGTTCGGTTCGTTGATGCGCTTCCAGATGCCCTGGGCGGTCGTGCGGGCCTCTTCGTCGGTCAGGTCCGCGTAGCGGTGGAAGTAGGACTTGGGGTCCGCGAAGGCGCCGCTGCGCAGGGACTGGAACCGCTGGATGTACCACTCCTCGATGTAGGAGGTCTTGGCGTCGACATAGATGGAGAAGTCGAAGAAATCGCTCACCGCCAACCCGGTGCGCCCGTCCGCCCGGGGCCGCGCCGGGGCCAGGACATTGAGCCCCTCGACGATCAGCACGTCCGGGCGGCGCACCACGACCTCCCGACCCGAAACGATGTCGTAGGAAAGGTGCGAATACCAGGGGGCGCGGACCTCCTCGGCGCCGCTCTTGACCTCGCTGACGAAACGCAGCAGCCGGCGGCGGTCGTAGGACTCCGGGAAGCCCTTGCGCTGCATCAGGCCCCGCCGCTCCAGCTCGGCATTGGGGTAGAGGAAGCCGTCGGTCGTGACCAACTCCACATTGGGGGTGTCGGGCCAGCGCCGGAGCAGCTCCTGGAGGACCCGGGCGGTGGTCGACTTGCCCACCGCCACCGAGCCGGCGACCCCGATCACGAACGGCGTGCGGGTCGTCAGCTCGCCGAGGAAGGTGGTGGTGGCCGCGTGCAGCTCCCCGGCGGCGGCCACGTACAGGTTCAGCAGCCGTGACAAGGGAAGATACACCTCCCGGATCTCCTCCAGGCTGAGGACATCGCCCAGGCCGCGCAGCCGCTGGGCGTCCTCCATGGTGAGCGGGGACTGCATTTCCATCGACAGCCGCGACCACATCGGCCGGTCGAGTTCGACGAACGGGGTGAAGGTTTCGGCGCCGTTCGCCTGCTGGGTGCCGGGGCTTCGTTCGCTCACCCTTAGGATTCTGCCCCGTGGCCCTTACATTAACAAACGCACCGTGCCGGTAGGCTTGGGGGCATGTGTGGAATCGTAGGTTATGTAGGCCGGGACCACGGCCAGGGAAGTCAGGCGCTGGACACCGCAGCGCCCGCAGTCAGCGGCGAAAACGCCGACGGCCAGCACAGCGCACTCGATGTCGTCATGGAGGGGCTCCGCCGCCTCGAATACCGCGGCTACGACTCCGCCGGGGTGGCTGTCCTGACGCCGTCGGGCATCGAGTCCCGCAAGAAGGCAGGCAAGCTCACCAACCTCATTGACGAACTCGCCGCCGCGCCCCTGCCCCGGTCGCTGACGGGCATCGGCCACACCCGCTGGGCGACGCACGGCGGACCCAGCGACCAGAACGCGCACCCGCACCTCGCCGACGAGGGCCGGCTCGCCGTGATCCATAACGGCATCATCGAGAACTTCGCCGAGCTCAAGGCCGAACTCGCCGCCGATGGCGTCGAGTTCCTCTCCGACACCGACACCGAGGTGGCCGCCGGCCTGATCGGTGCCATCTACCGCGGCCTCGTGGACAGCGGCGCCACCGGCGACCTCCTCACCCAGGCCATGCAGCAGGCCTGCCAGCGCCTCGAGGGCGCCTTCACCCTGCTGGCCATCCACGAGGACCAGCCCGGCGTCGTCGTGGCCGGACGCCGCAACTCCCCGCTCGTTGTCGGGCTGGGCGAGGGCGAGAACTTCCTGGGCTCGGACGTCTCCGGCTTCATCGACTTCACCCGCCGCGCCGTCGAACTCGGCCAGGACCAGATCGTCACCATCACCCCCGAGGAGGTCACCATCACCGACTTCTTCGGCGCGCCCGCGGAAGGCCGGGAGTTCCACGTCAACTGGGACGCCGCCGCCGCCGAAAAGGGTGGCTACGACTCCTTCATGGAGAAGGAGATCAACGACCAGCCCGACGCCGTGGGCCAGACCCTGCTGGGCCGCTCCGACGCCGCCGGCAACCTCGTGCTCGACGAGCTGAGGATCAGCGAGTCGATCCTGCGCACCGTCGACAAGATCGTCGTCCTGGCCTGCGGCACCTCCGCCTACGCCGGGCAGGTCGCCAAGTACGCCATCGAGCACTGGTGCAGGATCCCCACCGAGGTCGAACTCTCGCACGAATTCCGCTACCGCGACCCGATCGTCAACGAGAAGACCCTCGTGGTGGCCATCTCCCAGTCCGGGGAGACCATGGACACCCTGATGGCCGTGCGCTACGCCCGCGAGCAGGGCGCCAAGGTGGTGGCCATCTGCAACACCAACGGCTCCACCATCCCGCGCGAATCCGACGCCGTGCTCTACACGCACGCCGGCCCGGAGATCGCCGTCGCCTCGACCAAGGCGTTCCTTGCGCAGATCACCGCCGCCTACCTGCTGGGCCTGTACCTGGCGCAGCTGCGCGGCAACAAGTTCCGCGACGAGATCGCCGAGGTGATGGACAACCTCGCCGAGGTCCCAGCGAAGATCCAGGCGATACTCGACGATGCCGACAAGATCAAGCAGCTCGGCCGCGACATGTCCGGGGCCAAGTCGGTGCTCTTCCTGGGCCGCCACGTCGGGTTCCCCGTCGCCATGGAAGGCGCCCTGAAGCTCAAGGAGCTCGCGTACATCCACGCCGAAGGCTTCGCCGCCGGAGAGCTGAAGCATGGCCCGATCGCCCTGATCGAGGAGGGCCAGCCGGTCGTCGTCGTGATGCCTTCGTCCTCGGCGCCGAACTCCCTGCACGCCAAGGTGGTCTCCAACGTCCAGGAGATCCGCGCCCGCGGTGCGATCACCATCGTGATCGCCGAGGAAGGCGACACCTCGGTCGAGGCGTACTCCGAGCATGTCTTCTACGTCCCGGCCAGCCCCACGCTGCTGGCGCCGCTGCTGACGACCGTCCCGCTGCAGATCTTCGCCCTGGCCCTGGCCTCCGCGAAGGGCTTCGACGTCGACCAGCCGCGCAACCTGGCCAAGTCGGTCACCGTTGAGTAGGACCCCGGGCCGGGCCCGCCCGTGATCGTCGGAATCGGCGTCGACGTCGTGGACGTCGAGCGGTTCCGGCGGCAGGTCGAGCGCACCCCCGGGCTGATCGAGCGGCTGTTCGTGCCCGCCGAGCGCGGCCTGCACGTCCGCTCCCTGGCCGCGCGGTTCGCGGCCAAGGAGGCGGTGGCCAAGGCGCTCGGCGCGCCCGCCGGCATGAACTGGCAGGACTGCGAGGTGCGCGTCGATGAGGCGGGCGCCCCGTCGATCGTGCTCACGGGTACGGTCAAGGACGCCGCCCGGCTCAAGGGCATCGCCTCCTGGCACCTGTCGATGAGCCACGACGGCGGCCTGGCCAGCGCCATGGTCGTCGCCGAGGCGCCGGGGTAAATAGTAACCAGACTGACTAATTTGGTGCTGGCCGCTAAGCTCGTCTATATGCTCAAAGCCTTCACCGCCGGTCAGGTCCGTGCAGCCGAGGAACCCCTCCTCGCTGCCGGGCAGGGCGCTGCGCTGATGCAGCGGGCGGCCCACGGGCTTTTTGCCGTGGCGGCCGGCATGCTCCGGGACACCGGCGGCCTCTACGGGCGGACGGTCGTGGTGCTGGCCGGCGGCGGCAACAACGGCGCCGATGCCCTCTACGCCGCGGCGCGGCTGGCCCGGCGCGGCATGGCGGCCACGGCGGTCTCCGTCTCCGGGCGCATCCACCCCGGTGCCCTGGCGGCGTTCACCGGCGCCGGAGGCCGGCTTGAGCGACTCACCCCCGACAACACGGCCGAGCTGGCCGCGCGGTGCGCCGACGCCGACCTGATCCTCGACGGGATCCTCGGCACCGGCGCCAGCGGATCCCTCCACGGCCCGCCGGCGGCCCTCATCAACGCGGTCAACACCCTGGCGGGTCCGCGGGGGAACCGCAGGCCACGAGTCCTCGCCTGCGACGGCCCCAGCGGGGTGGACCTCGACTCCGGCCGGGTCGAGGGCCCGGTGCTGCGTGCGGACGCCACGGCAACCTTCGGGGCAGCCAAGGCCGGGCTGCTCACCGGCGCCGGAGCGCTCGCCGCCGGGGAACTGAACGTCATCGACATCGGCCTAGGCCTGGCCAACGGCACCGCGGCCGAGCCGGCCGTCCGCCGCCTCGAACTCTCCGACGCCGCGGCGCTGTACCGCCGGCCGCGGGCCACCGACCACAAATACACCCGCGGGGTCCTCGGCATCGCCGCCGGGTCCGAGCAGTACCCCGGGGCCGCGGTCCTGGCCACCGGGGCGGCTCTGGCCACCGGCATCGGCATGGTCCGCTACCTCGGGCCGCGCAGCGTCGGGACCCTCATCAACGCGGTGCATCCCGAGGCGGTGTGCTCCACCGGAGGCGTCGCCGAGTCGCGGTCCCAGGCCTGGCTCGTGGGGCCCGGGGCGGTCGGCGACCCCGAACAGTCCCGCCGCGCGCGGGATGCGATCACCAGCGGTCTGCCCGTCGTCGTCGACGCCGGAGCGCTCGCCGAGGTGCCCCGGACGGTCGGCCCGCAGGTCATCCTCACCCCGCACGCCGGGGAACTTGTCGCCTTGCTCAGCGGCCGCGGCCGCCACGTCAGCAGGGAGGCCATCGAGGCGTCACCGGCCGAGTACGCGCTGGAGACGGCCCGGCTCACCGGGGCCACGGTGCTGCTCAAGGGATTCACCACCGTGACCGCCGCCCCGACGGGCGAGGTCTTCAGCCAGGCGGACGCAACGCCGTGGCTCGCCACGGCCGGGGCGGGGGATACCCTGGCCGGCATCCTCGGCGCCCTCGCCGCCGCCGCCGCCGAGGACGGCGCGGCGGCCGCCCGGGCGGGAGTGCCCGAGGGCGCGAAGTGGGCCGCCGTCGCCGCGGCCGCGGCACTGATCCACGGATCGGCCGCGCACCGGGCCGCCCGACGCGGCCCCGTGATCGTCTCGGAGCTCCCCGCGGAGATCGGCGCGGTCATCGCCGGGCTGCTCGGGGCGCCGGATTGACCGGTGTTCACGTGCCCGTTACCCGCGTGAGGTACACCATGGGAAGCCGTCCCATCGCCGGCTGCGGTCACCGCCGCCTGCCGGCCGCCGGTCCCGGAACCCGCACCGGCAGCCCCGGCCCACCCTGACCTTTCCCCCACCACCAGACTTTCAATGAACACACCAAGGAGCACAAACATGGAACTATGGCCCGGCGAAGCGTATCCCCTGGGGGCGACCTATGACGGCACGGGGACGAACTTCGCGCTCTACAGTGAGATTGCGGAGTCCGTCGTGCTCTGCCTGTTCGACAACGACGGCACCGAGACCCAGGTGCCCCTGAAAGAGGTCGACGGCTACGTCTGGCACGGCTACCTGCCGCAGGTCGCCCCGGGGCAGAAGTACGGCTTCCGGGTCCACGGCCCGAACAACCCCGCCGAGGGGCACCGCTGCAACCCGAACAAGCTGCTGCTGGACCCGTACGCCAAGGCCGTCCACGGACAGATCGACTGGGACCAGGCGCTCTTCGGCTACAACTTCGGGGACGAGAACTCGGTCAACAACGAGGACTCCGCCCCGCACATGATGCTCGGCGTCGTCGTCAACCCCTTCTTCGACTGGGACGGCGACCGCAGGCCCCGCACGCCCTACCACCAGTCGTTCATCTACGAGGCCCACGTCAAGGGCCTGACCATGCTGCACCCCGAGGTCCCCGAGGAACAGCGCGGAACCTATGCCGGCGTCGCGCACCCGGCGGTGGTGGCCCACCTGCAGAAGCTCGGCGTCACGGCCATCGAGCTGATGCCCGTGCACCAGTTCGTCAACGACAGCACCCTGCAGGAAAAGGGGCTCTCCAACTACTGGGGCTACAACACCATCGGGTTCTTCGCCCCGCACAACACCTACGGGTCCACGGGCGACCAGGGCGAGCAGGTCCAGGAATTCAAGGCCATGGTCAAGGAACTGCACCTGGCCGGGATCGAAGTGATCCTCGACGTCGTCTACAACCACACCGCCGAGGGCAACCACCTGGGCCCCACCCTCTCGATGCGCGGCATCGACAACTCGGCCTACTACCGGCTGGTGGAGGACGACAAGCAGTACTACATGGACTACACGGGCACCGGTAACTCCCTGAACGTCCGCAACCCGCACTCCCTGCAGCTGCTGATGGACTCCCTGCGGTACTGGGTCACCGAAATGCACGTCGACGGCTTCCGCTTCGACCTCGCCTCCGCCCTGGCCCGCGAGTTCTATGAGGTGGACCGGCTCTCGGCGTTCTTCGAACTCGTCCAGCAGGACCCGGTGGTCTCGCAGGTGAAGCTGATCGCCGAGCCGTGGGACGTCGGGCCCGGCGGCTACCAGGTGGGCAACTTCCCGCCGCAGTGGACCGAGTGGAACGGCAAGTACCGCGACACCGTGCGCGACTTCTGGCGCGGTGAGCCCTCGAGCATCGGCGAGTTCGCCTCGCGCCTCACCGGCTCCGCCGACCTCTACGAACACTCCGCCCGCCGGCCCGTGGCCTCGATCAACTTCGTCACCGCCCACGACGGTTTCACCCTGCGCGACCTCGTCTCCTACAACGAGAAGCACAATGAGGCAAACGGCGAGAACAACAACGACGGCGAATCGCACAACCGCTCCTGGAACTCCGGCGTCGAAGGCCCGACCGACGACCCGAAGGTGCTCGGGCTGCGCGCCCGCCAGCAGCGCAACTTCATCGCCACCCTGCTGCTCTCCCAGGGCGTCCCCATGCTCCTGCACGGCGACGAACTCGGACGCACCCAGAACGGCAACAACAACACCTACGCCCAGGACTCCGAGCTCAGCTGGGTGCACTGGGACAAGATGGACCAGCCCCTGCTGGAGTTCACGGCGGCCGTCAACCGGCTGCGCTCGGAGCATCCGACCTTCCGCCGCCGGCGCTTCTTCGACGGGCGGCCCGTGCGCCGCGGCGAGGGCGAGGCGCTGCCGGACATCGTCTGGCTGGACACCGCGGGCGAGCTCATGGCCCCCGAGGACTGGAACAGCGGCTTCGGGCGCTCCATCGGGGTGTTCCTCAACGGCCAGGGGATCCGGGGCCGGGATGCGCGCGGCCAGCGCATCACCGACGCCAACTTCCTGATGTACTTCAACGCCCACGACGAGGCGGTCGACTTCACCATCCCGACCGAGGAGTACGCGCCCACCTGGGATGTCGTCATCGACACCGCGGGCAAGTACGCCGACACCGCGCCCATCTCCGCGGGCGCTGTGACCTCCATCGAGGGGAAGTCCATGGTCGTGCTGAGGTCGCACACGGAGGTGGAGGACCTCGACCACTCCGTGGCCGCCTCACTCGCCATCCTCGCCAATGAGGTCACGGCGAAAACCGGCACCGCCTAGGCCGGCACGCCCCAACCGGCACCGCACACGATCGGCGCTGCCGGGCCCGCCCGGGCCCGGCAGCCAGCAGGACATCCAGCCCTCCAGGAGGAAATGCGTGAAGACACCGAAATCGACCTACCGGCTGCAGATTCGGAACGAATTCGACCTGCGCGACGCCGCGGCGCTGGTGCCGTACCTTTCCGACCTCGGGGTGGACTGGGTGTACCTGTCGCCGATCCTGACGGCGGAGCGGGGCTCGGGCCACGGCTACGACGTCACCGACCCCACGGCCGTCGACCCGGCGCGCGGTGGGCGGGAGGCCCTCTCGGAGCTTTCCGCCGCCGCGCGGGCCGCCGGCATGGGCGTGCTGGTGGACATCGTGCCGAACCACATGGGCATCGAGACGCCGGCGGACAACCCCTGGTGGTGGGAGCTGCTGCGTGGGGGCCGGGACTCCCGGATGGCGGAGGCGTTCGACGTCGACTGGAACGCCGGCGGGGGCCGGATCCGGATCCCGGTGCTCGGGGACGGCCCCGACGAGGAGTCCGCCCTGCAGGTCGTCGACGGCGAACTGCGGTACTACGACCACCGCTTCCCCCTCGCCGAAGGATCCTTCGCGCCCGGGGACACCGCGGCCGAGGTCCACGCCCGCCAGCACTACGAACTGGTGAACTGGCGCCGCGCGGACAGCGAACTGAACTACCGGCGCTTCTTCGGCGTGAACACCCTCGCCGGGCTGCGCGTCGAGGTGCCGTGGGTCTTCGAGGAAAGCCACAGCCAGATCCGGAGCTGGTTCGCGGACTCGCTCGTGGACGGGCTGCGCATCGACCACCCCGACGGCCTCGCCGACCCGGTCGGCTACCTTTCGGACCTGCGCGCCCTCACCGGCGGGGCCTATGTGCTCGTGGAGAAGATCCTCGAACCCGGGGAGGAGCTCCCGGCCGGCTGGGCCTGCGAGGGCACCACCGGCTACGACGCGCTCGCCGAGATCGACCGGCTCTTCACCGACCCCGCCGGGGAACACGGGCTCACCTCCCTGGTTCCCGTCGAGCCGTTCCACGAGATGATCCACGGCACCAAGCGCGCCATCACCGACGGGATCCTGCGCTCGGAAGTGCTGCGGCTGGCCCGGCTCGTCCCCGGCGACGCGGGCCTCGACCCGGCCGAGGCCGCCGACGCCCTGGCCGAGCTGCTCACCTGCTTCCCCGTCTACCGCAGCTACCTGCCCGACGGCGCCGACTACCTTGCCGACGCCGTGCGGGACGCCTCGGTGCGCCGGCCGGACCTGGCCGCCGCCGTCAAGACCCTCCACCCGCTCCTCGACCCGTTCCTGGAGGGCGGCCCGGACGCCGCGCTGACCGAACTCTCCCGCAGGTTCCAGCAGACCTCGGGCATGGTCATGGCCAAGGGCGTGGAGGACACCGCCTTCTACCGCTACAACCGGCTCGTCTCACTCAACGAGGTGGGCGCCGACCCGTCGATCTTCGCCCTCGACCCGCTGGAGATGCACCGGCGCCTGCTGCAGCGCGCCACCGGCAACCCGCTGTCGATGACCACCCTGAGCACCCACGACACCAAGCGCAGCGAGGACACCCGGGCGCGCATCTCCGTCCTGTCCGAACTGCCGGGGGAGTGGGCCTCGGTCCTGGCCCGGCTCAACGAGGCGGCACCGATCGGCGACGACTCCTTCGCGCCGCTGCTGTGGCAGTCCCTTCTCGGGGCGTGGCCGCTGAGCAGGGAACGCGCCCACGCCTACGCCGAAAAGGCGGCACGCGAGGCCGACGCCAGCACCCACTGGACCGCCCCGGACGAGGCGTTCGAGTCGGCGATGCACGCCGCAGTCGACGCGGCGTTCGACGACGCCCGCGTGTCGGAGCTCCTCACCTCCTTTGTGGAGCGGATCCAGCACGCCGGGTGGTCCAACTCGCTGGCGGCGAAGCTCCTGCAGCTCACCATGCCCGGCGTCCCGGACGTCTACCAGGGCACCGAATTCTGGGACACCTCGCTGGTGGACCCCGACAACCGCCGCGAGGTCGACTACGGGGCACGGAAGCAGGCCCTCACCGACCTCGACTTCGGGGCCCGGCCCGCGGTCGGCGCCGACGGCCGGGCCAAACTGCTCGTCGTCTCCCGTGCACTGCGGCTCCGCCGGGACCGGCCGGAGCTGTTCACCGGGTACGAGGCCGTGCACGCCTCGGGGCCCGCCGCCGACCATCTCTTCGGCTTCGACCGCGGCGGGGCCCTGACGTTCGTCACCCGGCTGCCCTCCGGGCTGGAGGCCGGCGGGGGCTGGAACGGCACCACGGTGGAGCTTCCGGAGGGCCGTTACACCTGCGCCTTCACCGGCACCACGATCGACGGCGGCACCGTCCAGGTGGCCGACCTCTTCCCAGCACTGCCCGTAGCGCTTCTCACCAAGGAGGATGCATCATGAGCACTTTCGACGTCTGGGCACCCCGCGCGGAGTCCCTGGTCCTGACGATTAACGGCACCGACCACCCCATGAGCCCGGCCGGGGGCGGCTGGTGGAGCGCCCCGGCGTCGGCGCCGTCCGGGCCCGACATCGACTACGGGTTCAAGGTGAACGGGTCGCCGACCGCCGTGCCGGATCCGCGCTCGCGCCGCCAGCCCGACGGCGTCCACGGCCTGTCCCGGACCTTCGACCCGTCCGCCCACGACTGGCAGGACGCCGGCTGGTCCTCACCCGGCATGGACGGCGGGGTCATCTATGAGATGCACCCCGGCACCTTCACCCGCGAAGGGACCCTCGACGCCGCCATTGAGCGCCTCGATCACCTCGTGGACCTCGGGGTGCGCTACGTCGAACTGCTGCCGGTGAACGCGTTCAACGGAACGCACAACTGGGGCTACGACGGGGTGCTCTGGTACGCCGTGCAGGAGACCTACGGGGGCCCGGCCGCCTACCAGCGCTTCGTCGACGCCGCACACCAGCGCGGCCTCGGCGTCATCCAGGACGTCGTCTACAACCACCTGGGCCCGAGCGGCAACTACCTCGGCCAGTTCGGCCCCTACCTCACCGAGGGCATGAGCAACACGTGGGGCGACTCGCTGAACCTCGACGGGCCGGACTCGGACGAGGTGCGCCGCTACATCACGGAGAACCTGCTGATGTGGTTCCGGGATTACCATGTGGACGGGCTGCGCCTGGACGCCGTGCACGCCCTCCACGACGAGCGCGCCGTGCACATCCTCGAGGAGTTCAGCGAGAAGACCGACGCGTGCGCCACCGAACTGGGCAAGCCGCTGTTCCTCATCGCCGAGTCGGATCTCAACAACCCGCGGCTGATCTCCCCGCGCAGCGTCCACGGCTACGGGCTCGCCGGACAGTGGAGCGATGACTTCCATCACGCGGTGCACGTGAACCTGACGGGGGAGACCGACGGCTACTACGAGGACTTCAACTCGGTCGGCGCGCTGGCGAAGGTCCTCACCGAAGGGTTCTTCCACAACGGCACCTACTCCTCGTTCCGGGCACGCCACCACGGCCGTCCGCTGGACCCGGAGCGGATCTCGCCCCTGCAGCTGGTGGTCTGTGCCCAGAACCACGACCAGATCGGCAACCGCGCCGCAGGGGACCGCATCAGCGCCTCCCTGAACACCGCGCAGCTGGCCCAGGCCGCCGTGCTCACCCTCGCCGGCCCGTTCACCCCCATGCTGTTCATGGGCGAGGAATACGGTGCCACCACCCCGTGGCCGTTCTTCACCTCCCACCCCGAGCCCGAGCTCGGCAGGGCGACCGCCGAGGGGCGGCTGCGCGAGTTCGAGCGGATGGGCTGGAACCCCGAGGACGTGCCCAACCCGCAGGACCCGGCGACGTTCGCGTCGGCCAAGCTTGACTGGGCCGAGGCGGAAAAGCCGGAGCACCAGGAACTCCTTGCAACCTACCGCTCCCTCATCCGGCTCCGGGACTCCGAGCCCGACCTGAGGGAACCTGACTTCCGGAGCGTCTCCGTGGACTTCAGCGAGGACGAACGGTGGCTGGTGCTGCGGCGGCGGCGCACCGCCGTCGTGCTGAACCTCGGCGGCACGGAGCGCACTGTGCCGCTTCCCGCCCGGGACGCCACCGTCCGGCTCTCCACCGTCGACGGCGCCACCACCGGCCCCGATTCGGTGACCCTGCCGGCCCACGGTTCGCTGATCCTCACCCTGGCCGGCTGACCATGACCGGGGGAGAACGGAGCACCGATGTCCTGATGGTGGGTGCCGGCCCCACGGGCCTGATGCTCGCCACCTGGCTGCGCCGCCTTGGCATCGACGCGATGCTCGTCGATGCCAAGGCCGAACCGACACGGGAGTCCCGCGCCATCGGCCTGCAGTCCCGCACCATGGAGATCTACGACCAGCTCGGCGTCATCGAACCGGTGCTCGACCAGGCCCAGAAGGCGCTCACCCTGAAGCCCGGCTACGGCCGCCGCTCCTTCGGCGAGATCCCCCTGGCCACCCTCGGCACCGGACTCACCCCATATCCGGGACTGCACTTCCTGGAGCAGAGCAAGAACGAGCGGATCCTCCTCGCGGAGCTTGAGCGCCGCGGCGGCGAAGTGCTGTGGAACCGGCGCCTGACCGGGCTCACCGCCGAGGCCGGGGCCGCCGGCGCCACCGCGGTCTTCGACGGCGCGGAGGGCCCGCTCACCGTCACCGCCCGGTACGTGGTGGGCTGCGACGGGGGATCCTCCCCGGTGCGCACCCTGAGCGGCATCCCGTTCGAGGGCGTGACCAACGAACACACCTTCTACGTCGCGGACGCCCTCGAGGTGCAGGGACTCTCGAAGGCCAGTGTGGAGGTGCGGCTGTCCGGCGATGACTTCATGCTGGCGTTCCCCCTGCGCTCCGCCGAGGAGGGGACCCGGAACTACCGGTTGATCGGGGTGATCCGCAGCAGCGGCAATGCCGACATCGCCGAGGACCTGGCACGGGAGCGCCTCTCGCGCCTGTTCGGCGTCACCTACGACACCTCCCGCTGGTTCTCGACCTACCGGGTCCACCACCGGGTCGCCGCGGCCTTCCGCAAGGGTCCTGTGTTCCTCGCCGGGGACGCCGGCCATGTCCATTCCCCGGTCGGAGCGCAGGGCATGAACACGGGGCTGCAGGACGCCCACAACCTGGCCTTCAAGCTTGCCGACGTCCTCACCGGGAGGGCCGGTGAGGAGCTCCTCGACCGGTACGAAGTCGAGCGGCGTCCCGTCGCCCTGCGGCTTGTCAGCGTCACCGACAGGCTGTTCGCCGGGGTCACCTCCGGGACGCCGACCGCCCGGACGCTGCGCAGGTTCCTGCCCCGGATCGCCGGGCCCTTCGCCGTGCGGGTGGTGCCGCGGATCCCCGTCGGGTCCCGGGCCGCCGGGTACCTGGGCCAGCTGCGCATCCACTACTGGATGAGCGGGGGAGCCAAGGCCGCCGCCCGGGGCCGCCGCGGCCGGATCGTGGGGCGGCGCCTGCCCTGGACCGGCGTCAACTTCACCGTCCTCGCCGATCCCGCCTGGCAGGTCCACAGCTACGGCGAGGCGGACACCGAAATCACCGAGGCGCTCGCCACGTCCCTCGGCCTGCCGGTGCACCGGTTCCCCGCCGCACCCGCGGTGGGCCTGCTCCCGGGCCGGTTCTACCTCGTCCGCCCCGACGGTTTCGTCGCCGCCGAGGCCCCCGCACACCGCGCCGTCTCCATACTCCGCGCGGCCCTCCCGGCGGAATGGAAACCCGCCCCGCCGCCCGGGCCCTAGGGACCCGGCCGCCGGGCGGCCGGCCGGCCCGCATAGGATGGTTTCATGACTTATTGCCCCGCTGAAACCCGTTATGACTCAATGCCCTACCGCCGCGTCGGCCAAAGCGGCCTGCACCTGCCGGCCGTTTCCCTGGGGTTGTGGCACAACTTCGGGGACGACAAGCCATTCGACACGCAGCGGGCCATCCTGCGGCGGGCCTTCGATCTCGGCGTCACGCACTTCGACCTCGCGAACAACTACGGGCCCCCCTACGGCAGCGCGGAGACCAACTTCGGCCGCCACTTCGCCGACGACTTCCGTCCGTTCCGCGACGAGCTGATCATCTCCAGCAAGGCCGGCTACGACATGTGGCCCGGCCCGTACGGCAACTTCGGCTCCCGGAAGTACCTGCTGGCGAGCCTTGACCAGTCGCTGAACCGCATGGGCCTGGACTACGTCGACATCTTCTACAGCCACCGCCCCGACCCGGAGACCCCGCTCGAGGAGACCATGGGCGCCCTGGACACCGCCGTCCGCTCCGGCCGTGCGCTCTACGCGGGCATCTCCTCCTACTCCCCGGAGAAAACGATCGAGGCCGCGGCGATCCTGCGCGACCTCGGCACGCCGCTGCTGATCCACCAGCCCTCCTACTCCATGCTGAACCGCTGGGTCGAGAACGGCGAGCCGAACCTCCCCGAGGCCCTCGAGACGGTCGGCGCGGGCTCCATCGCGTTCTCCCCGCTCGCGCAGGGCCTGCTGACCGACCGCTACCTCAACGGCGTTCCCGCCGATTCACGGGCCGCGGCGGACAAGTCCCTCTCCGGCGACCACCTCTCCGAGGACAACCTGCGCCGGGTGCGGGGCCTCAACGAGATCGCGGCCGGCCGCGGGCAGTCCCTGGCCCAGATGGCGATCGCCTGGATCCTGCGGCCGCAGGCCAAGGGCACCCCGATCACCTCGGCCCTCGTCGGGGCCTCCAGCGTGGCGCAGCTCGAGAGCAGCGTCGGCGCCATCGCCAACCTCGAGTTCACGAGCGGGGAACTGGCCGCGATCGACGAATTCGCCGTCGAATCCGACATCAACCTGTGGGCGAAGGCCCTGGAGGGCTGAGCCGGCAGGTCCCGCAGGAGCCCGCGTCCCGCCCCGGCGGGAGGCGGGCTCCTCCTGTGCTTCCGGGGCGTCAGCGCCAGCCGGCCCGCAGGTCGGGGAACGCGTCCTCGTAGCCGGCAAGCGCCGCGGCGGCGGCATGCGCCGAATCGATCAACGGGTGCAGGGTGAACGCCCGCAGCGCCGCGTCCCGGTCCCCGTGCACGGCCGCGCGCACCGTTTCCTGCTCCACCGCCTTGAGGGCGCTCATCAGGCCCAACTGGTGCCCGGTCGGGGGGCCGGCCGCGGGAAGGGGCTCGGCCCCGGCGCCCGTGACCCGGGCCGGCACCTCGACGACGGCATCGGCCGGCAGCCCCTCCACGGTGCCGCCGTTGCGGACATTGAGGATCAGCTCCGCCGGGGTCCCCGTCAGCAGGGCATGCATCAGGAGCAGGGCGATGCGCTCGTAGCCTCCTCCGGCGAGGTCCGCTTCGTCCCGTTCCTCCCCGGCCGTCCGGGCCTCGGCGAGGTAACCGCTCTCCCGCTCCCGCCGGGCCGCCTCCCACACCGCATAGGGCTCGGCGGACTCCTCAAGGTCCGTATAAAGCCGGTGCTGCTGCGCCAGCAGCACCTCGCCGCGGGTCCGGTCCGCCGAGCGCACCGCGCGCAGGGCCTCCCGGTGGAAGTAGTGGTAGAAGAGGTATTCATTGGGCAGGGCGCCGAGGACCCGCAGCAGGTCCGGCCCGAAGATGCGTCCTTCCTCGAAGGATGAAAGGCGCACCGGATCGGCCAGCAGCGCTGGCAGCCGGTCCTCGCCGTCGGCGTGCAGGCCCCGCAGCCAGCCCAGGTGGTTCAGGCCGAGGTAGTCCACGCCGCGCAGGGAGCCGGGGGCGATCGGAACCCCGGCGGCCGCCGCGGCCCGCGCCACCAGCCCCGAGGCCGAGTCGCAGATTCCGATCACACGGTTCCCCAGCACCGGCTGCAGGGCCTCGGTGACCATACCGGCGGGATTGGTGAAGTTGACCAGCCACGCCCGCGGGCAGCGCTCGGCCATCCGCCGGCCAAGGTCCAGCATGGCCGGGATGGACCGCAGCGCGTAGGAGATGCCGCCCGCCCCGACCGTCTCCTGGCCCAGCAGCCCGGCGGCCAGGGCGACCCGCTCGTCGCGGACCCGGCCGGCCGTTCCTCCGCTGCGGATCGCGGCGAACACGACGTCGGCCCCGGCCAAGGCCGTGTCGAGGTCCGTCTCGACGGTGACGGCCGGCGGCCGGGTGGTGCCCCCGGCGGGCATGGCGGCCAGGACCCGGGCGACCGCGCGGGCCCGGCCGGGATCGGCGTCGACGAGGGTGAGCGCATCGATCAGGCCCGCGAACCGGCCGGAGCCCAGCGCGCGGTAGACCAGCGGAACGCGGAAGCCGCCGCCTCCGACAATCACGAGCCTCATCGGCTGGAACCCTTCACGGTCCCGTTCCTTCCACAGTCCCTCCACCTTCCGCCCGGCCTAGGCAGTATTGTGCCGTATCGGGCCGCGGCCCGGACCCGGGCGGCGCGGCCCTGTCCGCGGTTCAGGTGGCCGCGCCGGATCCGCGGCCGGGCGCTCCGGCTCCGTCGGGACCCGGGCGCCGGCATCCGGCCCGGATCTGGAGGTGCCCGCCGCGGGCGGAGGCGGCTCTCACGTCATCGAGGTCGCGTTCCACGGCGGTCCACGGGCGGGCCGAGATGTCGGCGCCGCCGAGCCGGCAGGCGATCCGGGCGAGTGGGGCGGCGGCGGTGAAAACCCCGGTGGGTTCCTGCATGTCCAGCACGGCCAGAGCACCGTCCGCGGCGGTGAGCTCACGCATCATCGCCCAGGCCTGCTCCCGGTCCGGCATGAGCGAGAGCGCGTAGGTGGCGATCGCCGCCTCCGAGGCGGCGCGTCCGCCCGCGGCGGCGATCCGGCGCCGGAGGTCGGCCGGCGGGGAGGCTGTGGCATCGGCCTCGAGCAGGATCACGTTGGTCCAGCCCCGCCGTTCCGCCCGCCGCCGGGCCCGGCGGAGCATCCCGGGGCTGCTGTCGATGCCCACGATTGTTCCGGCCGGGCCGATCCTGGCCTGCAGCAGCGCAAAGTTGAGGCCCGTCCCGCAGCCGACGTCGAGCACCTGGGCCCCCGGCGGCGGGGCGAGCAGCGCGATGGCCTTCTTCCTGCCCGCCCGGTACACCGGGAACTCGCCGGACACCAGATCGTAGAACGGAGCGTACCTGCTGTACTTATCCGCGATGGCTGCTCCTTCCGGGTCCGCCCCCGGGCGGCCGGCGCCGGCGCCGGCACCGGATCGGAGCGGTGGGCTACAGCATAGACCCGGCACGAGCCGGTCCTGCCGGCGGCCGGGCCCGGTGGAGGGCCTCCCCGGCGCCGGGCACAGCGGGTAAGGTGCCCTACATGGCCAACCAGCACCGGTTCGACCCGCTCGCCGGGCGGCGGTCCCCGGAGGACCCCGAGTTCGACCTCCTGCTGGCCGGGCAGGTCTTCTTCGACATCACCTTCACCGGACTGGACCAGCTCCCACGCCCCGGCACGGAGGTGTGGACCGACGGCATGGGCTCCAGCCCCGGCGGGATCGCCAACCAGGCCATCGCCGCGGCCCGCCTCGGGCTGCGCACCACGCTCGCCGCCGCGTTCTCCGACGACGGGTACGGCCAGTTCAACTGGGACATCCTCCAGGACCAGGAGCACGTCGACCTGTCGCGCTCGCAGGTCTTCCGCAACTGGCACTCCCCGGTGACGGTCTCCCTCTCGGTGGAGCGCGACCGGTCGCTGGTCACCCACGGTCACGCCCCGCCCATGAGCGCCTCCGAGCTGATCGGCGTGCCACCACCGGCCTGCCGGGCCGCCGTCGTCAGCGTCGGCGGGGAACTCGAGCCCTGGGCGGCGGCCGCCACGGCCAACGGCACCCGGCTGTACGGGGACGTGGGGTGGGACCCGCACGGTGAGTGGGCGCCGCAGGTCCTCGACACACTCGGGCACTTCTACGCGTTCCTGCCCAACGACGTCGAGGCGATGGCGTACACGCGCACCGAGGACCCGTGGGCGGCCCTCTACGCCCTGGCCGACCGCGTTCCCGTCGCCGTCGTCACCGTGGGGCAGCAGGGCGCCATGGCCATCGATTCCCTGACCGGCGAGGAGGAGTGGGTGCCGGCGCTGCCGGTCACCGCCTACGACCCGACCGGCGCCGGCGACTGTTTCGCCGCGGCGTTCGTCATGGCCGACCTCGCCGAATTCTCCCTGGCGGACCGCCTCGGCTTCGCCAACCTGTGCGCGTCCCTGTCGGTGCAGGAGGTCGGCGGATCGCTCGCGGCGCCGGGCTGGGGTGACATCGCCGACTGGTGGCACCGGATCAGTTCGACGCGCGACGGCGTGCGCCGCCAGTGGGTGCGCCGCTACGGGTTCCTCGAGCACCTCGTCTCCGACGTTCCGGTGGAGGCGGTGCGCCGCGCCTCGGCGACCATCGCCCGCCATTCCGATGCCTGAGGGGGACTCCGCCGGTGACGGTGGCACAATAGGGCAAGTGAGTTTTTCCCCAGTCCCTGCCGAACGCACAGTAGAAATCGACCTCGACGCCATCCGGCACAACGTCCGGCACCTGCTCGACGTGGCCAGCCCGGCGCGGGTCATGGCGGTCGTCAAGGCGGACGGATACGGCCACGGCGCGGTCGCCGTCGCGAAGGCGGCGCTTGGGGCCGGAGCCTCCTGGCTGGGCACCGCGCACATCGCCGAGGCGCTCGAACTGCGCCGGGCCGGCCTCGACGCCCCGGTACTCGCCTGGCTGCACACCCCCGAGAGCGACTTCGCGGCGGGCATCGAGCAGGGCATCGACATCGGGGTCTCCGGCTGGGAGCTCGACCATGTCGTGGCGGCGGCCCGCCGGCTCCAACGGCCCGCCCGCGTCCACCTGAAGATCGACACCGGCCTCGGCCGCAACGGCTGCTCCCCGGAGCTGTGGGAAGGCCTGCTGAACCGGGCGCTCGAACACCAGGAGGAGGGCCTGCTGCGGGTGGTGGGGGTATTTTCCCACCTCGCCGTCGCCGACGAGCCGCACCGCCCCGAGACCGACGAGCAGCTGCGCCGCTTCCGGGACGCCGTGGCCGTCGCCGAGGACGCCGGGGCGGACCTCGAGGTGCGGCATCTGGCCAACACCCCGGGCACCCTGTCCCGGCCCGACTGCCACTTCGACATGGTGCGGGTGGGCCTAGGCCTGTACGGGCTTTCGCCGTTCTCGGACCAGAGCGCCGCCGACCTGGGCCTGCGCCCGGCCATGACCTTCGCCACGGTCGTCGCCGGCTGCAAGGAGGTTCCCGCCGGCCAGGGGGTGTCCTACGGGCTGTCCTACCGGACCGACCGGCCCACCACCCTCGGCCTGATCCCCACCGGGTACGGCGACGGCGTCCCGCGCATCGCCACCGGGGGTCCGGTCCGCGTCGACGGGCGCACCTACCCCGCCGTGGGCCGGATCGCCATGGACCAGCTCGTGATCGACTTCGGCACCCTGGGCCTCGCCGGCACCGAACGCAGCCCGCTGGGCCGCCGCGCTGTCCTGTTCGGCGGCGCCGGGGATCCGCCGGTCGAGGAGTGGGCCGCCGCCTCCGGGACGATCAACTACGAAGTCGTCACCCGCATCAGCAGCCGCGTTCCCCGGACCTACCTCAACGAGGATCCCGCCGGTGACTGAGCCTGTCCAGCAGTGGCTGCGGAGCCGGTCCGTCTCGTCCGCCGGCGAACTCCAGGCGGTGGCCGAGGAGCTCGGGCCGGCGCTGAAGGGCGGGGACCTGCTGATCCTCACCGGCGGCCTCGGGGCGGGGAAGACGACCTTCACCCAGGGCCTGGGCCGCGGCCTCGGCGTGCGCGGCGCCGTCATTTCCCCCACCTTCATCCTGGTCCGCAACCATCCCTCCCTCTCCAGCGGCCCGGCGCTGGTGCACGTCGATGCCTACCGGCTGGAGTCGGCGGAGGAACTCGACGACCTCGACCTTGAGGCCACCCTCGACTCGAGCGTCACCGTCGTCGAATGGGGTGCCGGGCGCGCCGAGCACCTCTCCGACAGCCGGCTCGAAATCACCATCACCCGGCCCACAGGCGGCGACCCGGTGGGCGGGCCGGGGATCACCACGGACTTCAGCGACGACGCCGACGAGGAGCGGGAACTGCGGGTGGCGGGCTTCGGCCCCCGCTGGTCGTCAGGACCGCCGGCCGGGCTGCTCGACTAGGCTGTTACGGTGCTTCTTCTTGCCCTGGATACCTCAGCCGCCGCCAGCGCCGCGCTCCTTGACGGGGACGCCGTCATCGGCCGGTTCACCAGTGCCGACACGCGCTCCCACTCGGAGGTCCTCGCCCCCGCGGTCCAGGACCTGCTGCGCGGTGCGGGCGTGGCCGGCCGGGACCTCGGCGGCATAGCCGCCGGCGTCGGTCCGGGCCCCTTCACGGGCCTGCGCGCCGGGCTGGCCACGGCGCGGACCCTGGCCTTCGTCTGGGCGGTGCCCCTGTACGGGGTGATGAGCCTGGACGCCCTCGCGCTGGACGCCGCCGCCGACCCGGCGGCCGCCGGGGAGTTCCTCATCGCCACCGACGCACGCCGGCGCGAGGTGTACTGGGCCCGCTACCGCAGCCCGAAGGACCCGAACGGGCTTCCCATCCTGATCGACGGCCCGCATGTGGGCCCGGCCGGGGAACTGCCGGACCTACCCGTCTTCGGTGCCGGCGCCGGGCTGTACCGGGAGGCACTGCACGCCGTCGACGCCTTCGCCGAGGCGCTGCCGCACGCGGCGGCCCTCGGCCGTACCGCCTCGGCCCGGCTCGCCGCCGGCGTGCCGCTGCTGGACACCACCCCCCTGTACCTGAGGGAATCCGATGCGAAGGTTCCGGGAGCCCGGAAGAAGGTCGGCTCGTGAGCTTCCTCCTGCGGGACCTCGACTACGAGGACATCAGGACGGTCGGTGCGCTGGAGCAGGAGCTCTTCCCCGTCGACGCCTGGCCCGTGCACATGTTCTACGAGGAGTTCTTCCGCCCCGACACCCGCCGTTACGTCGTGGCCGAGGTGGACGGCGAGATCGTCGGCTATGCCGGGGTGATGGTCATCGACTCCACCGCGGACATCCAGACCATCGCCGTCCTTCCCGCCCACGAGGGCCGGGGCATCGGCACGGCCCTGCTGCGTGAACTGCTGGCGGAGGCGGCCCGCCGCGGCGCCCGGGAGGTCCTGCTCGAGGTGCGCGCCGACAATCCCCGCGCCCAGCTCCTCTACAGCCGCACCGGCTTCGAGAAAATCGCCACGCGCCGCCGCTACTACCGGGACGGCGTCGACGCCTGGGTGATGCGCCTTCCCCTCCCACCGGGCGCCCCGGGCTCCGATACGCGACCATCCGACCAGCACCCAGCAGACCAGCAACCATCCGACCAGCAACCATCCGGCCCGCACGGCGGGAACCACGGCACCGAAGGGGACCGGCCATGAACCGCAGCGCACCGCTGGTGCTCGGCATCGAATCCTCCTGCGACGAAACCGGCGTCGGCGTCGTCGCCGGAACCCGGCTGCTCGCCAATGTCGTCTCCTCCTCCATGGACGAACACGTGCGCTTCGGTGGGGTGATCCCCGAGATCGCCTCCCGCGCCCACCTCGACGCGTTCGTCCCAACCCTTCAGCAGGCGCTCACCGAGGCCGGGGTGGGCCTCGAGGACATCGACGCCATCGCGGTCACCACCGGGCCCGGCCTGTCCGGGGCGCTCATGGTGGGCGTGGCCGCCGCCAAGGCGCTCGCCGTCGCCACCGGGAAACCCCTGTACGCGGTGAACCACCTGGTGGCCCACGTCGGCGTCGGCATGCTCGGGGACACCTTCGCCGAAGGGGTCCCGCCGAACCTCGGCGCGCTGCTGGTCTCCGGCGGGCACACCGAAATACTCAAGGTGGGAAGCATCGCCTCGGATGTGCAGCTGCTGGGCTCCACCATCGACGACGCCGCCGGGGAGGCCTACGACAAGACCGCGCGCATCCTCGGCCTCGGCTACCCTGGCGGCCCGGTCATCGACCGCATCGCCGCGCAGGGCGACCCGCGGGCCTTCCGCTTTCCCCGCGGGCTGACCCAGCCCAAGTACATGGGGACCGCCGAGAATCCCGGGCCGCACCGCTACGACTGGTCCTTCAGCGGCCTCAAGACCGCGGTGGCGCGCAGCGTCGAACAGTTCGAGGCCAACGGGGAGCCGGTCCCGGTGGCCGACATCGCCGCCTCCTTCCAGGAGGCCGTGGTCGATGTCATCACCTCCAAGGCCGTCCTGGCCTGCACGGAGCACGGCATCACCAGCCTGCTGCTGGGCGGGGGAGTGGCGGCGAACTCGCGCCTGCGCGCCCTGACGGCCGAACGCTGCGCCGCCGCCGGCATCGAACTGACGGTTCCGCCGGCGTCGCTGTGCACCGACAACGGGGCGATGGTCGCCTCGCTGGGCGCACAGATCGTGATGGACGGCGGCACCCCCAGCGGCCTCGCCTTCGCCACCGACTCGGCCCTGCCGGTCTCGGACATCCTGCTCTAACGCAGGCGCCCGACGCCGGTCAGAGGCCGAGGGACTCCAGGACGGGCAGTTCGGCGCGGACGCGGGTGCGGGCCTCGGCCGCGCTGGGTGCCTTCACCGCGATCTCCGCGAGTTTCCGCGCCTCGTCGAGGCTGACGCTGTTCAGCACCGCCCCCACACCGGCCAGCGCCCGCGGCGTCATGGAAAGGGTCGAGACGCCGAGGCCGACGAGCACCACGGCCAGCGCCGGGTCGGCCGCGGCCTCCCCGCACACCCCGACCGGCTTGGCGTTCCCCTCGGCCACCGAGCCTTCCACGGTGAGCCCGATCAGGCGCAGGACGGCCGGCTGCCAGGCGTTGTTCAGGGCCGCGAGGGAACCGAGCTGCCGGTCGGCGGCCATGGCGTACTGGGTGAGGTCGTTGGTGCCGATACTGGCGAAGCCCACCTCGGCGAGGATCGACTCGGACATCAGCGCCGCCGAGGGCACTTCGACCATCACACCGGGCTTGTTCAGGCCCGCGGCGGTGGTCATCGCGGCAAAGTCGGCGGCCTCTTCGGCGGTGGAGATCATGGGCGCCATCACCCAGACCTCGGCGGAGGACTGTGCCTCGGCCTCGGCGATGGCCTCCAGCTGCCTAGCCAGGACGCCGGGACTTGTCAGGTCGGTGCGGTAGCCGCGGACGCCGAGCGCCGGATTCGGCTCGGTGGTGTCGGTCAGGAAGGGAAGGGGCTTGTCCGCACCGGCGTCGAGCGTGCGCACCACCACCTTCTTTCCCGGGAAGGCGTCGAAGACCCCCTTGTAGGCTTCGACCTGCTCCTCGCGGGTCGGTTCGGTGTCCCGGCCCAGGAAGCAGAACTCCGTGCGGAGCAGGCCCACGCCCTGGGCCCGGGCCTCCGCCGCTCCCCGTGCGTCCTTGGCCCCTCCCACGTTGGCCAGCAGCGGCACCTCGTGGCCGTCCGAGGTCCTCCCGGTGCCGTCGAACTCGGTGAGGGCCGCCGCGGCGGCGGCGTAGGCCTCGGCCGCGGCCCGCTCCTGGGCGCCGGGGTCGACGCTGATGGTTCCCGCGGCCCCGTCGACGTACACCATCGTGCCGGATTCCAGCTCGTCCACGCCGGAGGCGGCAACGACGGCCGGCAGGCCCAGGGACCGGGCGATGATGGCGGTGTGGGACTGCGGCCCGCCGCCGGAGGTGACCAAAGCCAGCACCTTGCCGGGGTCGAGGGTGGCGGTGTCGGCCGGCGCGAGGTCCTCGGCGACGAGGATGAACGGGTCCTCCGAGGACGGGATGCCCGGCGCAGGCAGCCCGCGCAGCTCGGCGACGATCCGGGCCCGCACGTCCAGGACGTCGGTGGCGCGTTCGGCCATGTAGCCGCCGAGGTTGTGGAGCATCTCGGCCACCGAGGCTCCCGCGTCCCAGGCGGCGCGCTCGGCGGAGGTTCCGGCGTTGATGAGCTTAATTGCGTTCTTGACAAGCATGGGGTCCGTGGCCATCATGGCGGTCGCCTCGAGCACGGCCCGGGCGTCGCCGCTGGCGGTCTCGGAACGCTGCTTCAGCTCGGCCTGGACGGCCTTCGTCGCGGACCGCAGTGCGGCGGCGGCGTCGTCGGGCGTTGTGCCCTCGCGGAGCCGCTCGCCCTTGGGGGGTTCACCGACCGGTTTCGGCATCTGGCGGATGGGCCCGATGACCCGGCCCGGGCTGACGCCTACTCCTGAGAAATTCCGCATCGAACGTCCTCATTTCCTTGCCGTGAGCGCATGGACTTCCACCGTACCTGTCCCGGCCCGGGCGCGGGATGCGAAGTGTGTGAACCACTTCATATATCAGCGCTATAGCTGTTACGGTAGCAGGCATGGATACCGCTGGCGAGCCTGCACCGAAGATCAGGCTGCTCAGGGCAGCCGCCTCGCTGCTGGCCGAATCCGGCGGTTCTCCGGTCTCAACGCGCCAGGTGACCAAGCTCGCCCGGGTCACCGCTCCCACCCTGTACCACCACTTCGGTGACAAGGAGGGCCTGTTCGACGCCGTCGTGGCCGAAGGCTTCACCGAGTACCTTGAGGGTGAGCGCAACCTGCCCTCCTCGGGGCGGCCCGTGGAGGACCTGCGGCGTCACTGGGACAACCACGTGCAGTTCGGCCTCGACCATCCGCACCTGTACCTGGTCATGTTCGGCAATATCCGTCCTGAACGCCGTCCCTCGATGGTGGCCGAGGCCGAGGCGTTCCTCGAAGAGGTCCTGGAGAAGGCGGCGGCCGCGGCCCGCCTTGTCGTACCGCCGGCCGAGGCGGCCCGCAGCCTGCTCGCGGCGAACGTCGGCGTGACGCTCATGCTGATCGCCGAACCGGCCTCCAACCGCAGCCTTGAACTGTCGGTGATGACACGTGAGGCCGTCATCTCCGCTATCGCGACCGATTCCGACTCGGACCCGGTCATCGACACCGAGGGCACCCCCTCGGTGGTGGTCGCGGCCATCGCGTTGAATGCAGCGCTGCAGTCATCGCACCCCGACCAGCTCTCCAGCTCCGAGCTGAAGCTCTTCCTCGAGTGGCTCCAACGGATTTCCACCCGGGCGGGCTGACAAGCAACTCATTTATCCACTCCCCGCACTGACGCAGGGACAACGGTTAGGAACGCACGTGGCAACACAAGCAGAAGCGGCGCCCCGCACCAGTGCGCGGGTCCGCGTCCAAAAATTCGGGACCTTCCTGTCCGGAATGATCATGCCCAATATCGGGGCCTTCATCGCGTGGGGCATCATCACCGCGCTCTTCATTGAGAAGGGCTTCTTCCCGGTGGGCGTCCTTGGCGGTTTCGGTGAGAACGCGGCAGGAGAGCCGAACGTCGGACTCGTCGGTCCGATGATCACCTACCTGCTCCCACTGCTCATCGGCTACACCGGTGGGCGCATGGTCCACGGGCTCCGCGGCGGCGTCGTGGGAGCGGCGGCCACCATGGGCGTCATCGTGGGCACCGACATCCCGATGTTCATCGGCGCCATGATCATGGGCCCGCTGACGGCGTTCATCATGAAGAAGTTCGACGGGCTGTGGGCCACGAAGATCCGGCCCGGGTTCGAGATGCTCGTCGACAACTTCTCCGCCGGTATCGTCGCGGCAATCATGGCGGTCTTCGGCCTGTTCGCCGTCGGTCCGCTGGTCACCGCCTTCAGCAACGCGGCCGGGGCCGTCGTGGATTTCCTCGTCACCAACGGGCTGCTGCCCTTCACGAGCATCCTGATCGAACCGGCCAAGGTGCTCTTCCTCAACAACGCCATCAACCACGGCATCCTCACGCCGCTGGCCACCGAGCAGTCCCTGGAGAACGGCAAGTCGATCCTGTTCCTCCTCGAGGCCAACCCCGGCCCGGGCTTCGGCGTCCTGCTCGCCTACATGCTGTTCGGCCGCGGCATCGCCAAGGCCTCGGCACCCGGCGCGGCCCTGATCCACTTCGTGGGCGGCATCCATGAGATCTACTTCCCCTACGTGCTGATGAAGCCCATCATGATCCTCGCCGCGATCGGCGGCGGCATGGCCGGCATCCTGACCCTCGTCATCACCGGGGCGGGCCTGCGCTCCCCGGCGGCGCCCGGCAGCATCATCGCCGTCTACGCGGCGACCGCATCCGACAGCTATGTCGGGGTCACCCTGTCGGTGCTGCTCGCCACCGCGGTGTCCTTCCTGATCGGGTCGGTGATCCTCAAGACCACCAAGAACCCGGCCGACGACGACGGCAGCCTCAGCAACGCCACGGCCCGCATGGAGGACCTCAAGGGCCGCAAGAGTTCGGTCTCCGGCCTGATCGGGGCCAAGGGGGAGGCGACCGCCGGGCCGATCCGCAATGTCGTCTTCGCCTGCGACGCGGGCATGGGCTCCAGCGCCATGGGTGCCTCCGTGCTCCGCAACAAGTTCAAGGCGGCCGGGCTGACCGACGTCACGGTCACCAACTCCTCGATCGCGAACCTCACCGATTCCTACGACCTCGTGGTTACCCACCAGGACCTGACGGACCGGGCCCGACCGCTGACCTCCGGCGCAACCCACGTGTCGGTGGACAACTTCATGAACAGCCCCCGGTACGACGAGATCGTGGAGCTGGCCCGGACCCAGAACGCCGGTGACGGCACCCCGGAGCCGGACAGCGGTGCGCCGGACATCTCCGAGCAGGCCCAGCCCGCCGGGGAGGAAGTCCTCGCCGAGCGCAGCGTCGTCCTGCGGGGGACCGCCACCAACCAGGCCGATGCCATCAACGAGGCCGGACAGCTCCTGGTGGACCGCGGAGCCGTCGACCCGAGTTACATCGATGCGATGCACGAGCGCGAGCGCTCGGTCGCAACGTACATGGGCAACTTCCTGGCCATCCCGCACGGCACCAACGCCGCCAAGGAGTACATCCGGCGCTCGGCGGTCTCGATCGTGCGCTACCCCGAGGGCATCGACTGGAACGGCAAGCAGGTGAAGTTCGTGGTCGGCGTCGCCGGGGTCAACAACGAACACCTCTCGATCCTCTCGGCCATCGCCCGCGTCTTCTCCGACAAGGAGCAGGTGGCGCGCCTCGACCGGGCGGAAAGCGTCGACGAGGTCCTGGCCCTCTTCGGGAAGGTGAACGCCTAGTGAAGGCCGTGCACTTCGGGGCGGGGAACATCGGCCGCGGCTTCGTGGGGCTGCTGCTCCACGAAGCCGGGTACGAGGTGGTGTTCGCCGACGTGGCCGAGGCGCTGATCGACCAGCTCGCCTCCACCCCCTCCTACACCGTCCATGAGGTCGGAGAGGACCCCACGGACAAGAGGGTGGACGGCTACCGGGCCCTGAACTCCCGCTCGCAGGAGGCGGAGGTGATCGAGGAGATCGCCACGGCCGACATGGTCACCACCGCCGTCGGGCCGGGGGTGCTGAAGTTCCTGGCTCCGGTGATCGCCGCAGCCATCGGGCGGCGGTCCCCGGAGGCGCAGCCGCTGCAGGTGATGGCGTGCGAGAACGCCATCAACGCCACCGACCTGCTGCGGCAGGCCATTGTGGACGTCTATTCGGGGGACCGGAGCGGACTGGAGGCGCGGGCGGTCTTCGCCAATACGGCGGTGGATCGGATCGTGCCCAACCAGGCGGCCGGGCAGGGCCTGGACGTGACGGTCGAGACCTTCTACGAATGGGTGATCGACCGCACCCCCTTCGGCGGCAGTGAACCCAGCATCCCCGGGGCGACCTATGTTGACGATCTCGCCCCGTACATCGAGCGCAAGCTGTTCACGGTGAACACCGGACACGCCGCCTGCGCCTACTTCGGCTCCGCCGCTGGGGTGGAGAAGATCTCCGATGCGATGGCGGATCCCGGGGTGGCGCAGCGGGTACGGGCGGTGCTCGATGAGACGAAGCAGCTGCTTGTCACCAAGCACGGCTTCGCCGCCGACGAGCAGGAGGCGTACGTGCAGAAGATCCTGCGCCGGTTCTCCAACCCGCACCTGCCGGACACCGTGGTGCGGGTCGGACGGGCGCCGCTGCGCAAGCTCGGGCGCCACGAACGCTTCGTCGGCCCCGCCGCCGAACTCGCCGAAGGCGGCGTGCACCCGGCCGCCCTGCTGGCGGCGATGGAGGCCGCACTGGCCTTCTCCGACCCGGCCGACCCCGAGGTCGAGGAGCTCGCCCGCATCATCGGGGACAACCCGGCGGAGGAGGCCGTCACCCGGATCACCGGGCTCGACGCCGGACACCCGCTGTTCCCGGCGGTCCTGGAGCTGGTCAAGGCCCGCGCCACGGTGTAGGCACGCCTCCCGCAGCCCGCCGAAAACACAGGAGTGCTCCCCTTCCAGCCCGGAGGGGGAGCACTCCTGCGTCGGGGCTTAATCGGAGGCGGCCCCGTGCGCCGCCTCGATTCCGTCGAGGATGAGCCCCAGGCCGAACGCGAACTCGTCCCCATAGGCGTAGCCGGGTTTCAGGATATGGGTGGCGGCCATCTCGGCGAGGTGGGGGAAGGCGCCGGACACCATGTGCTGCTGGACCAGGATGTCCTCGGTCGCGGCATTGACGTCGCCGGCCTCGCTGAGCGGCAGGGCGGCCTCCTGGAGGGCGAACCCGTCAACGTAGCTGTCGAGCAGCGACATCGCATGCGCGGTCAGCGTCATCGAGAACCCCGCCCCGCGGAGGCAGGCGATCACGGCGTCCAGGTGCCGCAGCGTCGACGCGCCCGGCGTCGACCGCATCAGGCTGATCGCCCACGGGTGCCGCGCCCAGGCGGCGCGCGCGGAGTGCGCGCGGTCCTCCAGCGCCGTCCGCCACGGGGCATCCACGGGAGGCAGGGCAATCTCATCGAACACGAGGTCGACCATGCCGTCGATGAGGTCGTCCTTGTTTTTCACGTGGTAGTAGAGCGACATGGCCTCCACCCCGAGTGCCTGGGCGAGCCGGCGCATGCTCAGCGATTCAAGGCCACCGGCGTCGGCCAGGGTTACCGCCATCCGGACCGCCCGCGCCCGGGAGACGGGATCCCGGTGGGTCTTTGGCCCGCGTGTCGATGCCATCCCTGTCCCTCCATGGATTTCCGCAGCCGGTTCCCACCCGCTCTTCCCAAAGCCTACCTTACGGCGTATGGTGGGGACAGTTCCCTACCTTACACCGTCAGGTAACCCGGCGCAGCCCCTGAAGAACTCTTCCTCCCGGGGAACGCACTTTCCGAGGCCGCCGCTCCAGTACTGCCGGGGTGCCGGCCGGAATCCTGATCAGGTTGGAGGCCGCACTGCGGCCCAGTGAGGGGAACCATCGCAATGACTGAACTGCAGACGCAATCATCAAGGACCGCCCGGCTGGTGGGGGCGCTGTTCCTGGGCGGCTTCCTGACCTACGGGGTGGGCAGCATCCTCACCTCGACCGCCACGGCGGCGCCGGACGTCCTCGCCGAGGTGTCCTCGAACCCGCTGTTTCCAGTCGGTGCGGTGCTGATGCTGCTCAACTCGGCCGCCGTCACCGGCATCGGGGTGCTGCTGTTCCCGGTTCTGGGTGCGGCACAGCCGGGCCGTCGCCGCGGGATACCTCGCCTCGAGGATCTTCGAGGCGGTCCTTCTCGCCGTCGGCGTCGTGAGCCTCCTGTCCCTGACCGGGATAGGCACGGAGGCTGCCGGGGGCGGACTCGACGCCGGCTGTCTCCAGAGCCTTGGCGCGCTCGCCATCAACGGGAACTTCCTCTCCTACCAGGTCGCGATGGCCGGGCTCGGAATCGGCAGCGTCTTCTTCTGCTCCCTGCTGCTGCGGGCCCGGTTGGTACCGCGTTTCCTCGCCGTCTGGGGGCTGGCCGGCTACGCGGTCTTGGCCTCCGGGGCCGTCCTGGAGCTGCTGGGCTTCGCCGGGCTCGGAATGATCTTCAGTGTGCCGGGCGGGCTCTTCGAGCTGTTCCTCGGGATCTGGCTTATCGCCAGGGGGTTCAGGGTGGTTCCCGCAGCCGTGCTTCCGGAGGAAAGAATGCCGGTGGGTTGACCGTCCTGCACGGGCCCCAGCACGCCGGCGCGCGGCGGCCCGGTCCCACCACGGGAAGCGTCCCACCACGGGAAGCGACCTACCACGGGAAGGGGAGTCCAGCCATCGAAAGCAGGACGGCGGGCGCACCGTGCACGAACGCCTGGCGCAGCGGGCGCGCAGCGGTACGATCGGCGGAGACAGCCCGGTTTGGTTCAGGGCTGGCACAACAGCAGGGAGGACGCCATGACCAGCGAAACACCCGATCCGGCGCAGGAGCTCGACAGCAGCGACATCGAAGCCATCCAGAACGACGAGGGCCTGATCCAGGCCGACCGGGTGGAACTGATCACCAGCCGGCTCGAGGAAGAGGACGCCGACCCGGACCGGGATCCGCCCGCCCCCTGAGCGGCGCGGGGCGCCGGGGCGCCCGCCCGCTGCCAGAGTGCGGCAGCGTCACCGGCGAAGGAAGTCGCTGACGCGCCCGGCGAGAACGCCCGGGTCGACATTGTGGCCCTGGCCATCGAGGAGATCGAACTCCGCACCGGGGATCAGCTCCGCAATGCCGCGCGAACCCCACTGCAGGAACCCCGGGGAGGCGCCACCGGCCAGGGCGAGGGTGCGGGCGGTCACGGAGGCCAGTTCGGCCGGGAGGCTGCTGTCGCCCATGATGGCGTCGTCGTAGCCGAGGGTGGGGGCGAGGGCCGTCATCCCCTGCCAGGCGGGCGAGGATTTCAGCTGCTCGACTGCAGGCCCGGGCATCCCGACCCGGGCCAGGAATGCCGCCACCGCACCATCGCGGTCTCCGGCGCCCAGCGCCGAACCCAGCTCCGCCGTATAGGCGCTGGCCCCCGGCCGGGCGGGCTCGGGCATGAAGGGAGGCTCAAAGACGATCAGCTCGGCGACCTCCCCGCCGAGGCGGGCCGCGGCCAGGGCGGCCAACGCCCCTCCGGAGGACAGTCCCAGCAGGGTGGCCGGAGCGCCGACCGCGCCGATGAGGGCCGCGATGTCCTCGATCTCCCGGTCCACGGCGTAGGGAAGGGTGTCGCCGCTGGCCCCGCGGCCCCTGCGGTCGTAGAGCACGACGGTGCGGGCCGCCGCCAGCCCGGGGGCGATGGCGCGCATCGGCCCCGAATCCCGGTGGCACATGGCGCCGTCGATGAGGATGACCGCCGGGCCCGCCCCCTGGGCTTCGTAGCCGATGCGGGTTCCGTCGGAGGAGTGCACCTCGCTCATCGGTGGGTTCCTTCCCTGGGGTCCTCGACCGTTCGCCCGGCGCCCCCGGCCGCCTCCCCGCCGGACAGCTGTTTCTTCATCTGGATTGCGGTGGTCGTGTAGCCGAGTTGTTCGTAGAGCCGTTGGGCGGGCCCATTGTGCCCGAAGACGTTGAGCCCGAGCGAGGACGCACCGCTCCGGCGTGCCTCCTCCTCGGCCAGCAGCATCGCCTGCCGGCCGAGTCCCCGGTGTCGAAACGGTTCGTCGACGGCGATGTCGTACACCCACCAGGCATCCTTTTGCTCCTCCGTGGGCCCGATCCAGAGGTAGCCCACCGGTGACTCCTCCGCCACCAAGTCGAAGACAAGGTGGCCGGGGGCGGGTCTTCCGGCCGGGAAGAACGCTTGAAGGGAGCGCCCGGCGTTGGCCCGGGCCTGCTCGATTGTCTCCCCGGCCATCACCCGTTCGTCGATATAGGTGCTCATGCTGCCGGCAAGCCAGCGGCCCAGCCTTTCTGCGGGCATGGGGGAGAGGACGATCTGCATGGCTGATCCTCTCACGGGGGTGCTCCGGCGGCCAGGCCGGCACGGGTCCGGGTCCCTGTGCCGGCGGCGCGTTGGGGCCGGGCGCTACCGGCGCAGCTGGTCGACCATGTCGAGGACGACGGCCCGCAGGTTGCCGCCGTTTTCCTCGGCGACCCGGCGCTGGCGCTGGTAGCCGGCGCCCCGGGTGATGATCGTTTCGACGTCGGCCAGCTCATCGCTGCAGCCCAGCTTGGCGGCGACCGGCTCCAGCCGGTTGAGCACCTCGGTGAGGTGCTCGGTGACTAGCTGTTCCTTGCCGGAGGCGTCGAGGATGATGACGGCGTCGAGGCCGTACCGGGCGGCCCGCCACTTGTTCTCCTGCACGTGCCACGGCGGCATCGTGGGGATGGTTTCCCCGGCGTCAAGCTGGCTGGAGAACTCGTCGACGAGGCACTGGGTGAGCGCGGCGACGGCGCCGACGTCCTGCAGGGTGGACAGTCCGTCGCAGACCCGCATCTCGACGGTGCCGAGGTTGCCGACCGGGCGGACGTCCCAGCGGATCTCGCTCACCGAGTCGATGACCCCGGTGGTGAACATGTCCGAGACGTACGCCTCGTACGCCTGCCAGTCCGGGAACTGGAAGGGCAGGCCCGCTGTGGGAAGCTGCTGGAACAGCAGGGCCCGCTGGGAGGCATAGCCGGTGTCCTCACCGCACCAGAAGGGGGAGGAGGCCGAGAGCGCCTGGAAGTGTGGGAAGTAGTTGATGAGGCCGTCCAGCACCGGCAGGGCCTTGTCCCGCGAATCGAGGCCCACGTGCACGTGCACGCCGTAGATCACCATCTGGCGGCCCCACCACTGCGTGCGGTCGATCAGCTTGAAGTAGCGTTCCTTGTCCGAGACGTGCTGGGAGCGGGGGGCGCTGAAGGGGTGGGACCCGGCGGAGAACAGCTCGACGCCCATCGGGTCGGTCACCTCCCGCACCGCGGCCAGGGACCGGCTCAGGTCCGCCTTCGCCTCGGCGACCGTTGTGCAGACGCCGGTGACGAGTTCGACGGTGTTGAGCAGCAGCTCCTGCTTGATGTGGGGGTGTTCCTCGTCGTCCTGGAGCTCGGGATGGTTCGCGGTGACCCCGCGCAGGACCTCCTCGGCGGCCGAAACAAGCTCTCCGCTGTGCCGGTCCACGAGGGCCAGCTCCCACTCCACTCCCAGGGTGGACTGGGCTGAGCGGGCAAAATCGATCTTCATGGGCTGGCTCCTGACCGGTACCGGACTGTGTGCTGGTTTCTCGCCTCGGCAGCGCGTCATCGCGAATGAGAACTGAGCCCAATCGTAGTGCAGGGCCCGCACCGGCGCGCACGGCGATCGGATGGAACAATGGGCACGTGCCGATCCTCAATAAAGACATGACCCTGTGCATCTCCCTCGCCGCCCGGCCCAGCAATATCGGGACACGGTTCCACAACTATCTGTACGACGAGCTGGGGCTGAACTACATCTACAAGGCGTTCACCACCACGGACCTGCCCGCGGCGATCGGCGGGGTGCGCGCGCTGGGGATCCGCGGCTGCGCCATCTCCATGCCCTTCAAGGAGGACGTCATCGCCCTCGTCGACCGCATGGACCCCTCGGCGACGGCGATCGATTCGGTCAACACCATCGTCAACGACGACGGCGTCCTCACTGCCTACAACACCGACTACCTCGCCGTGGCCCGGCTGCTGGCCGACCACCGGGTGTCCACGGACCATTCGGTGCTGGTGCGCGGCTCCGGCGGCATGGCCAAGGCGGTCGTGGCGGCGGTGCGAGACTCCGGATTCCGGGACGTGACGGTGGTGGCGCGGAACGAGGAGGCCGGCCGGGCCCTGGCCGGGCTGTACGGGTTCGCGTGGCAGCAGGACGTCGGTTCCTCCACCGCCGGGCTGCTGATCAATGTCACCCCGGTGGGGATGGCCGGCCCGGACGCCGACGAGGTCTCCTTCCCCGCCGCGGCGATCGAGGCGGCCTCGGTGGTGTTCGACGTCGTCGCCCTGCCCTCGGAGACCCCGCTGATCCGTGCCGCGCGCGGCGCGGGCAAGCCGGTGATCACCGGCGCCGAGGTGATCGCGCTGCAGGCTGAGGAGCAGTTCGTGCTCTACACCGGGGTGCGTCCCACCCCGGAGCAGGTGGCCGCCGCGGGCGAGTTCTCCCGGCAGGGGTAACCGGCGGGCCGCTAGGTCAGCAGCTTCGCCAGGGGGCTGCCGGCGAAGTTTCTCAGGAGCGTCCGGACGTCCTTGTACACCTCGGCGGCGCCGGCGTCGCGCAGTTCGGCCTCGCTGGTGCCCCCGGTGGTGATGCCGATGGTGGGGATGTCGAGCTCGGTCGCCGAGAACACGTCCCAGACCGAGTCGCCCACGAAGACCGTGTTGGCCGCCTCAAGACCGCCGGCTTCGAGGGCGGCCTGGAGGATGTCGGGGGAGGGCTTGCTGTTCTCGGCGTCCGAGGAACTCGTGGCGCCGGTGATGGCGGCGTCGGCGTCGATGACGCTGCGGAGCACCTCGAGTTCCTTCCCGGAGGCGGAGGAGGCGAGGACCACGACGAGGCCCTCGTCGAAGCAGCGGCCCAGCAGGTCGCCGGCGCCGTCGAAGCTGCGCAGCGAGGGCCAGTAGGTCGAAAACACGGCGCCGTGCGTCGCGTCGAGCTCCCCGTCGAGGGAGGCGTCGCGGTCCTCACCGAGCAGGTGCTCGACGAGCTTGTCACCGCCCATGCCGATCGCCCGGTGGATCTCCGCCATCGGCACGTCGTGCCCGAAGCGGCGGAAGGCCTGCCACCAGGCGATCGTGTGCTGATAGTTGGAGTCGACGAGGGTTCCGTCGACGTCGAAGAGGACGCCGCGGCGCGGGGACGATGGTTGGGGGGTCATGGCTGCCACCTTGCTTTCCGGAGTTGCCCCGAGTCTAGTGAAGCGGCGCCCGTGCCCGGCGGATTTCTCCGGCTGGCCCGCGGCGCGGCCGTCCGGTACACGCCCGGGTCCCGGCGCGCCCGGGCCACCCGGCGGGGGACGACGGGGGACGGCGGCGCCGCCCTAGGCGTCCTGCGCGGGGTGCGCCGGGACCGGCTCCACGACAAGGGCCACCCGGTCGTCGCCGATCCGGGTCAGCACCAGGGTGGCCTTCTTCCGGGCCTTCCCGGAGCCGCTGAGCAGCTGGCGCCGGACCTCCTCGGGGGTCACCGAGGTGCCGCGCTTCTTGATGTCCAGCACGCCGATGCCTTCGGCGCGGACCCACTGCTTGAGGGCCTTGATGTTGAACGGCCGGGTCTCGACGATCCGGTAGGGGCGGGCGAACGGGGTCTCGCGCAGCTCCGGGGCGCAGATGTACGCGATCCGGGGATCGAGGAGGTGCCCGGCGAGCCGCTCCGCGACGTCGGCGACGAGGCCCGCGCGGATGACCGCTCCGTCCGGCTCGTACAGGTAGCCCTCCGGTGCGCCCACGGGCGCCTCCGGGCCCGCCCCGAAGTCCTCGGTGCTGGTCAGTTCGGCTGCGCCGTGGGCGCTGAGCACGAGGGCGGCGCGGCGCACACCGGGCCGGCGCAGCGCGTTGAACCACAGGGCCACCTCGGTCACGTCGCCGTCCACCGAGACCCACTGCGCCTCGCAGTCCGCCGGCACCGCCTCGTGCGGGATCCCGGGGCCCAGCTTCACCCCGACCGGGATGCCGCGGCCGGCGAGGTCCTCGACGAAGGACAGCGGGGGAGAGAACGCCTCGGGATCGAACAGGCGGGTCGTGCCCGAGGTCGAGGTGCTGCGGCGGGCCGGGTCGAGCCACACGCCGTCGTACTTCGTCATATCGACGCTCGACGCATCGGCGTTCAGCACCGACGCATTCGGCCAGGGCAGCAGGTTCATTGTCGCGGCGGCCGCGGTCGTCTCATCGAGCTCGACGGCAGTCACCTGCCGTTCCAGCGTCGCAAGGGCCATGGAGTCCGCACCGATCCCGCAGCCCAGGTCCGCCACCCGCAGCAGATCCGCCGTCACGTACCGCTGGGCGTGGTGGGCCGCGACCCGCAGCCGGGTCGCCTGTTCAAGGCCCGCGGGGGTGAACACCATCCGGTCCGCGAAGCCGCCGAACTTCGCGTGGGCCTTGGCCCGCAGGCGGGACTGGGTCAGGGCCGCCGCCACCACCTCCGGGGCGTGGCCGGACCTGCGCAGCTGTTCGCTCAGCTGCAGGCTGCCGGCCTCCGAGTAGGGCCCCAGCGAGTTCAGCAGCTCCCAGCCCTGCGGGGTGAGGATCGGTGCCAGGTTGTCGGTGGGGGGATTCTCGAAAGCCATGGTCCAACCCTAGGCGACGCGCCCGGGGCCGCGCTGCGCGCCGCCGGGCGCCGGCCGGGGTCCCGGAAACCGGGCGATCTGGCACTCGCCTTGACCGAGTGCTAACCAGTGCATAAAGTCAGGGTTGGCACTCTCACTAGGAGGGTGCTAATCCCGAGGAAAGTGCCGGCCGGCACCGCGACGACGGCCAGTGCTGCACCGACGGCCTACATTCCATTAGTAACGAACGCAAAGGAGAGCCCGAGTGTCGGTCTCTATTAAGCCTCTTGAGGATCGTATTGTTGTCCGCCCGCTGGAAGCCGAGCAGACAACTGCTTCCGGCCTGGTCATCCCGGATACCGCTAAGGAGAAGCCCCAGGAGGGCGAAGTTGTAGCTGTAGGGCCGGGCCGTGTCGACGACAACGGCAACCGCGTTCCCGTCGACGTTGCCGAAGGCGACGTCGTCATCTACTCGAAGTACGGCGGAACCGAGGTCAAGCACGGCGGCCAGGAATACCTGGTTCTCTCGGCGCGCGACGTCCTGGCGATCGTCGTTAAGTAGTTTTTCCCAGAAGGACCCCGGCCTTTCTGGCCGGGGTCTTTCCACTGCACAAGCCTGAAAGGAACAAGACATGGCAAAGCAGTTGGAGTTCAACGATGCAGCCCGCCGCGCACTCGAGGCCGGCGTCGACAAGCTTGCAAACACCGTCAAGGTGACGCTTGGCCCGCGCGGACGCAACGTCGTGCTGGACAAGAAGTGGGGCGCTCCCACGATCACGAACGACGGCGTCACGATCGCCCGTGAGGTCGAACTCGACGATCCCTACGAAAACCTCGGCGCCCAGCTGGCCAAGGAAGTAGCGACCAAGACCAACGATGTCGCCGGTGACGGCACCACCACGGCCACCGTCCTCGCCCAGGCCCTGGTCAAGGAAGGCCTGCGCAACGTGGCCGCCGGCGCCGCTCCGGGCCAGCTCAAGCATGGCATCGAGGTCGCGGTCGAGGCCGTCGCCGCGCGCCTGCTGGAGAATGCCAAGGAAGTTGTCGGCCACCAGACCGCCAGCGTCGCCGCGATCTCCGCCCAGAGCACCGAGGTCGGCGACCTGCTCGCCGAGGCGTTCGACAAGGTCGGCAAGGACGGCGTCATCACCATCGAGGAGTCCTCCTCGACCGTGACCGAACTCGTCCTGACCGAAGGCATGCAGTTCGACAAGGGCTACCTCTCGCCGTACTTCGTGACCGACGCCGAGCGCCAGGAAGCCGTCCTCGAGGACGCGCTGATCCTGATCAACTCCGGCAAGATCTCCTCCCTGGCGGAATTCCTTCCCCTGCTGGAGAAGGCCCTGCAGGCCGGCAAGCCGCTGTTCATCATCGCCGAGGACATCGAAGGCGAAGCGCTGTCCACCCTCGTGGTCAACAAGATCCGCGGCACCCTGAATGCCGTCGCCGTGAAGGCGCCGGGCTTCGGTGACCGCCGCAAGGCCATGATGCAGGACATCGCCACCCTCACCGGTGCACAGGTCGTTTCCCCCGACCTGGGCCTGAAGCTCGACCAGGTCGGCCTCGAGGTGCTGGGTTCGGCCCGCCGCATCACGGTCACCAAGGACGCCACCACCATCGTCGACGGAGCGGGCGAAGCCTCCGACGTCGCCGACCGCGTGGCGCAGATCCGCGCCGAGGTCGAGCGCACCGATTCCGACTGGGACCGCGAGAAGCTCCAGGAGCGCCTGGCCAAGCTGTCCGGCGGGGTGGGTGTCATCAAGGTCGGTGCCGCCACCGAGGTTGAGCTGAAGGAAAAGAAGCACCGCATCGAGGACGCCGTCTCCGCGACGCGCGCCGCACTCGATGAGGGCATCGTCGCAGGCGGCGGCTCGGCGCTGGTCCAGGCCGGCAAGGCCCTGGACACCGACAGCAGCGTCCTCGCCCTCGAGGGCGACGCCGCCACCGCCATCGGCCTGGTGCGCCGCGCCCTGGCGCAGCCGCTGCGCTGGATCGCGGAGAACGCCGGCCACGAGGGCTATGTCGTTGTCGCCAAGGTCTCCGAGCTCGAGGACGGGCACGGCTTCAACGCCGTCACCGGCGAGTACGAGAACCTGATCGACGCCGGCATCATCGACCCGGTCAAGGTGACCCGGTCGGCGCTGCGCAACGCAGCCTCGATCGCGGCGCTGGTCCTCACGACCGAAACCCTGGTCGTCGAGAAGCCCGCGGAGGACGACGAGGACGGCCACGGCCACAGCCACTAGTTCCCGCAGCGCAGGGCCCCCCACGGGCCCTGACCGCACGCGAAGCACCCCGGCCGGGTCCACCCGGCCGGGGTGCTTCGCTTAACGGGCCCCTGGCCGGTTCCCGTTCCCCGGCCCCTTCATCCGACGGCGACCGGAACCTCCCTCCATTGCGGATTGGTAAACTGGAGCTTTGTGCCGCCGGCGCCGGCGGCCGGAGGAACGTCTTCACGGCGCCCGGAGACACCGGAAGGGTCGATGTGGGAGTAACCAGAACTGCACCAACGGAAAGCCGCCCCGCGGCCCCAGCGGCGCGCCAGCGGCGGCCCGAGGTCCAGGGGTTGCGCGCCCTCGCCGTGGTCATGGTCGTTCTCTACCACGTGTGGCTGGGGCGGGTCTCCGGCGGCGTCGACGTGTTCCTGCTGATCTCGGCCTTCCTGCTCACGTTCTCCTTCGTCGGCAAGGTCGAGTCGGGCCGGCCGCTGCAGCTGCTGCGGTACTGGCTGGGGCTCTTCCGGCGCCTCCTGCCCGCCGCCGTCGTCGTCCTGGTCGCCGTGCTGGCCGCCACGGCCGTGCTGGCCCCGCCCTCCCGGTGGCCCGGGATCTTCGACCAGACCTGGGCGTCGCTGCTGTACGTGCAGAACTGGGAACTGGCCGCCAACGCCGTCGACTACTACGCGCAGGACGACAGCAACGCCAGCCCGCTGCAGCACTTCTGGTCCCTCTCCATCCAGGGCCAGGTCTTCCTGCTGTGGCCGCTGCTGTTCGCCGTCTCCGCCCTCGCCGCGCGGGCCGCCCGGCGGCGCTACCGCACAGTGCTGATCTGGGTGTTCGGGGCGGTCTTCGCCCTCTCCCTCGCCTTCTCCGTCTGGCAGACCACCCACCACCAGGCCGCCGCGTACTTCGACACCCGCTCCCGGCTGTGGGAGTTCGCGCTGGGCTCGCTCGTCGCGCTGCTCCTGCCATATGCCCGGTTCGGCATACGCACCCGGGTGGTGCTTGGCTGGCTGGGACTGGTGGCCATGCTCAGCTGCGGGCTGCTGCTGCAGGTGCAGCAGCAGTTCCCCGGCTGGATCGCCCTGTGGCCGACCCTGGCCGCCGCCTCCATCCTCGCCGCCGGGCGCACCGAACACCGCTTCGGCGTCGACCGCCTGCTGAGCGCGGCGCCGCTGGTGCGCCTCGGCGACAACTCCTACGCCCTATACCTCTGGCACTGGCCGGTCCTCGTCTTCTGGCTGATGACCGCGCGCAAGCCCGAGGCCGGACTGCTCGACGGCGCGGTCGTGATCGCCGTGTCGCTGGTGCTCGCCTACGCCACCACCCGGTTCGTCGAGGTGCCCGTTCGGTCCTGGCCCTGGCCGACGCTGCACCGGCGGCGGACGGGCCTGGTCGTGGCCGTGACGCTGGCCGTGGTCGCGGTGCCCCTCTCCGGCTGGGAACTCAAGGTCCAGGCCCAGGCGGCCGCCGCGGGGATGCAGACGGTGCACGACAACCCCGGCGCGCGGGCGCTGGCCCCCGGGTTCGAGTACCGCGGGGCCGACGACGCCGTGGTCCTTCCGCTCGCCAGCGCCCTGGGCGCGGAGTGGGCCGACTATGACGGCCGCTGCGAAGGCCCCCTGGCCCCCACCAACCCGGTGATCGAGTTCTGCCACCAGGCCGGCAACGCCGAGTCGCCGGAGCACACGGTGCTGATCCTCGGCGATTCGCACGCCCAGATGTGGCTGACCGCGGTGGGCGCGATGGCCGCCGAGCGGAACTGGAACGCCATCCTGGTGCACAAGCCCGCCTGCCGGTACGGGGCCCAGTCGTCCGCCCTGAGCCCGGAGTGCAACGCGCACAACGCTGCGGCCCTCGAGTACGCCCTGGACCTCGAGCCGGACGCCGTGCTGACGGTTGGGTCCAAGACCGAGTGGAGCTCCCCGGCCGAAACCGTCCCGGAGGGCTACGCCGCCGGGGTGCAGCCCTTCCTGGACCGGGGAATCGAGGTCGTGGCGCTGCGCGACACCCCGCGGTTCGAGTTCGACATGGCCGAATGCATCGAGCTCAACAGCGCCGATCCCGACGCCTGCGCGCTGCCCCGCTCCGAACTGCTCGCCGACGTGTCCCCGCTCGTTCAGGTCGCCCGGGACAATCCCGGCATCGGCGTGCTGGACCTGACCGATCAGCTGTGCACCGCCACGACCTGCCAGGGGCTGGTCGGGAACGTCCTGGTCTACAAGGACCGCGACCACCTGACACGGACCTACGTGAAGACGGTCGAGCCGGCCTTCACCGAGCGCTTCCTGGCCCTCACCGGCTGGTGAGCGCCAGGGCCCCCCGGTGTCCCCGCACCGTGGGCGGAATAGGGGCCGGCAATGAATGGTTTTAGAATGGTTAAGAGCCGGACGGCAGAGCCGCCGATGGCACCCCACCCGCGGTGACACCCCCGAAAGAGGACAATTAGTGACCCTGTCTGAGCAGAACGAGCCCCACGACCCCTTCGGCTTCATCGGTCTGACCTACGACGATGTGCTGCTGCTGCCCGGCCACACCGACGTCATCCCGTCCGAGGCGGACACCTCCTCGCGGGTGTCCAAGCGGATCTCCGTCCAGACCCCGCTGCTCTCCGCCGCCATGGACACCGTGACCGAGGCGCGCATGGCCGTCGCCATGGCCCGCCAGGGCGGGCTCGGCGTGATCCACCGCAACCTCTCGATCGCCGACCAGGCCGAGCAGGTCGACCGGGTCAAGCGCAGCGAGTCCGGCATGATCACCAACCCGCTGACCATCGGCCCCGACGCCACCCTGGCCCAGCTCGATGAGCTGTGCGGGCAGTACCGCGTCTCCGGCCTGCCCGTCGTCGACGATTTCGGGCACCTGCTCGGCATCGTCACCAACCGCGACACCCGTTTCGTACCCGAGAGCGAGTTCCCGCAGCGCCTCGTGCGCGAGGTCATGACCAAGATGCCGCTGATCACCGGCCGCGTCGGCATCAGCGGGGACGAGGCCATCGCCCTGCTCGGCACGAACAAGATTGAAAAGCTTCCCCTCGTCGATGACGAAGGGATCCTCCGCGGCCTCATCACCGTCAAGGACTTCACCAAGGCCGAGCAGTACCCCCTGGCCACCAAGGACGACGACGGCCGCCTCCGGGTCGGTGCCGCCATCGGCTTCTTCGGCGACGGCTGGGAGCGCGCCATGGCGCTCGTCGACGCCGGCGTCGACGCCCTCTTCGTGGACACGGCCAACGGCCACAGCGCCGGCGTCCTCGAGATGGTCGCCCGGCTCAAGGCCGAGAAGTCCCTGGCACACGTCGACATCATCGCCGGCCAGGCCGCGACCCGCGCCGGCGCCCAGGCCCTGATCGACGCCGGTGCCGACGGCATCAAGGTCGGCGTCGGGCCCGGATCGATCTGCACCACCCGCGTCGTTGCCGGCGTCGGGGTTCCCCAGGTCACCGCCATCTACGAATCCGCGAAGGCCGCGATCCCGGCCGGCGTGCCGCTCATCGCCGACGGCGGCCTCCAGTACTCGGGCGACATCGGCAAGGCACTCGTGGCCGGCGCCGACACCGTGATGCTCGGCTCGCTGCTCGCCGGTTCGGCCGAGGCCCCCGGCGAACTGGTCTTCGTCAACGGCAAGCAGTACAAGACCTACCGCGGCATGGGCTCGCTCGGCGCCATGCAGACCCGCGGGAAGAACACCTCCTACTCCAAGGACCGCTACTTCCAGGCCGACGTCAGCGGGGACGACAAGCTGATCCCCGAGGGTGTCGAGGGCCGGGTCGCCTACCGCGGGCCGCTGGCCTCGGTGGCGTACCAGCTGGTCGGCGGGCTCCGCCAGACGATGTTCTACACCGGTGCACGCACCATCCCCGAGCTCAAGGCCAAGGGCAAGTTCGTGCGGATCACCGCGGCCGGGCTCAAGGAGTCCCACCCGCATGACATCCAGATGACGGTGGAGGCCCCGAACTACGGTTCGAAGTAGGTTCCGCCCGGTCGTTCACGAGGGCCTTCCGCCACCCGCAGGGGTGGAGGGAGGCCCTCGGCGTGTCAGGGCGTCCCCGTCGTCGTCATTCCTGCCGCCGAGTGTGCACGTAACCCGTCCCCGGCGTCCTTCTTCCGCCGAGTGTGCAGATAACCACGTTTTGGCCGTGCCACACCCCGCGAAACTGCACTTAACCACCTTCTGGGTGCGGCAAAGCGTGGTGAGCTGCGGTTTCGGTGGGTGTGGGTGTGGGTGTGGGTGTGGGTGTGGGTGTGGGTGTGGGTGTGGGTGTGGGCGCGGCGGCCATGGCCCGTCGTCGTCATCGTTCCTGCCGCCGAGTGTGCAGGTAACCCCGTTCTGGCCGTGCCACACCCCGCCGAAACTGCACTTAACCACCTTCTGGGTGGGGCAAAGCGTGGTGAGCTGCAGTTTCGGCGGGAGAGGCAGCGCCCGCGTTGAGGTGCGGCTTCGGCGGAAGGACGGCGGGGAAGCTGCCGAACCGTGCCCGACGGCGACTCCTCCACCCGCGGCTTAGGCCGGCATCCGCACTGCGCTGCCGCTGACCGACACCCGCGCGTCCGCAGGTGACACCTCGATCTGGAGGGTGCTCGGCCGGCCCATGTCCTCGCCTTGGAGGATCGTGATCCGCTGCGGTTCGCGAACGAGGCCCAGTTCCCGCAGGTAGCCGCCGAGCGCCGCCGCGGCGGCCCCGGTGGCGGGGTCCTCCACCACTCCGCCGACCGGGAAGGGGTTGCGGGAGTGGAAGGTGCGGGCGTCCTCGCGCCAGATCAGCTGAAGCGTCGTCCAGCCCCGCCCGGTCATCAATTCCTTGAGTCCGTCGAAGTTATAGTCGAGGTCGGCGAGGCGTTCCCGGCTGCGGGCCGCCAGCACCAGGTGCTCATTACCGGCGAACGCCACATGCGCCGGAAGCGCAGCGTCGAGGTCCCCGGGCGCCCAACCGAGCGCGGCGAGGGCCCCGGCCGTCTCCTCTTCCGTGGCCGGCCGGCTCCGGGCCGGAGCGCTCACGAGGGTGGCCCGGAGGCCCGCCGCGCTGTCCGCCGTGGAGACGGCGATGTCCCCGACCGGAGTGGAAAACAGCAGGTCCCCGGGTCCGGTCCGTTCGGCGAGGGCCACGGCCGTGGCGATGGTCGCGTGCCCGCAGAAGGCGACCTCCGCCAGGGGGCTGAAGTACCGCAGGGTGTGGGTCCGCCCGCCGCCGGGCCAGGCGAAGGCCGTCTCCGAGTAGCCGACGTCCGCGGCGATCCGCTGCATGCGGCTGTCATCCAGCCCGGTCGCGTCGAGTACGACCCCGGCCGGGTTGCCGCCGGCGGGATCGGTGGTGAACGCGGCGTACCGAAGAATTTCCATGGCACAACTCTGCCCCACCGGCCCGGGTCCGGCCTCCCCGGCACGCCCGGCGGCACGGCCCCGGGGACCTGGGGCAGGAAAATCCGGTGGTCGGCAGGCAGCAGCACCAGCTTGACGCGCCCGGCCGCCGCCCCGGTGCAGGCCCGGCCGCCGCCCCGGTGCAGGCCCGGGGGACGATGCCGGTGGGCTGGGAATCGGGTCCAAGGGCCCTGTCGATCGGGTGGGCCCGGGAGCAAGATACACGCAGGGCGGGCAGCGGTGCTGGTCCGGCCGGTCGAAGCCAAGGAGGGGCCGTGGCCATCGACAATGAAATCTACGACCGTCTGGGCGGAACCTGGTGGCACGAGGACAACCCGCTGAATATGCTGCACGGCAGCTGCACTCCGGGACGGATGGCCTATTTCCGGGAGGTGCTGCGCAGCCGGCTGGAGGACAGCTATTCAGGCCTGACGGCGCTGGACGTCGGCTGCGGCTGCGGGTTCCTCGCCGAGGAGTTTGCCCGGCTGGGCTTCTCGGTCACCGGCGTCGATCCGTCGGAGGTGGCCATCTCCGCCGCCCGGGAGCATGCCGGGCAGGCCGGTCTCGACATCCGCTACGTCGTGGGCGCGGGGGAGGACCTGCCCATCGACAGTGCGGTGTTCGACGTCGTGTACTGCTGCGACGTGCTCGAACACGTCACGGACCTCCCACGGGTCATCGGGGAAAGCGCGCGGGTCCTGAAGCCGGGGGGCCTGTACCTGTTCGACACCATCAACCGGACCCGCACCAGCAAGTTGCTCGGTATCAAGGTCATGCAGGACTGGTCCCTGACCCGGCTCACCGACGCCGCCCTGCACGACTGGGACATGTTCATCACTCCGGGGGAGCTGACCGATCAGCTCTCCCGCAGGGGACTGGTGGTCGGAGAGATCACCGGGCTGGCGCCCAGGGCGCGGACGCCGGTGGTGCTCAAGGGTTTCTACGACGCACGCAAGCGCAGGATCAGTTACGGGGAGCTCAGCCGGCGCCTCGATTTCGGCAGGGTCGCGACCAAGCGGGTCTCCTATATGGGGTACGCCCTCAAACCGGCCGCGTCCGGAAACTAAGCATCAGGAGTCACCGATGGCAACGTACCTTCTCTGCAGTTCCCCGATCTACGGCCATGTGGTGCCCCAGATCGAAATCGGGCGGTACCTCCTGGTCCAGGGGCACCGGGTGCGCCTGCTTACCGGTGCCCGCTTCGGGGAACTGGCCGCCGACGCCGGCCTCGAGTTCATCGCGCTGCCGGCCGCCGCCGACTTCGACGACCGGGACCTCGACGCGTCCTTCCCGGGGCGTGGCGCAAAGAAGGGGCTGGACCGGCTCCGCTTCGACATGACCGAAGTCTTCATCAGCCCCCTGCCCCACCAGTACCGCGCCCTGCGGGAGGAACTCGACCGGGTTCCTCCCGACGCCGTGCTTGCCGAGTCCGGCTTCACCGGGGCCGTTGTCCCGCTGCTCCGGACCGAGCCGCGGCCGCCGATCCACTTCAGCGGGATCATCCCGCTCGCCTTTTCCAGCAGGGACACGGCACCCTTCGGGTTGGGCCTGCCGCCGATGCCCACGAAGGCCGGGGTGCTCCGCAACCTGGTGCTCAGAGCCGTTCTGCAGAAGGTTGTTTTCCGGTCGACCCATCGTGCCGCGAGCCGGCAGATGAAGGCCGTCGCCGGGGTGCCCCTTCCCGTCCACTTCCTCGACGCGGCCTCGCTCGCGGACCGGTTCCTGCAGTTCACCTGCCCCGGCTTCGAGTACCCCCGCAGCGACCTGCCGAGCAGTGTCCGTTTTGTGGGGCCGGTCTTCCCAACGGGGAGCGGCGGGTTCAGCCCGCCGTCCTGGTGGGACGACCTCCAGGGCGGGCGCCCGGTCGTCCACGTCACCCAGGGGACCATCGACAACAAGGATCCGGGCCGGCTCATCCTGCCGACGCTGCGTGCCCTGGCGGGCATGGACGTCCTGGTGGTCGCCACCACCGGCGGGGTGCAGGTGCCTCCGGAGGAGGTCCCGGCCAATGCCCGGGTCGCCGACTTCATCTCGCATGGGGACCTGCTGCCCCTGATCGATGTGATGGTCACCAACGGCGGGTACGGCGGCACCCAGCGCGCCCTGGCGCAGGGCCTGCCGGTGATCGTCGCCGGCGACCGCGAGGACAAGCCCGAGGTGGCCGCCCGCGTGGCCTGGACCGGGGCGGGGATCAACCTGCGCACCGGTTCGCCGGCGCCGGACGCCGTGCGGAACGCCGTCCGCCGGGTCCTCTCCGACCCGTCCTACCGGGAGGCGGCAGGACGCCTGGCCGCGGAGTATGCGCGGTATGAGGCGCTGCCCTTGATCGCCCGCGAACTGGAGACCGCCACGGCCGGCCCTCCGCGGGGCGGCGAAGGCTCCGGCGCTGCCCGCCGGCGGACGGGCCGAAAGCGGTTGGCCGTTCTTTCCGGGCCGGCCGGCGGCGGCCCGGCCGCGGCATCGCACCCCTGACGGCGGGGGCCACGCTGCTCGCGGCGCTCATGGCGGGCCTGGGGTTCCGGAGCGTCCGGAGGTAGCCCCGGGGCTCCGCAGTGCGTGCGGAACCCCGGAACCGGCGCCGCTAGGCGTCGACGACGATCGCGGTGATCACCGGAGTGCGGTTGTAGAAGCGCCGCATCCAGTTGGCCGTGGCGCGCTCGATGACGGCCTCGGGATCCAGGTTGCGGGCCCCGCGCCCACCCTGCCGGCCGGAAGGCCCGTCGGCGAGGGCCTTCTCCACGGCGGTGCCGGCCTTGTCCAGGTCGGCCGGGTCGCAGGAGAAGCCCTGGATAAAGAATTCGGGCGGCTCGGTCATGGTGCCGGTCTCGGCGTCGATGATGGCCAGAACCGTCACCGAGCCCTCCTCGGCCAGGCGGCGCCGCTCCCGCAGCGTCTCCTCGGTGATCCCGCCGACGCTTGCGCCGTCGACGAACACCAGCCCGGCGGGCACCTTGCCCGAGACCGTGGCCCGGCCGCGCTGCAGGTCGACCGTGACGCCGTCCTGGGCGATGATCACGTTGCGGGGCTCCACGCCGGTGGCGACGGCGATCTCGGAGTTGGCGCGCAGGTGGCGCCATTCGCCGTGCACCGGCATGACGTTGCGCGGCTTGACGATGTTGTAGCAGTAGGCCAGTTCACCGGCGCTGGCGTGGCCGGAGACGTGCACCTTGGCGTTGCCCTTGTGGACGACGTTCGCGCCGATTTCCGTCAGGGCGTTGATGATGCCGTAGATGGCGTTCTCGTTGCCCGGGATCAGGGAGCTGGCCAGCAGGACGGTGTCGCCCTCGCTGATCTTGATGGCGTGGTCGTTGTTGGCCATCCGGGACAGGGCCGCGAGCGGCTCTCCCTGGGAGCCGGTGCAGATCAGCACCACCTTGTGGTCGTCGCTGCGCTCGAGCTTCTTGAAGTCGACGAGCAGGCCGTGGGGGATGTTCAGGTAGCCGAGGTCCGCCGCGATGGTCATGTTGCGCACCATCGAGCGGCCCACGAAGGCGACCTTGCGGCGGTGCCGGTGGGCGGTGTCGATGATCTGCTGGATGCGGTGGATGTGGCTGGCGAAGCTCGAGACGATGATCCGGCGCGGGGCGGTGCGGAAGACGGCGTCGATCGCGGGGCTGAGGTCCTTCTCGGAGGTGGTGAAGCCGGGCACGTCGGCATTGGTGGAGTCGGTGAGGAACAGGTCCACGCCCTCGGCGCCAAGGCGGGCGAAGGCCCCCAGGTCGGTGATGCGGCGGTCAAGCGGGAACTGGTCCATCTTGAAGTCACCGGTGTGCAGCACCATGCCGGCGGCGGTGCGGATCGCGACGGCGAGGCTGTCGGGGATGGAGTGGTTCACCGCAACGAATTCGAGGTCGAACCCGCCCATGGTGCGGCGGTCGCCTTCCTTGACCTGGATGGTCTTGGGGGTGATCCGGTGTTCCTTGAGCTTGGCCTCGATGAAGGCGAGGGTGAGCTGGGAGCCGACCAGGGGGATGTCGGCGCGTTCGCGCAGCAGGTAGGGGACTCCACCGATGTGGTCCTCGTGGCCGTGGGTCAGCACGACGGCGACGACGTCGTTGATGCGTTCGCGGATGTAGGAGAAGTCGGGCAGGATTACGTTGACGCCGGGCTGGTGGTCCTCGGGGAACAGGACGCCGCAGTCGACGATCAGCAGCTTGCCGCCGAATTCGAAGACTGTCATGTTTCTGCCGATTTCGCCGATCCCGCCCAGGGCCACGATGCGCATGGCGCCCTTGGCGAGTGTCGGGGGAGTTTTCAGTGCGGCGGGTGTTTTATTCACGAATCGATATTCTCTCGTCGGTGTCGAGGCGGGCGGGCCGCCGCGGGGAAGGGTCGTGCTCGAAGGGTGTTGCTCTAAAAATTAGTTCCGCGCAGACCGCGGGGACCGGCCGGCATTTCACCGGATCGGAGTGCTTGCACCTCCGGGGCCCGGTGGCTGCGCCGGGTCGAATGGCCGAGGGAAACCGCCCGCGTCGTTGCGGTGCGGGGGTGCCGGAGCCAGCAGTTCTGCTGCCCGGCCGGTGTTTTCCAGCGGTGTTCCTTTGTGCAACTCTATTGCGTGCGGGGGTGGGAGGGCTAATTGGGTCCGGCCGCCGGGGGTGGCGAAGCAGCCGGGAAAGCGGATAATGCCGCCCGATGAGGCCGCCGAGCGGGGCTGGGATAACCTAGAGCAGTGACTTACGAGATTGAAATTGGCCGGGCCAAGCGTGGACGCAGGGCGTATTCCCTCGACGATGTCGCCGTGGTCCCCTCCCGGCGTACCCGCGACCCGCTGGATGTGTCGGTGAGCTGGCAGATCGACGCCTACCAGTTCGAGATGCCGGTGATCGCCGCCCCGATGGATTCGGTGATGTCCCCGGCCACCGCCATCGCCCTGGGCCGGCTGGGCGGGCTCGGCGTGCTCAACCTCGAGGGCCTGTGGACCCGCTACGAGGACCCGCAGCCGGTGCTCGACGAGATCGCCGGGCTCAGCACCGAAAACTTCAGCCCCGCCGCCACCGCGCGCATGCAGGAGCTCTACGCGGCGCCCATCCAGGCCGACCTCATCACCAGCCGGCTGGCGGAGATCCGCGAGGCCGGGGTGACCGTGGCCGGTTCGCTCACCCCGCAGCGCACCCAGCAGTTCTACAAGACCGTCCTTGCCGCCGGCGTCGATATCTTCGTCATCCGCGGCACCACGGTCTCGGCCGAGCATGTGTCGAAGAATGACGAGCCGCTGAACCTCAAGCAGTTCATCTACGAGCTCGACGTGCCGGTCATCGTCGGTGGTGCCGCCGGCTACACCCCGGCCCTGCACCTGATGCGCACCGGTGCCGCCGGCGTCCTCGTGGGCTTCGGGGGAGGGGCGACGACGACGACCCGCCGGGCCCTCGGCATCCACTCCCCGCTCGCCTCGGCCATCTCCGATGTCGCCGCGGCCCGCCGGGACTACATGGACGAATCCGGCGGACGCTACGTGCATGTCATCGCGGACGGCGGGATGGGCGCCAGCGGCGACATCGTCAAGGCCATCGCGATGGGCGCCGACGCGGTCATGCTCGGCTCGGCCCTGGCCCGCGCCGAGGAGGCGCCGGGTAAAGGGTGGCACTGGGGCCAGGAGGCCCACCACGCCGAACTTCCCCGCGGCGACCGGTTCAACCTCGGCACGGTGGGACCGCTGAAGGAAGTGCTGTGGGGTCCTTCCCACCACACCAACGGCACCTCGAACCTGATCGGCGCGCTGCGCCGGGCGATGGCCACCACGGGATACTCGGATCTGAAGGAATTCCAGCGGGTGGAGGTTGTCCTTTCACCCTATGTTTCGAACGATTGAGTGCGTTCCGGGCCGTTGAGTGCCTAAAGTTGGGGTACGCAGAACTCAACGTTCCGGAGGGTCACGGCCATGGCAGCAGGCGCACTCAGTCCCCAGTACCGCAGCGAGGCGCTTGAGGCGCTGAAGGCCACCAGCCGGCCGGGCGGAGAACTCGACATCCTGATCGTCGGCGGTGGAGTGGTCGGCGTGGGCTCCGCCCTCGACGCGGTGACGCGCGGGCTGAGCACCGGCATCGTCGAGGCCCGGGACTGGGCCTCGGGGACCTCCTCCCGCTCCTCGAAGCTGATTCACGGCGGGCTCCGCTACCTCGAAATGCTCGACTTCGCCCTGGTGCAGGAGGCCCTCAAGGAGCGCGGTCTGCTGATCCAGCGGATCGCCCCGCACCTGGTGAAGCCGGTGCCCTTCCTGTACCCGCTCGGCAAGCGCTTCATCGAGCGCCCCTATGTCGGGGCCGGCATCGCCCTCTACGACGCCCTGAGCGTGGGCGGCGGGCATTCCCGCGGAGTGCCGTTCCACAAGCACCTCACCCGGCGCGGCACGCTGCGCGCGGCGCCCAGCCTGAAAAAGGAGGCGATGGTCGGCTCCATCCGCTACTACGACGCGCAGGTCGACGACGCGCGGTACGTGGTGAACATGGTCCGCACCGCCGTGCACTACGGGACGCACGCGGCGAACCGGGTCACGGTCGTGAACTTCCTGCGCGAGGGCGAGCGGGTGGTCGGCGCCCAGGTCAAGGACCAGGAGACCGGCGAGGAATTCAGCATCCGCGCCAAGCAGGTGGTGAACGCCACCGGCGTGTGGACCGACGAGACGCAGGCCATGGTGACCGACCGCGGCCAGCTGAAGGTCCGGGCCTCCAAGGGCATCCACCTCGTGGTGCCGCGCGACCGGTTCCAGTCGACGGTGGGCCTGATCCTGCGCACCGAAACATCGGTCCTGTTCGTCATCCCCTGGGGACGCCACTGGATCATCGGCACCACCGACACCAAGTGGGACCTCGACAAGGCCCATCCGGCGGCCTCCTCGCAGGACATCGACTACATCCTCGAACACGTGAACCGGGTGCTCAAGCGGCCGCTGACGCGCGAGGACGTCGAGGGCGTCTACGCCGGCCTGCGTCCGCTGCTGGCCGGGGAGAGCGATTCGACGGCGAAGCTCTCCCGCGAGCACGTGGTCGCCCACCCGGTGCCGGGGCTGGTGGTGGTCGCCGGCGGAAAGTGGACCACCTACCGGGTGATGGCCAAGGACGCCGTCGACGAGGCCTCGAGGGCCCTCGACGAGCGGGTTCCCCCCAGCTGCACCGACACCGTTCCGCTGCTCGGCGCCGAGGGGTACAAGGCGGCGTGGAACAAGCGCGCCCGGATGGCCGAGGCGGCGGGGATCCACGTCGCCCGGGTGGAGCACCTGCTCCAGCGGTACGGCACCCAGGCCGAGGCGGTCCTTGAGCTGATTCGGTCCGACCCGGCGTTGGGGGAGCCGCTGCCCGGCGCCGACGACTACCTCGCCGCCGAGGCGGTCTTCGCCGTCACCCACGAGGGGGCCCGCCACGTCGAGGACATCCTGACCCGCCGTACCCGGATCTCCATCGAATCCTGGGACCGCGGGGTCTCCGCCGCGCCGGTGGTCGCCGAGCTGATGGGGCCGCTCCTGGGCTGGAGCGAGCAGCAGGTCAACCGCGAGGTGAAGCACTACCTCGCGCGCGTCCAGGCGGAGCGGCTCAGCCAGGAGCAGCCCGATGACGAGTCGGCCGACAGCGCCCGCCTCGGTGCCGAGGACATCGTCCCGGTAAGCTAGGGGAGGGCCGCAGCCGCGGCGCGGAGACCGTAGGGCATTGGCGGCTGCGGGCACGATGAGAGGCACAACGTGAGCAATCTGTCCCTGGAGCTGCACGACGCCGGGTTGACGACGCCGGACCTGGTGATCCTCGAGATGGAGGCGGTTTCCAAGGAGGACGCCAGCGCGCAGCTGGCCGCCCGCATGCACGCCGCCGGGAGGATCACGGACCTCGAGGCGTTCCTCACACAGGTCAACTCCCGGGAGCACCAGATGGCCACCGGGCTGCCCGGCGGCGTGGGCCTCCCGCACGCGCGCAGCGAGTACGTCTGCCAGACCTCCATCGGCGTCGGCGTCACCCGGTACGGGCACAGCCTCGACTTCGGGGCCGTGGACGGGCCGGCCACCCTGGTGCTGCTCATCGCCACCCCCGCCTCATCGTTCTCCGAGCACCTCGAGGTGCTTGCCACCATCGCCCGGAGCCTGTTCAAGGAAAACTTCCGGGACTCCCTGCGGCGGGCCCACGACGCCGAGGTCATCGCGGAGCTGATCAACTCCTCGCTGGTGTTCTTCGACCACTGAGGCACTCCCGGCCGGACAGCCGCCTACTCGGTGCGCCAGGAGCGCCACAGCGAGGCGTAGGAGCCATCCAGGGCGAGCAGTTCCTCGTGCGAGCCGAGCTCGGTGATATTGCCGTCCTCGACCACCGCCACCCGGTCGGCGTCATGCGCGGTGTGGAGCCGGTGGGCGATGGCGACCACCGTCCGGCCCTCCAGGACGACGCTGAGGGAGCGCTCGAGGTTCCGCGCAGACTGCGGATCGATGAGCGAGGTCGCCTCGTCGAGGACGAGGGTGTGCGGATCGGCGAGGATCAGCCGCGCCAGGGCCAGCTCCTGGGCCTGGGCGGGGGTCAGTTCGTGCGCACCCGAGCCGACCTCCGTGTCGATTCCCTCGGGCAGGGCGGCGGCCCAGGACAGGGCGCCCACCGCCTCGAGGGCACCGGCGATGTCCGCCTCGGTGGCGTCGGCGCGTCCCAACCGCACATTGTCCGCGACGGAACCCACGAACACGTGGTGCTCCTGGGTGACCAGGGCGACCTCGCGGCGCAGGTCGTCGAGGGGACGGTCGACCAGCGGCACCCCGCCCACGGTGACCGACCCGGAGGTGGGCGGGTGGATCCCGGCGATCAGGCGCCCGAGCGTCGACTTGCCGGCACCGGAGGGCCCGACGACGGCCAGCCGTTCCCCGCGCCGCAGGGTCAGGTCGACGCCGTGGAGCACGTTGTGGCCGGGACGGTAGGCGTAAGTGGCCCCGGAGACCCGGATGTCCTCGTTCGCCGGCACCGACGGCGTCGCCGTGCGGTCCGGCGGCACCTCCTTCACCCCGATGATCCGGGCCAGCGACGCGGCCCCGACCTGGATCTCGTCGGTCCACATGATGAGCAGGTCCACCGGGTCAATCAGGCGGACGGCCAGCAGCGCCACCGCCGCGACGGCGCCGGGGGTCACCACGTCCACGGAGGCGAGCCAGCCGCCCCACACGAGCACCGCGGCGACGGGCAGCCAGAAGGCGATGTCCGCCGCGGGGAAGAGGACGCTGCGCAGCCAGAGCGTATAGCGCTCGGCACGGTAGCTCGCCGAGAGGGCGCCGTCGATGGTGGCCCGGCGCGCCGCACCCAGGCTCAGCGCGTCGACCGTGCGCGCCCCCTCGATGGTCTCGGTGACGGCGCCGTTGATCACCGCGTAGCTCTCGCGTTCCCTCTGGTACCCGGCCGAGGAACGCGCCAGGTACCAACGCGTCACCGGGTACAGCAGGGGAAGGCCCGTGAGCAGGGCCACCGAGAGCAGGGGGGAGGCAACGACGGCGGCGGCCAGCGTCAGGACGATGGTCACCGCGGACACCACGACCTGCGGGACCCCGAACCGCACGGTGTGCGAGACGGCGTCGATGTCGTTGGTGGTGCGCGCCACCAGGTCGCCGGTGCCGGCCTTCTCGACGGTGGACAGCGGCAGGGCGGTGACCTGCTCGAGGAAGTCCTCGCGCAGCCGGGCGAAGACGCGCTCCCCGAACAGCATGCCGGCCCGCACCGCGAAGCGGCGCAGGACGGACTGGAGCAGCAGGAAGCCGAGCATCGCCAGGGACACCGCGGTGACGAACCCCCGCGTCGTGCCGGCGAGCACCGCATCCACGACGGCGCCCAGCAGCAGCGGCCCGGCCAGCCCCGCGACCGCCGAGCCAACGTACAGGGCCACCACGGCGCCCAGGCCGCGGCGGTGGTGGCGGATCAGCCGGGCCGCCTCGGCCCGGACGGCGCGTGCGCCGGCCACCGGAAGGCGGTCGGGTGCCGGGTGCGGCCCGGTGTCGGGCCCGGTGCGGGTGGCTGTCTCACTCACTGCGGATCACAACATTTCGATAGGTCGGGTTGGACGCCATCAGGTCCCGGTGCCGGCCGGTGGCACCGACCCTGCCGTCCTCGAGGAACGCCACCGCGTCGACGATGCCCAGGAGCAGCGGGCTGGCGGTCACGACCAGGGTGGTCAGGCCCGGGTGCCCCCGCTCGGTGCGGAAGCGTGCGGCGATCCTCGATTCGGTGTGGGCGTCGACGGCGCTGGTCGGCTCGATGAGGATCAGGTTCTCCGCCCGGGTAAGCAGTGCCCGGGCCAGCACGATGCGCTGGCGCTGGCCGCCGGAGAACCCGCGGCCGCGCTCGGTCACTCCGGTGTCGAGGCCGTCCTCCACCCCGTCGAGGATGTCGAGGGCGCTGGCGGCCCGCAGGGCGTCAAGGATGGCGGCGTCGTCGTCGTGGCGTCCGTGCGGGTCGAGCTGGGACCGCAGCGAACCGGTGAAGAGCTGCGGGGCCGCCTCGCTGACCACGATGCGCCGGCGGACCTCCGCCAGCTCCACCGCACCCAGGGGCACCCCGCCCCACCGGACTCCGTCCGCCCCGGGCGCCGCGTCGTCGAAGCGGCCCAGCCGGGTCGCCACGGCGGCGGCGCCGGCGGCGTCGGCGGAGACCAGCGCGGTGATCCGCCCCGGCTCGGGGCGCAGCCCGCTCTCCGTATCGGCCAGGGCGGCTCCCGGCGCCGGCGGCCGAACCGGTGCGGGCGCCTCGGAGACCCCCGGCTCCACCTTCAGCACCGCGAGGATCTTCCGGGCCCCCACCTGGGCGCGGATTGTGCGCGAGACGGCGTCGGCCGCCGTGCGGATCGGCGTCACGAGGAACACCGAGAAACCGTAGAGGGCCACCAGTTCGCCGGGGGAGATGCTGCCGTCGAGCACGAGGCCCGCCCCGACCCAGGTGAACACCACGCTGAAGGCACCGGCGATGAACACCTGCGAGGCCTCGAGGTCCGCCAGGGAGCGGGCGACGCGGATGCCCGAATCGCGGGTCGCCGCCGAGCGGGCGCGGTAGCGGTCCACGAAGATGTGCTCGCCGCCGATGCCGCGCAGCACCCGCAGCCCCGCGACCGTGTCGGCCCCCACCGCCGTCATCTTCCCCGAGTCGGCCCGCTGCTCGCGCTGCCGGGCCTGCAGCGGGCGCACCACGAACAGCAGCAGGGCGCAGCACGCGGGCACGCCCGCGAGCACCAGCAGGCCGAGTTCGGGGGAGGTCCGAAAGATCAGGGCGCTGACCACGAGCCACGCGGCGAAGGCGCCCGCCAGGCGGGCCGAGACGTCGAAGATCTCCCCCAGCCGGAAGGTGTCCGACGCGGCGGTCGACACCACCTCGCCGGTGGACAGGGTGTTCGGCAGTGCGTCGCCGGTGCGCGTGACCTTGTGCCCGACCAGCTGGACCGACCGGAACGAGGCCTGGAGCCAGTTGCTGACGGCCACCCGGTGCCCGAACGTGTCGGCCGCCGCCTGCACCACCATCAGGGCCAGCAGGATCAGCACCTCGACCGCCAGGGCCCGGCCGTCGCCGGCGAGGATGCCGCGGTCCACAGCCCGGCCGAGGAAGAAGGGCATGAGGGCCTGTGCCACCATCCAGACCGCGCCCAGCAGGGCCCCGGCCGCCAGGGTCGCCTTCTGCCGCGCGGCGAGCCAGAGCAGGAAGCGGGTGGGGGAACGGAGGTCCGGAGGGCCGGCATCGGGATACGGGAAGGCGCGCACGAAAAGCCATCCTAGACCGCTTCGCACCCCAATGGTAGAGATTTCCCAATCGCTTCGGCGGGTGGGTACGGGGGCGGCCCGGCGGGCCCTCCAATCGATGCTCTGGATATCCGCAGGATCGGCGCAGTATTTCAGTAGGAATTACCCGCTGTTTTTGCACCTCGCTATTTCGGCCAGCTACGTGGACTTACTGTTGAAAAAACCGGGAATTTCTCCGGCCACCGCTTCCGGACAACCGGGACCGGCCCGGGAGAATCCACAGCCACCGGCGCGGATCGCGAATCGTGTTATGAGGGGAAGTCCGAGTTGAACCGTGAAGAACGCAACAAGATGATTGTGGAGAATCTTCCGCTGGTTGGTTATCTTGTCTCGGAAATCTGCGCACGGTCCCCGCACCTCTCCCGTGAGGACCTGGCCGGCGCCGGCGCCGTGGCCCTCGTCTCCGCCGCCCACTCCTTCGACCCCACCTACGGCGTCCGCTTCGGCACCTTTGCCCGCCGGCGGATCCTTGGTGCCTTCGCCGACGACATGCGGGCCGCCGACTGGGCCAGCCGGGACACCCGCCGGCGGATCAAGGAGACCCTGGCGGTCTCCGAACTGCTGACCGGGGAACTGCTGCGCAACCCCACGGTCAGCGAGATCGCCGAGGTGCTCGGCGTCGGGCGCGACGCCGTAGCGGCCACCCTGGCCGACGCCTCACGCACCGTCTCGGCCCTGGACGAGAACGCACCGGAGTCGCTCACGGCGGTCATGGCCACCCCCGAGGAGTCCCTGCTGGTGTCCGAGCAGGCCCAGGTCCTGCGGGCCGCAGTCGAGGCCCTGCCCGAGAAGATGCGCTACATCATCGAGCAGACCTACTTCGAGGACCGCCCGGTCAAGGACCTGGCCGAGGAGTTCGGCTCAACCCACTCGGCGGTGTCCCAGCAGCGCGCCGAGGCCATCCGGCTGCTCCGCGACGGGATGGCCGCGGTCTACTCCGACACCGAGGGCACCGCGCCCGCACCGGAATCACGCGTCGCGCCGGCCCGGCGCAACGCCTACCTCAGTTCGCTCGCGGCCCTGACCCGGGGCGGATCGACCCTGAACCCGGGCGCCCGGCTGGCCGCGATGGCGCCCGTCTCCGCCTGACGCTTCCGTCTCCGCCTGAAACCCCGTCTCCGCCCGGGGCCCCGGCACCTGCCGGACGGCTCAGGAAGCAGGACCCGGTTCGGGGTCCTTCCGGCCCAGCAGCTCCTTGAGCCGGGACTCCGCATCGGCATCCGAGACGTTGGCCGACAGATTCGCTTCGATCACGGCCTGGAGAATCTCGCCGCGCTGGATTTTCACGCCCCGGGGCGCCTCAATGCCTATCTTGATACCATCACCGCGTGATTCGAGAATGGTAATGACGATATCCTCGCCGATATGAATCTTCTCGTTGAATTTCCGCGTAAGTACCAGCACAGCTAAAGCCTATCTTTTCATCTGCGTCGAAGGAAAAACCACGGCGCGCGCGGCGGACGGTGCCGGACCGGCGGGCCCCGGCGGGGCCCCGGGGGCGGCGTCCACCCAGCTCACCGGGAAGCGCAGCGCCTGCACGGTCTCCGGCGTGGCGGTGTCCCGGCGGGAAAAGGCGGCGACGGCGTCGGGCTCGGCCACGGCCTCGACGGCCTCAACCCACGACACAGTGTCCTCGTGCTTGCGGGTGGCATCGACGGCCAGCCAGAGCTGGTCGAATCCCAGCAGGGCCAGCGCGGGCACGTGGGCGAAGGCCTCGGAGGGATGCCCCAGCCCGAAGGCGAGCACCACCGGCGCCCCGGCGAGCACTCCGGCGGCCCGCGCCTCGGTGGCCGCGCGGCGGTCGGCCACATGGGCCAGCCCATCGGCCCTGAGCGCCCCGGCGGTCAGCAGGGCTGCCGGGGCCGCCGGGGCGAGCAGGGATCCGCCGGCCTCCAAGGCGTCCCGGCCCGGTCCGGCGACGACGATGAGGTCGCCCGGGCCGCCCAGGGGCTGCGGGAGGGGGGGGGGGGCCGTGACGGCAGCAGGGGGGGTGGCCGAAGAGGTGAGGTCCTTCAGGGGGGGG